>JAKSKZ010000013.1 GCA_024401475.1 Paludibacteraceae bacterium | reverse complement strand
ACAGTATTAATATACGAAAAAAATCGCACTTGTGCAATACACAAGTGCGATTTTTATCTGCAAATAAGTTTTTCAGTGCCCTCTCAAACGGCCTCCTTTTTTTATGCTGACTGAATTGTGTTTAGTCAATCAAACCTTTTGATGGCTTCCATTTTGCAACCTTCTTTGCTGGAATCTGCATTTTTTCTCCTGTTGCAGGGTTTCTTCCTTCGCGTGCAGCACGCTCATCAACACTAAATGTGCCAAAACCGATAAGTTGCACACTTCCACCTCTCTTTAATTCGTCTGTAATTGACTCAATAACTGCTTGCAAAGCCTTTTTGCTGTCGGCTGAACTTAGACCTGTCTTAGAAATGACAGAATTCAATAATCCTTCTTTTGTCATGATTGTATATTTAATTTAAAATTCTATTAGAAGCAAATAGATCGCTCATCTTTCTAATACAAAGATAGTCAAAATGTTTTGATTTTATATTGATAAACCATCTTCTTTCTTTTCCAAATGAGCAACTATGTGATAATAGGAAATGCCATGCCATTCAAAAGCAGGAAAGCAGCATGGAAAGAAACAAAAAAAGGCAACCCGTTTGAGTTGCCTTTTTTATAGAAGTGTATGTAATTTACTTAACCAACAACTTAAGCATCTTGCTGTCACCGTTCTCCATGATTACCTTCACCATGTAAGATCCAGCAGGAAGGCTGATTTGAATGTTGTCTGCACCTGCATGAGTGTAAACCTCTTGTCCCATCATGTTTGTCAATGCAATAGACTTGATTGACTTGTTGCTCTTGATAGAGAATTCGCCTGATGCAGGGTTAGGGTAGAGGGAAACCTCTTCTGAAATTTGAACATCGTCGTTTGCACTAATATCGATGTCGATATTAACTTTGATGTTTACATTGTACAATTGACAATCTTCAAACGCTGTGATGTTTGTGTCTTCCGTGTATTCTACACCTTGGAAAATAACGGAATTGCCTCCCTCAACTGTCTTCTCCTCGATAGATGGAGCTGGCTTGTAAATCTTGAAGCTTCCGCACAAGTGGAGCATTGACAAGTAGTGAACCAAACCATCGTAGTAGCGATATTGACCGGTCATCAATTGTCCGTCCCAAGCCTTCTTCAAGTTGGTCTTAATCTTGCTGTCGTTTGCAGGGTCGTCCATCAATGCGAAGCAACCTACAGCGTTGGCACCACACTCACCAAGGGTGTAAGACTCAGAAGCCCCTGAACCATCCCAGTTGAAACGAGCATGAGAGTAACCGTCCTTTTCGAAGTGGTTGATCAAACGAGTCATCATGTCCTTTTGTGTGCTCTTGTCTGCACCGAACAAGTAGTAGTCCATACCTACGTTCATCGCACAACGCATAGCGTCATACATGTACTTGTTGGAGTTGGAACTGAAACCACCAGTGGTTGGTTGACCGTTGAACTCAGAATAGTCGGCGAACAAACCTGATGAAGAGTGGCAAGATGCCTTCAAGTGACCGCGGGTAGGAGCCAAGCAACCTTCCCACTTAGAGTTGTTAGACTTAGACCATCTTGCGAACAACTCGATGAATGCAGGGAGGTCGTAAGATGGATCTCCGAAGTTAGAGCAGTTATATGGTTGGAACGTGATGATCTTATAGCTCTCGTTGAACAAAGAACCGTTGCCGTTCTTCCAGAATCTTTGCAAGCAGTAGTTGGCATCGTCAGCATACGACTTGTCGTTCCAACGGTTGGCAGCCAACAAAAGTGAAGTTACAAAGTACATCTCACCGTCAGGAGCACAGTTGGCATCTTGAGCAGAACCGTCTGGGTTACACTTCCACTTGAAGTATCCTTCCCATTGTCCGGAAGTGTGGAGCATGTGGCTCTTAGCAAACTTCCAAAGTTTGTCGAATTCTGTCTTGTGGTTGGTCTGAACACAGATCATCATACCATAAGACTGACCCTCTGAACGAACATCGTTGTTGTTGATGTCCTTGATGTAAGCCTCGTTGCCATTCTCGTAATAAACCTTGCTGTCGTTGTCACCTTTGAAGTAGTGGTTCCAAAGTTTATCCAACTTGCCTTGAATCTCCTCGTCGCTCTTGCCCAAGTAAGTCTTGAATGGAGAAGGGTAAACACCTGTGTAGAAAGCTCCGCTCTTTTGTGTGCCGTCGCTCTCGCATTCAGGACCGAAATAAGCGCCGTTTTCATCGAAGAATGAGCCTGAAGCAGTAGTTCCTGGAGTCTCTGGAGTTTCTGGAGTTTCTGGATTGTCAATACCGCCACCTTCTCCTTCAGGGACAATTTCGATGTAATCCAAGTTACAATACATCGTTCCGTACTTAACCTTCAATGTGTGCTCGCCAGCTGTAAGCGTTACAGACTTCTTGGAAATGAGTTTGTACGTGTCCCAATCATTGCCGCCGTTTCCGCTGCCAGACAAAGTACACAATGACTTGCCGTCCAATTCAAGATTAAACTCAATGTCAGTTGAACCATTAGATGCATTTGCATAGATGTCATACTTGCCATCTTTCTCTACCTTAATGGTATATTTTAACCATTCATCCGTTGTGGTGTGACCGATTGCATAGCCTGTGCCTCCAGCCTCGATATCCACACCATCATTACGATATTTGCCTGTTTCGTTTTTGTTGTCTGTGTCGTAATAACCGAATCCATTTCCGCCCTTGTCGTAGTCCTCTGCCTCGATTTTTCCAGGGATAGAAATGATTTCCTTGTATGGACCTTCTGGCTCAGATGGCTCAGATGGGGTTAATGAACCACCTCCTTTGCCGTCCCAAGACATTGTAGCATACGTATATTCGATTGTACCATTTCCGCCACCTGCTTCGCAAACGATCTTACAATCATAAATTCCACCAAGTTGGATGCCGTTCTTTTCCCAGTTCTTAAAGTGCTCGCTTACAGAGATGTGTCCACATGTACGAGCTGAAGAACGCACTGCAAAGATTTGAGGGAAGTCTGTGTTTGTGCCTGTAATGTTAGCTGCATTGTAGCGCATACCCTTATACAACGTGTAAGTTGCTCCGTCAAGAGAATATTGAGCGATTGGCTCTGATCCATAAGGTTTTCCCATTCCATTGTACGAGTCATCTACGATGTAATACTCAATCATTGGAGATTTTGTCCAACCATACACACCGATGTATGAATAATCTCCAGCATTACCTGACTTAGTATAGTTGTAATCAGCAGTGATTTCGCCCAATTCAGTGTATTTCTTTGTGGCAGGGCCATCGTAGTAGCCAACACGAGCCAAATAGTCGCCCGAGTTTTCCCAATGGGCCTTGAATGCACAATCTGCATCACCTCCGAATACGTTCATGTAACCTTGACCTTCACGCTCTCTCCACAATTCGTAGTTGTAACCATTGCCGATGTCCTTGATTCCGTTTGTAGAAACAAGTGTTCCACCGGAATATTTGGAAGTCTTCTCGCATGGGTCTGTGGTTGATTGCTCTTTGCCACCGTTGTCATTTGAACCGGCATCTGCCTTGCCAATTTCAATAGTGGCACAGGTGAAATCTACATAACCAGAACCGCCACCGGCCTCTGCCAAAATTTGAGACTCCATGATTTGTCCAAGTTTCAAACCTAACTTGTTCCATTGTCTGAAGTGCTCAGAAACATTGATAGTACCGCATTGACGGCGAGTCTTACGGATACTAAATATTTGTGTAAATGTAGAGTTTCCCCACTTGGACGCACCCGTACGAGTACCAGACCAAACTACATATTCGTCACCATCAACCACGATGGTGCCCATATTGGATCCTATGTATGAACCACCCGGATTACCACGGTCGTGCAACCAGTCGTCAACGATATAATATTCGATTTGTGGATTATCCATCCAACCGTAGATACCTATGTATGAATAGGTTCCTCCATCATTACCGCTCTTCTTATATGCATAGTTAGCAATAAGATCGCCACCCAAATTGTTCCAAGCTGGCTTGTTGAATGTTTTACCTACACGACCCAAATAGTCTCCTGCGTTGTTCCATTCGGCTTTAAAGCAAGCGTCCTTGGGGTACAAGGTCAAGGAACCTCCGTTTCCATCACGCCAGATTTCATAATCATAACCTGTGGAAGTCTTTCCTGTTTTGTTTTGATTGTTGATTGTTGTACCACCGCTTAATGGCGTGGTCTGGGAGCATGGATCTGCTGCCCAAGCGTTGCCAGTCGTTAGCAGTGATGAAAGCATGAATGCGCCAAGCCAAAGGTTTCGACGCAAATGGATTTTTTTGTTTTCCATTCTACTTTAAATTTAAGTAATACAATATAATGTATTTGGTTTTTTATCTCTTCCACGGCAAATTAAAATAATGTTGAAGGAATACGCAAAAAAAATAGTATGAATTATTCTTCAATCTGCAAATTACAGATTGTCAATATGTTATAATGAATATATGACGAATTATTCGTGCTCCTCCCCCTTGATGTGGGGAAGTCCGATCTCGTATTTCACTGCAATCACCCTGGTTAGGAAGATGCTTGCCGAGCTGATGATTTGTACAACGATAAGATTGTCGAATAGCAATTGACTAATGTAATAGGTGACTCCACCAATAATGCAAGCAAGTGCGTAGATCTCTTTTCTGAAAATCAAAGGTATTTCATTGATGAAAATATCACGTATCACACCGCCGGCTGCACCTGTGATAGTACCCATGATAATTGCCACCCAAAACGGATAATCTTCACTCATGTTGAGTGTCTTCTCTATACCAACAACGGTAAATAGGGCCAAACCTATCGTGTCGAATATGAAAAATGTATTGTTTAATTTTATGAGGTGTTTGCGAAATAGATAGACGAACAACAAAGCAATGCCTGACCATATCATGTAACTGGATTGCAACATCCAAAATGGGGTAGTGCCTAACAATAAGTCACGTATTGTTCCTCCACCAATGGCTGTTGCCAACCCAACTACATAAGCACCGAATATGTCGAAATCCTTTTGACAAGCTAATCGAATTCCACTAATGGCAAAGGCGAATGTTCCTATATATTCTAATAAATCTACGAATGTTGGCATTGCTTGAAGTAATGTTGGTTATGCCTCCTCGGCATCTTTTATAATGACATCGAAACTTCCTCTCATCTGAAGGAGTTCTTCCTTGATGCCTTTTAATTTTTCTATTATTTCGTAATTATGAGAGGCTCCCGATTTGTTCTCTTTCATTTTTAGGCGAGCACCTTCTATTGTCAGAGATTTATCTTTAAGCAGATGCTTAATAAGACGAAGGTCGTTTATATTCTCTTCCGTATAGTAACGCGTTCCTGCTGAATTCTTTTTGGGAACGGCTTGCGTAAACTCCTTTTCCCAATAACGCAAAGTCGATTGAGGAACATCTAAGATTTCGGCAACTTCCCCAATTTTGTAATACATTTTTTTTGCCATGATCAGTCGAATACGTTTCCGTAGTTGGATGAGAGTTGCACCATTTTATCATACTCTTCAGGATTCAAATCCATAAAGTAGTAATTTCGAGGGTCTGTAACCTTACCCTTATAATGCACTTCGTAATGAACGTGGTTTCCGGTTGACTTTCCCGTGCTTCCCATAAATCCGATGACGTCGCCACGGTTAACCTTCGCTCCTTGCTTGGCTTTGAAGTCGTCCATGTGTGCATAAAGTGTCTTGTACCCAAAACCATGGTCGATAATGATACAATTACCATAACCTTGCTTCCACCCCCTAAATTCGATTACGCCTTTGGCTGTGGCATAAATTTCAGTTCCCCGATCACCAGAGAAGTCCATTCCTTGGTGAAATTTAGGAGTTTTGTAAATTGGGTCGATACGAATGCCATAGCCAGATGCCATTCTATTCAAGTCCTTGTTAAGAATGGGTTGGATAGAAGGAGTGCAAAGCAGCATCTCCTCCTTGTTTTTGGCCAAATTTACAATTTCATCAAAAGAATTTGTCTGGACATAGAGTTGCCTGCGAATGGCATCCATTTTTTTAGTAGTAGTAACAGCAAGTTCGGAATTGGTCTTTTTGTGAAAATCCTCGTACTTGGAATTATCACCAATTCTTGTTCGGATATCGGTAGGGATGGGGTCGGCTTGAACAACAACTCGATACAAATTGTCATCTCTTTGTTGTATATCTGTCAAAACCTCCTGAATTTCATCCAACTGTTTGTTCATCAATTCGTACTGAGTTTCCAATTGAGCACGCTCCGTACTAAGTATTCTTTCTCGAGGCGACGGGAAAATCAAAACGAACGCAACGAATAGAGCTAAACCGGTCAAGGAACTGGAAAGCAGGTGGTAACTCAGCTTTTTGAGTTTGTGCTTAATAGTATTGTCAATACGCTCAAAAGTAAGCGTAATTGGGTTATATTGAAATTTTTCCTTTTTTGCCATTCTCTACGTCTTAATAATTATATAGTGACAAACATACTTGTTGCAAAATCCATTCCTTTTTGGGAATATAATCTTACAAATTTAAGTATTAATTTTATAATAGAGGTATAGTTTGCTTAATTTAACCTTAGTTGTGCCTATGGAAAAAATATGCTGGAAAATATAAAAGATTTGTCTTTAAAAAAGTTATGCGATTTTTTCAAATGAGACATATTTCTTTTAATTTTGCAAGATGATATGGCGGATATTTTCCGCTCATTCAAAATAGTTAATGTTAGATTCCGAAAGTGATTTTGGAAGAAAAAAATAAATAACAAATAATCATGTTGACAGCAAAGGAAATTCGCAAATCGTTTACTGATTTCTTCGCTTCGAAAGGACACACAATCGTTCCTTCGGCTCCTATGGTCGTAAAAAACGACCCGACGCTAATGTTCACCAATGCGGGTATGAACCAGTTCAAGGACATCTTCCTTGGTAACTCTCCTCGTAAGTACCCTCGTGTCGCGAACTCTCAAAAGTGTTTGCGTGTAAGCGGTAAGCATAATGACTTGGAGGAGGTTGGACATGACACATATCACCATACAATGTTCGAGATGCTCGGAAACTGGTCGTTCGGCGACTACTTCAAGAAAGAGGCAATCGCATGGGCCTGGGAATATTTGGTGGATGTTTTGAAGATAGATCCAAACAGATTGTATGCTACGGTATTTGAGGGTAGCGCAGAGGAAGGCCTTGCAAGAGACGAGGAGGCTGCAGAAATCTGGGCACAATTCCTTCCAAAAGATCGTATCATCAATGGTAACAAACATGATAACTTCTGGGAGATGGGCGATACAGGACCTTGCGGACCTTGTTCTGAGATTCACATCGACCTTCGCTCTGACGAGGAGCGCAAAAAGATTGACGGTCTTACGCTCGTAAACCACGATCATCCTCAAGTGATTGAAATTTGGAACAACGTCTTTATGCAGTTCAACCGTAAGGCTGACGGTTCTTTGGAGCCACTTCCTGCGAAGCACGTGGACACAGGTATGGGATTCGAGCGCCTTTGTATGGCTCTTCAAGGCAAGCAGTCAAACTATGACACAGACGTTTTCCAACCAATCTTGAAAGAGATCGGTAAAATCTGCGGATGCGAATATGGCAAGTCTAAAGAGACCGACATCGCGATGCGTGTAATCGCAGACCACATCCGTACGATTTCATTCTCTATTACCGATGGCCAATTGCCTTCTAATGCTAAGGCTGGTTATGTTATTAGAAGAATTCTTCGTCGTGCCGTCCGTTATGGTTATACATTCCTTGGACAGAAGCAAGCGTTCCTTTATAAGTTGCTCCCAGCCTTGATTGATAGCATGGGTGAGGCTTATCCGGAGTTAAAGGCTCAACAAGAACTTGTTGTTAAGGTGATAAAGGAAGAGGAAGACTCTTTCTTGAGAACTTTGGAGACGGGTATTCGCTTGTTGGACAAGATGATGGCTGATACAAAGGCTGCTGGAAAGACTCAAATTTCTGGTGTTGACGGATTTACTTTGTATGACACTTTCGGTTTCCCTCTTGATTTGACAGAGTTGATTCTCCGCGAGAATGGCATGACTATCAACGAGGAGGAGTTCAACGTTGAGATGCAAAAGCAAAAGGAGCGCGCTCGTAACGCCGCTTCTGTCGAGACTGGCGACTGGGTGACATTGAAGGAGGGTGAGTCTGAATTCATCGGCTACGATTTCTTTGAGGCAGACATCGATATCTTGCGCTACCGTAAGATTAAACAAAAGAATACAGAGTTGTTCCAAGTGGTATTTGACAAAACTCCATTCTATGCTGAAATGGGTGGTCAGATGGGCGATTCTGGTTATATTGAGGCTGATGGCGTTAAATATGAGGTTATTGACACCAAGAAGGAGAATAATTTGACTGTGCATTTGATGAAGAAGATGCCGGCAGACCTTTCGTCTTCTTTCCGTGCAGTAATTGACTTGAAGAAGCGTCAACAAACGGCTTGCAACCACACGGCAACTCACATTTTGGACTATGCTTTGCGTCAAGTTCTTGGTACTCACGTTGAGCAAAAAGGTTCTTTGGTCTCTGCAGACTCTTTGCGTTTCGACTTTTCTCACTTCCAAAAGGTAACAGACGAAGAACTTCGTCAAGCAGAGAAGTTGGCTAACGAAATGGTCCGCCAGAACATCCAATTGGAGGAGTTCCGTGATCTTCCTATCGACAAGGCTCGCGAAATGGGCGCCATCGCATTGTTTGGCGAAAAATACGGCGATACGGTTCGTATGATTAAATATGGCCCTTCCATGGAGCTTTGTGGAGGTACGCATGTTAAGTCAACGGGTGAGATTGGTATGATTCGTATCATCTCTGAAAGTTCAGTGGCTGCAGGTGTTCGTCGTATCGAGGCTATCTCTGCCGCTAAGGTAGAGGAATCTATGGATGAGTTGCAAGACATGGTTCGTGACTTGAAAAACATCTTCAACAATACGCCTAATTTGGTTCAAGCTATCAAGAAGGCTATGGATGAAAATGCAGAGTTGAAGAAGGCAGCAGAAGCTCACATGCAAGAGAAGGTGGCTCAAATGAAGGATGCTTTGATTGCGAAAGCAGAAGACAAGGGTGGCGTTAAGCTGATTGTATTGCAAGGAAATTATGCTCCTGATATGGTTAAGTCTATTGCTTTCCAAATTCGTAATGTTGTAAAGGAGGATATGGCATTTGTCGCAGCAACATCTATTGACAACAAGCCTACATTGACTGTTGCTCTATCTGATTCTATGGTGGAAGCTGGTAAGAATGCAACACAAATGGTGCGTGAGGCTGCGAAGGAGATTCAAGGTGGTGGCGGTGGCCAACCATTCTTTGCTCAAGCTGGTGGTAAGAATATCGATGGTTTGTCAAAAGCTTTTGATGCTCTTTGCGGAAAAGTAGGCAAATAATAGAAGTAAGACTCTATAAATCGGAAAGGCGAGGGTGTGTTTGAACGTACCCTCGCCTTTTTTTTTGTTTGGAATATAGGTTTTTCCTTGTTTTTGGCACACTTATTGATGATATTCGTATATGTGGAGAAAATCCACAAATAAGTCTAAATGTATAATTTATAAGTTTCCATGAAGGTTTTATTTCCCGTTCAAAACGATGACGAGCGCAAATTTACAATTGCGGACGACATCAATGCAAAAAATTTCGTATGCGTATATGATACGCTAACTCATCAAATTCAATGGACGTCAAACTCCGAATTGTCATCAAACGCTAAACCAAATCTTTCTTGTGCTATCAAAAAGATGGGCGTTGAAAGTGTGGTTTTGCTAGAAGATGAGCATGATCTTAATTTGAGGGGTAGTGGTATCGACGTATATAGAACTAGAACCAAAGATTTGATTTCCGCAATTAAGTTGCTTAATCAAAACAAATTGCCACTTATGGCTTAAAATCATCAAGTAGGAGATTAATTGAGGGCGGATTTTCATTCGCCCTTTTTTTGTTGTTGTAAGAAAAAAAGCGAGAATATGAAAAAATCACATTCCCGCTTTTCTATCTAAGCTTTCGTTTTATTATTTCAAAGCATCAAGGGCTTTCTTCATGCGGTCGAATGCCTCCACCAACTTCTCGTCTGAAGTTGCGTATGACATACGAATGCAGTTAGGAGAACCGAAAGAGTCACCACCTACACAAGCAACATGACCCTCTTCCAAAAGATAAAGAGCAAGGTCTGACGAATTGTTGATAGTTTGACCTTTTGCAGTCTTTTTTCCGAAGTATGAACTACACTCTGGGAAAAGATAGAAAGCACCATCAGGAATCGTAATTTTGAAACCAGAAATCTCTTTGGCTTTCTTTACGACAAGATCACGTCTGCGTTGGAACGCTTGGCGCATTGTCTCTACGCAAGTTTGATCGCCCATATAAGCAGCCTCACAAGCCTTTTGCGTGATAGATGATGGACCTGAGGTATATTGACCTTGCAATTTGTTGCAAGCTTTAGCAATCCATTCTGGAGCAGCGATCCATCCCAAACGCCAACCTGTCATGGCATAACCCTTGGAAACACCATTGATGATGACTACACGATCCTTGATTTCGTCAAATTGAGCGATGCTCTCGTGCTTACCAACGTAGTTGATGTGCTCGTAGATTTCGTCAGCGATAACGAATACGTTTGGATGTTTTGCGATTACTTTTGCCAAACCAGCAAGTTCCTCTTTTGAATATACGCTACCAGTTGGGTTAGAAGGAGAGCAAAGAATCAACGCCTTTGTCTTAGGAGTGATTGCAGCCTCCAATTGAGCAGGAGTGATCTTGAAGTTTTGATCCAAGCCTGCTTCTACGATTACATTCTTACCCTCAGCCAATTTGACCATCTCGATGTAGCTTACCCAATAAGGAGCAGGAACGATAACCTCGTCGTCTTTGTCAACAAGACAAAGGATTACATTACATACAGATTGCTTAGCACCGTTAGAGCAAACGATTTGCTCTGGCTTGTACTCTAGGTTGTTCTCGTTCTTTAGCTTTTCTGCGATTGCCTTACGCAAAGCAGGGTAGCCAGGTACTGGTGAATAGAATGAAAAATTATTATCAATAGCTTTTTTTGCAGCTTCTTTAATGTGGTCTGGAGTATTGAAATCTGGTTCTCCGACACTAAGATTGATTACATCAATACCTTGAGCCTTCAATTCGCTACTCTTTTGTGACATAGCAAGAGTTGCAGAAGGCGACAATGCTGCTAAACGAGCTGAAACTTGATTCATTTCTTTTATCCTTAAATTAATAATTATCGACGCACAAAATTACAAAAAGTCCGCGTATATACAAAGATGTATGTTTAAAAATATGTCAATTAGCAAAATATTGACGAATAATGGTATCAATTAGTTTTTGACTTTTGCGGTTATAATGACAAATAGTTAGCAAAAGAACTCCTTTATGCGTATTTAGTGAAGTTTTTTTTGCGTTTTTAGGTTAAAACAAATGCCTATGTTAATCCTTTTGAATAAAATCTGAATCCAATAGAATTGAAATGTGGCGTGCTCATCATAAATTTTGTTATCTTTGCGTGTATAAATAACAAGTCGAATAAAAACACATTAAAAAATAAAATTATGATTCAAAGAATTCAAACCATATTTTTATTGGTATCTACAATCTTAGCAATATGTATGTTTATCTTTCCTTTGGAGGAGTTGTTTACCCCTAGTGCCGGGACATACGAGTTTGGTCTGTTGGGCGTGTCTCAAAACGGAGAATTGCTCTATTCAACATGGCCTTTGCTGGTGTTGGCAATATTGTGCACACTTTTATCGGCCGGAGCTATATTCTGCTATACAGATCGAATTTTACAAAGTAGATTGTGTATTCTAAATATATTGTTATGGATTGGCTTCTGTGTGATGTTTTTCGTTTATGCTTTCATAAATGGCGAGAAATTTGAAATAACCACAACGTCATACAAAATGACCATGATATTCCCTATCGTTAATATTGTATTGGCATTGATGGCTAACAAAAAAATACAAAAAGACGAAGATTTGGTTCGTTCCCTTGACCGTTTGAGATAAAATGGGGTGTCTTGAAACCAATGAAATTCGCCTAAGAGCATTAGAACCCGAAGATCTTTCGGCTCTATATAATTGGGAAAATGAGGATTTGTTTTGGGCGGAAGGCAACAGCCTTGCGCCCTATTCTCGTTTTGTCCTCCGTCAATACATCGAAGAACAGCAAGGCGTTGACATTTACACCTCAAAGCAGCTCCGGCTAATGGTGGAATTGAAAAAGGAGTCCATATCTATCGGAACCATCGACCTCTTTGATTTTGACCCTCATCACAATCGCGCTGGGGTAGGCATACTAATAGATCCCAACTACCAATCAAAAGGCTATGCAACGCAAGCTCTTTCTTTATTGTGTAACTATGCATTTTCCATCTTGAAACTTCATCAATTATATTGTCATATAAACGAAGGAAACATCGCTAGCATTCAACTTTTTAAGAACGAAGGTTTTGTGGACTGCGGATGCTTGAAGTCTTGGAATAATACTCCCGAAGGATGGAAGAATTGTTTGATTTTGCAGAAGATTATGAACGAATAACTGGTGACTGTTAAAACACAAGCATCTGATTATGGTGCCTAATCATAGATAAGTTCTTTAGAAGAATTTAGTTTGCCATATTCAAATCATCATTTGATAAAATTAGTTAAAACCATTCTAATATTCAGATTTATTTTATAAGTTTACATCAAGAGAATTTCAGAGGAAATAAACAAATGCCAATGGGACATTTGTCGAGTTGAAGATTAAAACAGAGATGAAGCAATACGTTTTTTTTTGTAATGAAATAATACTGGATTTTCCTATTTGACCATGAAATTAGTCAAAGAAAAGAATACTTCATACCTTGATTAAACAAAACATTCCAACGAACTCTAAATGAAGAAAATAAGGTGATTCTTAGCAATTCACCCCGATGTTTATAACCCTAAGGTGGTATATGATAAAGCACCATCTATATAAAGAATAAAGATATGGCTATTAATTTATCAAAAGGACAAAGAATTGAGGTAGGTCTTTCAAAAGTGGGCGTAGGATTAGGTTGGCAAGCAAATCCAGGTTCAGGATTTGATTTTGATTTGGATGCGTCAGCTTTTATGCTTGGTTCAAACAAGAAATTGCCATTAGACGAATTCTTCGTTTTTTATAACAATCAAGTGTCTCCAGACGAAGCCGTTCAATCATCAGGCGATGACTTGACAGGATCGGATGATGGTGGAGATTGCGAAACATTGACTGTTGATATGAGCAAGGTGGATGCGCGCATCGAAGAAATCATTTTCACCGTCACCATTCATGAAGCGGATGCCCGCAAACAAAACTTCGGACAGGTTCACAACTCTTATATCCGAATTTATAACTTGGAAAACAACGAGGAAATTGCAAAATACGATTTGGACGAAGATTTCTCCATTGAAACAGCTATCGAGTTCGGTCGTCTATACCGCAGAGGTGGCATTTGGAAGTTTGAAGCACTTGGCATAGGCTACAAGGGTGGGTTGCAATTTTTCGTGGACAAATATGTTGGATAAATAAGATTACGCAAATATGATTAATTTGGAGAAAGGACAAAGGGTGAATTTGGAGGTTATGAAATTCACCATCGGATTGGGTTGGGACGTCAACCAATCAGCGTCAGGTAATGATTTTGACTTGGATGCTTCTGTTTTTATCTTGGGAAGCAACCAAAAATTGATCTCTGACGAATATTTCGTCTTTTACAACAACTTGAAATCACCCGACGAAGCAGTCGTCCACACGGGTGATAACCTTACGGGTGACGGAGAGGGCGATGACGAAAGCATCCTTATCGATTTGAGCAAAATTGATTTCAGAGCAGAGGACATCCGTATTGTTGTTACTATTCACAAGGCTACCGAACGCAAGCAAAACTTCGGTCAAGTTCACAACTCTTTTGTTCGTATCTACAATACAGACACAAAAGAGGAAATCTTGAAATACGAATTGGAGGAGGATTTCAGCATCGAAACTTCTGTCGAATTCGGCCGTATTTATAAAAAGAATGGAGTTTGGAAGTTTGAAGCCGCAGGTGTTGGCGACAAGCAAGGATTGGAAGGTTATTTGACAAAATATAATTGATACGATTATGGCTATACGATTGGAAAAAGGACAAAGAATCAATTTGGAGAAGTCAAATGGTTCAAAACTAACAGAGTTTTGTGTTGGTTGTAATTGGGGAGGTATAGAAAACAGATCATTTTTCGGCTTGATGAAAAATGTAACGGATGTCGATTTGGACTTGAGTTGCATCATGATTGATGCCGACGGCAATTTATACGACCACATTTATTCGCCTCTTTACAGAACGGATTTTTTAAGCAAATTCGGTAGGAAACCAGGAAAGGTAGATTCATCTGATGGCGCATTCCATCATTCCGGTGATGATTTGAAGGGAGATAGTGGCAGTAACGATGAACTTGACAATGAGATTATTACAGTTAATTTGAACAAGGTTGATCCGAATGTCCAACAAATCTTCTTCTTCCTCAATAACTGTGGGAAAGAGGACTTTTCGGAAATTCCATACGCATACATCCGCATGTTTGAAGGAACTCCATCGAAGGTGAAAGATGTTTTTGCCAAATATGATGTTTCATCTCATCCTCAATACAAAGGAGCAACTGCTCTAATTATGGGTAAGTTGTACCGTCACAATGGGGAGTGGAAGTTCGCTGCAATTGGCGATGCTTACAAAGATCAAAATCTCTGCTACACAATAGACAGAATCTTAAAAAATTACGCTAAATAATTTATAGGAAAATGAGGAGATTACCAGTTTACATTTTGTTAGACACATCAGGTTCTATGTATGGCGAGCCTATTGAGGCCGTCAAGAATGGTGTGCAGGTTTTGGTCTCTACATTAAGGACAGATCCTTACGCGTTGGAAACTGCGTTTTTGAGCATCATTACCTTCGATAGTTCTGCAAAGCAGATTACTCCGCTTACGGAATTGTCAAGTTTCCAACAACCTAATATCACAGCCAATGGTTGTACTGCATTAGGTGAAGCACTTGCTCTTTTGGCCAATAGAGTAGATGCGGAAGTGACCAAATCAACCATGGAAAAGAAGGGCGATTGGAAACCTTTGGTTTTCATTATGACCGACGGCGAACCAACAGACGATTTGAATGCAGGTTTGGCAGAGTTCAAGAAACGCAAATTTGGAATGGTAGTGGCTTGTGCTGCCGGCCAAGGAGCTAACACTGAAACTCTTAAAAAGATTACAGAGTGTGTTGTTCAATTGGACACAGCCGATAGTGCAACCATCAAGTCATTCTTCAAATGGGTTTCTGCCTCAGTCAGTGCAGGAAGCATGAAAGTTGAGGATGCTGGAACCGAAATGACAAGCATGAGCGAGTTGCCACCTCCACCACCTGAAGTAAACATTGTGGTGTAGTGATTAATCTCACAAAGACAAGCGGATGGAGTTTCTCTCAATTGTGGAGCTCTGTCCGCATTTTTAAAAGGGGAGAATAGAATATGCGCAGATTACCAGTTTATTTATTGATAGATACATCAGGATCGATGAAAGGAGAGCCGATAGAATCTGTAAAAGTCGGTTTGGAAGCTATGCTGGCATCTCTTCGTCAAGATCCGTATGCTTTGGAAACGGTGTGGTTGAGTATCATCACCTACGACCGAGAGGTTAAACAATTGAATCCTTTGACGCAAATAGGAGAGTTTCAGTTGCCAACAATAACAACGCCTGACTCCGGTCCAACTCATACGGGAGCGGCATTAGAATTGCTATGTTCTGTGGTTGATAAAGAGGTGAAACTCAGTTCCACCCAACAGAAAGGAGATTGGATGCCTTTGTTATTCTTGATGACAGACGGAAAACCTTCTGATATTCAATTGTATAATAGCATGATTCCAGAGGTGAAGAAACGTCACTTTGCAAGTATTGTAGCTTGTGCAGCTGGTATGCATGCTCAAACAGATCCACTAAAAATGCTGACTAATCAGGTATTCTCTTTGGATACGGCAGACAGTACAACATTCAAGCAATTTTTCAAATGGGTTTCAGATTCTATAGGAGTCGGCAACAAAAGCATAGGAGCCGTGGAAGACTTAGTCTTACCTCCTCCGCCAGAAGAAGTTAATATTGTCATTTAAAGAATAACTGAATATACGAATAGAACAATAATGGAATGTAAATTAACTGGATACGAATTTCGAACACTCCAAGTGACGCTTGAACCTGGAGAAAAGTTTTATGCAGAAAAAGGAACTTTGGTCTATTTAGAAAGCGGCATAGACAAAAGTTTGCAGACAACCGGCTCTTCTTTGACTTCAATTGTCAAATCCAAGTTGTCGGGAGAATCCATTTTCATTATTGAGTATGAAAATAAATCCACTCAAACTAAAAAAATGACATTTGCCAGCAGAGCCGGCATATTGCCTATAAAGTTGAATGGTGAACGTTTCTTGTGTAGGAGAGGGGCATATATTGCAGCCACTAACAAAGTCGAACTAGGACTTGGAATCTCGATTAACGGATTAATGAGTGGCGTCTCCTTCCTTCAAAAAATCGAAGGTTCGGCAACTGTATTTATAGATAGTATCGGTTCGCCAATAACCATAGATTTAGCATATAACGAAAGCATAGAGGTGGATGAAAACCATTTGTTGGCATTGCAAGGTGTTTCCGAGAACCAGATAAGTGCCAATTGGTCTATATCGAATATGTTTCATGGTGAAGGCCTAAGTTTACTACAGGTAAAAGGACCAGGAAAAGTGTATATTAGTCCCACCTCATTTTTATAACTGCCAATGTTAAACTATTAACGAAGAAAGAATGGACGAAAATAATTCGGAAAAAGAAATACAAAACAGAGAAATGTCTTGTCTAATAAAAGAGAAGTTGAATTCATTCGGGACAAGCATATCCCCGGAAATGTTTGAAGAATTCATCAATTTCTCAGTGGAAAAATTATGGGTTAGTTACACTCAAAATTGGCAAGAAAAGGAATCCTCAATCCAAGATAAAATGAATGCACTTGATATATCGTTCCCCAATGGAACTACCAATAAAGAATACGCTCAATCGTTCATCATTGATGATGACGAGTTTGAAAGAATCGAATTCGAAGGTTTAGAAAATGTCGGTCTTCAATTTTTAAAAGACGAAGCGGCTAATGCGTTTACGATAAAAGGAACACCGACCATTGCAGGCGATTTTGATATAAAAATGAAGTGCTATTATCGAGGTTGGATTCCTGGAAAAAACATATTGGAAAGAGTTTTTCATATTGCAGTGAATCCCGACCCACGATCTTTATGGAAAAATATTCCAACTTCCTCTGAAATAGAGTATTACAAACCTGATTCTGAATCGTTCTTGTTATCTGTCGAGAATGAGAAGAATGTTGTTGTAGCTAGTCAGCGTGGCCGTTCGCACGCACACGAGGGCAAAGCAAGAGACGATGACTTTAAGATTGAATATACAGACTCAAAGTGGTATTTAACTGCTGTGGCTGATGGGGCGGGGTCTGCAAAATACTCACGAAAAGGCTCTCAAATTGCCTGCGAAACGGTCATCAACCATTGCAAAGAGGCTTTGAAAGATTCTACCATGTTTGAGGAGTTTATAAAATTCTATAATGACGATGCGGAGAATCCAACCAATAGAAAATATGTCGGAGATAACCTTTGGAATATAGTTGGAAATGCGGCTTTTAAAGCACATCGTGCCATTAAGGACGAAGCGACTTTGAAAGGAGCACAACTAAAAGATTATGCCACGACACTATTGCTAACAATCTGCAAGAAGTTTGAGTTCGGATGGTTCATCGCCTCTTTTTGGGTTGGTGATGGTGCAATTTGTATTTACGACAAGAGCTCCCATCGAATTAATCTAATGGGAACTCCTGATGGCGGTGAATATGCAGGACAGACTCGTTTTTTGACCATGCCAGAAATTTTTTCAGACACGGCTTCTCTCTACGGACGTCTGAAATTTGCCATCGTGGAGGACTTTACTAGTCTATTCTTGATGTCAGATGGAGTTTCAGACCCTATGTTTGAAACAGATGCGAATTTGAATAAAGTGGAGATGTGGGACAAACTATGGGAAAACCTCAATCATGAGATTGATTTTTCAAATAACAACGAACAGATAAACGAAAAACTATTGAGTTGGTTGGATTTTTGGTCTTCAGGCAACCACGACGATAGAACAATTGCGATTTTATACTAAATATGGCACAGATTATAAAACTGACAGCGACAGACGGTTCCAAAGTTGAATTTGTTGACGAGATAAAGGGACAAGGCGCCATGAAGGATGTCTATTTCAGTCCAGACAAGAGCTATGTTGTAGGCTTCTTTCGTGATAAGCAAGATGCAAATGCAAAAGATCGTTTGCAAAACATTACAGGCATTTATCGTGAGCGAATTTTCAATCAAGAGGGTGGAGAATATTGGAAGAATCTCTTTTGCTGGCCAACCAAAATGGTTGAATGGAATGGTAAAATAGGCATTGTCTGTCCAACATATCAATCTCATTTCTTTTTCAGTAGCGGAAAATTCCAAGGAAAGGAAAAGGAAGGTAAATGGTTCGCTTCTGCCAAATTGAGGAACAAATTCCTCACTGAATCAGAAAAGGGAACTTGGCTGACGCACTATCACATGTGCATACAGATTGCAAGAGCGGTTAAACGCTTACACTCTGCCGGTTTGGCCCATTCAGACCTTTCTTACAAGAACGTTTTGGTGGATCCGGAGACTGGAAGAGCCTCTATCATTGATATTGACGGACTTGTGGTGCCTGGTAAGTACCCGCCAGATGTTGTGGGCACACCTGATTTCATTGCACCGGAGGTATTGGAAACTAGAGCATTGCCGTTGAGCGACCCCAATAAAAAATTGCCTAGCATTGCGACTGACCGCCATGCGTTGGCTGTTTTAATCTATATGTATTTGCTCTATCGTCATCCTTTGCGCGGAGGAAAGGTACACGATTTGGAACCTGCCAAAGATGAGGAGCTGACAATGGGTGCAAAGGCTTTGTTCATCGAACATCCTACAGATACAAGCAACCGTCCAAAAGTAGATCAATTGGCTCCCAGCGAATTGCCTCAAGGAGATGTGACAAAATTGCCTTATACAATAACTGGCCCATACCTTAAAGCGTTGTTTGATAGGGCTTTCATCGATGGCTTGCACAATCCGTCTTTACGCCCAACGGCTAACGAATGGGAAGAGGCATTGATCAAGACGACGGATTTGGTGCAACCATGTCAAAACCCTAAGTGCCAAGAACATTGGTTTGTTTTTGACAACAAGTTGAAACCGAAATGCCCATTCTGTGGCACAGAGTTTCACGGCGTTTTACCTATCCTCAACTTATATTATTCACCCAAGGCAGGCGTCTTCAAACCAGAAAATTATAGGTTGATGGTCTATGACAAACAAACCCTCTATATGTGGCATGTCAATCGATTCATCACTCCTAACGAAAAGACAAAAGATGAGGATAAAAAGCCAGTAGGGGATTTCCATTTCCATAATGGCAAATGGATCTTGATTAATAGAAGATTGAATAGTCTTTATGACAAAGATCTTGATAAGAAGATAGAAATCGGTCAGTTTGTAGAACTAACTGAAGGAAAGAAAATTCTTCTCTCTACAGAAGACGGAGGTAGGTTAATTATTGTACAATTGGTAAATAATTGAATGATAAGTAAGTAAGAAATTATTTTTAAATCATTTCTTTAGAAAATACAGATGCTCTATATCATTAGAAATAATACTCAATACGGACCATACGATGAATCTGTAGTCTTGTCTTTTGTCAATTCAGGGAAAATTCTTCTTGTAGATAAGGCAATTGACAGCAACACTTCAGAGGAGGATACTGTTGGATATTTTTTGAAGAGGTTGGGTTTAAAACCTCAAATCGAACACAACGGAGGCTTGATATCCCAACTTCAAACCATAGGAAGCGAATTAGTTATACCACGCGAAGCATTCGAAAACAAAGCATGGCTCTCTGACAAAAAGTTGATGACTATGGCTTTGGTGGGAATGTTGCCTTTAGTTTTAGGTTCATTTTTAGGAAGTGGCTACTTGATGTTCTATTTCGTTTCCCTCTATTTTTCGGCAATATGGGCAATGTTTTTCTATTATCTTTTTAAGACACAACAAGTTACTCTAAAAAGTACCCTGTCGGTCTTTTTTTGTACGCAAGCATTCATATTTCTCGTATGGAGCCTGTTAGGATTACCTTCCCTAAATCCTTTCTATTCATTTTTGGATATGTCTTTTCCTCTGAATTTGATAGGTTTTGTGTTTGGTGTTGGGGTGACAGAGGAAACAGTGAAACTTCTTCCTTTGCTATTGATTTTCAAATATGCCAAACAACCCTTAATTCCTCAAACGCTTGTGTTTTACGGACTTATGTCGGGAATTGCATTTGGTGTTTTTGAAGGTGTCCAATATCAAATGACGCTCAACTCACAGTTGAATTACGGGGACGGATTTTTGGCAAACATTGCACGATTGACCAGCCTTCCATTTTTCCATGCCATTTGGAGTGGAATTGCGGGATATTTCATCTCTTTTGCCAAGCTATATCCCAAATATCGAATTTCGCTCTATTTCTTGGCAATTACTATTCCAGCAGTTCTGCACGGCGTATACGACACCTTCTGTGGAAGTTTCCTCGGGACCATTCTAATTGCCTATCCTATAACTTTTGTCAGTGTTGTATTGCTTATGACCTACTTGAAGGATAGCACAAATTACCAGTCAAAATTGCGAGATTAATCATTTTCAATAGGGTTCAATAATTATTCATAAATGAAATAAGATTTCGTAAAGCATAACTTTAAGAAATTCACTATATTTGCAATTTGGATGATTGGAGATAAGTTCAATAGAAAAGTATTTAGCTTGGTTGTTATTAGAACTTAAAATTGATATATCAAAACATTAATAATAATTTTTATGCAAAAACAACATTACGTAGGACTCTCTGACGCAGAAGTGTTAGAGAGTAGGCAGAAAAACGGTGTGAATATTCTCACTCCGCCTGAGAAGGAGCCGCTATGGATGAAATTCCTTGAGAAGTTCAGCGATCCTCTCATCATAATTTTGCTTGTTGCCGGAGTGCTCTCTATCGGAATCTCTTGCTATGAGTATTTCGGTCTAAATGAAGGGCTTGGCGTATTTTTTGAACCAATCGGTATTTTCGTTGCCATTTTGTTGGCAACAGGATTGGCGTTCATCTTCGAGTTGAAGGCAGACCGTGAGTTTGCTATTCTCAACCAAGTGAATGATGATGAGCTTGTTAAGGTTATCCGTAACGGAAACACAAGCCAAATTAGCAAAAAAGACATCGTTGTCGGCGACATTGTCATCATCGAGACAGGTGATGAGATCCCTGCCGATGGTGAGTTGTTAGAATCCGTTACTCTCCACGTTGACGAATCAACATTGACAGGAGAGCCTATTTGTGCTAAAACGACTGTGGTTGAGGAGTTTGACAAGGAAGCTACATTTGCATCCAACCATGTCATGAGAGGCACCAAGGTGATGGAAGGCCACGGAGTTATGCGTGTGTTTGCAGTAGGAGACAAGACTGAAAATGGTAAGGTTTTCGAAGCTGCTCAAATTGACGACAGCGTTAAGACTCCTCTTAACGAGCAATTGGATGGTCTTGGTAACATGATCACCAACATGAGTTACATCTTCGCAGCTCTTATCATTGTCGGTAAATTGTTGGTGTTCTTCGAATGGAATCCGATGGCATTCACTTTGATTTTGCCTGTTGCCATATTCTTCTATCTTCTCATCAAGAAGTTTGATGAGTTCAGTGCGACAACTTGCATCTCTATCGTTGTTGGTTTCTTCGCGGTGTTTATCGGAGCCGTAGTTGGCATCAACAATTATGTTGGAAGCGAACTTTCTTCTTTGTTGGCTTATACGCTTAACACATTGATGATTGCCGTAACACTTATCGTTGTGGCTGTTCCAGAAGGTTTGCCAATGGCTGTCACATTGAGCTTGGCTTACAGTATGCGTAGAATGTTGCAGACTCAAAACTTGGTTCGTAAGATGCACGCTTGCGAGACTATGGGTGCCACAACCGTGATTTGTACGGATAAGACTGGTACGCTTACTCAAAACCAAATGAGAATCCATGAGACAAACTTCTTCTCTTTGGCTGACCAAAAATTGGGCAACGACGAACTTAGCAACCTCATCATTGAGGGTATTGCCGTAAACTCAACAGCTTCTTTGGACAAGTCAACTCCAGACAAGCCAATAGTTTTGGGTAACCCAACAGAAGGTGCGTTGCTTTTGTGGTTGAATGCTAACAACATCGACTATTTGCCATTGAAGGAGAATGCTCAACGCGTTGAGGAACTTCCATTCTCTACGGAGCGTAAATATATGGCTACCGTCGTAAAATCATCTCTTCTCAACGGAAAGAAGATTTTGTATGTAAAGGGTGCTCCTGAAATTGTTCACTCTCTATGTAAGACGACTTGTGCTAACAAAGACAAGGCTGCTATCGACGCATTGTTGCTTGGCTATCAAAATCAAGCCATGAGAACGCTTGGTTTTGCTTATCAAATCTTGGAGGATGGCGACAAGACTATTGTTGAGAACAAGGTGGCTGCAGACAACTTGACATTCTTGGGTGTTTGTGCTATCGCTGACCCTGTCCGTAGCGATGTACCAGACGCAGTAGGCGAGTGCTTGACTGCTGGAATCAACGTTAAGATTGTTACTGGAGATACGCCAGGAACAGCAAGAGAGATTGGTCGTCAGATCGGTCTTTGGAAAGAGGGCGATACAGATAGAAACATTATCACAGGTCCAGAATTTGCCGCTTTGTCAGACGAAGAGGTGATGGATCGTGTGCTTGATTTGAAAATCATCGCTCGTGCTCGTCCAATGGATAAAAAACGTTTGGTTGAGTCTTTGCAAAAGAAGAACCAAGTGGTTGCCGTTACTGGTGACGGAACAAACGATGCGCCTGCGTTGAAGGCTGCCCACGTCGGTCTTTCTATGGGCGACGGTACATCGGTTGCCAAAGAGGCTAGTGACATCACTATCATCGACAACTCATTCAGCAGTATCGGTCGTGCCGTGATGTGGGGCCGTTCATTGTATCAAAACATCCAACGCTTCATCCTCTTCCAAATGACGGTGAATGTCGTAGCTTGTTTCATCGTATTGGTAGGTGCCTTCATGGGTACAGAGTCTCCGCTTACAGTAACCCAAATGTTGTGGGTGAACTTGATCATGGATACATTTGCCGCTATGGCTTTGGCTTCATTGCCTCCAACAAAGAAGGTTATGAACGACAATCCTCGTGATCGTGAGGCATTTATCATCAGTAAGCCTATGGCTGTCAGCATCTTGGGTGTTGGTGGTTTGTTCTTCTTCTTCTTGTTCGGATTGCTTTACATCTTCCAACACTATGAAATTAGTTCAATGGCAGACTTGTTGAACTTTGCAGGTCTCGAAGCCGACAATGAGTTGACACCATACGAGTTGAGTATGTTCTTTACGATTTTCGTAATGCTTCAATTCTGGAACATGTTTAATGCTCGTGCATTCATGACAGGTCGTTCAGCCTTCCATTTCAAGGGTTGCACAGGCTTCTTGGGCATTGCAATCGGTATCATCGTTGGTCAAATCTTGATTGTCACTATCGGTGGCGAGATGTTCAACGTTGTACCTCTCAAGATAGAGGATTGGGCTTACATCATCGGTGGCACATCCATAGTTCTTTGGATCGGAGAAATCCTCAGATTGTTCTCTAAGAAATAATCCAAACCAATAATTCAAAAAACCGAGTGGTCGTCGACTACTCGGTTTTTTATTACATAATTAATCGCATGAAAAATATTTTTATTTCAGCACTATTGTTTTCCGCTTGCATGGCAAGTTGTTGTTCAAAATGCGACAAAGCCAACTGTCCAACTCAATGTCCCCAAGCATGTTCGGCTCAACAAGAAAAATTAGAAACGGAAGCGGTTGTTTCCTTAGATCCAACCACTTATAAATCACAAAATCCAGCAGAAATGAGAGAAGTATATGATTTTTTAAAGGCTTGCCAAACCTACTATATCGCCACAATGGATGGAGACCAACCTCGCGTTAGACCTTTTGGCACGGTCAATATTTTTGAAGGAAAACTCTATATCCAAACAGGTCATAAGAAGAATGTGGCAAAGCAAATTGCTGCAAATCCTAAAGTGGAAATCTGTGCCTTCAACGGTAAAGAGTGGGTGAGAGTGGAAGCCACATTGGTGGAGGACAATCGCATCGAGGCAAAGAAATCCATGTTGGATGAATATCCCAATCTTCGTTCCATGTATAATGAAAACGACGACAATACAGCCGTCTATTTCTTGACAAACGCGAAGGCTGATTTCAGCTCGTTTGCAGCACCTGTTCGTACTGTAAATTTTTAAGAATCAATAAACAACACATATATATAACAAATCAAAATCAACTCGAAATGAGAAAAAAAGCATTTGTCATTCTATCATCCCTTTGTGTAGCCCTCTCTTCTTGTGGCTCTAAAGGAAATTCTGAACAATCTAATAATGTTGTTAAGCCAGAAACGGTTCAAAAAGCAACTGCTACCGTTTTTGATTGTGATCCAGGAACAGATGACGCTTGTGCCATCTTGATGTTCGCAAAGACTATCGGAGAGCCTGAGTATATGATTTCTACATTCGGAAATATGCCTTTCAAATATACGACTCGTAACATGAACATCATGGCGAAATATTTGAACATGAACAGTGTTTTGTGCCAAGGCATCGGAGAACCTTCCGATGGGCATGAAGTTACTTGTGGCGATTTCCACGGAACAGACGGTTTGGCTGGCATTGCAGACTCTATGGCAATTAAATATGGAGTGACGGATAGTATGATTGCAACTAATAAGGATTTGGCTTATCTTGCGTCAGAAATCAACCAAAAGGATAGCGTGACATATATCGCAGTGGGTCCGTTGTCAACTCTTGCTAATTTGATCACAAAATATCCGGAAACGGTGTCTCACATCAAGAATGTCTATATCATGGGAGGTGGTATCACGCACTTCAACAAAGAGGGTCAAACAGAGTACAACTTCGCAGGTGATGGTCCAGCTGTTCAAACCGTTCTATCTTCGGCTCTCGACATCACCATTTTCCCTCTCGACATTACGGAGGTATATGCAAGCATTGCCAAGACAGAGATTGACAGCATGGATTTTAGCAAATACCCAGAAATGAAGAGCATCCTTCTTCAAAACTACGCATCTAACGTGAAATACACAAAAGACGCGACAGGCTGCGTTATTCACGACTGCCTACCAGTGCTTTACTACTACAATAAGAGCAAGTTCTCCATCAAGGATTACAAACTCACGGCCAACAACATCGGTCACATTGAAGAGGCGGCTGAGGGTAAACTCATCCATGTCGCTACAGAGATGGAAAAGGATTTCTTGGTGAACACAATTAAGGAAAGTTTGAAGTAACCTTCAACATCACAGATCATTTAGGCTGGATTTAGTTTGAAATTCAGCCTTTTTTGTTTATGTTTGTGTATATATGCATCTTACACATTCTCTTTCCATGGGGCAAATCTATACTTTTCTTTGTCTTAGGGATTGCACTAATTTTGGCAATCTTGTTGGGTGTATTTTGCCTTGTATATAAGGGACAAGGGGCATAAGACCGTCAATCTTTTTGCGCATAGGATAGACGTAAGCATCCAATACAAAACTTGCCTTTGCCCTTATCTTTGTCGCGAACACAAAAATTTAGAAAATATGGCAAGCGAAAAGAAAATGTGCCAGATACGTGACATGTATGAGGCAAACAAAGGCAAGGATGGAGTGACCATCTCCAAAATCTGCAAACAGTCGGGTGTTCCGATAGCGGAATATGTCGAATGGCTTACGGTGCAGACAAAACCCAAACTGGTTCCAGTTGAAGTCGTCGAGCAGGAACAAACAACAATACCAGCACAAACTGAAATTTCAGTCAAGGCAGACCTTGTACTACCGAACGGTTTGAATCTAAGGCACGAGTCCATCAGCCTGAACGAACTGAAAAGCCTGGTTGAAAAAATCGCCGTGCTATGCTGAACCTCAATCCGGACTACAGGTACTTTTACGTGGAGGGCATCACCGACATGCGCCTCGGACACTTCCGCCTCTGCAACACCATACGGGAGATGCTCGGTCGTGACCCCTACAACGGCGACGTGTTCATAACCATGTCGAAGAAGCGTGACAAGGTCAAACTGCCAGACAGAATCAATGAGATTTAGAATGGTTTAGAATCAGCCTTCGGGCTGATTTTATTGTTTTATAGCGTTTTTAGGCTATATTTGTAATATGAAATTAATAAAATAGATGTTTACAGACAAATACTTTATAGGTGCGGTGAAGTTCTTAGACACAAACAAGGACTTCGGCTTCATTGCGTCTAACAATTGTAATATGCCGTCACCTAAATACAACCAAGACTTTTATGTTTGTTCTGCGAGTTTCATTGAGGATGAAGCAAAGAAAGAAGGGCAGATTGTTGTTTTTCAGGTGGACAAGCAGGACAACGGCAAGAAACGAGCAGTGAATGTCAGACGCATTACCAAGTCAGATGAGGATGCACAGCTAGCATTGTCTTATTACGGAGACCATGAGTATATTGAGTATAAAGACAATCGAAAAATGAATCTCTATACGCATACCTTCAAACCTTTAGGTATGGTTGCAGATAAGGTGAAACGTATAATTGAGGAGGATGCAGAGCGTACCCCAGAAAAAACGTCTGAACACTTTAAGTTCTTTGTAGACCATTACAAACAGAACGAATACTCCAAAGATCGATATATCTTTGACCGACAGTTCTCAACAGAAGATAAGTCCATCTGGCAGTCACTTCTCTCTATCTTTACTGATGAAGAACGGCTGGCTGTATTGATAATATATCCAACCATTGTTAGATATTTCGACGATGCAGACCTTGTACAGAAATGGCTGGAACAGAAACTCAATGCCAACAGTACACTCTCTGATTGGCAAGATGTTGAGAAATCATTTGAGTATATCCCCAACGAATGTGTGAAGTATGCCAAACAATGCATCGAGACAATGGTGGATGGCAAAATTAACGAGGTGTTTGAAGAATTGTCCACACGTTCGGATATATTTGAAGATGACCTAAAAGCTTCGAGTGAACACAGAAGGAGGACGGGGATGTATGTTGACCGCGATAAGCAGAATGCTGTAAGCAAACTGTGGTCGTACCTCCGCTTGACCTCCAAGCAGTATGAAGAGGAAAAAGCTAAGTGTTTGACTTTGGTGAAGACAAATCGTTTCAAGAAAGAATTGACGGCATTTGTTGGGAAACAGCATAATGACTACAGAAGAAACGATTTCTTCACCTATCTCAACAACCTGTCCGTAGAAGATTTCCAGTCCTTTAGAGAAGAATTGGCATTGTCAATCTCACAAATCCTTGATAAAGCTATCGAGGAGAAGAAGTATTGGCAAGTGATTGGCGATATCGGGCAACTTTCGGTTATGGGTGAAGATTTTCTAAATCCTTTCAGGCAGAAATTGCTTCCATTGATAAAGGATAAACTAAAAGAGTTGTTGCGCACCAACCTAAATTCTCCCTACAGAATAAAGTCCGACTTCTTCTCAGCATACGAGCATTATAGCTCAATCTATGAAAAAGCAGAGAAAGTGGAAATTAAACAAGGACTTATCCCCATATTGAGAGAAACACAGTCCATAGGTGTGCTTTCTGAGGTATCAACTGGTTTTCATTCATGGCTTACAATAGATGAAACATTAGCCTTGTCGGAGCAAATTGTTTCACAATGGGGGTATGCGGACATAAAGAAATTTGTCAAAGACGCTTCTGAATTGTTTGATCATAGCATCGAATTTGCTAATATTGTCATTGCGAGGGCAAAAGAGGTGGTAGAAACAACCCCACTTAGCCATTTCTTTGACGGTAAGCCATTGGAAGAGAGAGAAAAAAAGTATTATTCTCGCTATCCTGAACGGGAGAATTGTACTTTTCTCAAAGATTTGAAGAAGTTGATTCCAGATGGCCAGTGCTCTTCAGTATGGGATGACTACATCAACAGCAGGTCGGTAGAAGACCTTCTGATTCTATTTGAACATGATGTTGTCACGTCGTTGCCAGAGAATATTGTAGAGATTATCATCAACGCAATTTCCCTTAATGGAGTGTATGCAGAAAAGGAGCGATGGTATGATAAACCTTCGCTCAAAAACAGAACACATGCAAAGGTTCTGGAAACGACAGAGGTTAATTTATTCCCGCTGATTGCGCAGAGATTACAATCAATGGAAATGACCGACGAAAATGTTGCACTTGCTGTTCTCTTGACCGAACTTATGACAGCCAACATGCCAGGTGGCGATAGTGATTTCTATACACTGCGAAATTGGGAAACAAGTTTTACGAGCCAAATACAGAACTTCAAGAAAACAAATAATATTAATCAAAGACTTGCCGTGATATGGTGGGCAGTTCTTTCTAAGACCACAACATCGACGGCTTCTTTGAAAGAAGTCTTTGCAATCCTGCCACCGTACCTACAGATAAAGATCGTCAAGAAACTTTTTAAGTCTATGAGTGAGGGAAAAATCCATCACACGGCAGAATCCTTTTATAATCTCATTTCCAATGGAGAGAGGCCGATATGCTTCCCTCTGGAAATTGCTTTTACATATTTGAAATTGCGTGAGAAGGACCAATCAAAGACTCTGGATAACAATGTTATGCTTCAGTTGCTTGAAGGTAGAGAAGATACGGACGAGTGGATTGGCATTAGAAGTATTGTTACTCAATGTTCTGGCAGATGGGTGGTAAATGAACTCCCTGACGATAGAAGCAATTGGAAACGTAACAGCTATTTCAATGGCATAATCAGTAAGATACAAGATGGCAGACTAAGAGTTTTCATCCCTCAGAAGATGATTGATGAATATGGCAATATAAAAGATTATAATAATAAGTATTATGCCCGTGCCATCCAGCAGATACAAATAACATACAAGGAGAATGAATACCAAATTGTAAATGAACAAAATGGAGTTTCCTTTTATTTTGACGAAGCTTACGAGGCAGAACTTTTTGCAATAGCAAGACCGTTCAATTTTAAATATAAAGGTCTGAACAATTTTGTCGGATTTGAAACCAAAGGAGAAGATCAGGAAGAATTCTGCGAATGTCGTCTTTCAGATAAAGTGGGCAATTATCATGATCTTGCTTTTTATTGGTGCGGCAACAAGCCTTGCTTCCGTCCGCCTGTAAGGTATCGTACTGATGATGAATGGGAGTATTACACTATTCTTGATTTTATGCGTATTTTGGGAATATCCCCCGACTACATAAATAAAAATGGGAAACGAACAAAATTCGGCCATTACATCATTCTTTCATCCTATTTGAAGAGTTTTGCCAAGTTTTACGAGCATCTAAAATGTCGTGAATGCGGTAAACTGATGAAGCCTTCAGATATAACAAATTTCACGTCAAGGGCTGTTACGGAATTTTCCTGCACCAATGACAATTGTAAAAAGAAGGGATTTATCGTATATCTCAACCACTGTTTCAATAAGCAAAAGTGTAATGCGACTATAGATAGCCGCGACTCAAAGCAATGTCCAAATGGACAGTATATTTGTCCCGAATGCGGAGCTTGTTGTTCAACAGAAAACTTTAGACTGCGAATAAGCCATCTACATATGACTGGAGGGTTTCTTTCAGACAGACTCAGAACGTTTGTAGAACACGATTTAGGACATTGGGAGAAGCATGAGTATTTTTGCTATAAGTGTGGAAATTCTATGCAGATGCGAAGTGATGGGCATCGTGTTTGTCCGAATTGTGGAACAGAGTATGATCCTAACAAATAGCGCTATACAAAAATGTCAATTAATAATATCCGAATATGGTGACAAATGAATTGAGACCTAATCCCGAAGACTGCATTATCTGTGTAAAAGTAGGGAAAGTAAAAAGGGAGAATCTCTATGAGATGACCCGTAAGTATTGGAAGGTTGATATAAACCGTGCAAGAAAGGCTACGCACGTTCTTGCTATTGTTAATGGAATTGTGGAATAAGTCTATAATCCTGTAGATTGGAAATACACCGAAGGCCCTAAACACATTGGAAGGTGTGAGTTCCTGGGAGTTGAAGACGAACATACAACATACATTGGAAAAGACGTAACAACCTTCTATGGCAAAAGCCAAAATCCTGTGAAGTACATAAATATGTGACAATATAAAACAGAACAGAACGTTATAAATATATGGCACTTACAATAGAAGAACTGAAGGAACTGATACAAGCTGACGAGCATCGTCAGTTGGAGTTGAAAAAGACCACGGGTGAACTGAAGGATGGCATGCATTCTGCTTGTGCCTTCTTGAACACAGAAGGTGGGTGGCTCATCTTCGGTGTCGCTCCCAAATCATTGAAGATTCAGGGCCAGCAGGTTACTGACAATACCCAACGGGAGATTGCCCAGGCTCTGAGTTACATGGAGCCACAGGTTGATGTCCGGGTTGAGTATATCGATGTTCCTGATTGCCCAGACAACAAAGTAATTGCCATGCACTTTGATGGATGGGCATGGGGCATGGTGCCTTATACTTATCATGGTTGTCCTTACTATAAGGTGGAGAGTACAACGAAGGAGATGCCACGCGACATGTATGAAGAGCGGTTACGTAGAAGTAAGCCAGACATGTTCGCATGGGAAAGACAACTATCGGAGTTTACAGATATCAGTTCATTGGACGAGAAACTGATACGTGGTGTTGTTCGTCTTGGTGTTGAAAGAGGTCGGTTGTCAGATTTGGCTCTAACAGAACCCATTGAGGATGTGTTAGGAAAATGGAAGTTGACGACAGATAACAAACCTCTAAACGCTGCCACCGCACTCTTTACAAAAGAAACAGGCATGTACACGCAATTCACTATGCGTTTGGCTCGGTTCCAAGGGACAGATAAGAATGAGTTTATCGACAACCAGCGAGTGGAGGGAAATATCTTCGTACTGCTTAATGAGGCTATGAATTTCTTCCGCAAGCACCTGAATATGCATGGAAAGATAGTCGGGCTGGTTCGTGATGAATATCTGGAAGTACCTGCCGAAGCTCTGCGTGAAGTGGTATTGAATGCCCTTTGCCATCGTCAGTACGAACGTTATAACCTGACCATAGGCATTGCCATCTACGATGACCGCATCGAAATTGAGAATCCTGGCATACTACCTCCACAGATTACACCAGAGAATATCTTCCAGCCACATATCTCATATCCGTACAATCCACTTATAGCCAATGTACTATATAGCACAACCTATATTGAGAACTGGGGCTCTGGTGTAAAACGCATCATGGAGGCTTGCCAAAAGAGAGGTGTAGCAGCACCAACATGGACTGTCAATGGTGGCTTTGTTGTGGTGACATTTATGAGACCTGCTAAGAGTGGTACTCAAGATGTTACTCAAGATGTTACTCAAGGTGTTACTCAAGGTGTTACTCAAGAAGATACTCTCGATGAAAAAATAGAGAAGGCTATTAAAGATAATCTTAATATTACCACAGAAGAATTGGCGAAACAATTTGGGGTTACCTCAATGACTATCAAGCGCCACCTTGCTAAAATTCCACATATCCGTTATGTAGGTAGTGGTTATAGTGGACATTGGGAAGTGCTTGATAAAGAATAAAATCACCGTCGTGATTTGCGACGATCGAAAAGTGTGTCTTGTAAAAATGTGCGACATTGTCGCACATTTTTGTATTGATCTATTCCAGGCAAGACCAGTCTAGTATTTCAACCACTGAAGAACCATTTGCAAAATACACCAGAGTGAATATAACGAAGTGGCGTATGAGATGCCAGCCCACCACCAGAATACCTTGGGCGACAGGAACACTCCTTGACAAGACTTTATGAAAGACATGATTTCTTCGTTCTGATTGCGAAATTCTTGTAGCTGCAACCTTCTAGTAAGCGTCCAATTTGATTGATTTTTTCAGATTGGACGCTTACAGGATAGACATAACATTCTGATATATAAACAAGAAAGTCCTTGAAATATCAATTCCAAGGACTTTTATTTTTGTTATTATATAATGTTTGAGCCAAATTGAAATTAATGAAAAATACGAGTTATACCACAATTGCTGATTTGTTGAACATTAAGTATGTAATTTCCTTTATATTCTGAAAATACACTAGCCTCTGCATCCTTCATCCGACTCTTTTTCTTGCACTTCTAAATTGAAAGTACCGGACAGCAATAATTTAGAATTTCATTTCGTTTAAGATGCATCCTTCTGCATCGGTAATTCGCCAGTGGGTGATGTTGCGCTGTTCGCTTGAGATACAAACTCCGCACTTAGTCACTTTCCGATCGTCAGCCTCGTATGGGATAGCATACCCCTTGCTGTCAATCTGTGCCAAGGCATTCTCGACAGAGTCGTCTACCTTCAGTTCCAGCACAAAGATGTCTGTCTTGGTCTTGATCACCACATCGGCACGACCCAGGATGCTCTTGACTTCGGTATCGACCTTGCTATTGAGCATGGAGAAGATGACATAGATAAGCAGCTTGTAGAATGCCTCTCGTTTCTTCTTCGCCATCCATTCCTTTTGGGTGATAATGTCGTAGGGAAGGCTGGCAATCCAAGAACGTAGCCCCAACAGTGCTGTAGATAAATCGCTATTCTTAAAAGCTCGTGCCATTAACAGAACTGCTGCATCTCGTTCCAAATCGTCAGCATCCATCAGATAATTGGTCAGGCTTTCTATCATACCCCGCCTTACTTCGTAATTGGGAAAATGGAGTGTGTATGAATCCAATTCCTTGTCATATGAAGCGATTGTAAGATAACCACTTTGGTAAAGCAAAGGGATTGGTGTACTAGCCTTCTCGCATGGCACATTAAAAGCATTGATTGATAGCTCAGCTCCATCAAAATCCAGTGGATTGAACTCTGGTTGGTGCTGTAAGTGATCTATCAGTGACTTGGAGGTTCCAGAATCGAACCAATATGGATCGGTTGTTTGTTTGTCCAAAGCTTTCAATAGGCTGAATGGTGCATATACATCCTTGCTTCTTGGCGAGAAATGATAACCATCATAGTTCTTCTTTAGCAAAGCATATGCTTCATCCACAGTAACATTAAGGGCATCTGCATATTCCTCAATACATGGACGGAGAGTTGTATCTAATTCTTCTTGCGTAATACCGCATAATCCAGAGTATTTATCATCAAAAGATATTTGATTCAGATTATTCAACTCTGAGAAGATGCTGAGCTGTGAGAATTTGGTAACGCCAGTGATGAAGACGAAACGGAGATACTCGCCTTCATCCTTCAGCACCTGATAGAACTCACGCAGCAAAGAACGCATTTCATCAAGTTGTTCTGGCATGTACATCAGTCGCATAATAGCCGAGTCATATTCATCAAGAATAACAACTACTTTTTCGCCAGTCTGCTCAAATGCACGATGTATTAAGCCACTAAAGCGAGCACCAGGAGTTTTCTCTGCTTCATTTCTACCAAAATCTTTTTCGTATTTAGAAATTAGTAGTTCCAATTTTCCTTTAGCGTCATCAAGGCTACAGTCCTTCAGACCACTCAAAATAAAATGAAGTACAGGGAACTTTTTCCACTGTTTCTCCAGCTTCATCACCTTCAGCCCCTCGAACAGCTCTTTCTGTCCCTGAAAGTAGGCCTTAAAGGTGTTGCAAAGCAGAGATTTGCCAAAACGTCGAGGACGAGCCAGAAAAATGTACTTATACCTGTTGGCAAGATCATACATCATGTCAGTCTTGTCAACATACAATAGTCCCTGTTCCCTTATTTCCTGGAACTGGTCATTGTCAATCGGGTATCTGAATCTGCTCATTATAATCTGCTTTTTGGGGGCTTTCAATGTCCTTTTAACCGACATTTGACGGCAAGAATACGATTTTTTCTTTAAAAAACAATCAGTTTTATCTTGTTTTGTGCAATCTTTAACATATTTTCGGCAGAAATATGTATTATTGAGAAAAGAACATTTCAGCAAATGCCAAATTATCTCTTCTAAGAATATAGCCTAACAAAACTTCAGAACCAAATAATCGAGAAAAATACCCAAATGTCAACATCTGCATATTTCTTTTTCTTTCCATAACTTTTACGTTTTTGGCACGAAGGTAGCCATCACGCACTATTCTGGCAAGATGGTTGAAAATGACGGATTACTGTTCAAATCGCGGAGTACCTTATCAAGGTTGGAAACGTGAAGTAATCGGTTCCGATATAGAAAAGAGAAGCGCGGGCTAATGTCCGCGCTTTTTGGTTGTATCAACTTTTCACATATTTCTCCAACTCCTCATACAACTCCTTGCTATAACGCCTCACCCTCAACTCTAATTTAGAGAACGGATAGGTGAAACGGGTATGCGCCTCTGTGTGTAATATTTTCTTCGCAAAGACTATCGGAGAGCCTGAGTATATGATTTCTACATTCGGAAATATGCCTTTCAAATATACGACTCGTAACATGAACATCATGGCGAAATATTTGAACATGAACAGTGTTTTGTGCCAAGGCATCGGAGAACCTTCCGATGGGCATGAAGTTACTTGTGGCGATTTCCACGGAACAGACGGTTTGGCTGGCATTGCAGACTCTATGGCAATTAAATATGGAGTGACGGATAGTATGATTGCAACTAATAAGGATTTGGCTTATCTTGCGTCAGAAATCAACCAAAAGGATAGCGTGACATATATCGCAGTGGGTCCGTTGTCAACTCTTGCTAATTTGATCACAAAATATCCGGAAACGGTGTCTCACATCAAGAATGTCTATATCATGGGAGGTGGTATCACGCACTTCAACAAAGAGGGTCAAACAGAGTACAACTTCGCAGGTGATGGTCCAGCTGTTCAAACCGTTCTATCTTCGGCTCTCGACATCACCATTTTCCCTCTCGACATTACGGAGGTATATGCAAGCATTGCCAAGACAGAGATTGACAGCATGGATTTTAGCAAATACCCAGAAATGAAGAGCATCCTTCTTCAAAACTACGCATCTAACGTGAAATACACAAAAGACGCGACAGGCTGCGTTATTCACGACTGCCTACCAGTGCTTTACTACTACAATAAGAGCAAGTTCTCCATCAAGGATTACAAACTCACTGCCAACAATATCGGCCACATTGAAGAGGCTGCAGATGGCAAACTTATCCATGTTGCCACAGATATGGAAAAGGATTTCTTGGTAAACACAATTAAGGAAAGTTTGAAGTAACCTTCAACATCACAAATTATTTAGGCTGGATCCGGTTTGTGATTCAGCCTTTTTTGTTTTATATTTGTAGTATATTATTGACTCTTAATTTATGACAATATTAATACGCCTAATTCTAACCTTCCTTATTTTTCTTATCACCAACCCAATAAGTTCTAAAAATAAATTAGAAATGGAATCGGACAAAAAAATCACTATAATAGATAACACATTGATAATCAATGATGGTGTCACCGTTATAAACAAAGATGATATAGGATTTTTAAATGGCATCTATTCTTTAAATGATTCCATACAAAAAATAGTTTTTCCCTCCTCCTTGCAAACAATCGGAGAGCGTACATTTTCTTATTTTTACAACTTGGAGGAAATTCAAATTCCCGAAGGTGTTACATGTATAGAGGAATCCTCTTTCCGCAACTGCAACAACCTGAAGTCTGTTAAATTTCCCAATTCCCTCCGTATAATAAAAAGTAGTGCATTTGAAAACTGTATCAATCTAAGTAGCATCGAATTTCCTGATAGTTTGGAAGTAATCGGGGATGAAGCCTTTAGAAAGACGGGAATAAGGGAAATCTTGGGCAATATGAATAATGTTTCCTCTATTGGATTTAATGCATTCTACGGTTGTAGCAACCTAGGAGGTTTGTTGTACTACGCAAATGGTACAAGATGCTACGGATGGATAGGTCCAGTTGATTATTGTCCGAAAAGTATTGATATACTTCAAAGCGTTATTGACATCGACAATTTTGCGTTTAAGAATTGCCAAAAACTTGAAGTAATTAATCTTCCAGACAATCTTCAGTCTATAGGAAGACATGCCTTTGAAAATACTGGCATAAAAAGCATCCGTTTCCCTCGAAATTTAAATCAAATCGAACATGATGCTTTCAGGCGGTGTTCACAACTTTCAGAAATTGATTTTCCAAACTCAATAAAGTCAATAGAGTTTAATACGTTTGAAGGATGTTGCCAACTAAAAAAAATCACGTTCCCTTCTTCTCTTGAAAGCATAGGGAGCCAGACGTTTGCACAATGTTCTGCTTTAGAAGAAATTACAATACCAAACGCTGTGACTTCAATAGGGAATGATGCTTTCGCAGACTGTTCGAACCTCAAGAAAGTGACATTGCCAGATAGTCTGGAGCAGATACAAAATTGCACCTTTTATGATTGCCAACAACTGCATTCAATCAATGTTCCCAACGCTCTAACTTACATTGGAGAAGATGCTTTCCATAACTGTAAGAATTTAAGCAAATTGAAGGTTGGAGAGAACGTAATCGTAGAAAGCACAGCCTATAGCAGTGATACGTGGGACGGATTACGTACATTAGGTTTTCTCTTTCTTTTGTACATCGTCATTCCGATTGTTATCATCTGCATCTTGCACATCTTCTTTCCATGGGGCAAATCTATACTTTTCTTTTTCTTAGGGCTTGCTCTAATTTTGGCAATCTTGTTGGGTATATTTTGTATGATATATAAGGGACATGGGGCATAGGATAGACATAACATTCTAATCTATAATAAGAAAGGCCTTGAAATCTCAATTCCAAGGCCTTTTACTTTTTTTTATAAAATCAATTTATTTGATGCACAATCTAAAACCTATATTGTTATCACCATACCATACGAAGTTGTAACCACGGCAAGTGTTGCGGGCTCCGTGAGCCGTGTATCCGAAAGATCCTCCTCTAATTATGTGCGGAATTTTATCTTCTTTGGAAATAACTTCGCTTGCTGCCGTAAGAGGATAGTCGCATTTTTGATTAGAACACCATTCCCAAACATTTCCGTTCATATCGTAAATACCTAAAGCATTAGGCTGCTTTTGGGCCACAGGATGAGCCCTTAGTCCTGAATTCAGTTCATACCAACCCACTTCATCCAAATTATTGCTACCAGAATAAAGAGTCTTCATATTGTTTTTTCCGCCTTTGGCAGCATACTCCCATTCGTTCTCGTTGGGTAAGCAAACGTTCTTATCGGTCGCAAGCTGACCACTTTGATGAAGACTGTCATTCAACGCAGCTAAAAAATCTATAACCTTCTCGAAGGAACAAACATAAGTAGGGTAGTCGTCGCCGATGCCTACCGAATCATTCCAAGTCAAAGGCTCTTTCATGACAGCCTTCCACAAACCTTGTGTGACCTCCGTTTCTCCCAAAGCAAACGAAGCAACCTCTACTTTATGTACTGGAGATTCCATGGTAGTGGCGATTGAATCGTAATTCTCCAAGGCTGGATTGGCATATTGTGCCCCCATGATGAACGAGCCTCCTTCAATATTAATCATATTGAAACTTACACCTCCGACATGAAAAGTGTCCGGGTGGCTGACAACAACGCATTTCTTTTGTTCTGGATTAGAACTAGAACAAGCACTTAACAATAAAGCACCGATAAACAATGCTTGGTTTTTAAATTTAAATAGTTTCATTCTTCTTCGTAAGTTGATTATATATTATGCATATTTAATATAAAATTTTGAAATATAAATAACAAGACGAAGAGTTTTTTCTATTTCCCGATTCGTATTTAGTTGGAAACTATTCGATTAGCATATTTACAATTTTCCCTAAATACGATAACTATAGTGAAACAAACATACCACACACATCATTCCCTATTTCGTTTCCACCATTTCTTCTTGCCTTTCTCTTTTTCGGCCTTTTCGGCCTTTTCTTGTTCTTTTTTGGCTCTCTTGGCCTCTTTTTCGGCTTTGCGTTCACGACGACGAATTTCACGCTCCGTCAAGACAGTGTCGCCTTGCTCATTGATAACGGGGTCCTTCTTGCCAAAGAGTCGTTTCCAAAATCCTCGCACTCCTCCGCCTTCCGATTTCGGCTCAATCTTCTCGCAAGCATACATTTTGCTTATCTCTTGCTTTGGTTCTTCAAAACGACCTCTGTAGCCTTTTAATCGCTTGTCGTTCATCGTCTTTTCCATGAAACGGCCAAATATTGGAAGAGCCGCCCTTCCACCTTGTCCTTCTGCTCCATTTCTAAAGTGAATGCAACGATATTCGCCGCCAACCCAAGCTCCGGCCACCAAATTTGGCGAGATTCCAATATACCAAGCATCGGAATAGTTAGAAGTGGATCCTGTTTTACCTCCGAAATCAGTGTTTTGGAAGATGTTATACCTATGCAATCCTTGCGATGTGCCTTTCTCGTCCACCAGTCCCTCTCGAAGCATCTCTCTCATCAAGAAGGCAGTTTCGTAATCAAGCACTGTTTCTGTTGATATTTTTGACTTATAGAGAACTTTTCCATTCTTATCTTCTATGCGAGTGACAAAAATCGGTTTATGCTTTCTTCCTTCGTCCGCAATGACGGAGTAAGCGGTAATCATCTCCAACAAAGAGACATCCTCAGATCCTAAACAAACGGACGGATTGGGTTCTATGTCAGACTCTATACCCATCTTATGCGCCAACGATACAATATTTTTCGCACCAATTTCACGAGTCAACTGCACGGCAACACTGTTGATGGAACGAGCGAAGGCTGTCTTCAACGTCATCTCTTCGTCTGAAAATTCGCCATTAGCATTTTTAGGTTGCCATAGCGTTATCTTTCCATCCTCGCGATCTCTATAACTCCAATTCACAGCCGAATCCACACGAACGTCGCAAGGACAACCGCCTTGGCGAACATGCTCCGCATACACGAACAATTTAAATGTCGAACCAGGTTGTCGTTTGGCCAAGACCTTGTCATATTGCCAATAATTGTAATCAACATCACCAACCCAAGCTTTTACATAGCCAGTTTGGGGTTCCATGGCCAAAAATCCACAATGCAAGAATCTAAGCGTATATTTCAAAGAGTCCAAACTACTCATAATGGTATCTTTAACGCCTCGCTTATAATCAAAAACCTTCATTTTGTGAGGTCGCTTCATGTGGCTCATAATAGAATCCTTGTTCCCCTTAAATCGCATAGACAAGGCCTTGTAGGCATCCGTTTGAACAGCACGATCATCAATAAAGTTTTTCAACTCTTTATTTGAACGATCACGCCAAGGGTTGTTCTTTCCCCAGCCTTGGTCAAATTTTTTCTGCAATTCGGCCATTTGTTTTGAGACTGCGGACTCTGCATATTCTTGCATACGAGAATCAATCGTCGTATAGATTTTCAATCCATCTTGATAGAGATTTACGCCATTCTCATCACACCAACTTTGCAATTCGTTATAAACCAAATCTCTAAAATATAAAGCCTTGCCATTCAGATTAGACTCTTGCTTAAAATTAAGCATCAACGGAATGTCACAAAGAGAGTCGCAAACTTGCTTTGAAAAAACACCTTGTTCATGCATTAAATTTAAAATCACATTCCTGCGACGAAGATTATTCTCGGGATTTTTTTTCGGATTGTAGTAAGTGTTCGCCTTCAAAATACCCACCAAGCAAGCCGATTGTTCGTAGGTGAGTTTGTCGGGCGTCGTGTTGAAATAGGTCTTTGCCGCGGCCTTTATGCCATAAGCGTTGCTTCCAAAATAGACCGTATTTAGATACATGTTCAATATCTGTTCCTTAGAGTATCGGTCTTCAATACGTCGAGCGCCCAAGCACTCTTTCACCTTGATAATCATTGTACTAAAGCCTGAGACTTTGCACAATTTTCCATCCATATATTCCGACCTGATTTTAAACAAATTTTTGACCAACTGCTGCGTAATCGTACTTGCACCACGAGCATTCCCGAAAATGGCATCTTTGAAAGCACCAACAATACCCCAATAGTCAACACCATGATGTTCGTAAAATCGCTCATCCTCCGTATGAACCAAAGTTTCGATAAGGATGGGAGAGATACCCTTGAAATCGACAGACGAACGATTTTCCGTGAAATATTTACCAATCATGACACCATCGGCACTATAAATTTCAGATGCTTCCACTTGTATGGGCTTATCCAACGTTTCGCTGTTAGGCGAAGCACCAAACCAACCGAACCAATTGCCATCGACAGCATAGATAAATAGCGTCACAAAAAGCAAGAAAACTAAAGGGGGGCCCGCCAAAACCAACGCCTTGACTTGCCACTTTGATTTGAAAAGATGGATGAACTTCTTTCCATATTTCTTTATTAATTCATATAGAAATGTGACTTTTGACTTAACCTTATTAAATAGAAGAATACCAATAGGACTAAGTATGCGATAAAGGTCTTTAGCAAGTTTTAGACTTGCATTTAAAGCTTTAAAAATAAGTGTTTTGGCTTTCTGAAAATATATCTTTGTGTTCTCTTTCATCGTATTTTTTGTCATTTCAGAAATATTTAATCAAAAGCTATGCCAATTTAACAAAAGCAATAGTTCTAAGCACAAAATTCAATCTAAGGGATGTCTATATTTCCAAATGTGTTATATTTGCATAATATATTTAAGGGGGATATAACATTCACCCATTTTGGATAACAAGACGATTGTAATAAATAGATATGTTCGTTCTATTAAAAAAAGAATTCAGCAACTTTTTTGCCTCACCAATGGGTTATATCGTCATTGGTGTTTTCTTGGTAATCACAGGATTGTTTCTTTGGGTATTTCCAGGAATGTATAATATATTAGATTCGGGATACGCGAGCATGGGAGGCCTTTTCGAGTTGGCTCCATGGCTATACCTATTCCTTGTACCAGCCGTCACAATGAGGCTATTTGCAGAAGAAAAGCGCACAGGAACAATCGAACTATTGTTGACGCGTCCGATTACAAAAATGAGCATTGTGATGTCGAAATATTTGGCTGGCGTCCTACTCGTTTTGTTCTCGCTGATTCCAACCTTAGTTTATTTCATTTCTGTTTATCTGCTTGGTGATCCAATCGGAGTAATGGATGTGGGTGGAACTTGGGGATCTTATATCGGCCTGTTTTTCTTAGCAGCCGTATATGTTTCAATTGGTGTATTTGCATCGTCGCTGACTGATAATCAAATTATTGCATTTATATTGTCGGCAGTTTTATGTGTGTTCATCTATTGTGGTTTTGACTTGGTGGCCTCCATGATTTTGTCGGGAAAAACAGCGACGTTAATCTCTTCCATCGGTATCAACACCCATTATGAGTCAATGAGCCGAGGCGTGATCGATAGTCGCGATGTGATGTATTACTTGGTAGTTATCAGTATTTTCGTATTCTTTACGAAGGAAATCTTGGAAAAAAAGAAGTAATTAGGTTATATGCTATTCTCAAAAGAACATTTCGACGATGGCTCCATTTTAGCCTTGTGGAAAATGGAGGAAAGCGAAGAGGAACTATTGGCTTACTTCGACATTCGCCAAGAAGAATATAGACAATACATCAGCAAATTCCCCTTCAAAAAGCGTAGGCAAGAATTTCTAACCTCTCGTGTCATGCTAAAAGTTCTCACTGGATGTGAAAACGAAATACAACATGACGAAGACGGGAAACCATCGATTGAAGGCAACCCGATGAAAATCAGCATATCGCACACGAGCGGTTATTTGGCAATATTGCTTCATTCTAATGCTATCGTTGGAATAGATATAGAACAAAAGAGGGATAAGATTTTTCGTGTGAAAAATCGTTTTCTATCCGAATTTGAATTAGCCAACACCAACAAAGAGAACGAGATGGATCATCTGCTACTCCAATGGTCTGCCAAAGAGAGCATGTTTAAGATGATGAATCAGAGGGACATAGATTTTCAAACGGACCTGCATATCGAACCTTTCCTGATGAATGATTCTGGTATTTTTTATGGCTACGAAACAAAGACCGAAGAAAAAATTCGCTTTGAATTATCCTATAGAATATACGAAGAGTTTGTGATGGTTTGGGGAAAACGTTGAAGCAGGAGAGTTCTAATGTCAATCCATTAAAACGTCCAAGAGGGTAGTTTCTCCAACTTAATTCTCTCATTTGTAATAGGATGAGTGAATTCTAATTTTTGTGCATGAAGATAAAGTCTATCCGATTTTGTCCCATACAACTCATCTCCCACAATCGGACACGACAATCCTTCGGTATGAGCAGAATGAACCCGCAATTGATGGGTACGACCTGTTTCTGGATAAAACAATATTTGCGTTTTTCCTCCCTTCCTTTCAACCACCTCATATCTTGTGACGGCATTCTTTCCATGAGTACGAGAAACTATTTGTCGCGGACGGTCCTCATAATCAGGCATTAATGGTAAAGATATCAAACCCTTATCCGAAGGAACGGTACCATCCAATATGGCTGCATAGCACTTTTTTATGGTTCGATTGAGAAACTGTTCTTGCAAATTTTTATGCACCTCCTTATCCTTGGCAATCAACAGCAATCCAGAGGTTGCCATATCCAAACGATGAACGACCAATGGTCCGGTAGCCTGAGAATACAACACTTTCACACGATCGTAAACCGACAAACGATCGGACTTGCCTGGCACAGAAAGCATCCCTGCAGGTTTGTTTATAACCATCAGATAATCATCTTCATAGACAATGTCCAAAGGTTCATTGACAAAAGAATCTTTCTCAAGAGGATTTTCATCCACCTCTAAACCTTGCAACATAAAGTTCAATATAGGTTCGCATTTTAGTTTACAAGCGGGGTAGTAATGCAAATGATGTCGTATCTCTGCCTTAGGAGAATCGCCCCACCAAAATTCGGCCATGGCGATGGGTTCGTAACCATGCAAATAGGCATGTTGTAGCAATTTCGGAGCTGCACATTCACCAGCACCTGCAGGAGGAACACCTTGCGAAGTAGGAGCAAAAATCTCACACAAACCTTTCACTTCACCCTTGGCATTACGAATTTGGAATTGTTCAAAAAGACGCATTTGTAGTGCTTCCGAACGGTTCTTACGTTCCTTTTTTAACGAGGAGATTTCTGTTTCATAAGCAAGGATTTTAGCTTGCATACCCTCTATCTCTTCACTTAATTTCTTCTCCAAACGTTTGTATTCTGCCTTCTGAAATTGGCTCTCTTTTATCATCGACGCCAGCTCTTCTTCCGAAACACCAACCAACTTTCGCCTGTCTCGCTCAGCCTTCGAGTCTTTCATCGAAAGTTTCATTTCTTTTAGCCTTTTTTCCGCCTCATTTTTTGCGAATTTAATACATTCGCAAGCATTTATATAATCTTCGCTATTTTGAATTGAACTAATTTTATGATTTATCTCGCTGATTTTCAACTCTTCTAATTTAAAAAATCCATCAGGCTGAAGTAAGTCATAAATCGGCGGGACAAAATAGGGGTGAAGGTTACTTTTTTGCAAATTTCCAGAGAATGCAGCCAAGAAACCAAGCGTTCCATCAAAAGATTTCACCACTAAAACACCAAACATTTTACCCTTTTGCAGTTCCTCTTTCCACTCCGTTTTTTGACTCAAATAATCTTGCACCTTTTTCGCTGCAATACAGCAAAGCGGGTGTGGTGTATAATGAAAAGGGAATGTGAATTTTTGTGGCAAATCGATAAGAACTGCCTCTTCGGAAAATGTATGAATGTAAGTATTATTTGTCATCCTAAAAATAGCCTTTACGCAAAGATATACGATGCGAAGAAAAACTCCAAATCCCAATAAGGTGCCCTACGTTTTTGTCATAGGAAATAAACGACAGACGATGTTCAGTTCTTCGATCCATACACTTGTCTTTTCAAAAAATAATTTTAAATTTGTTAGAGGCTAATTGACAATTCAGCCTGAAATATTTTACAATCACGAAAACACATACAATTATGAGAATAATTCCATCTTCAGAATTTATAGTAAATGCAGACGGATCTGTATTCCATCTTCACCTAAAACCCAACCAATTGGCGGATACGGTGATTCTTGTCGGCGATCCCAATCGAGTGAACATGGTGGCAAGCTACTTTGACAAAGATTCTATTGAATGTGACGTTCAAAGTCGTGAGTTCCATACCATTACAGGAAAATACAAAGGTAATCGTGTTTCGTGTGTTTCGCACGGAATCGGCACCGACAACATCGACATTGTCTTGACGGAGTTGGATGCGCTAAAAAACATCGACTTCGAGAAAAGGACAGAAAAAGAGAAGCATACCTCCATGACATTGGTTAGAATCGGGACTTCAGGCGGCTTACAAGATTTCTGTCCAATCGGCTCCTATGTTGTCTCCCGTCGTTCTATCGGATTTGACGGATTGTTAGGTTACTACCAAGTAGGAGAGGGCATACTGGATTACGATTTCGAAAAGGCTTTCTGCCAACATACCAACTGGATGCCACGTTTGGCAAGCCCTTATGTGGTTAGTGCAGACGAAGATTTAGTCAAGAAAATCGGCTTTGACATGGTGAAAGGCGTGACCATTTCGGCCCCAGGCTTCTATGGCCCGCAAGGAAGGTTTGTACGCATTCCGTTGGCAGACGAAAAACTAAACGAGAAAATCATGTCGTTCGATTATAACGGCGAAAAAATCACTAACTTTGAAATGGAGAGCTCTGCAGTAGCTGGACTTTCCAAGTTGTTGGGACACAAGGCAATGACCGTATGTTGCATCATTGCAGGGCGTGTCAACAAAGATATGAATACCGAATACAAAGGTTCAATGGAAGGTTTAGTCAAGACCGTTTTGGAACGTTTGTGGTAATTATAGGACTAAAATGAAGAAGAGAGTCAGTCGTTTTATTGAACAAGAAAAGCTTTTTTCACATAAAGATAAAATTGCAGTAGGGTTAAGCGGAGGAGCCGATTCGGTTGCTCTGCTTGCCGTGCTTTGCGAATTAGGTTATGACTGTATTGCTCTTCATTGCAATTTTCACCTTCGCGGCGAGGAGTCAATGCGTGACGAACGATTTGTAGAACAATGGGTTAAAACTCTAAACATTGATTATCGAAAGGTCGATTTCGAAACCGAATCGTACGCATCAGAACACAAAATATCTATAGAAATGGCCGCCAGAGAACTTCGGTATAATTGGTTTTCCGAGCAGCTACGAGAAACGGGTGCGAAACACATCGCCATCGCTCATCATGCCGATGATGTTGTGGAAACTTTTCTTATCAATCTAACAAGAGGCAGCGGCATTCATGGTCTGACGGGCATAAAACCTAAAAATGGAAATATTGTCCGACCATTGCTTTGTGTCTCACGAAAGGAAATCCTCCAGTACCTAAATAAAAAGGGATTGGAGCATGTTGAGGATTCCACCAATAAGGAGATTGTGTATGTCCGTAACAAATTCAGAAACAACATCATACCTCTCTTCGAAAGCATCAATCCATCTTTCAAAAATTCATTGCTCCAAACTATTTCCTATCTAAAAAATACGGAAGAGTACGTAGACGAAAAAATAAATGATGCCCGAGGAAACGTGATGAAACAAATTGACGATAACGTCTGGCATCTATTCATCGATCAACTCAAGAAAGAGGGAAACGTACAACTTCTACTGTTTGAGATTTTGCAACCTTTCGGTTTTTCCTCGTCCACCATACAAAACATAACCAATAGTATTGACGGAGAGTCGGGCAAGCTTTTCCAATCCGAAGAGTACACTTTGCAAAAGGATAGGGACGTGCTAATTCTCTATAAAACAGAAAAAAACGAGAGTGTCTCTTTTGACGTGCCTGCCAATACAACTATCGTAGAGGTTCCTATCAACTTAAAATTCAAGATAGAAGACGCTTCGTCTGTTGTCATAGAAAAAGCCAAGAAATATTGCTTTTTGGATTACGACAAATTAAAATTCCCCCTTCAACTAAGGCGATGGAAGCAGGGCGACTCGTTCGTACCCTTCGGCATGAAAGGAAAAAAGAAACTAAGCGACTACTTCGTCGATAACCGGTTCTCCGTATATAAAAAAAGCCAAGTATGGCTATTGACATCTGACAATCAGATAGTTTGGATAATTGGAGAACGGAGTGATGACCGTTTTAAGATTACAGACGAAACAAAAAAAGTTTTAAAAATTGAGATAGGACAATAAAAAAACACGCCCACTCTGTTCTTTTCTAAAAAAATCCAACTATATTTGCATTGTTTTTAACAGTTCAATGTTGTTGCGTTTTCTAGCAACCAATTTATATCAGATACAGACATTGTTAAAGTTCAGACTACAAATACATTCTATTTGTATTTTCAGTATTTTGTATTTATAGATTTTCGAGAATATAGAATATCAATCTTTTTTTAAGATTTATGGATAACATACTTCAATTACAAGAAAAAACACTTGTCGATTTAAGAATCATTGCCAAGCACTTGGGAATAAAAAAAGTGGAATCATACCGAAAGGATGAACTGATCCACAAAATATTGGACGAACAAGCGATTCAAGATGTTGCAGTTTCATCGCAAGAAAGTCCTAAGAATGATGATTATGTTGAGACAGAAGTTAGCACTCAAGAGCAAACACCAGAAATGGGAAATGAGGATGAGCCTAATAACGATAATGGTTACAGCAACAACCAACCTGTAGAACAGAGAAGAGAATCTTATAACAATAATCAATATCAAAGGGGTTATAACCAACAACAGAACCAACAACCACGGTATAATAACAATTACCAACAAAATCGTGTAAACGGTAGAGGCGGGTTGGATACTATGTCGGCAGGAAATCCGGCAGCGGCTATTGCTCGTATGATTTTGAACAAGAAGAAGGGTATCCTTCCTCCTGAAGAGACTCCTGCAAATCAAGATGCTGAAACTCCAAACGACACACAAAGTGTAGTTTTGGAAAATCAAAAAGAGAACAACGGATATCAACAACAAGAACGTTCTCCGTATGTTCGTCAGCAGATTGACAAGTACAATAGCATGTACAATAACAACAACAATAATTATCAACAACCTGTCCAGCAGCAACAACCGCCTAAACCCAAAGTTTATGATTTCAATGAATTGATAAAAGGCGGCGGCGTTCTTGAAATAATGGAGAATTACGGATTCCTCCGTTCTGCAGACTACAACTACCTAACATCCCCAGACGATATTCACGTTGGCCATGAACTCATCAAACGTTATGGATTGAAAACAGGTGATGTCGTAACTGGTTACATTACTCCGCCAAAAGATACTGATAAATATTTTGCTTTAAGCAGCGTAGATACAATCAACGGTTGCTCGCCAGAAGTGGTTAGAGACCGTGTGCCATTTGATCATTTGACACCGCTCTTCCCTGAAGAGAAGTTCAATCTCACCAAGGGGCATGCAGGCAATGTTTCTGTCAGAATCGTCGATATGTTCTGTCCAATCGGTAAAGGCCAACGTGGTTTGATCGTTGCTCAACCTAAGACTGGTAAGACCGTCCTTTTGAAGGACATAGCAAACGCCATTGCAGACAATCACCCAGAAGTATATATGATTGTACTTCTGATTGATGAGCGTCCAGAGGAGGTTACAGACATGGCCCGCAGCGTAAAAGCCGAGGTTATCGCGTCAACATTCGACGAGTCAGCCGACCGCCACGTGAAGATTGCCAACATCGTTTTGGAAAAAGCAAAGAGAATGGTTGAGTGTGGCCACGATGTAGTTATCCTATTGGATTCCATCACTCGTCTTGCCCGTGCTTACAATACGGTTGCCCCTCCATCAGGTAGGGTTCTTTCTGGTGGTGTGGACGCTAATGCTTTGCAAAAGCCAAAGAGATTCTTCGGTGCTGCTCGTAACATTGAAAATGGTGGTAGTTTGACAATCATCGCCACAGCTCTTACAGAAACCGGTTCAAAAATGGACGACGTTATCTTTGAGGAATTTAAGGGTACAGGTAATATGGAGTTGCAACTTGATCGTAAATTGGCCAATAAGAGAATTTTCCCTGCTGCTGATATTATGGCATCAAGCACTCGTCGTGATGACTTGCTACTGAACGACGAAACTTCTCGCAGAATGTGGATTCTCCGCAAGTATTTGTCGGAAATGACCTCTATCGAAGCCATGGAGTTCATGAAGGGACAAATAGAGCGTACATCTTCCAACGAGGAACTCTTAGCATCAATGAATCAGCAATAAGTCAAAGCGACCTTTACAAATTGATTTCGAAGAATTTTTGAGATTTTTTGGATGAGCGGAAGGAAGGAACAGTGCGAGCATTGTGACTGACTGACAAGCAAGATGCACCAAAAAAAATCAAAAAACACCCAAAAGTTTATAAAGAGTCACTTATTACTAAAAATTATAAACGGTGAATTTATAGGTCACCTTAATTTGCTCTAATTGATAGATTTACAGACAGGCGAATGCGAGGTTTATTCTTCCGTTCGCCTGTTTTACTTTCAAAAAAATGTAATATGAAGAAATTGTGTATTCTTTTTCTCCTTTCATTTATTCCGTATTGGACGTCTGCCGAACTAAAACGAGTATCGCCAGAATCACAAGGAGTTGATTCTAAGGAAATCTTGGCCTATTATGAGGCGATGATGAATTTACAAAAAAGCGAAGCTCATCAGATAGTCATCCTTCGCCATGGAAATATCATTGGAGAATTTGCCCCTCAACCGTTTGCTGTAAGCAATCAGCATACACTCTATTCTGTATCAAAGACATTCGTAGGCATTGCGGTCGGCTTAGCCATCGAAGACGGCAAACTGCAATTAGAAGACAAAGTCATCCGTTTTTTTCCTCAATTGCTTCCCGATTCTGTTTCGGAAAATTTAAAAGCCTTGTCAATCAAGCATCTACTTACCATGTCGTCTGGCATACGACCAGATTGGGTGATGAGAAACAATCATAACGATTGGATCAGATATTTTCTTAAAAAGAAGATTCAGACACCAGGCGTGGATTTTAAATATGATTCGATGGTGAGCTATCTGTTATCAGCTATCGTCCAGGAAGTTACAGGAAAGAAAGTGATTGACCTTTTAAACGAACGGATCTTTCTTCCGCTCCAAATCGCCGATGCCGAATGGGAGGAGAGTCCAGAAGGCTATAACACAGGCGGATGGGGACTACGACTATCAGCATTGTCTATGGCAAAATTCGGACAATTGCTTCTCAATCAAGGGAAATGGGAGGGCGAGCAACTCGTCTCTGCCCAATGGATCAAAGAAATGACAAAGAAACAAATAGAGACGGAACAAAAAGGTGCATACGGCTATCAGACTTGGCCATGCAATTATCCTAATGCCTATCGAGCAGACGGAGCCTATGGACAATACATCATCGTTGCACCCAATGAGGATATGGTTTTCGCCATCACACAAGCCAACGTAGGAAACGGAGTGTACGAACGCAATCTCGTTTGGAATCTTTTAAAAACTGTAACTGATATTCCTTTGAAAGAAGGTAAGGCTTTCGAAGATCTACAACAGGCAGAAAAGAGATATATGATTCCAACCGAAAAATGCAGTATACCGACTCCTGTCTATAGTCCGCTCCTTGGCAAGACTATTCAAATAGATAAAAATCCCATGGAATGGAAATCGGTACGCCTTAATCCAGACGGAGAAGGGCTATCTATATCTATTACAACCAACACTGGAGAAACATACAACGTAAAGGCGGGAAGAGAGCATTGGGAAAGCGTTCAAACATCCGTATGTCCTCCATACACTATCAAGGCTGTCAATCGCTTTAAAGGGCTGAAAAACGGCTTCTCCGTGGCAAGTTGCTATGGATGGGAAGACGAGAATACGCTAAATATCCATATTCTTTACTCGAATTGGATCAGCGGTTACCAATTAAAATTCAAAACTAATGGAGATACAATAAGTCTTGCCGTAAAAGAAAACACAAACAAAAATAGCATAATGGTTAAAGCTTATATAGAAAAAAAGTGATTTGCTAATTAACTGGAAATGTACAGATATATTTACATATTGATTCTTCTATTCTCCCAAACAAACTAGGGAATTGGAAAAAATGTACATCAAGAAGAAGCCCTCATAAGGCAATGATTGCATATCACGCCTTCGATGTGATATACATTTTCATTACTCATATCGCCAATGTTTTTTGATTAGTTTTTTTTCTGAAATAGTTTGAACAACCAATGCCTTGGGTAAAGTTGTCAGAGAGGTTGGATTTATACTAACTGATTAACAAACACCAAACATCACAAAGTTTGGGACAAAACAAAAAATCCACGAATTAGGTTTCTAATCCGTGGATTTTTGTACTAAACCAAAATTTACCAATTCATAATCTTATCAACCACGACAGCAGGGTCGTCTGTAATGGAAAGAATCATATTCTTGTATCTGCCGCATTCCACCATGTTCTGAATAAATGGATAGACCGGAACATCTTTCGTAAAGAAATCTTCGCCTAAGAAGACCATTGGACTCGCATAGCCGAAAGTGGTGTAGTGGTTTTGAGCTGCATCTTGGAAGACCTCTTGGATAGTACCGGCACTACCAGGCGTGTAAATGATGCCGCCCTTAGCAATGGCCAATATTCCGTCTTCACGAATACTATTGTCAAAATATTTAGCAATATCAGAAGCAAACGGCGTCGCTGGTTCATGACCATAGAACCAAGTCGGAATGCCCAAACTTCTATACTTTTCATCTCTTGGATATTTCTTCATCACCTTGAAAGCAGAAGAGAGCCATTTGCCTCCATTGAAACTCAACGAGGCATCACATAGGATTTTGATAGCATCATCCACCTCTTCAACACTTCTTCCTGCCATCCAAGCACCCAAATGTGTGGCTTCCATAGCTCCCGGACCACCACCGCTCATCATCAATCGTCCTTTTTCTGTTAATTCCTTGCTAATCAATACGATTTTACGATATCCGGCATCATCTCTCTTTAGCGAATGGCCTCCCATTATTCCAACAACAGACCGTTCGCTATAATTTGCCAACAAATCATACATTGCGTCGGAGATAAAATGATCGTGCAAAGAGCGGGTCAAAGTCTCCTTAATATCCTTCGCCTGCTTGCCATTGGCTATATAGTGCTGATAAACTGTCGTATCGTAACAAACATTAAAGGAATCTTCATTTTCCGGATCGTATCCTTTATAAAGAGAATCCGCATTGTACAAAGCACTAGGAAATACATTAAAAGGCATACGAATATTTGGAAATACGACACATTCGTCATCCATTCGCATTTGTAAATCATTAGGAATCAAGCATCCTAAAAATAAACAGTCTTTGAAGCGAATATCCGTGTTTTTTATAGAAGTAAAGTCGATTTCTTGGAAGGCCATATGTTCTAAAACCCCTAATGTCGCATTTGCCATGGCATCATTTAATGCCGAAATCGTTTCAATCTCCTTGTAATTATTTTTCTCCATAATTTAGTTTATAAAATCAATAATTCACTAAAGCGAATATACGAAAAGAAGGGGAATAATCCAACTTTGAAAAAAGGAAATCCATAATCACAGTGACTAATATTTACAAAATCTCAGATTAAAATGTAATCTATTTAGGACCATTAGTTGGATAATCCGTATAAAGCAATATATCTTTATCCTTGGCTTTTACCAGACCTCTAACTTTTGAAAATCCCTTCGTAGTGATTGTAACGCACCCTGAAGATGAAGAAGCATTCAAGGGCAGATACTTCTTTTTTAAAATAGGCTGTAACATCACTATAGAATCTAAGAATCTCGAATCATGAATCATCAACCCTCGTGTTTCCGCTTGGTCATTTCTCCTTTCCAGTCCTACAATCTTCCTACTTCTCTTTTCTTTTAGTCTATATCCCCATTGATTTCGACAGACTCGGAATGCCCCCAAAGATGAGCAATTGCTTCCTATTTCATTACTAAAAACGGGACGCTCAACCGTGCTACCTTTCCCAGGTCCATGCATACAATAATCAGAGTAGAGAATGGTGTTATTCAAGAGGTCGCAGATGAAAAATCTACGACTTCCTGATGGTATGGTATAATCAACGTAAAAACAAACAGAAGTGTCAAGTCCATACTTTTTAGACTGCAGCAACAAATGCTTATAAGGGATTTTGTATTGCAAAGAACTCTCTCTTCTCACAACATAGAAAATGGCAAGAAGAATAATCAATCCCAAGACAATAAAGATCCATTTATAGACTCTTTTCTTATTTGTCATCATAATTTGCCTTTGAGAGTTAACAATGCACAAAAATAAGGAAAATAGACGAGCGTATAGCCTTTTTCTCGTCGTTTATAAAGCCTAATAGAGAAAAACGATTTGAGGCTTAAAATAAGTTCACATTCCCAAAAACTCCATCAAAATAGGGGCGAAGTTTTGTCCGTACACATCAAAAGCAGCAACATTGTTGCAAATGAAAGTGCCCCACAGCACAATCAGTAATAATCATATGCCTCTATTTTTTAAATAATTTCAAATATGCAATCCATTAGCACATATACCTTCTTAATTTGTACTCGAAAAAGGAAAGGATAGTAACTGGATAAAATGAGCTCAATTTAGCACTGATCCTTTTATTTTTCAAACGAAACAATAATAAAGAAAACTTAATAATCATGAATATAATTACGATACAAAGTAAAATGGAAATAGAACGAACGTTCAGTATATAAAAATTCTAAATTACTGGAATAGGAGAGCATAGAATTTTTGAACATAAATAACTAAATAACAATAATATATATATAAAATACAGCCGATTTAACTCAATGAGAATCGAATGGATGGTGAAATTCGTGTAGTTGATAAGCAAATAGGTAATCCAGGAAGTGATAAATCGAGCTATAGAAAAAATATTGAATGTATGTTTAGTTTGTTCCTAATCGAGGGGGATCATTGACTAATTTGATTTGGAATTATATGCAAAATGCCATAAAAGGTGTGCTTTACAAATCTAAACGTCGACAAATAAAGATTGTATGGTTCAATTATGACCATTTGTGGTATGAAAGTAAAAAATTGATATTTCTCTTAATAAAGATAATTTGATTGAACAAGAATTCTCTGATTAAGTTTTCAACAATCATTCAAACTATTGATTAATAATAGATTAGACAAATGAAATAGATATGAATTGTCCATTATGAATAGAATAGAGGAGATGGTTAGACATGGAACTATAACAAAATACAAGATGATACATATCAATTAATCTAAATAAATAGGAGAGTAGTATTGTAAATATCATTGGTTATTACTAAATTAGGTAAAACAAAGATAAACGGTTTACAAATGTAAATACAAATGTAAAACGGATTCAAATTGATAAAAAAGAACTAAACAACATAAAACAATACAAAAGTAAAACAATTAACAGCTTTAATACAGTTGTACATTTGTAATCAACTTTTAATACAGAGTAAAACGAACATTAAATCAATATGACATAAACAACACAAAACCAATGGTTTAGAATATAAAATCTAAACCATTGAATGCTATTTCCATGCATTAATGTAATTTTTGCCATGGAATCGTGTTGTTATAGATATATAATTGCAATATATTGCCATTAAAACCAATGACTTACACATAAAATCTAATGTTATACGTTAGATATAGACTGTTTTGTGCAAAAAGGCTACCTTCAGATGCCTGAATGAAATACACTCAAACAACTGATATCAAGATATTTATATATTACACTCTACTTTGTATTCTTGATCCTACCCACCTAAATACTCTTCGATTCTTAAAATCTAAACCAACACTAAGATTTTATACCTATAACTCTTCTATAATAAATTGTTTATACTTGTCAAAATATTGTAGTAATAGGCTTTTTTTCTATCCAATCGCCTCTTTTTAGCTACTTGATATATAGATAAATAAAGATTTCTATCTTCTGGTGGCATCATTGATGTTTATTAGCCACACAGGAGTACTCCAACTACCTGAACATGTATTTGCATTATAGACGAGCCCCGTTCTATGCTATTTTCATTGATAATAAACAATATACTCTATAACGAACCAGAGGGATGGTGAATCCTTTCTCTATTTTATGAGGGTGAGTTATCCTAAGATAGGACATAATGATCTGCCATAATAACTATTAATTTCTCTCTATACAACATAGATGTTGGTTTACAATTGTACCATACAAGCCAATACGCATGCATTACATTTGTATATCGGTATCACTTTACATTTGTATTGTATAGAATTAGGTTACAAATGTAATTTGCACAAATCTAAAATTATTGTTACATTTGTGATGTGATATGACATTTACAAATGTCATTACTTTACATTTCTTATGCTTTACATAATACAAAATGTATATTTATGAAAGATAGAATTCAGGAAATCTTAAATAGCGAAAATTTGACGCGTAAGAGCTTCGCTGAGATGATAAAGATACAAGCTTCTGCTATTACACATATTATTAATGGTAGAAATAAGCCAAGTATGGATGTCGTGCAGAATATTTTGACCGCTTTTCCTAAAATTAATCCAGAATGGCTAATTATGGGAACTGGAAATATGTACAAAAATGACACGCAACAAACACAAAATCAAAATATTACAATAAAAACAACCAAAAATGAACCTTTTATGCGTACGTTATTTGACGATCTTCTGGATGATGAGCCGAAAAATTCAACGCAGAACGAGTTAACTGCACCTTCTACAAAAACAAATCCGGAAGTACATCCCAAAGAGAATGCAACAAATACAGTTGAGAATGTTGCTCAAGTCAATAATTTACAAAAGAAGGAAGAAGGTGGAGTCTTTGTTAGTCAACAAAATTTGGGAAACCAAATAAATTCACAACAACAGCCAATTCAGGTTCAGCAACAAACTCAAGTTACGCCGACCATTCAGCAGCAACCCATTCAGCAAATTGTCTCAACTGTTGCTCCTCAACCTCGAACAATCAAAAAGATCATCATCCTCTATTCTGACAATACATTCGAGGAACTCTCAAAATAGCATCCTTATAAACCGAACGTTCGTTCTAATTTAAGAGCAACAAAATAGATTTAGAGTGAAGACTACTTCATATTTTCTTTCTATATTTGCATATTAATATAGTAGAAAAAAAATGGAAGTAACTGGTAGAATTATAGCTGTACTCCCTTTGCAAAGCGGCACAAGCGCAAGAGGCGAGTGGAAAAAGCAAGATTACGTTATTGAGCACAGTTTGGATCAACAATATCCAAAAAAGATGAGTTTTAACGTATGGGGTGACAATATCGAAAAATTCAACATTCAACAAGGTCAAGAATATACAGTTAGCTTTGATATAGATTGTCGCGAGTATAATGGCCGTTGGTATAACGACATTAGAGCTTGGAGAGTTTCCGCACCACAAAACGTAGCTGCTGCTGTTCAACAGCCTACGCAAAGTCCTAATTTCGGTGCAGGTTTAGGATCAGCACCTGCCTATACGGCAGCAGATGCTCCTGCTCCAGCAGCTGATTCGGCAAGCGACCTACCTTTCTAATATAAGGCAAGATACTTCTTATTAATATATAAGATTTGAAAGAGAACACAAGCCCCCTTGTTGTTCTCTTTTTTTAGGAATAAATATACTATGACAACAAAAGAACGATACAATCAGGTTTTGGATTGGTTCATCCATAACGCTCCAGACGCCAAAAGCGAATTGGATTTCTCAAACAACTTTGAATTGTTAGTTGCTGTTGTCCTTTCAGCACAATGCACGGACAAACGTGTAAACATGGTTACCCCTGCTTTGTTCAAAGCTTTGCCAGATGCAAAATCAATGTCGCAAGCATCAGTGAACGAGATTCTTGAATACATTCATAGTATATCTTACCCTAATAGCAAAGCACAGCACCTGCACGACATGGCGGTCATGCTTGAACAAGACTTCAATGGAATTGTTCCTAACGATCCTGAGTCACTACAAAAATTGCCAGGAGTAGGACGAAAAACGGCCAATGTCATTATGGCAGTTGCCTTTGACCAACCAGCCATGCCCGTTGACACTCATGTATTCCGTGTATCCAATAGGATTGGTTTGACCAACAATGGCAAGACACCTATCGAAGTGGAGAAAGTTCTCGTAAAGAATATCCCCGCACAAATTCTATCCAAAGCTCACCATTGGTTGCTCCTTCACGGTCGCTATACATGCACAGCCAGAAGTCCTAAATGCGAAGAGTGCGGAATATCGAATTTTTGTAAACATTACCTCTCAAACACAAAACAATAGAAAATGATAACATTAATCATAATAGGGATCACTTGCGTCATCTCTTATTTGGCTTTTCAAGACAGTGCTTTATTTAGCAAACTATCATTTAACGCCTACGATATTGTTCACCGCAAACAATATTATCGTCTTATAACCAATGCTTTTGTCCATGCCAACTGGGAACATCTGCTAATGAACATGTTGGTGTTGTACTTTTTCGGGCAAACACAAGAATTTGTTTATCAAGGATTTGAGAAAGCGTTTTTATTTCCATTACTCTATATTCTTGCCATTCCTGCTTCATCGCTCATCTCTCTATCAAGCCACAAAGACGACCCTTTTTATACTGCGGTAGGAGCCTCTGGTGCAGTAAATGCCGTTGTTTTTTCGTACATACTAATCAACCCATTATCAAACATTTACATTTTCTTTGCTATACCTATTAAAGCCATCATTTTCGCCGTTTTATATCTTGCATATTCTTGGTATATGGCCAAAAGGAACAGAGACCATATAGGTCACGAAGCACACATTTCCGGTGCCATTTTTGGACTGATTTACACAATAGCGACAGTCCCCGACGTTCTCAAACACTTTGTTTATCAGTTTGTCAACTAAATAAACCAACAAAAACCCTTTCATATTTTTGTATTTTACAAAAAAAGCGTACATTTGCATCGCAAATCCGAAAGGTATTTGGAGATTGTCTCATGGTGTAATGGTAGCACATCAGTTTCTGGCACTGCTTGTCAGGGTTCGAATCCTTGTGAGACAACAAAGCATCTCTATTAGAGGTGCTTTTTTTGTTCTATAACTATACCTTAGTATTTAGGAAAACGATACGAAATGACAGAAAAACAAGCAGATAACAAGCTAATTTCCCAATCGTTTAAAAGCGTATTAGCCTTGCTTTCAGGAAATACGGTGGCCACTGCCATTGGATTCTTGATCTATCCACTGCTTACTCGTATCTACACATCCGAAGATTTTGGAGTCTATAGTATCTTCACGAGCCTATGCGGAGTGCTAACCTTGTTGGCCAATGCAGAATACCATAATGCCGTCCTTCTTCCTAAAGAGAAGGAGGATTCAGCGGCTTGCGTTCACCTCAGCACAATCAGCACAACCATGGTATGTGCCATGGCGGGTTTAGTCTCTATCTTCGTCTATTTATTTGCTGATTCAAGCATCAATAAAATAGGAGAGACCATCCTGCTGATTGCCCCCTATATTTTTCTATGCGCCCTCTGGAACGTACTAAATTCTTGGTACACCAAAAACGCAGAATTCAATAAAATCGCCATTTTTCAAACCACACAAGCCACAAGCATTTCTTTATTTAAAATCATTTTCGGCTATATAAAAATAGCATTCTGCGGCATGTCGGTCGCAACGGTCATAGGACAATTTATAGCATTGATTCACAATGTATTATCCTCACTTCCACAACTCAAGCCATTACGATTTTTTGATTGGGAAAACTGTAAAAAGAATGCGGTCAGATATGCAAAATTCCCGCTGCTTTCCTTGCCTCGTTCGTTCGTCAACTACGTAAGTGGCAATCTACCATTCTTTCTATTGCCTTTCTATTTTTCAAATGACAACATTGGCTATTTCAGTCTTGCCATTGCTTTGGCTTTCAGGCCAATAAACATCTTGTCCACATCTCTATATCAAGTCTTTTTTCAAAAATCAGCTCAGAATGTCAACGACAAACAACCGATAATGCCATTCTTTAAAAAGTTTAGTCGGACAACTCTTTCGGTTGCCATTCCCTTGCTAACGATCATATATTTCATCACCCCTTCGCTCGTCAATATACTTTTAGGGGATGGATGGGAACAGACGAGCGAGTTCGTTAGAATGATGTTGCCTTGGCTTGCCACGTCGCTTTTGGTCGCCCCAATATGCTATTTCACAGACCTATTCCTTCGCCAACGAGTAGGACTGCTAATAGAGATCCTACATTTCTTGGCAAGATTAGCCAGCCTTTGTTATGGTATCTATGTAAAAGATTTTAATGTTGCCATATCCCTTTATTGCATTGCCAATGTTGTTATGATTCTCATCAACTATGGATGGCTCTTCTTTATCGTAAAAAAATATGACAATAATCTAAAAGCAAACATTGAAAACTGAATAGGTCAATGACTTGCTCATTCTATTAGAATATTCTATTTTTGTAGCAAAATACAAATAATAATTTTTATTATTCCTTTTTAGGTTAGAAAAAGTTATGAAACAAAAGATATGTCAATTTTTAATGAAGATGATTGGTTGGAAGGCTGTCGTCTCTGTTGAAATTCCTAACAAATGTATTTTCTGTGTGGCTCCTCACACAAGTAATTTCGATTTCATCTTGGGCAAAATCATGTTTTGTGCCATTGGTGGAAAACGCCCTTCCTTCCTAATCAAAAAAGATTGGTTTGTATTCCCTTTCGGATTGATTTTCAACAGAATCGGAGGTATTCCTGTTGATAGAAATAAAAAGACATCATTAGTAGATCAGATTGTTGAAAGATTTCATCAACAAGATCGTTTCCAAGTGGCCATCACCCCAGAGGGTACAAGAAAAGCCAACCCTAAGTGGAAATTGGGATTCTATCATATTGCAAAAAAGGCAAATGTTCCCATTCTTCTAACTTATATGGATTACAAAAAAAAGGAGATTGGTATTGACAAAATATTCATCCCTACAGATAATGAAACAGAGGATATCCGACAAATAAAACTCTATTTTAAAGACTTTGTTGGAAGAAACCCAGAAGGATTCACTATAGGTATCGAGGAATAATGAAAGTAGCCATATTTCAATATAACATAGCTTGGGAGAACCCCTCATCCAACTTGCAAAAAATAGAAAATGAGTTGGCAAAGATGGGGAAAGACGGGGCCGATTTATTGGTTCTGCCAGAAATGTTCAGCACAGGTTTCAGCATGACGCCACAAGGCATTGCAGAGACAAAGGATGGCAATACTATGCAGACAATCAAACGATTATCAAAAGCATACGATATGGCCATCTGTGGTAGTTTTGCAGCCACCCAAGAAGGGAAATACTTCAATAGAGGCTTCTTCGTCACTCCTGATGGGAACTGTCAATTCAGAGACAAAAAGCACTTGTTCTCCATAGGGAAAGAGGTCGAATCTTATTCGGCAGGAGAGAGCAAGGAAATCATCTCCTACAAAGGATGGAATATCCGTTTGTTGATCTGCTACGACTTGCGTTTCCCCGTATGGGCCAGAAACCAAGAAAACGAGTACGACTTACTCATATACACGGCCAATTGGCCTACCGCACGCATCTCGTCATGGGACGTCCTGCTTCCAGCCAGAGCTGTTGAAAATGAGGCGTATGTCTGTGGTTGTAATAGAATAGGCGAGGACGGAATGGGATTTGCCCATGTAGGGCACTCTGCCATTTATGATTACAAAGGTGCTTGCATCTTGAACTTTGAGCCCGACCAAGAAGCAATCAAGACCATCGAACTCAACAAAGAAGGATTAGACCGCTTCAGATCGAAATTCCCAGCTTATAAGGATGCCGACAAGTTTGCGTTACTATAAGGCTTGGGGTTGTTTGTTGAATGACAAACCTTTACATGATTCCATATAAAGGAACATTCGTCATCCAACTTTCTTCTTTATACGGCAACATTGACGTCCTAATTGCCGTTGAAGGAGTGTATTTTTCGCAAAACAGTTTGAAACTTTTTGCATGGACATTAGTCTCTGCCTTTACTTCAATCGGCACGACTTCACCATCTTTCTGAATCACAAAATCAACTTCAGCTGTACTGCGGTCGTTTGTCCAATAATATACGCCTTCGTATTTGTTTTGGACTAACTGCTGATGTACGAATTGCTCTGTTAGAGCTCCCTTATATTCAGTAAAAATACGATTCCCTTCAAGTATTATTTCCGGACGCAGATTGCTTAATGCGGAAAGTAATCCCACATCGACAAGATACAACTTAAATATATCTGACTCGACATAATGACACAACGGCAATTCCGGTTTTATAATACGGTTATTCTTCAAAAGCAAGCCCGCGTCGCAAATCCAATTGATAGCAAGTTCGTAATCCTTAGCTCGAGCTCCTTCTCTCAACAATCCATAAATGAATTTCTTATTCTCTTTTGCAAGTTGAACAGGAACTGATTCCCAAACTTGCCGTATTCTAGGAAGTTCGTTTATTGGTGCATGCTTGGAAAAATCACGTTCATAGGAATCTAGTATATCTCGTTGTATTTCTTGAACATCATTAAAATTTCTTCTTTCGGCAAACTCCTTTACGACTTCCGGCATTCCCCCTACTACAAGATATTGTTTTAATGCCTTACATAGTTCGTCGTGGAAAGGATGAAGGATGTCCCATCTTTGATTCAAAAGAGCATTCGCCAATTGTTCTTTGCCAATTGCCTTTAAAAATTCCACAAAGGACATTGGATGCATTTGGAGAAAGTTCACCTTTCCAACAGGGAAAGATTCTCCTGTATGCACACTCATGCCAAGAAGAGAACCTGCAGCAATGACATGGTATTCAGGTGCATTTTCGTAGAAATATTTCAACGATGTTATCCCTGATGGCGCAGCTTGTATTTCGTCAAAGAATAAGAGAGAGTCATTAGGCGTTATAGACTTATTAGCATATAGTTGCAATGTCTCGATAATCCTTTTAGGATTTAAATCTTGTTCAAACAAACCCTGTAATTTCTTTTCTTGTTCAAAATTGATATAGATACAATTTTGGTAATGACTATTGCCGAACTCCTTCACCAACCATGTTTTTCCCACTTGGCGAGCTCCCTCTACTATTAAAGGTTTTCTTCTCGAACTATTTTTCCACTCTATAAGTTGTTCAAAACATTCTCTTTGCATAAATCTAATTTTCTGCAAAAATAGTCATTTTTTACAGTACAACACTTTTATCAAGATAAAAATGCTATTTACTTACACTTTTATCAAGATAAAAATGTCATATCATTACACTTTTATCAAGGAACAAAAAAAACTATCCAAGTTATGAAGTAAAAAAACGTTTCTATTTTTATATCATAATAATCTAAAAACAAGCATTTTACACAATCGATAAATATAAAATCCCTCCGATGTGGTTCTAATTTCATGATTTCATTTTATATATGGTTAAAGAATATAAATTACGAGCTTATGAAGAAGAGAGAGTTAAATAGAGTAAAGCAGTCTGGTTGGTTTAACCAAGAATTCACAGACGAGCAAAAAGTTGCTTTTGAGGAAATAATTAAGAAATACTTCGAATATCAAGAACTGTATAGAGAGGTAGGGTTGAAAATGGATCGCTTCAATTCTCAATTGAGGGAATACGCCGATTATACCTTGGAATTACTTGCACTTAAACAAGAAGAGGATGGCGATATGTTTGCAGCCCAATTAATCAGAAACCATTTGGACTATGACGATTATAGAAAATTCTGTGCTCACAACATCAAACGCTGTATTGAAGGAGACAACGAGAATCCACAACTTTTCTTGAGTCAAAAAGCCGAAATGGAGGTTGAGTATCAACGAATTGTCAGCAAATTGGAACAATTGATTTTGCCGAGCAACTCATCATCTGCATTAAGAGATATAGATCAACTCAAAGTAGGAGAGAAAAGTGTTTTCAACTTATTGAAAATCACTAAAGCAAAACACTTCAACCATTATACACGTAAGCATGACATATTGAGTTTTAGATTATATTCGGATGAGGTTTCCGTCTCTTTCCCTTCCTATAGACTGGGCGAAATGGAAATTTACAAAAAGTTGCAGGAAACAGGGGCAACAGAGCTTTTGTCTTGGATGGATGATTATGTCGAGAAGGCGATAAATGCCATCTACGATTGCGAAAGCGAACTGGACCAATTGATTTTGGAAAAGAAGAATTTGTATGGCATGACGGAAGCGATGGAGGCATGCAAAAAGATAACGTCGTCTGTCCGAACCTATTTCGATCCATGTTCGTCTGAGTATAGAGAATTGACGCAAGCGGAAAAAATAGAGCATCTGCTGGATGCAGCAAAGTTAGGCTTCGACTTCAAAGCTGAAATCGAGAAAATGATGAAGTATTCTCCTCATATCAACCAATTTGACGTGTCACATGGTTTGATTTTATTCATCTGCGAATTTTGTATCGGACCTCTAAATGACGAAAGCAGCAAAGAGGAGAAAGCCAAAATGAAAAAAGATCTTTTCAATATATTCTTCGCAGAAAAGGATTATACCTTTTTTCTCAACAAGTTGGAAGAGTTGATGAAAAGAAAAAATATGGAACGCTTTCAAGTCTTATAGTTCTAATTCCTTCTTCTTGTGTTATAATATACTGAGGAAACCAATAATTATAATAGTATGAGTAAGATTTTTAAAATTCAAGAAATACATTCCGACTATGAGGTGAACGAGGAGGAAAAGACTGTGAAATGTAAGTTTCGTTTCCTTGTGACCAATCGTGACAACGAAACACCTTGTATTTCCAACCAATGGGGATTAGTTCGATATACTTTTCTCTATTTAGGATATCGGCTGATGGGAGAAGTGATAGAAACAGAATACACTTCTCATTGCAAGGAGGGCGATGAGTGGAATGAAGTTGAGGGAAGAAGACTTTCACATCAAGGTGCCAGAAAGAAGGCGTTTGCCGACATGGTGGATTTTTGTGAGAAATTGCAAGGCTCCATCATACAATATTTGCCTTTGCTGAATGCGGAGGTTTGCCGCTATAAAAAAGCCCATAAATGGGGCGATGCTCAAATCGCCCAAGAGTTTTAATTAATAATCTCTATAAATTCAATCTTATGGAAAAACAAATGTTTGAGGTTTCGGACAATCGAATAGTATTGTTGAATGGAGAGGAACTAACTTGTTTCCCAAAAAAGCAATCGAATGTGAACGAGACGACATCTTTTGATGCAGATGCAAACAGGAGGCTATTCTTAAAAAATGCATTTCTCTTCTTTCGGAACGCACACCGCATTTTTAGCGACAGCCGGATGTTTTTAGCCCCTGTTCCGATAGAAAACGGATTGTCCATTTCAGGGAAATGCAGATCCACCCCGACCTTGGGCATCTATCTTGAATGGTGGCTTAATTGCGAAGTTGATACGACAAAAGACAAAGAAGGAAACGATGCACTTACTTATAGATGGGGGGGCAGCCCCCTTAGTGGCGCAAATTGTTGCGGCATCGTTTACCCCGATGGAAGGGTGAAATCTATGAGCTTCAATCGATTTCATACTGTGTTTTATTCATTTTTAGAAATCAGCAGGAGATATACTGAAGCCAAGAAGAAGTTCGAAGCTTACTCGTTGCAGCAGGTAGTTGATACTTTATCGAACGAAGAAATAGAATTGTAAAACCCGTCATTTCGATGACTAAAAAAATTTATTGTCATGAACAAAAAACAATTAATGATTGATTTAGTAACTAAGTCAGCGTGGTATAAAGATAATTATATGCCAAATGAGAGGGAAACATTTTGCAACTTGATCGCCGAGTACTATGATGTTCTTGATAGCGTCAAGGATTTGAGGATTGGGATAAAGCAAATCAACAAAGACTTGGTGGAACATAGTAGGCAGGAGTTAAAGAAAGAGGCTGCCCTCTATCGTGAGAACGGCGATATGGAACTTGGCGACTTGTTGGAATACATGGCGAGTGACAATTATTTGTCAATCCGTTGGAAATCGTATTACGAGTTCACACGAAATTTGCGTCGTCCGTTTGCGGATGAACAGAAAAACGCCGCATTACGTCTTGAATTGAAGCAGAAGAATTTGGAATACGAGGCTTTGATCGATAGACTGAAAAGCAATCGTCTGTTCTCTTCTCAACATCCAGATTGCATATTTGAGATTCACAATATCAAACGATATAGTCATTTTACTAGAGATTACGACATCCATGATTTTCTTGTGAAAGACAAAAGACTCTTAAACGAAGGTATGATTGATTCCTTCTCAATATACAGAAGAAACGAAGATAGCGTGTTCGAACTCATCAATTCCATGCCCGACATTACAATGGACCAGTTTGCAGCTCGCCTCCGAAAATGCATCGACGACTTGAGGGGTTTCTATCAGCACCAACGACCAATCATCAACGATGAGATTAACGAAAGGTATGAAGGGATTGGAGTATCTCCGAAAAGTTTATAATACGCCACTTCTTACCGAAAAATGAAAAACAGTGAATTCATAACAACCAAATAGGACTAACCATGACAACAATACGACAAGAGAAATATACGATTGAGCAAATTAAGAGCTGCCTGTTAGGCATGGCGGTTGGCGATGCTTTGGGCGTGCCTTTTGAGTTTGAAACAAGAGGAACATTCCGTGCTTCGGGTTATCATTGTGATACGCAGCATGGTGGAATCCCGCGGGTGTCTCGCTGGTCGGGTATCCCGTGGGGAGCATGGTCGGACGACACATCCATGGCACTTGCCTCCATGGATGCGATTGTCGAAGCCAAAGGAAAGCTGAATAGCGAACTGATGATGCGGAAATTCATCCAATGGTGGGATGCCGGCGAGAATTGTTCTATAGAAGAGACTCCTTTCGGTCTGGGCGGTTGCATCGACAAGGCCATGTCAAACTATCTCGCTGGAATGCCCATTGAAAATTGTGGCGGACGAAATGAGTCAGAGAACGGCAACGGCTCTCTTATGAGAATCTTGCCGATGGCATTCTGCAACTTTTCGGATGACGAGATCAGGCAGGCGTCGGCTGTGACGCACGCTCATGAACAATCTACCGAGGCTTGCGTCATCTGCATCAATATCGCGCGCGACTTGATGCGGGGCATTCCGTTTGACGATGCCGTAAAGACTGCTTCAGAAAAAACGAAGGTGGTCGTTTACAAAACCCTTTACGACCTTCTTTTCGTCAAAGACGAAGAGGTGGTAAGTACTGGCTATGTCGTCGACACGTTGCGGACGGCGCTTTGGTGCATCCACCATACGGCAAGCTACAGAGAGGCGGTGCTGGCTGCCGTGAATTTCGGCTACGACACAGACACGGTTGCCTGCGTCACTGGCGGATTGGCAGGCATCATCTATGGAGTTGGTGGACCTTGCGGCATACCGCAGCCATGGATTGATGCAACTTTGAGAATCCAATTTATCGAAGAAAAGTGCCGTATTTTTAGCCACACTCTTTTCGAATCAGCTAAGTAGGGAAGGGTTCGGTGTAGATCTCTTCGTTTTGAAACCGAAAAATGGTGTCGTACAACAATCTTACATGAGACATGAACGCTTCGTCTTTCGAGGATTATTTTTGCACTTCTTATTTGAACTTAGGCCCATCATTTTTCATAATTTTTAAGATGAATCTTTTAACAAAAAAGATAACTTTGTATAGAATTATTAAAGGGACTTCCTTAGTCTAAACCGTAAGGAAAGCCTTATTTCTTAATTTTAACAATGGAAGTGAAAACTTCCCTTAAAAACAAAGAGAGATGTCAGTACATAATGAAAGCATTAAAAAAGTGTCAGCCAAGTCTTTGGCAGATATGAAAGCCAACGGAGAGAAAATCTCTATGCTTACAGCATACGACTACTCCATGGCATCTATCATCGACCAGGCTGGAATGGACGTGATCCTTGTCGGCGACTCCGCAGGCAACGTCATGTCAGGTTTCTCATCGACAATTCCTGTGACACTTGACCAACTCATCTACCACGCACAATGCGTTGTTAGAGGTGTTAAACGCGCGCATGTTGTAGTTGATATGCCATTTGGTAGTTATCAATGCGATGAAGCAGAAGGCGTTCGCTCTGCCATTCGTATTCTAAAAGAATCTGGAGCAGACTCTGTCAAGATTGAAGGAGGAGAGGAGTTTGTAGGCACAATCAAGAAGATTATAGACGCAGGCGTTCCTGTCATGGGTCACTTAGGTTTGATGCCTCAATCCATCAACAAATATGGTTCATACGCCCTTAGAGCAAAAGACGACGCAGAAGCGGCCAAACTCATCAACGATGCTAAATTGTTGGAACAAGCAGGCTGTTATGCCATCGTTTTGGAGAAGATTCCAGCCAAGTTGGCCACGGAGGTTTCCAAGGCTCTTACCATTCCGACCATTGGTATCGGTGCCGGAAACGGAGCCGACGGACAAGTATTGGTTATGCACGACATGCTCGGCATCAACAAGGGCTTCTCACCTAAGTTCCTTCGCCGTTACGCAGATTTGCACGAGGTAATCACCAATGCCGTGCAATCGTACATCACGGACGTCAAATCAGGTGATTTCCCTAACGAAAACGAGCAATACTAAAAAGCGTTTAGACTAATAAAAATCAAGGTCAGAGAGCGAAAAACTTTCTGACCTTTTTTGTTTCCATGGTTGTAAGATTTTGCCACAAGCATATAAAAACTAGCAAGATATGATATATTACATTCTACCGATTAATAATAATTTTCACCAATCAACAGATTAAGCAAATGTATAGTCAAAGTGTGCAAATTCAAGACACATCCTTTATTTTTTGTTTCTTTGGGTGGATTTTTTATATTTGCAAACTCAAAATAGGATTTTATAGCATGAAAAAAGGTTTGGTTTTAGAAGGCGGTGGTATGCGAGGACTATTCACGGCTGGCATCATGGACGAAATGATGGAGAACGGCATCCAACCTGATGGAGTTGTTGGCGTTTCTGCTGGAGCCACGTTTGGCTGCAACTACAAATCCAACCAGCCGGGACGCGTGCTGAGATACAACATTCGTTTCAAAGACGACCCACGCTATATGGGGCTTAAATCGCTCATCCAGACTGGCGATTTGGTCAACGGTCCATTCAGTTACCACTATATGCCCAAGGAGTTGGACGTATTCGACAAGGAGACTTTTGCCGCCAGTCCGATAGATTTTCACATTGTCTGCACGGATGTTGATACGGGCAAGGCGGTCTATCGAAGGTTGGAGAAGTTTGAATATGAAGAGATTGAATGGTTGCGTGCTTCGGCATCTTTGCCTTGCCTATCCAAACCGGTCTGCATAGGCAGTTATCGCCTGTTGGACGGAGGCATGGCCGATTCCATCCCTTTACAGTATTTCCAAAGCCAAGGCTACGACCGCAACATCGTCGTGTTAACGCAGCCTAAAGGCTTCAAGAAGACGCAGCCTAAGATTATGCCTATCCTAAAATTCCTGCTCCGCAAAACGCCCAAAGTGGCAGAAGCAATGGCGGTGCGCCATATTATGTACAACCGCGAATTGGATTACATCTCCGAACAGGAACAGTTAGGCAACACCTTACTCATCTATCCAGAAGACGAACTCCCCATCGGAAGGACGGAACAAAACGAAACGAAAATGCGTCATGTCTATGCCATGGGTAGGGAAGCAGCCAAACAAAAGATGGATGAGATTAAGGCATTCTATGCTATTAAAAACAAAGAAGACAAATTGTAATGCTTTTAAATTCATAATTATGAAACACTTAAAATTCATTTTGATCACAACAATCATATTGTTGACTACTGCTTGCGGAAAGAGTCACGATCAAGCATATGCAGAGTCAGCAGATGAAGCAATGGTGGAGTGCGAAGAAGCGCCTCTAACTAGTGGAGAAGTTCCACCGCCACCACCTCCTGCGCCAGCCCTTCCAACAGACCGAAAGTTGGTCACATCTGGAAATGTCACATTCGACGTAACTCAGGCTACGGTAGATTCAGTATCGAAAAAATTGAACAAGCTCATAGCCAAATATAATGGTTACAAAACGGAAGATTCGCAACACTCATGGAACTACAGTTCAACGGCGAAGATTCCTGCCGGCAACTTTTATGCATTCTTAGATGAGTTGTACTCCATTGGAGGGAAAATGACTCATAAGACGATTACCGTGAAGGATATGACTGAATACTATTCAGACTTTCAATCTTCCATCAAAAGCAAAGAAGCCGCACTGGAACAATATAGAGTGTTGCTAAAAAGAGCCAACAAAATATCGGAAATCATCGAAATACAAACTAAAATCGATGGCATTCAAGAAGAATTGGACCGACACACCCAAGCCAAGCTCAACATCGATAAAATGGTGGCATATAGCGAATTAGAGATCGAGTTGAGAATTTCTGATTATTCAAGTGCGGATTCGGACGCCCGCAAATATGAACCTTCTTTTGGATCTCGCCTTGCCGACGCCCTTAGTGGCAGCATCGATTTGATTGAGGCAATCATCATTGCCATCTTCTATATTTGGCCAATTCTCATCATTTTAGGCGTCATTTTCTACTTAATTAGAAAGAGAAGAAAAAACAAGCAATAATGTTCCCATAATTAGAAGCTGTTTAAAATTTAAACGGCTTCTAATTGGCGTTTTCAAGTTTGACAACATATTATCAAATATTCTGTTTATATTTGTTTTGCAATTAAAATAGCTATAGTATGGGCTTATATCTGAATCCGAACGCAGAGGCTTTAAAACAAAGTCTAAGAAATGAAATTTATGTGGACAAATCGTTGATTTTGGCAGAATTGAACAAAATTGCTGAAACAGACCACGACTTTGTCTGCATGTCTCGCCCACGCCGTTTCGGAAAGAGCATGGCGGGCAACATGATTTCAGCCTACTACTCGAAGGGATGTGACACCCGCGAAATATTCGCTAAAATGAAGTTCGGTCAGACACCCAACTACGACAAGTACCTCAACAAGTTCAATGTAATCAAGTTGGATTTGAACGGTTTGTACCAAACAGCAGTTTCTAAAGACTTGTTAATAGCGGAAATTGATGAAACATTAAGAGAGGAATTTGTAAAACAGTTCCCCGCCATCACCTTTAAAGAGACGGACAACATCGCCAAATGTATAACTCGCGTATATGAAATCACCAATGAAAAATTCGTCATCATCATCGACGAGTACGATGTGTTGGTGCGTGAACAAGTTCCCGATTCACTTTTCCAAAGCTATCTGAGTTTCTTAAACGGCTTGTTCAAAAACGCCACGCTCCGCCCGGCCATAGCCCTTGCTTATATTACCGGCATCATCCCCATTGTTAGAGACAAAATACAATCGAAATTGAACGAGTTTGACGAATATACGATGACTGATGCGGATAGGTTTGCCGCACACATCGGCTTCACTCGTGAGGAGACCGAACAACTCTGCAACCAGTATGGCTGTGATTTCAAAGAGTTTGAGCGATGGTACAATGGATATAAACTCAGTGACAAAGTCAGCTTGTTCAACCCAAAATCAGTAGTATCGGCAATTATCCGTAAGCGAATGGATAGTTATTGGTCCGCCACTGGTTCTTTTGAAGCATTACAAGAGTATATACTCATGGACTTTGAGGGTATTAGGCAGGATGTCGTCAGTATGATCGCAGGAAATTCTGTTGAAGTTGACATATATGGATATTTAAATACGCTGGACTGCTTTAAGTCCAAAGACCATGTGTTTACTTATCTGATTCATTTGGGATACCTCTCTTATGAATGGGATACCAAAACCTGTAAAATACCCAATGAGGAGGTACGCCAGCAGTGGATTCAGTCCGTCAAACTCAGCCCTGACTATAAGCAACTTATGACCATCGTCAACGCATCAAAGAAATTGCTCGACGCCACTGTAAACGGCGACGAAGATGCTGTTGCAAAAGCGTTAGACGCCGCACATACGGAGGTGACCAATCCGCTCACCTACAACGACGAGCACTGTTTCCAAAGTGCCATTTGCTTGGCCTATTTCTACGCCAACACGCGCTATACACTGGTGAAAGAACTGCCGACAGGCAAAGGCTATGCCGACTTGGTGCTGATTCCTTATTTGCCCAATATCCCTGCGCTGGTAATTGAACTAAAACACAATAAGAGTGCAGAAAGCGCCATTGAGCAGATAAAAGCCAAAAACTATTGTCAGGCCTTGACCCAATACAAGGGCGATGTACTCTTCGTTGGCATCAACTACGACGAAAAAACAAAAAAACACACTTGCAAAATCGAGAAGGTGTAAGAAACCTTCGCAAGACCTGATTATTTAGGATTACTTAGAAAGAAACTCGGAAATCTTTTCGGCACAAGCCTCTCCGTCCATGGCTGAAGAGGTGATTCCGCCTGCATATCCGGCTCCCTCGCCACAAGGATACAAACCCTTTATGGTCACATGCTGCAAAGTCTCCGCATCTCTTGGAATGCGAATAGGAGAGGAGGTCCTGGACTCCACGCCGATGATGATGGCATCATTGGTTACAAAGCCACGCATCTTTCGATCGAAATCCTTGAATCCAGCCTGCAACCGCTTGCCGATAAACTTAGGCATCCACGAACTCATCTCGGACGAGATGATGCCTGGAACATAAGATGTCTGCGGTAAATCTTTGGATTTCTTGCCTTGAATGAAGTCTTGCAAACGCTGGGCAGGAGCCACCGCATTTCCACCACCATTTTCGAACGAAAGTTTCTCGTAGGCCTGTTGGAACTTCAGTCCTGCCATCACACCATACTCTTGATATTCAGTCAAATCCTCAGGACGAATCTCCACGACAATGGCAGAATTGGCATACTTCGAATTTCTGTGCGAAGGCGACATTCCATTCACCACAGTTTCCCCTTCGCCGGTTGAGGCCGGTACAATAAAGCCACCAGGGCACATACAGAAGGAGTAAACACCTCGTTCCTCCACCTGAGTGACGAGCGTATAGGCAGCCGAAGGCAGATAATCGCCCTTAGGACTATGATATTGGATTCTATCAATCAATGCCTGCGGATGTTCCACACGCACGCCCATTGCAAATCCTTTCGCCTCCAAGTCTATTCCTTTCGATTGCAGATGTTCGTAAACATCTCTTGCCGAATGACCCGTCGCAAGGATTATCGCCTTTGACATACGTTCAGTACCATCCGCCAAACGAACACCCTTGACAGCATCACCTTCCGTCAAAATCTCGGTCACTTTGCTCTCGAAATGCACCTCACCACCGTATTTCAAAATCGTTTCACGCATATTCTTGATGACGACAGGCAATTTGTCCGTACCAATGTGCGGATGTGCCTCATACAAAATCTCGTCCTGTGCACCATGCTGGTGAAAGTTGAGCAATATTCGTGTGCAATCTTTCTTCTTCTTGATACGAGTAAACAACTTGCCATCAGAGAATGTACCGGCACCGCCTTCTCCAAAGCAGTAGTTCGACTCCGGGTTAAGACCGTTGTTTCGGTTAAGTTGGGCAATATCCTTCTTTCGTTCGCCCACCTCTTTACCTCGCTCAAAAACAATTGGTTTGAGTCCAAATTCAATCAAACGTAAAGCCCCAAACAATCCAGCAGGTCCCGCACCGATAACAATCACCTCGGGCCTCCCTTTCACATCTTGATAATGGAACGGATATTGAATAGCCTCGGGCTGGCTCTTGTCTGTATAGACATCCACACAAAGATTCACCTTCACTTGCTTGGAACGAGCATCAATTGATTTTCTCGTAATACGAACCGTATTAATGCGATTAGGAGCGACTTTTATCTTTTCTCCCACTACCTTTTTTAGCTCAGACTCTACAACAGACTGCTTGGGCAGAACAACAAGTTGTATGTTATTATATACCATAATCTTACAATAATTCGTAACTATTTATCTGGACGGGCGCATCCAGCGATTTCAGCACACGCTCCAAAAGAATACCCTCACGGCTGTCATACTCATAGCCAAAAGTGGCACGCATACCCATCTGAATAAATTGGACAGCTCTATCAAGGGCAATCGGAAGACTGTCGCCTTGCAACAACGCACCTGTAATAATACTTGTGAAGGTGTCGCCGGTACCAGGATAGTGAGCAGGAAGATAGTTGGTCCAAACCTTCCAAAAACGATTGGTTTTCTTGCTATATGCCACAACGAAGGTCTTTTTCAAATCATCCTTATCCTGAATACTCGTCACTATGATATGTTCAGGGCCTTGCTCTGACAAACGAAGCAAATCTTCCTTCAACTCTTCCACCGACAAGAAATTCTTATAGGGTTTGTCAAGAAGCAAGCACATCTCCGTCAAATTAGGAGTGATGACATCGGCACTCTTCACCAACTCTCGCATTTCAACAACCATATTGTTATCCAACGCCTTATACAAATGGCCATTATCGCCCAACACCGGGTCAACGACCACCAACTGATTAGGATTTCGGAATGTTTGGATAAACTCCTCCACAATAGCGATTTGCCTTGGAGAACCAAGATAGCCAGAATAGATGCCGTCGAACTCAACCCCCAATTTCTTCCAATGCTCCATAAAAAGAGGCATCTGGTCCGTCAAGTCCAAGAAACTAAACTCTTCGTATTGCGTATGAGATGAAAGGATGGCCGTTGGAAGAGGGTAGGTCTGTATTCCCATTGAAGAAAGGATAGGGATGACAGCATTGAGCGAAACCCTTCCACACCCCGAAAGGTCATGAATAGCGGCTACTTTCTTTACTTTATTCATATTCGTTATATCATTATTGAAATCATCACTTCTTGTTTATTATCAAATCCATATAGATGGGCAAGTGATCGCTGAAGCCATTGGCAAAAAGAGTGCCCAAGAAGGCTCGTTTAGGAGCAAAGCCCGTACGATCTTTTTTCAATAAGAATGGCTCATTACAGATATTGACCAACGAAAGGTTGGTGTGAAGCCCATTCATATTAGAAAGCAAATGACCTGAAATGATAAACTGGTCTAACATGCCCCATCTGCCTTCAAATTTATGAGAACCGACAGATTCGTTTCCATCATATTGGAAACAAGTGTTATACAAATTGCCAGCTTCCGCCTGCTCCCATTGTTTAAATGCACCCAATGTTCGTGATATACTTTCATTAGATGGATATTCATTAAAATCTCCCATGATAACAATATTCGCCTCCTTATTATGAGAAAAAATACTGTCGGTCGTATGCCTTAAAACTTGGGCAGCCTTGATTCGTTTTGCTTCCGATTCAAGTTCTCCTCCATAACGTGAAGGCCAGTGGTTAACGAAGAGATGTAGCGTATCGCCCGTCTCCTTCAAGACTCCTTTCGCATACAGAATGTCTCGTGTTGGTCGCTCTTCCAAATGTACCCTGAGGAAACTCTGAGTAATTAGTTGGAAGCGTTTCGCATCATAAAGCATGGCCACATCCACGCCACGCTGATCTGGGGAATCTCGATGAACGAAACTATAGTCAGCATAACTCAACTCCGTATTATGCGCCAACTCGTTCACTACAAAAGCATTCTCCACCTCGCACAAACCTATGACGACCGGCGTCTGCCAACCACCTGCAGCCACGAGTGCCTTTGACAAATTGGAAAGTTTTCGTCTGAACTTCTTCTCCGTCCATTGATGATCTCCTTCTTCTGTAAACGAATCATCGTCCGTTTTCGGGTCATCCATCCAATCAAAGAGATTTTCCAAATTGTAACTCACAATTCGAAAACTCACCAAATCTTCTGCCTGGACAGAAGGGGAGAGCAACATCAAAAAAACAAAAGCAAACGAAACAAATCTATTCATCTCTATCAATTTTCTTTAACCAAAGTTTCTTCCTTTCTCCAAACAAAGGCACCGATATCTGACGAGTCACGACCCATCCTATCCACTCCCATGATGTCTGTTTTGCACTCTGTAAAATGGTTGTATATCGCAGGATCTGCCTTACCAATGGCAGCAGAAGCAGAGTCCAAACGGAAGTCATATTCGTAGTTCTCCCAATCCACCATCCTGAAATCAGGATCGGCATTCCAAATGTTGTTGACAAAGAAACCGCCCAGAGGAGTCTCCCAACTCATCAAATCATCTTCGGAAACTTGCTTTATAGAATCTAATGATGTTTCTGCCAACGGAGTTCCCATCTTAATCAGGCATCCCCTAAACATATAATTATACAAGCCCTTCTCCTTGTCGCCAACCAACTTTATCTCATCCTTGTATGTTCCCGTAATCAAACAATTGTTGAAATTAGCAAGATACAACGGAATCAACTCCTCTTTAGCAGAGTAGAGTTCATAATTAGACAAGACAACGCAGCTATTGTAGCGGCTATTTCTCGGAAGACCAATAATCGAACAATGATTAAACATATAGAGTCCCCCTTGCAACAGGACATTGGCATTCAACGCATTGGATATAATCGAATTATAAACATACATATACCCATTCGTCGCCTTCAATGCGACGCCTTTCGTATTGTGGATCCACGAATTACTGATGAGCACACGCATATTGTCCAAATCAATTTCGGCCGAGTCAATTCGAATAGCCGTATTACAACTACGGATGATACAACCATTAAAGATATTCCCCTTGCTCTCTTTGGCAATCGAGATGCCATCCCATTGACCTACAATCTTGTCATATTGGATATTGTCATAAATATAATCCGTTCTGTCGCCACGGAATAGGATAGGAGCATGGGCATAATCTCCATTGGCCACGACACGCCCCTTCACTTGCATATGAGCATTATTATGGAAATAGAGCTTCGTGCCTGGATCGATGACCAGCGTAGCCCCTTCGGCCACCTTCAGCGTATCGAAAATCAAATAAGGCTTGTCGTTTTCAAAATGCGTATTGCTCTCAATGGTGACACCTTTCAACCGATGGGCATCTTGTCCGTAAGTGGTCAATTTCACATCTTGTTTGTTGCCATTATAAAGGAACATAAGGGAATCAACAACATACAAAGGTGCGTCCTGACCTAATTCGTTAAGCCTTGCCTGCACAAAAATGTACATACTATCCTTCGCACGAAGTTCTACATTGTCAAACACATCTCCGCTTTTACCATTCACGTTGATTTGAAAGCATTTAAGTGATGATTCGTGATATATTTTATCTATGCGAATATCCTTATCATTCCTATTATACACCATTATTCGCTGTGTTGCGGTAAGTGTTTCCGAGAAAATTGTATCGAAAGAGATGGTGTCTGCAGACAAAGTAAGCCGATAGGAAGAGTCCGTAGTAAAATCCTCGTCTTGGCAATTCACCATAAAGAAAGCGAAGAGGAATATCGAAACGAAAAGTTGGACAACCGACCTGAAAATTTTTCCCATATTTTTTGAATTTTTATCAAAGTGTCAGACGAGAATTTATTTCCCATAGTTAAACTTGGGATATTCCTCGTCCACCCTACAAAAATAGTTATTTTACAAACAAAAACGTATAAATCGCCACGAAATAAATAGAGGAGGGAATGCATGGTTTTCTATCAAAACTAAGACTCCTTTTCCAGACATGAAAATCATTCTTCATTTTTAGTTTTTTAAACATTAATCATTACGGTATCACCATATTATAAATTACCTTTGTAAGGCTGTGTGCTTCAACTTTTCTGCCGACAAAAATCGGCACTAAAACTTTAATTTCACACAACTACTAAATTGTATATCAAATAATTAATTAATTCATACATGAAAAAAGTTTTAAAGATTGTAGGAGGCATCCTACTCGCTCTTTTGCTTTTGTTGCTTATTCTTCCCTTCGCTTTCAAAGGAAAGATTAAAGATTTAGCACTGCAAGAGGCAAACAAACAGTTGGAAGCAGACATCTACATGGAGGATTTCTCTTTGAGTTTCTTCAAGAATTTCCCTCACGCGTCTGTTACTATTGAGAACTTCGGCGTTGTAGGCCGAAATGAGTTCAAAGGCGACACATTGGCCAACGTGGGTGATTTGACCGTTGTGGTAAACATCGCCAGTCTTTTTGGAGACTCTTACGAGATTAACAAAATCTCTTTGTCTGACGCCTCCGTCTATGCAAAAGTTTTGGAAAGTGGCAAAGCAAACTGGGACATCGTGGCTTCCGATTCCACAGCAACAGAAGAGGTTGCTGACACTTCTGCATCTTCGCCATTCAATCTTTCGTTGAACAGACTCAACATCGACAACTTGGATGTTGTTTTCTGCGACATGAAATCTGGCATGGACGCGTCTGTCAAAGATTTGGACTTGTCTCTATCTGGAAGTTTCGCTCAAAACGATTCATTGGGCATCGCAGCCTTGGCGAACATCAACGACTTGGACTTGAAGATTGCCAACGTGAAATACGCCGACAACGCTTCAAACATGGGGGCATCGCTCGACAACCTCGATTTCACATTCGCAGGCTCTTTTTCTGAAGCTTTAGCTCAGTTGAAGACAAAGCTCGGCATGGAGAATCTATCATTCTCAATGAATAAGATTCCTTACCTTGCCAACGCAAAGGTTACGGCTGACATCGACATGGATGCTGACCTTCAAAACAACAAGTTCACTTTCAGAGAGAACAACATTGCATTGAATGCCATTCAAGCTAATTTCGACGGTTTTGTTCAATTGGTTGATTCAACCACTACCGACCTCGACATTCGTTTAAATACGCCGTCTATCGATTTCAAGCAAATCCTATCTTTGATTCCTGCCATCTATGCTAAGGATTTCAAAGACATCAAGACTGATGGTAAAGTGGCATTGCAAGCAACGGCAAAAGGCCGTATGCAAGGGGAGAACTTGCCTGCATTCGACGTTAAATTGGACGTGGCCGATGCAATGTTCAAATACCCAGATTTGCCAAGTGCTGTTAACAACATCAACATCCAAGTGGCTGCCAACAACCCTGGAGGCGTTGCCGACTTGACTGTCGTAAACATCCCTACGTTCAACTTCGTAATGGCTGGCAATCCTTTCGGAATGCACCTTCTATTGAAACGTCCTGTTTCTGACCCTGATTTCGATTTTGGCATGAAAGGTGTTATCGATTTCCAAAAGTTGAAAGAGGTTGTTCCTTTGGACAGCATCGAGCTAAGCGGTATTTTGAACTCAGACATCACGGCCAAAGGATTGCTCTCATACGTAGAGAAAGAAGAGTATGACAAGTTTGTGGTTGATGGTCTCTTGAACTTGGAAAACATGGTTATCAAGACCAACTCATTGCCTTATGACGTGAACGTCAATTCAGCCAAGATGAACTTCTCCACCCAATATGTGGATCTCTCCAAGATGGATGTTCGTTTGGGTAAAAACGACATCTCTGCAACAGGTAGATTGGAAAACTTCATCCCATACGTAATGAAGGACGAAGTGTTGAGAGGTATGCTTACCGTCAACTCTAACTTCTTCAACTTGAATGATTTTGCGACAGAATCAACAGAAGAGGCAAACGTTCAAACAGCAGACACAACGGCTATGACCGTTGTCGAGATTCCAGCCAACATCAACTTCCAAATGAATGTTGATTTCAAGAAACTCATTTATGACAAGTTTGAGTTGTCCAACGCTGAAGGAAAAGTAACGGTGAAAGACCAAGTGCTCAACATCAGCAAACTCACAACCAACATGATGGGTGGTTCGCTCAACGTAACGGGTAGCTACGATGTGCGTGACGTGAAAAAGCCAATCGTCGATATGAATTTCGGCATCAACAACATGGTTATTTCTGAGGTCTTTACAAAGGTGGAAACTGCCAAGCAATTCGCTCCTGCACTCTCCAACGCATTGGGTAACTTCTCAATGAACTTGAAGATGAACTCTGCATTGGGACAAGACATGATGCCTCTATTCAACTCCATCACCGCCGGTGGATCTTTTGACACCAAGGAGGTTCAAGTGATGGGTATCAAAGCATTGGAAAAGATCTCAGAGAAACTCAACATCAAGGAGTTGAACAACCCTAAGTTGAAAGACCTTTTGGTTAAGTTCTCCATTAAAGACGGGGCCATTACAACAGAGCCTTTCACAACCTCTTCCAATGGCATCAAAATGGACGTTTCTGGTTCTTCTAAGTTGGATCAAACAATGGATTATACAGCCGCTATCGCTATTCCTGGTGCTGCCTCTAAATTGGCATCTACTGCCAATGTGAAAATCGGAGGCACGTTCACCGATCCTAAAATCTCGTTGGACATGAGTGCTGCGAAAGAGCAAGTGAAAGAAGAAATCACAAAGGCAGTTGACAAAGCCGCTCAAAAAGCATTGGAAGAGGCTAAGGCTACCCAAAAGAAGATGCTTGCTGCAGCACAAACACAAGCTGACAAACTTCGTGCAGAAGCTAAATCTTCTGGAGAGAAAATCGTAGAAGAGGCAGAAGCACAAGCTGCAAAGATGACCAAGTCTGCAAAGAACCCAATTGAGAAAGCTGCCAAGAAAAAAGCTGGTGAATCATTGGTTAAGGAGGCTAAAAAGAAGGCCGATCAACTCAACGCAGAGGCCGACAAGAAAGCCAACGATATTATCAATAATGCACAAAAATCGTCAGACAAAATCGTCCAAGACGCAGAGGCTAAGGCTAACATTAGCAAATAACAGGGAAATAGTTATTCCTTAATCGGAAAGGGGATTGTCATTCATTTGGCAATCCCTTTTTTGCTTGCATTTCATCGCCAAACACATCACACTAACATTCTTCATAGTCCGATTGTAAATATTTTGCCTCATTTTGCTTCTTATATTCATGTTTTTTATTAATTTCATCTATATGATATTAGATAACATCCAAAAGCATAATACCATGAAAAAATTAAAATATAAATTTGATCCATCCATTGAGATGGAAAAACAGATAAGAGAACAAATATACCACGCTATTCAAGGTCCTATCGTTAAAGAGATTTTGAAGAAAATCAGTCAGACGGAGGAGGACCTTTATTGGCGTAATCTTATGGAAGGTTCCAGCATGAAGGTGGAGAAAGACCTTTTGCCCGATTTCTTCGAACTATGCCAAGAGGTCAAGACCAAATTGGGTGTAACCGAAAAGGTGGATTTCTACATCACAGGCAACAGCGAAGTGAATGCTTTCTCCGTAGCCTCCGACAGCAAAAAAGAACCAAGCATAGTCAACATCAATTCGGCACTGTTCAACTTGATGACAACCGATGAGTTGAAATTCGTTATCGGACACGAACTCGGACACCTTATCAACAAGGATTCCTCGCTGATGAAACTAACAAGTTTCGTTTTCCCTGGCGGTTCAAAGATTCCGATCTCGCTCAACTACAAGATCATCCTCCACAGCCAATTGGCTGAACTGGTGGCCGACCGTTACGGATATTTGGCTTGCGAAGATTTGGGCGTATGCGTCTCTGCCTTCTACAAGATGAGTTCAGGACTTGACTTGGTGAAGATGAACGTCAGCATCGACACTTTGATTGCCGACAATAGCAAACGATTGGACTACTTCTTAAGCGAACAAGGATTAAGCAGAGAGTCTCATCCTGTCAACCCTATACGTGTTCAGGCACTCAACCTATACGCTAATTCGCCAAGCGATGCAGAACTTACCAAAGGAATGGATGAATTGACCTCCATCTTACTAAGAATCGGTAATGGCGAAATAAGCAAATACATCGCCAACTTCATCGCATCGGCTGGTATTATGGCCGCCAGTGCCAACGAGAACATTACAGATGAAGAGATTGAAGAGATTATCGACAATTTGTCTTACCACACCATGTTCCCACAAAAGTATCTTGACGAAATCGTCAAGGGAGATGTTTTGGAGATTTGCACCGAAGCCATTACCAACATTGAGCGACTTGATCCAAGCCTAAAAGAGTCTATGCTCAACTATGTAATCGACATCGTGATGTCTGACAACAGCATCGACCAAAAGGAGATTGACTTCGTTTATGAAATTGGAAATGCACTAAGGTTCAGCGAATTGCAGATAGCCCAAATTATAGCCAACGAGATTCAAGCTAAGTTCATTCCTAGCATCTACGATATTTGTTAATAATGGATGGGCGATCTTCATGGTCGCCCATTTTTCATATGACCCACACATTCTTAATCGGTAAACATCATGATTGGAGCATTAACAGGAGATTACATCGGATCTATCTATGAATTCGACAACACAAAAGACGCAAACTTTCCATTAGTTGAAGAGGGCAAGGAGATAACAGACGATTCCATCTGCACGATAGCGATTGCAGACGCCATACTTCGAGGCATACCTTACGGAGAAGCACTACAGGAATTGTGCAACAAGCACCTATATCCTATGGGTGCTTACGGATCAGGCTTTTTCAATTGGATCCTATCCGAACATCCGAAGCCATACAATTCATGCGGAAATGGTTCAGCCATGCGTGTCAGCGCCATAGGGTGGGCATTCGAGAAGGAGGATGTGATGCTGGCCGAGGCGGAAAAGTCCGCCGCCTGTACACATAATCATCCGGAAGGAATCAAAGGAGCGCAAGCCACGGCCCATGCCGTTTGGTTTCTCCGTCACTTCAAAAACGACATGGAGGGATTCAAAAAACTGATGACCGAATATTATCCAGAATGGGAAACATTTGAGAAGCCGTTCCACGAGTTCAATTCCATTTGTCAAAACACAGTACCGCTTTGCATCCAAGAGGTTGTCTATGGTACGTCTTATGAAGATACGCTTAGAAACACCATCCTTTCAGGAGGCGACACCGATACCAACGGAGCCATAGCAGGAGCCATGGCAGGAGCCCGCTGGGGCGTTCCCGACTATCTTTGGAAAGCTGCCTACGCCACCGCCGCCGACGACTTGAAAGCCATCATCAATGCGTTTGTAAAGAAGTTTGATGTGATGGGGTGAAAGTAAGTATTTCAATATGTTTTACAAAAAACGGACAATTAATAAAATTGTTCGTTTTTTGTTTATATACTAATTGAAAAACATCCATATTTTATATTAATTTTGAGATATTCATTGAATTTCATTATTGGATAGATTCACCAAAATCCATATTTAGATTCAAGGCTACATTATTAGAATTAAGACTAAACTTGATTATTATGACAAAAAAGATATTCATAAGTTATAAACGGGTAGACATAGACAAAGTTCTGCCAATCGTCAACAAAATCAACGAAACTTATGGTCCCATTTGCTGGATGGACTTGGATGGAATTGAAAGCAGTAAACAGTTTGAAAGTATAATTTGCTCTGCTATTGACAATGTGGATTTGATGTTGTTTATGTATTCGAAAACACATAAAACAATCGATTTAGAAAATGATTATACAATAAAAGAGCTAAACTATGCGAACAACAAAAAAATTTTGCTAGTCAATTTAGATGGAACTGAATTATATAATATTTTCAAATTCAACTTCGGTTCTAAGAACAATATAGATGCTAGACAACCTCAACAAATAGATAAACTAATAAAAGATTTATCCTCTCTTTTAAACGTCAAGCCCAATAGTAACATTGCAAATGAAAATTATATCAAAGGGTTAGATTTATACGAAGAAGAAAAGTATGAGAAAGCCTTTATGTCTTTTGAGATAGCGGCGGAACAAGGTCATGCTTCTGCTCAATTTTTCTTGGGTGTCTGTTATAATAATGGATACGGTGTTAACCAAGACTACGCACAAGCTGTGTCTTGGTATCGCAAAGCGGCGGAACAAGGTATTGCTTCTGCTCAATTTAACTTGGCTCTCTGTTATGAAGATGGGGTTGGAGTCAAACAAGATTACGCACAGGCTGTGTCTTGGTATCGCAAGGCGGCGGAACAAGGTAATGCTTCTGCTCAATTTAACTTGGGTCTCTGTTATTACAATGGAGAAGGAGTCAAACAAGATTACGCACAGGCTGCGTCTTGGTATCGCAAAGCAGCGGAACAAGGGGATGCTTCTGCTCAATTTGCCCTGGGGTTCAGTTATTACAATGGGAAAGGAGTCAAACAAGATTACGCACAAGCTGTGTCTTGGTATCGCAAGGCGGCGGAACAAGGTAATGCTTCTGCTCAATTTAACTTGGGTCTCTGTTATTACAATGGGGAAGGAGTCAAACAAGATTACGCACAGGCTGTGTCTTGGTATCGCAAGGCGGCGGAACAAAGTCATGCTTCTGCTCAATTTGCCCTGGGGGTCAGTTATTACAATGGGAAAGGAGTCAAACAAGATTACGCACAGGCTGTGTCTTGGTATCGCAAGGCGGCGGAAC
>JAKSKZ010000012.1 GCA_024401475.1 Paludibacteraceae bacterium | reverse complement strand
GAGAAGACCAAGACGCACACTTGCAAGATTGAGAGGTTGGAGGTGTGACCATCTACTGCAAGAGCGAAAAAAAATAGACGCCACACGATGTGACGTCTATGGAATTTCTTCTAATTATTATTGAATCATTTCAACAACGTGTCGAAGATAGAGCGAAGTAATTTGTTTCCCAAATTACGTCCTATTGTTGTGGCAAGTGTGCCCAGGAACTTGTCTGCCGTCTTTTCTACTGTTGATTTCTTAGATCGAGAAGAAGACGAAGAACTGCTCTTTTTCTCAGCTTCTTTACGAGCTTTCGCCTGCTCTTTTTCTCTTGCCGCACGTTCTTTCTCCTCCTGCGCAGCCTGTTTCTCAGCCTCTATGCGTTTTTGTTCTTTCTCAGACTGTACTTGCAAGACCTCGTATGCAGACTCTCTATCAAACATCTTTTCGTAGGTGCCATAGATAGGCGATTTCTTGATTGCTTGCGAACGTTCGTCACTAGTCAACGGACCGATTTGGCCTTGCGGGCAAAGCATTTTAGCACGTTCAACGACAGAAGGTGCACCCTTTTCATCCAAGAAAGAGATCAAAGCCTCACCAGTCTCCAATTCAAGAATAGCCTGTTCTGTATCAAAATTCTTATTGACGCGGAACGTTTGTGCAATAGAGTGAATGGCCTGCTTATCCTTCGGAGTATAGGCACGCAACGCATGTTGTATTCTATTACCCAATTGACCTAAAATCGTTTCTGGAATATCCATTGGGTTTTGCGTGATGAAATAGACACCCACGCCCTTAGAACGAATCAAACGAACAATCTGCTCAATCTTCTCCAAAAGAACCTTAGAGGCATCCTTAAACAACAAATGTGCTTCGTCAAAGAAGAAGATAAACTTAGGTTTATCCAAATCACCTACTTCTGGCAATTGAGAATATAACGAAGACAAAAGCCATAACAAGAAAGCCCCGTACAATTTAGGAGCGTTATACAATTTATCCGCAGCCAAAATATTAATCACACCCTTCCCCTTCTCTCTTTGAAGGAAATCGTTCACATCGAATGCGGGCTCACCGAAGAACTTATCGCCACCCTCTTCCTCAATGCGCAACAAACCACGTTGAATAGCACCGATACTTGCCGAAGAGATGTTACCATACTTCATCGTATATTCGCTTGAATGTTCTCCCACATAATGAAGCATTGCACGAAGATCTTTCAAATCAATCAACAAAAGTCCATTGTCGTCGGCAATACGGAAAACAGCCGTCAGCACACCTGTTTGTGTCTCGTTCAACTCCAAGAGGCGCGACATCAACAATGGTCCCATGTCCGAAATGGTGGCTCTCAACGGATGACCTTGCTCTCCATAAACATCGAAAAACCTTGCTGGATATGGTTGGAAATCGAAATGCACGCCAAACTCAGCCTGACGCTTTTCAATAAACTTTGACAACGAACCTGGCTTATAGACACCAGACAAATCCCCCTTCATATCAGCCATAAAAACAGGCACGCCCAACTCGCTAAACGATTCGGCCAACACTTGCAACGAAACCGTCTTACCCGTTCCTGTCGCACCAGAAATCACACCATGGCGATTGGCCATCTTTGCACATATATACAGTGGCTTGTCCGAATGCGCCACATAAAGGTTATCATTTTGATCTAACATATCCCCTAATTTTTCAATAATTACATATCTACAAATGTAAGAATAAAAATCGAGGTTGGGAAAAATCGTGCCCACATTGTTCTATCACACCACGGATTGGATTTTCAGCATTTATACCTACTTTTGCCCTATCGAAAGAGACAATTCACAATCAAACGGATACAGATGGAATTCAGCGACTTACTCATAGATTGGTACTTAGAAAACAAAAGAGACCTTCCTTGGCGCGAAACGAAAGATCCTTACAAAATATGGATTTCGGAAATCATACTCCAACAAACACGCGTAGCGCAAGGTCTTGAATATTATCACAACTTCATCGAGCATTTTCCTAATGTACAAGCTCTCGCCGAAGCCGACGAAGAGGAAGTCTTGAAATGTTGGCAAGGTTTGGGATATTACAGCAGAGCTCGCAACCTCCATTTTGCGGCGAAAACCATCATGGAGAAATTCAATGGAGAATTTCCTCAAACGCATAAAGAGATTTTAAGTCTTAAAGGTATCGGAGAATACACTGCAGCCGCCATCAGTTCTTTTGCGTTCGGGCTTCCCCACGCAGCTGTTGACGGCAACTTCTATCGTGTCTTAGCCCGAGTGTTTGAAATAGAAACACCTATCGACAGCACCAAAGGGAAAGCTGAATTTAGCACGCTTGCTCAAGAACTCATTGACAAGCAACGTCCTGCCCTTTTCAACCAGGCCATGATGGATTTAGGAGCCACCGTATGCACCCCAAGCACTCCCTCTTGCGAGGCTTGCCCTATGCACGACATGTGCCTCGCTCTTTCTCACCATACAATCGGGAACCTACCCATCAAAAGCAAGAAGATCAGCACTAAAAATCGTTATTTCTACTATTTTCATATTGTCGACAACGGCACAACATTTCTTCACAGAAGAGATGGGAATGACATTTGGAAGGGACTTTACGAATTGCCATTAATAGAGACAACCCAAGCTATGGAGATTGACGACGTTATAGCATCTGCTAAAAATTCCGACTTTTCAAAATCGTTCACTATTAAGCAGATAGACCAGACGTACCCTTCCATCACTCACATATTAAGTCACCAACGCATCATTGCCACCCTCATCGAAGCGAAGGCCGATTATATTGAAATAGAAGGTTCTCCTTACAAACAAATCAACGAAAAAGAGTTCGACAATTACCCTATATCTCGGCTAACAGAACTCCTTTTCTCTCACGAGTGATCGACATATCGTCAGAACTTCATAATTTCTTAATTATTAACATTTTTGTTCAAGGAAATTAAACTATCTTTGATAGTTAATTTTGAAAAGACAAGAATGAGGAGAATTTTCATCGCCACAATCATTGTCCTTCTTCACCTTGTTAACGGTTTTGCAGAAGGACAAAACAAAGCAACTATCACCGGAAAGATTATTGATTCCGAGGCCAAAGAACCATTAGAATACACTACTATCCAATTGTTGCAACTACCAGACAGCTCTCTTGCAACAGGTAGTACATCCAACTTAGACGGATCATTCGAAATCAAAAATGTCAAAGCAGGCAAGTATATCGCACGCATCTCTTTTGTCGGATATGTAACTTTAGATAAAAAAGTCACGGTCTCAGAGAATGCATCCAACATTGATTTGGGCGAATTACGTTTAAAAAGCGACTCTGAGGTTTTGAAAGCCGTAACCATCACCGGCAAGACGACACCCGTTGTCATGAAAGAGGATACCATCGAATTCAACTCATCTGCCTTCCGAGTTGCCGATGGAGCCATGTTGGAAGAATTGGTCAAGAAACTTCCCGGTGCAGAAATCTCCAACGAAGGGAAACTGACCGTCAATGGCAAAGAGATTAAAAAAATATTGGTTGATGGCAAGGAGTTCTTCTCCAACGATCCTAAAGTCTCACTGAAGAACTTGCCAGCCAACATGGTGGATAAGGTCAAGACGTACAATAAGAAGAGTGAAAACTCCACCATGACTGGCGTGGATGATGACGATGACGAAACCGTGCTCGACCTCTCCGTAAAGAAAGGCATGAAGAACGGCTGGTTCGGTAATGTACTCGGAGGCTTGGGGAACAAAGAGAGATACGAAGCAGGTGGTATATTGAACAGATTTTCAGACAATTCCAATTTCTCCGTCCTCGCCACAGCGAACAACACCAACAACTCCGGATTCTCCGAATTTGGAGACACCGACTTCGGACGAATGGGTTCTGCAGGATCAGGAATCACATCTTCCCAACTCTATGGTACTACGTTTGCCCAAAACTACAAAAAGGCAGAATTCGGAGGTAATGTCCAATTCGGAAGGTCGGACAACGACGCCCGCATGAAGAGTTCCACCGAAACATTCCTCCAAGACGAGAGTTCATTCCGCAACGACACTACTATTTCAGAAAGGAAAAGAAATGATCTTTCGACTAATTTCCGTTTGAAATGGACGCCCGACAGCACCAACACGTTCTTAGTATTGCCCAACTTAACTTACAGTAAAACGGACGCTTTCAGCGACGGAATTTCCGAAACAAGAAATGGGCAACGCGACTTAGTCAATCGCAAGAACTCTGCTTCCGTCAGCGAAGGCAACAGTTTCGGTCTGAATACAAGCATTCGCTATATTCACAAGTTCAAGAAAAAAGGAAGAAGTTTATCTGCTTTGGTTCGAATCGAGTATTCTAATAGCGATTCGGAGAACCAATCAATTTGGGAGACGAACCTCTATCTGGAGGACAGCATCATTGCAACCAACAGAGAGACGGACAAAAACAGTAACAGATTCACAGGGACAGGAGAATTGACCTATACTGAACCCCTTTCTAAAAGGCACTCCCTTCAATTGAAACTCGGCGTTCAAGATCGTCAATCGCAAAATGACGCATACGCTTACGACCTTATCCACGACCCACTAAATTATGTGGATTCTCTAAGTAGCGAAGTCAAAAACTCCTACATCAGATATACTGCTGAAATCGGATTCCAAGGAAAATACGAGAAGATCAACTACAACATCGGTGCAGCAGTCCACCCTCAAAGTACGACATCAGAAACAAACGTCGGCCCTAACGCAGGAAAAGAACTGTCACAAAACGTAGTCAACTTTTCTCCAAGCATCCGCTTCCGATACAAATTCTCCAAGAAAAGTTCGTTGAGCTTCAATTATAGAGGCCAAAGTAGCGCCCCTAACATCGAATATTTGCAAAACATCATCAACCAAGATGACCCGCTCAACATTCAGTATGGAGACCCAGACTTGAAACCTTCTTTCACAAACAATATCCGCTTGCGTTTCAACGATTACGACGCCGAGAAGCAATTTAGTTTCATGGTCAATTTAGGATATAGCAACACACTCAATTCGGTAACAAGCAAAATGATTTACAACACGGCTACGGGTGGCAAAGAGACCTATAAAGTCAACGTGGACGGCAACTGGAACACCAACGCCTACATCACCACCACCTTCCCTGTTCTTTACCGAAAAATTAACGTATCAAACGCTTGCAACAGCAACTACGCTGAACGCGTATCCTATGCCTCAACGGCAAGCAAGGGAGACCCTCAGGAATGTACCACCCAGTCGCTATCACTCAGTGACAAACTGACGCTCAGTTATAGAATCGACAACTTCGACATTGCAGGTAATGCGGCAATCGCATATCAAAAGGCACATAACAAAATCCAAAAGAATAGCAACCGAGAGACATTCAACTACACGTTTGGAGGTAACGCCAATGTCTATTTGCCTTGGGAAGTCTCCATCTCGACGGATGCGAACTACGAACTCTACTCCGGCTACACCGACGGCTACGGAGACCCTAAATTCATTTGGAACGCTCAAATCGCCAAGAACTTCTTGAAAAACAATGCTGCGACCATCCGATTCAAAATTTATGACTTGCTCCAACAACAAAGCAACTTGACAAGAAGTGTCAGCAACACCGAAATCTGCGATACTGAGTACAATACGCTAGGTAGCTACTTTATGTTCCACTTCGTTTACAGAATCAACACTTTAGGCAAGAGAGCAGCTGCAGAGAAAGGAAACGATTCGAGACCTGAAGGCGGAATGCCTCCATCAGAACGTCCTTCATTCAGAGACGGCAACGGAGGCCCAAGAGGAGGCATGGGAGGCCCAAGGCCATAAAAAAACGACAGGGAGAAAAGACAAAAGGCGAAGTTCTTGTGGTACGGAACTTCGCCTTTGCTTTTCAAGGCAGACACCAATATTTTATTTCATCGCCTACATCACTACTTCTGACAAGGACAACCTTCCACTCTTGAAGATTCCGAGCAAATAGGATAACCAGCATCCACCCAACCTTCATAATCATTCAAATAGTGGTACGTATGCTTCATATCCCAACCAATCGTTGAGACCAACCCTGGAGCATACCAATTCTCTGCCTTTTGAGCCTTTGCCCCATACAAGAAGATATCTCTATTTTTATCAAAACGAGCCTGGATTTCCTTACAGAAAGGGCTGTTCACATCCTCTGAATTGGCATAGTTAGCCTCCACATTCGTTGCTCCAGGAATATGCCCAGCATTATACAATTCCGCAGAACGAATATCCACCAACTGAATATTCTCGATACGTGTCACTGCATTATAAAAAGAAGAGTCTTGACGAATCTTTTTATATCCTTTCAATGATGACGGATTAGAGGGATCCGAGCACGACATAGACACAATAAATGCTCCACTCAATAAGCATCCTAATAATTTCTTCATACGTTATACGTTTTATCAATTAATACTTCACTTCTATATTTCAAAGGTAGATTAAAATTCCGTATAAACAAAAAAAGTTTGCCAACTATTGTCAGCAAACTTAAAAACCTCTCTAAAGAGTATTCCTTACTTTACAACTGGGTAGCCAGCCTTTTGCCAGCCCTCGATACCATTGATAAGATGGAAAGTATTTGAAAGACCCCAACCCTCTTTTGACACGATACCCGCCAAATAGAATCCTAATGTGTTGTTGGTTGCCTTTGAACCGTAGATGTAGATATTTCTATTTTGATCAAACTGAGCCAATTTTTGCTTGATAGCAGGCTCTGCATTTCTATCTGTAACAGGAATATTAATTGCATTTTCGATATGACCTGCTGCAAACTCATCAGCCGGACGATAGTCGATAATTTGCGGCACTCCATTTCTTGAAGAAGACTGAATATTATCATAAAAAATCTTCTCATCTACCTTCTTATAAGCCGGCAACGGCTCAGGACCTGGAGAACAAGAAGCCACACAAAAAGAAACAACGGCCATCAAAGCCAAAAACAATACATTTTTTACACTTTTCATTTAATAAACCCTTTATATAAATTAAACAATAAAAATTAATCTCTTATTTAAACGCAGGAAGATCACTTATGGACTTCCACCTTTTTTGTCTCAGGAAGAGTGGCATTTCTTTTCTCCACTTGAGCCACCACATTACGAGCCAACTCTGCAAAAGCAGCACCCGTAATCGTCTCTGGATCGCAAGCCACAGGCTTACCACCATCACCGCCTTCACAAATGCTCTGAACGATAGGGATTTGTCCCAACAAAGGGACTTGCAATTCTTGTGCCAATTTTTTGCATCCCTCTTTTCCAAACAAATAATACTTGTTTTGCGGCAATTCTGCTGGAGTAAACCACGCCATATTTTCAACCAATCCCAAGATTGGAACATTGACCTTTTCTCCCATAAACATATTGATACCCTTACGAGCGTCGGCCAACGCCACCTCTTGCGGTGTGCTGACCACAATGGCCCCCGTAATAGCCACTGTCTGCACCATCGTAAGGTGAATATCACTAGTGCCAGGAGGCAAATCGACCACGAAATAGTCCAAGTCGCCCCAATTGGCATCGGTAATCAACTGCTTCAAAGCATTGCTTGCCATTCCGCCGCGCCATAGCACTGCGCTGTTCGGATCAACAAAGAAGCCGATAGAGAGCATCTTCACTCCATATTTCTCCTCTGGGCGAATCAATTCACGAGCACCAACAGGTTCCAATATCGGACGAGCATCCTCCAATCCAAACATCTTAGGAACAGATGGACCAAAAATATCGGCATCCAACAATCCAACCTTATAGCCTTGCTGAGCCAAAGCGACAGCCAAGTTAGAAGAGACGGTTGACTTACCTACTCCACCCTTGCCCGAAGATACGGCGATAATATTCTTCACCTGAGAGAGAGGTTTCTCCTCTTGAACAGGAAGAGGCTTTTTAGAACGGATTTCTATATTACCCTTTATGTCAACGTCTTCGCCCACATAAGTAAGGATAGCCTGTTCGCAAGCCTTCACCAACGACTTCGCAAACGGATCGTTAGGCTTGTCAAAAACAAGAGCAAATGAAACTTTATTTCCCTCGATACGGATATTATCCTCCACCATTTCGGAAGAGACGATGTCTTTGCCCGTTCCTGGATAACGCACATGAGTGAGCGCATCCAAAATCAATTTAGGATATAGTGCCATAAAGATTATCCATTAATATTATTCTCAACGATGTCCGACAAGACGTCGGCGATATCAAGCCCTGCAGCACGCACTTGTTGAGGGATGAAACTTGTTGCCGTCATACCTGGAGTAGTGTTGATTTCAAGCAAATTGACTTGGTCACCCTCAGTGATGATATAATCAATTCGGATGATACCCTTCGCACCGATAATGTCATAAATACGAGCCGTCAACGCCTGAACCTTCTCCGTTACAGATTGTGACAAACGGGCAGGCGTAATTTCCTGCACTTGTCCGTTGTATTTTGCATCGTAATCAAAAAACTCGTTTTGGCTGACCACCTCTGTAATAGGGAACACAACCGATTTAGACTTTGTCTTATAAACACCGCAAGTGATTTCAGTTCCTTTCATAAAGCTCTCAATGATAACTTGATCGCCTTCGGCAAAAGCAGCCTCTATGGCAGGGAGGAGTTGATCTTCAGCCTTCACCTTTGTCACACCGAAGCTACTACCTCCGATATTAGGTTTCACGAAGCAAGGCAAACCGACCTTTGCCACAACATCTTTTGCAGAAACCACATCGCCCTTGCGAATAAGAATTGACTCAGCAATGTTAACGCCGAACGACTTTAAATAGTGATTACAGAAGAATTTGTTGAATGTCAAAGCGGCAGCCAAGACACCACAGCAAGAGTACGGCATTCCAATCAAATCGAAATAGCCTTGCAATTTTCCGTCTTCACCTGGGATTCCGTGAATCGTGATATAAGCGTAATCAAACGACTTTTTCTCACCATTACACATAAAGGTAAAGTCATTCTTATCTATATCATATTTAACCCCATCACAAAGAACCTTCCACTCTTTGCCGATGATGGTCACAATATACAAATTATATTTTTCCTTATTGAAAAAGGACTCAAGACCTGCCGCACTACGCAAAGAGACCTCAACTTCCGACTGGTCTCCGCCTGCTACGATTGCAATATTTTTCTTCATATATTTATATTTGAACTTTCCACTTAATCGTGCTTATTCGAAACGCATTCTTCCACAAAGATAAAGAATGAAATCCGAATAACATAAATAGTACTTGTATTTTAAGGTCTTCCGTATCTCAATTCATTCAAAACATCCTCAACAATATACGAATCACCCATTACTCGCAGTCCATATTTAGGTCCTATGAAACACTCATAGGTTTGAGTTGAATAAAAAAATGCTTCAGAAAGGAGCATTATTATTCGGCTTTGTTTTCGCAAAATGAATTTTCCTATAAGTTTCATCATCAAACATATTTCCCATAGGCCAATTTAGATTTACAACGATGGCTTTACAGACTCCTCTCGTATGCGCTCAATCACCTTCTTTCCCCATTCGCAAGACAATGAGTCGTTGATGACTGGAGTATTATAAGATTGCTCATTCCCCGACTCCTTCACAAGATCCAAATACTCTACGCCACCACTATTGCCGTACCACGACCAAGCCAACCAACCGACCTGGGCAGAATCACAGCAAGCCATGATTAAATCTTCATCCACATCTCCGTCCGTATGATACCAGCCGAACTCTCCAATACAAAGAGCCAAATCTTGAGAAGTTATTTTCTCTATAATCGGACGTACTCGTGCCGTATTACCCGCCGCCCCATACATATGGACAGAAAAGATGACATTACGTTCAGGATCTGCATCAAGCACTTGCGTTCCATACGAAATCACGCTGGTCGCACCTTGGCCATAACCATTTGAATCAACCATTATGCAATGCTTCAAGCCAGCACTTCTAACTATCTCAATGGCTTGTGCATAAGAACTTGCCCACAACGAATCATTACAATCCTTCATCCACTCGTTAGCGATATTGATGATGACAAAATTCTCCGTGCCCGAAAGATAGGTTGACAAACCTGCAAAATAGTGAGCTGCACGCAACAAAGCCTCAGTCGAATCATTTCCCGTGGCATCATGAGCCTCCAAGATGGCCACCATGCCATACTTACGACACTCTTCCACCAAAAAAGCAACTTCTTCAACAGGCGTAGCCGGCCATTGATCTCCATCTGCCAAAACGATTCGGACAGCATTGGCTCCTGTCCGCCCTATCGCATTCAACTGCCCCATACCCGTCGATTTATACCACGCCCAAGGCATATTCACGCCACGCATGACAAGTGTGTCACCACACGCAGTGTACAACTGATTGCCTCGCACAGCAAGTCCATCATAAAGACGAGGCTTTATCGAATCCGCCATTCCATTATCTCCCTTGTTGGGGATGACATTCGTATTCACATCCAAATTACAAGAGATAAATAGCAAGCCCAAAAGAGAGCCTAATATATATTTCAGTTTTGCGTTCATAATAAAATCAAATTTATCGACGATAATAGCGCAGCCACAATTCAGGGAACTGGCCACACTTGGCCTTGCAATAATCATTATAAGAACAAGAGAAGACCTTATAACCTTTACTCATTGGAATTTCAATCCACCAACGATTATTCAAGTGATTGTTATAGAAAACCATCTCATCGTCTCCATCCATATCAGCCACGACAATCTTCTTGTATGTAGAGAGTTCTCTCAACGGATAATCTCCATATCTATTGGCAAAAGCCCCCAAGAAATGCCAAACAATTTGTGCCGCCAAAGAAGCCGTCTGTCCGTTATTGTCGAAATATGGATTCACATCAAACAAGCCGAAAGCCTGAATGTTGTCACTCATACCAGCATAGTGAACCAACTGACACAACTCCTCTCCTGTCAAGCCGTTCGGAGATGGCACTTCATAACCCGGAGCATCCGATTGACGAACAACAGACATATCGACACTCACCAAATCACTGTCTCTAAATATAGGTTCCGATTCAGACAGATCTGCTCGAAGCGTCCCCAACCTCATCGTCCAGCAACCATTCTCTTGCAACTTATGCTGTTGCATATCAGAATAATAATATGACTGGCAACCTACGACATCAATACGGAAGCGTTTCTCGTCGTTCATTATCGTATTCAAGTAAGAGAACGGAGTGATAGGTGCGGCATCATCTTCTGATATATCCAACCGGGCATCCAAAACCGCCAAATTCAGTTTTGGAGAATTCTCCTTCAAACCATCATATATAGCAGCCGTAAGGTCCTGAGAGCCTCCTAAAACAACTGGGAGGACACCAACAGAACGAAGTTCAGCGACAACATCCTTCAAAGCGAAATAAGCATCGGTGGAGTTATTTCCGCACCTAATGTTGCCCAAGTCAGCTATGCGCAACCTTCTCAATTCTCCACGAAGGGAATAGAGATATTTTCTAATTTCATCAGGAGCAGCGGAACAACCTTTATTCACCAAATCCGAATCCGACTTCACTCCGATTATCGCCACATCGTATGCATCTGAAACCAATCGGCTTCCTAACGTTAGAGATTTAGGAAGAAACGGGAAAGGCAAATCCTGAACAGACGGCTTCTCGAAATAATCAACAATACTCATACACCCTAATACAACAAATTATCAATCAACAAATTATAAATCCTCTTTTCAACCGATAGACGGCTCAACAAACGCCGGCATCTTTCAGCAACTCCTTTGCATTGTTTATCGCAGCCTCCGTAAGATTTGCTCCGCTCAACATTTGAGCAATCTCCGCTATGCGCTCTTCAGAATTCAACTGTTTTATACTGGAAACCGTACCCGATTCCACATCTTTCTTATAGACCTTGAAATGGTGAGCTCCCTTGGATGCGATTTGAGGTAGGTGCGTAATACTCAGCACCTGCATATGAGCAGACATATTCTGCATCATCGCTCCCATCTTGGCCGCAATCTCGCCAGAGACTCCCGTGTCGATCTCATCAAATATTATCGTAGGTAAAGCCATCGACTTGGACAAGACATATTTCAAGCTTAGCATCACACGAGAGATTTCTCCTCCAGAGGCAATAGCTGCAATAGGTTGCATTGTTCTGTCTTTATTCGCAGAGAAAAGGAACGTGACAACGTCCAGACCACTTGGTCCAAACTTATCCAATGCCTTAAACTCTATGTTTATGCGTGCATTCGGCATTCCCAACTCATGCAACAAATCGGCCAACTCCGTCTCCAACTTAGGAGAACATGCCTTGCGAGTGTCTGACAATTTCTGAGCCAACGAATAGACAAGATTCTCTTGCTCGGCCAATTCCTTTTCCAACGCCTCTATCTCATCAGAACCCGACTCCAAATCTTGCAACTGTTGCTCGTAAGAAGCCTGCAAAGCCAACAAAGCAGAGACAGAATCAACATTATGCTTTTTTTCTAACGTATATATAGTGTCCAATCGATTATTCACATATTCCAATCGATTGGGATCGACATCCATATCATTGTTCAACGCATCCAATTCGCGCAAAATATCTTTTGTCTCAATCAAACACGAACCAAGGCGCTCTGACAAACCTGACAAGCCAGACAAGAAACTTGCAACAGAATTGAGCGACACCACTGCCTCCTTCAACGACTGATTGACCGACTGTTCCGATTCATCAATTAAATAAACAGCCTTCGACAAAGCCTCTTTTATTTCCGTAGCATGCTCCAACTGTTCCAATTCAGACTCCAATTGTTCTTGCTCCTCTTCCACCAAAGCGGCTTCAAGCAGTTGGTTCAACTGAAATTCCGCATAGTCACGGTTGGCGTTCTTTTGTTCCAAATCAGCCTTCAGCTGAGCCAGACGACGAGAAATCGTATTGTACTTAGCATACTCGCCCTCGTATTCGTCCAAGCGAGAGTCATTCTGTGCTATCGAATCAACTATCTGTAATTGGAATCGACTATCATTCAACAAAAGGTTTTCATGCTGAGAATGAATATCCAATAATCTGTCGCCCAACGACTTCATCGTTGATATGTTAACTGGCGTATCATTAATGAACGACCTTGACTTACCCGAAGAGACGATTTCCCTGCGCAAAACGCATTCATCTTCGTAATCCAAATCCTCAGCCTCGAAAAACGATTTCAAATTATAGTTGGAGATATCAAAGATGGCCTCAACCACACACTTTTTCTCTGGATTCTTAATCGCCTTCGAATCAGCACGCTGACCGAGAATCAAATTCAAAGCACCCAACAAAATGGATTTACCAGCACCCGTCTCACCAGTTATCACAGAAAAGCCATCGTACAAGTCAATTTCCGACCTATCTATCAAGGCATAATTTTCAACCAGCAACTTCTTCAACATAGCTTCATCTTATCAATTATTCAACAAAGCCTTCAATTTCGGGGATTGAGTTGGCAACACCGCCGTCATTACATCGTAAACTTTCTTACGCTCGTCAGGAGTCGCATCTTGGAACATATCCATTATCTCATTCATCTTTGACTCCGCAAATAGTTGAAGTGCTATAGAAAATGGTTTTTCCCTATTCAACTCTTGGAGATATGGCAAATTCTCGTAAATCTTGGTTCTTCCTTTTTCTGCCAACTGAGCCATTTCATCCAAGCCCAAACGATGGTATTCATAACTAACATCACGCAATTTGCGCAAACGCTCGTCACGATATTCACTAATGATGGCATAACGATTCTTATCGCTTTGGAAAGCCTGCCATCCCAAGTCGTCCGAAGACTGAGCCAAGGCGGCAATTGCCTCTGCCTTCTCGAAATATTTTGTTCCGCCACAACGACTGAACGAGTCGAAATTCAAGCCCAAGATGACATTCACATAAAACGCCATAACCGACATCAAATTAGACTCGTATGTGTTTTCGTTAAACTCCAAACGATCGGCCTGTGCATAAGTGAACTTAAAATTCTCATCCTTAAAGTTGAACAAAGGGGTTGTATAGGAGGAGTTATAGACCGGTCTGTTCGACTGCACTTGAAGGTTGCCCGAATAATTATCGCCAGCCGCAGAAGTGATGGTGATAATAAAACTACAATTGATTCTCTCCTCGTTTTGGAACATGGCATCCGTCCAGCGACGAGAGTTCATGAACTCCGTCAATCGATTGCCCAACTCCGTATAAATATCCTTATTCGTACCCTCGATGTTGTCTGTATTGACCGTTATGCGGCAATCCAACTCCTGTGCACTTAGGAAATGTGCCATAGAGCACAATAACAATGTAACAAAAAATCTTCTCATATTTCCACAGTATTTTTCTTGTCGGCCATCAATCGAACGGCGTAGTCAATTATATCCTTAGCCACCAATCGTTTATTTTTCAACTCGTATGGAGTTGACTCACCTGCACGATTGATGATTGTAACCTTATTCGTATCATATTTGAATCCCGCATTCTTATCATTCAAAGAATTAAGGACTATAAAATCAAAATTCTTACGTTCGCATTTGCCCTTCGCATTGGTGACCTCGTCGTTGGTTTCCAACGCAAAACCAGCCATCAACTGGCCAGGTCGCTTTATCTTTCCCAGAGCCGCGGCAATATCTTGTGTAGCCTTCAATTCAAGGACAAAATCGCCCGTCTTCTCACGTTTCATCTTATGATCCAGACGTTGAGCTGGCGTATAATCGGCAACAGCGGCGCACAAGATCTCAACATCCGATTCAGAAGAGGCAGCCATAGCTGCTTCATACATTTCCGAAGCAGACTCGACATTTACCACACGAATGTTTGGGTGATGTGCCTTAACTTGAACAGGGCCAGAGACAATCAAGACCTCTGCACCGCGATCCGCGCACTCCTCCGCCAAAGCATAACCCATCTTTCCAGACGAATAGTTACCTATAAAACGGACCGGGTCCAATTTTTCGTATGTTGGTCCAGCAGTGATCATCACACGCTTGCCCGCCAAATCTTGGGTAGATGCAAAATATTGCTCCAACGCAGCCACGATATCTGCAGGCTCGGCCATTCTGCCCTTCCCTTCCAAACCACTTGCTAAGAAGCCTGTTCCCGGTTCAATTATATGGTTGCCATAAGAACGAAGGGTGTCCAAATTCTTTTGTGTCGCAGGGTGTGCATACATATCCAAGTCCATAGCCGGAGCCAAGAACACCGGACATTTAGCAGAGAGATAGGTGGTCAACAACAAGTTGTCGGCAATGCCATTGGCCATTTTCCCGAGGCTGTTCGCCGTTGCAGGAGCAATCAAGTAAGCATCGGCCCACAAGCCCAACTTCACATGGCTATTCCACTCCCCGTTCTCTGGGTTAAAAAAATCCACCAAGATTGGATTTCCCGAAAGAGTTGCCATGGTCAATGGGGTGATAAATTGTTTGGCCAAAGGGGTCATCACCACTTTGACAGAAGCGCCCCTCTTCCCCAGTTCGCGAACAATGAGTGCACTTTTATAGGCTGCAATACCGCCCGTAACACCAAGAATTATGTTTTTTCCTTTTAGCATAGTTTTCTATGTTTTTCAAGCAGAATACACTCGCCAGCCAAGAGAGGCTCGCTTTTAAACAGAAAAAAGATAAAGGACTATAAGAATAGCTCTTTATCTTTTCCTTTCTTTTCTCTTTTAAAAGACGTTCGCACCACAGAAGTGGGACAGACGCTTGAAAGAACTTATTTGTTGTTCTTCAAAGGATTTCTATAATACACCTTACCATCTTGATACTCTTGAGCAGCAATCAAAGTTGGCTTCGGCAACTTCTCATAGAAACGAGAGATCTCGATTTGCTCTCTGTTCTCGAAAACCTCCTCCAAGTTGTCATTAAAAGAAGCGAACTCTTGAAGTTTCTTCTCTAATTCGTTCTTAATCTCTACTGATATTTGGTTTGATCTCTTAGCAATGATATTCACTGTCTCGTAAACATTGCCTGTGTCTGCGCACAAAGAGTTCATATCACGAGTGATTGTTGATGTAGGAGCCGTTACTTTCTTGTAATCCATATCTATAGAAATTTATTTTTGTTTCTTACTTTAAATTCTTGGATGCCTTTTCAAAGATATGTTGGGCATCTTTTCTATACTTTCCGTTAGGGAAATCATTGATGAAATTGTAATATTCATCAACAGTGTCCCTATAACGTTCTTCTTTTTTACTTTCTACACTCAATTCAGCCTCCTCAAACCTCGACTTCAGAATCAAGAATTCGAAGTCCTCCTCATATTGGCTGCTTGGATATTCCTTCAAAGCATTTTGAGCCGCAATGATGGCAGACTGATAATTATTGCCTTGGTAGTTACCCAACTTATTATACAATTTCACGTTCAAATAAGCTTTATAGGCCAATTTGTCGCGCATCTCGTCAAGCAACTTATGCACCTCAGCGACACGCTCGCTCTGTGGGTAAAGTTCCAAGAAGGAATTAAACTCTTCTATTGACTTTTTGGTAAACTCCTGATCCAATTTTGCCTCGGGAGACTCCAAATAGTAGCAATAGCCAACATAATACTTGCTCTCTTCGGCGTATTTTCCTCTTGGATAGCTTCTAAAATAGCCGGAAAAATAATTCCTTGCCGTCAGGTTGTCTTCATTTTTGAAATGAGACATAGCCAAAAGGAACAACGCCTCCTCGCCCTTCTCCGTTCCTCGGAAAGGCAAGACGACCGTCTCCAATAGAGTCGCAGCATTCAGATACTTCTTCTTCTCGTAATACTCCTTCGCCTTTGTGAATTTCAAGTCGTTATCCGTACTCTTCAACAAAGAATTATACCCGGAGCATCCAGAAAGGAGCACCACAGAAAGCAACAATATGTATATATTTTTTAATCTCATCTTATTTTATTTTGCAAAAATACCAAATCAAATCCAATAGAAAAAGAGAAACACACTTTTTTAACGAATATTATTCCTGGAAACGGAATAAATCAAGCCGTCACCAACAATGAATTCGCCAAATAATTTGTTTTTCGTCATTTGATTGCTACTTTTGCAATCGCTATGACGGAAAGACGCGCTGTACTTCCGTAAATATTAACGTTATTATTCAATTTTGTTATATGCTTAAGAAAATATTGTCTATTTCAGGCAAACCTGGTCTATATGAGTTGGTATCGCAAGGTAGAAACATGTTAATCGTAGAGTCGCTTTCAGATAAGAAGCGCATGCCAGCCTACGCACACGAGAAGATTATTTCATTGGCCGACATCGCCATCTTCACAGAAGACAACGAAGTTCCGTTGAGAGATGTTTTCGCATCTATCATGACTAAAGAGGGAGGCAAGGAAGCTTCCATCAGCATAAAGAGTTCATCAGACGAACTTCGCGAATATTTCGCTACTGTTTTGCCCAACTTCGATCGCAACCGTGTATATCCATCTGACATAAAGAAGGTTATCGCTTGGTACAATCTTTTGATTTCTTCAGGAAAGAACTCTTTCACAGAAGAGGCTTAAGAGCATAAAAAACAGAAGAGGGCACATTGTTAATTCAATGTGTCCTCTTTTTTTGTTCCATCGAACTTACGCCCCATCTATTTCTTCTTATATCCACACTTTGGACAAACGCCCTTTTCATCAAGAGCAATGCCGCAAAGCGGACATCGGTCTATGCTGATATGCGAAGGGAATTCTTGAGTGGCTGCATTGACACCACTCACAAATGTCAGTTTGACGATATTCAGTTTCTCCTTCAACAAATCATAGACAATCTTAATCATCCCCTCGACGGTCATCGTCTCTTTGGTCACAACCAAACGACAATCAGGAAACGCCTCAGCCAATTCTGTCTTGAAAGCCTTGCCCTTCATCTTGTTCTGTGGCGTACCGTTCTTTATGCCTGTCTGCTCATAAACGCCCAATATAGCAGGAAGAAGAGGATCGTCATGACGAAGAATCAAGGCGTGATCAAAATTTTGAAGAACACTCCAAGCCACTTTCTTAATCTCGTTACACGGATAGGCCATATTCACACCCTCATTGATCGGTTCCTCTACTTCAATCGTCAGAACACCCGTGTGTCCATGTAGATATTGCGCCTCACCTTTGAATCCATAGAAACGATGGGCATACTGAAGATCTAAAGTTGCAATACTTCTCATAATGGTATTGTTTTTAATGTTTACTACTGTTTTTCAATAAAAAAGAGGCCAAGCACCTCACTCCTCATAGAACTGATTCTTACCTACACCACAAAGGGGGCATTTAAAATCTTCGGGAATAGTTTCCCAAGGCGTACCCGGCTCTATGCCTTCTTCCGGAAGCCCCATTTGTGGGTCATACTCCCAACCACATACTTCACATACATACTTTGCCATAATTCTATAATTTAAAGGTTTACACTTGTTGATTAGGATTTCGAGTTGCCTCATCATCCAATCAACCTCGACGTAAAAGTAATTATCGACTTAAAGATATCCGAATGATTTTCTCCATGTCGATATAAACAGAATCTATGGATGCTCCAAGAGAACACAAAACATTAATGTTTGCTTGAATTTTTCAAATTATTGATTTCATCGAAGGCCTATAAGATTTTCCATGCATCGCAAACCTGTAGTTACTTTTTCTTACGGATAAAAACAACAAAGGGCCCATCGACGACGGACCCTCTAATGATAGTACAATCTATAATTTACAAAATCTTCAATGCAATAGCAGCGCAAGCCTCGGCATCAGCTAAGGCATGATGGTGATTCGTCAAGTCGTAACCACACAAAGCCGCAATCGTATTCAACTTATGATTCTCAGCTTCAGGGAAGGCTTGCAACGACGCCAAATAAGTACACTTAAACTCATAATCCGGATAATCCATTTGGTAGCAACGAAAAACCGCCTTCAAACAACTCTCGTCAAAGGCTTTGTTGTGAGCCACCAACGTCAGTCCCTCTATATGAGGAGCAATCTCCTTCCACACATTCGGGAAGACGGGAGCGTTGTCCGTATCCTCATTCGTCAAGCCATGAACTTGCACACATCTATACTTATAGTAGTTAGGTTCGGGCTGGATGAGGGAATAAAAATTCTTCACCACTTCGCCATTTCGAACCACCACTACACCTACCGAGCAGACACTTGTACGTTCGAAATTAGCCGTTTCAAAATCTATCGCCGCAAAATCTTGCATATATTACACTTTTTTCTCTATCACATTCTTACCATACTTGCATTCAAAAGCCTCCACTATAGCACGCATTTTATCGTCCAAATAGGAGATGGCCCTATCATACATCGCCGAAGGTATGCCATACAAGGCCTCTGCTATCGACCCCGCCATACAAGCTATCGTGTCGGAATCTCCGCCAATGGATACTGCATTTCGAATGGCATCCTCGAAATCAGAGGCTTCCAACGCACAAACAATCGCCTGCGGCACACTGTCCATACAAGAAACGCCTATGCCCTTTCCATCCATACCCGACCATGAATAGCGCGGTCTTATTTCATCCACCGACAACGAGAGGTCGTAACCGAACTCTTCTGTCATAGCAGTTCTGATCTCCTCTTTCGTAGCACCTTTTCGAGCCATAAACGTAGCCAAAGCTATCGCCTGAGCCCCTTTGATTCCTTCTGGATGATTGTGCGTACATTCTGCTGTTTGGGCAGCCACGGCAAGCACCTCTTCCTTTGTCTCGAACGCCCAAGCCACAGGGCCTACACGCATAGCGCTTCCGTTACCAAAACTACCATAGGGGTTCAGATTATCTTCAGGAGAATTAAAAGCCCACCTTATAAAAGTTCCGCCAAATCCCCTATTCGGATCGGCAATGACATACGAACGATATAGTTTTGCTAAATCGCCACCATGAAGCAACCACTCGGCTGTTGCACACGAAAGATAGGTGTCGTCTGTATATCTCATTCTCTCTTGGAAGAAAGGGAAATCCTTTGTTTTGATGTTGTGACGTTCATAAACACTACCCACTACGTCGCCAATTACAAGACCTAACATAAGCAAAATTTTTTAGTTACTAATTTCAATTACACTACAAAAGTAGGACATTGGTGTGCAAAACCACTGCACAGGAAGTCGAAAAAAAAATGGTTATTTCACTATTTTTTCAGCAAAGCTTCCAATTCCTGTTGTTTTTCACGAACAAGATCAAGTTTGGACGAGATTTCCGTCTCCAATCTCTTGATATCCCCCATCAGAGAGAGAGCTGTCGTTTCCGAAGCGTTTTCGCACACTACAGAGGTCTCAGTCGAAGGCTCTTGAGCCTTCAGTTCTTCCATCAAACGAGCAGCAATAGGATGTCCGTTCGCAGCCGCACGGCTCAATAGTTGTCGGGCACGACCCAAATCTTGTTCCACACCATCGCCTCTTAAGAAGCGACGACCAACCTGAAACAATGTCTCCGAATCCTCGCCTAAAAAGGCTTGACTATTCATTTCACAACTCATGACTGTACTTACTATTTTAGCATTTACAATTTACTATTTTGATTTTTCATTGGTGATTTAGAACCAATTCTGACAAAGGTAGAGACAAAAAATAGCAAATCACACGATATTACACTATTTTTGCAATTTGAAAACAAAAACATTCATGAAACAAATAAAACTCATCTGCGCATTTCTATTGGCCATCTCCTTCGGAAGTGCATTCGCCAATGAAACTGAGCAAAACAATCCATCCAAGAAACCCATGTTCTTTTCTCTCAAAGGAGAGAGTGGAACTGCTTTAAAAACAAACGATTACTTAAAACAAACAGGCAAAACTGGTTATTCTGCTCTCCACGCCAGATACGGAATATGCCCTGCTAACGACTCTTGGCAGAACAAGGCTTTCAGAATGCCATACGGTGGTATCGGCCTCTCCATTTCAGACACTGAAGATGACGCTTTCGGTCATCCCTTCACACTTTATCTATTCCAAGGTGGTCGTGTCTGCAAAATATTTCGCCCAATATCCTTGCACTACGAGTGCCATTTGGGCTACTCCGCCAATTGGGGGCATTACGACCGCTACCGCCAACCTGACAACATCACGATTGGATCGAGCGAGAATGTCTATGTAGGCGGGAATCTATATTTCAAAGCCAACATTTCCAAACACTTGGACATCAACATAGGGGCTGGTGGCTGCCATTTTTCCAACGGAGCCAACATGATGCCGAACAAGGGCATGAACATTGCCGCACCATTTGTAGAAATAGCCTACAAATTCAACGAAGAGCAACATGTGCCAGACACAGCAAAAACCACGCCCGCAAAGCCGAACAAGGTGGACCACCAAATCATTGCGACTTTCACCCAAAGGCAAAAATATTATAGCACGGTCGGCACTGACCTCAGCACACAATACGTCAACCACAGCCATCGAGTTTATGGGTTGAGCTATGCTCGCTTGTTCGTGGGCAGTTACAAATTCAGATGGGGACCAAGCATCGACATCATCTATGATGAAAGTTCCAACTCTAAAGCCTATTGGGAACAATGCCCGGACGACGGCCGTTACTACGAACACGTCCATTTGGCAGCCCCAAAAGAACGCATATCTGCGGGACTCTCCCTCAAAGGCGAGGTCAAGATGCCATTCTGTTCTTACTTCGCCAACTTAGGCTACGACATCATTCACAGCAACGAAGACGACACACGTCTATACGAAATATTGGGTGCCAAATTCGACCTTACCGACAACATTTTCGGCGTTTTCGGCATCAGAGCAACCCGATTTAGCAAAGCCCAATTCTTCTGCTGGAGTTTAGGCTACACCTTTAAGAAATAAGGTTGACACCTTGATTTTAGATAGACTTCATTGAGGAAGAGATAAAAAAAATCGTATTTTTGCAAAAGGCGCACCTTTAACCTGCGCATCCGGACAATTTATGGCAGAACTTGATTTAGACACAACGAACGCACCTGTGGCCGAATATGGTGACGACAGCATCAGACACCTTGAGGGTCTGGAGCATGTGCGTCTTCGTCCCGGTATGTATATCGGAAAACTTGGCGACGGTTCACAATACGACGATGGTATTTATGTATTGCTCAAAGAGGTCATCGACAACAGTATCGATGAGTTCCGCATGGGCGTGGGCAAACAGATTGAAATCACGCTAGAAGACGGAGCCATCACCGTGAGAGACTTTGGGCGAGGCATTCCGTTGGGAAAGATGACAGATGCCGTATCCATCATGAACACGGGCGCGAAATACGACTCTAAGACATTCCACAAGTCAGTCGGTTTGAATGGTGTGGGTACAAAAGCGGTGAACGCTCTTTCAAGCGAATTCAGAGTTCAAAGTTTCCGTGACGGGAAAACAAGAATCGCCACATTTGAAAAAGGCGTCATCGTCACCGACTCAGACATCATTGACGGAGAAGGTGCGAACGGCACGATGGTCTATTTCAGACCAGACAACGATCCGAAGTTGTTTGGCAACTACAAATATAGGGAAGAGATAGTGGAGACCATGCTCCGCAACTACACCTATTTGAATACAGGCCTCAGCATCATCTTCAATGGAAAGAAATTCCATTCTCGCAACGGTCTGCTCGACCTGTTGAACGAGAGAATGACGGAAGATGCCATCTACCCTATCATCCACTTGAAGGGAGATGACATAGAAATTGCCCTCACCCACTGCCTTCAACATGGTGACGAGTATTACTCTTTCGTCAACGGACAATACACCAAAGAAGGAGGTACGCACCAGGCGGCCGTCAAAGAAGCGATTGGAAAGACCATCAAAGAGTTTTACGACAAAAACATGGAGTTGGCCGACATTCGTTCGGGCGTGGTGGCTGCCATCGCCCTCAACGTAGAGGAGCCCGTATTTGAGAGCCAGACCAAGGTGAAACTCGGTTCGTTGGACATGTCGCCCGAAGGCGGTGTCTCCATCAAAAAATTTGTCAACGATTTCGTCAAACAAGAGCTCGACAACTACTTACATAAGAATACCGAAACGGCAGACATTCTTCTCAAGAAGATTCAAGATGCAGAGAAGGAGAGAAAAGCCATTGCAGGTGTAACCAAAGCGGCCAGAGAGCGTGCAAAGAAAGTCAACTTGCACAACAAGAAATTGCGCGACTGCCGCATCCATTACAACGACGTCAAGGGCGAGAACAAAGAAGATTCATCCATTTTCATCACCGAGGGTGACTCAGCGAGTGGATCCATCACCAAGAGCCGCGATGTAAATACTCAAGCGGTATTCTCCCTTCGTGGAAAGCCGCTCAACAGTTTCGGACTAACCCGTAAGGTGGTTTACGAAAACGAAGAGTTCAACCTTCTCCAAGCCGCCCTCAACATAGAGGAAGACATGGACGGGCTTCGATACAATAAGGTCATCATCGCAACCGATGCCGATGTGGATGGAATGCACATCCGTTTGCTTATGCTTACCTTCTTCCTTCAATTCTTCCCGGAATTGGTAAAGCAGGGGCATGTTTACATCTTACAGACGCCTCTTTTCCGCGTGAGAGACAAGAATCAAACATTCTATTGCTATAGCGACGAAGAGAGAGAAACTGCCATCAAGAAAATCGGTGCAAAGGCAGAAATCACGCGATTCAAAGGTTTGGGAGAGATTTCGCCAGACGAGTTCAAACATTTCATTGGCAAAGACATCCGTTTAGACCAAGTGACACTCAGGAAAGAGGACTCCGTCGCCGGAATGTTGAGCTTCTACATGGGTAAGAACACAGCGGAAAGGCAAGAATTCATCATCGACAACCTCGTCATCGAAGAGGACGATGTGGAATAAACAACAATAGAAAACACCTAATAGACTCCCTTCGGATTGATTTCCAAAGGGAGTTTTTTATATATTTCTTAAAAACTCACCTATTGGCATTGAACTATATTGAGGATTACTATTCATATAATCAGAAATTTTGACAACCCACTCTTCATACGACAAAGAATCAATCCCAAAACGTTCGTTCAAATCCTCCTTAAAATCAGGCTTCTGAGCATCCAAAATGTCTTTTATATGATGCCTATATTCAACCAAACTAATAAGAACTCTATGATAAGGACCATAAGTCAAGTTTTCATGTTCGATAAACCCCTGTCCGCCAGCCGTATATAAATCCCGCGCATTATGCACTATAACTGAATATTTTTTACAAAACCATAACACAACGCTTTCATATTTATCTTGTCTATTTGACAAGATATCTTCAAAAAACAATATAAACCCTTTACTTTTCAAATCTACTTTCATAGATTCGGACAACCTTGAATAAAGAGAAATGTCTACAATCTTCTCAGGAGCAACAGATTCTCTACGAGTATCAAATGTATTCAACCACCACGGGAGTTCTTTCATTCCCGTCTCGTTTTCCTTCTCCTCCGCCAATTTACGATAATAAATACGAGCCTGATCTATGTTGTTAGATGAGTTTCTAAAATCATCGTAAGTTGTACCCATTTTAGCAAATATATTTTCATCCTCACCCAAATCCATGTTTATCAAATAACGAGGGGAATGAGTCACCGCTATATCACACAAACATTCTTCGTATTTACGCACCTTAAACTCGGCAAAAGGCTTAGATAGTTTACCAAAGAACATATAAATATTATCAACGTTCACGTCTCTCGTACTTTCTACAATACTACTGCCTGTTGATGTCCATTTATTTTCTTTTGTAGTCTTTACCTCTACTCCAAAATATTTTGGATTCGACAAATATTGCGTTATAATATCAGGGAAATTATGCCCAGAGAGCAAAACTATATCTTTTTCTTCAAACCCATATTTTCCACACAACTTTTTCATTTCATCATACACAACTATTTCCAATGCAGTCCCATTCAACTTCAAATAATCAGAAGAATTTGCTTTGGATGCATTATTAAGTTTCAACTGTGTATCAAATAGAAGATTTTCAAATGCCAATCTACTTTTGGGCGAAGAAGAGGCATTATACGCTGTTATACAACCCATACACTAATTAAATAAACGATTCCAAATAGACTGAATTCTCATGGCGATATTATATGCAAGAACCGGAGGAACGGCATTCCCTATCACCTTATATGCCCCACTAGAACTCAGTAAAAATCTTTGCTTATCCTTTTGCTTAATCACGAAAGGATAATCATGCGGAAATGTTTGAATCAAAGCACATTCTCTCGGAGTAAGGCGACGTTCTTTCAAACCCGCTTGCAACTCTCCTATATGTTTGCCTCCATGTTCAACAGACAACCTTCTGTATTCAATATTGCCATGATGTTCAGATCTAATCGTTGGTCCTATTTTTTCCAAATCCACCTCACTTTGACCTTGACAATGAGTCCCCATAAATTTTGCTCCCGAATAATAGATCTGAGACAAATCAGTACTTTCATTAGGTTCTTTCAATCCAGCAAAAACATCTTTTAACTTAACGAACTGAGACAACCCATCTCCCTCAATAGTGCAAGCATGCGTTGGTTTAGGATAGGGATTGTATTCCTCTGGCACATTTTTCATTTCCAATGCTGCCAATGCATCTGGCCTCAAAGCATCTCTTCTTATCCCTATGAAAATAACCCTTTCTCTTGATTCTGGCACTCCATAATTACCTGCATGGAGAACTTTGGGCTCTAACACTATGTAACCAGCCCCTCCAGCAAGTGAGAAATCTCGCTGAATTATATCTTTTGCATCGCCTAAAGAGATCAATCCTTTTACATTTTCTGCAATGAAAATCTTAGGTTGGGTAATCTCCACCACTTCTTTCATCCAATGATATAGTTGTCCTCTACTTTCTTCTTTTGGAGTATCAGTAGAAATTCTCTTTCCCCCATTATGAGAGGTGTCAGAATCAAAACCTTTTCGCTTTCCCGCCACACTAAAATCTTGGCAAGGGAACCCGCCTGTAACTACATCAATTCCATCTGGAAATATTTTAGCTCCAGCACGATGCATTTTTACCAAATCCACAATGCTTTCAGTTCTATATATAGAAGCCTCATAGCCAAACCTTCTCATATAATTAGTCCAGGCCACTTTGGCTTCTTTTAAGATATCGTTTGCAAAGACTGTTTTAAATCGGGTTTTTTCTACTCGCACCAATTCTGATGAGATATGTTCTTGAATAAAACCGGAAGTTGGATTAATAGATTTCGAATTAGTTATGAAATTTCCCTCGAACCCTAAATCCATTCCACCACATCCAGAAAAAAGAGACAACACATTCAAATCTTTTTGGTTATCCACATACGAAGATTCAAAATACATTGGGATTTGTGATTCGGCTATAAAATCAGTACCACCAAAATCGTAATCATCTATTTTATACTCTTTCATCTTATGTTTTTGAACCATCCACTAAGTTTTTCCCGTTCTCTTTTTAGATGTTACTCCTTACATATCTCGCAACCCGAGCATTTGGAGAGTTCGCCTCGGAAGCGTTTCTCAACCAAAAGACGGATTTTGCTACGCAAAGCCTCAACACTGATTTTCTCTATCACATCGTCCATAAAGGCTAACATAAGTAGCATCTTAGCTTCCTTCTCCGAAATACCTCTCGCACGCATATAGAACAAAGCCGTATCATCCATCTGCCCTGTCGTTGCACCATGACTGCACTTGACATCATCAGCATAAATCTCCAACTGTGGCTTGCTATATATATGGGCATCCTTCGTCAAGCAAATATTTTTGCAACTTTGATACGCCTCTGTTTTTTGTGCACCTTCCTTCACCAACACCCTTCCCGCAAAAACACCTACAGAAGAGTCGTCGGCCACATACTTATACAGTTCACGACTTTGGCAATTTGGAACATTATGGTTGATAAACGTCGTGTTGTCTACATGCTCTTCCTTGTCGGCTATCGCCATACCACACAACAACGTATCGGCATGCTCGCCATCCAAATCCACACGAATATTATTGCGTGTAAATCCGTTATGAAGCGTCGATTCGTTAACAATCACATGAGAATCGGCCTCTTGTTTAACAAAGAGAGATCCGAAATTATTCATCTTATAGTTGGTCTGCTCCAGCTTATATTGTTCATACGAAGCACCTTTGCCCACAAAGACCTCCGTCACACGATTGCAAAGGAAATTGACCTGATCCATAGTATGCGCACAGACCAAGAATTTTGCTTGAGCGCCATCTTCCAAAATAATCAAGTTGCGACTGTTAGCCATCATATCCACATTGGCGTGCATCACATTGATCAGTTGAACCGGCTTCTCGATTACAACATTCTTAGGCACATACAAGAAGAATCCGTCTTGAGCAAAAGCAGCATTGAAAGCCACCAACCCATCGTTTTCCACATCGGCTGCCTTTCCATAATAGCGAGCCACCAACTCTGGATATTTCTCAGCATGTTCCTTCAAACTTCCCCAAAGGACACCCTTCTCCATCAACTCCTCCATGTCTCTGGCAAGCGTAGCCGAAGGACACGACAAGAATGTATCGTTCACCACAAAGAAAAGGTGCGTACTGATACCCGGCACATTACACTTCACCAAATCACTCGGACTCAAGGGACAAGAGACCTGACGCAAGTTCATGCCATAATTCACCGCAAAACGACTACGAACATCTGTATATCGATAGTTCTCCATCTTCTGCGTAGGGAATCCCAAAGCCTCGAAACGAGCGAACGCCTCGTCACGATTTCGGTTCATCACCTCGGCAGAATTAGCCTTTAACGTTGGGGCAAACTCTTTATAAATATCTATGTATGATTGTTCTATTTCCATCATCAAAAAGAATTTGGTTCTCAATCGGACTTATTCTCCAAGTTCCTTCTTAATCCAGTCGTAACCCTTTTCTTCCAATTCCAAAGCCAACTCACGACCTGCCGACTTCACGATCTTACCCTTATAGAGCACATGCACAAAGTCAGGGACAATATAGTCCAAAAGACGTTGGTAGTGAGTGATGACGATACTTGCATTATCCTTGCTCTTCAATTTATTCACGCCACTCGCCACGATGCGGAGGGCATCAATATCAAGACCACTATCGGTTTCATCGAGGATAGAAAGACGGGGTTCCAACATAGCCATTTGGAAAATTTCATTCCTCTTCTTCTCTCCGCCAGAAAAGCCTTCGTTGACCGAACGGTTGGCCAACTTGTTGTCCAACTCGACCAACTCTTTCTTCTCGCGCATGAGCTTCAAGAAATCAGAAGCCGACATCGGATCCAAGCCCTTATATTTACGATGCTCGTTGACAGCCGTACGCATAAAGTTCACCATACTAACGCCTGGAATTTCAACAGGATATTGGAAACTCAAAAAGAGGCCCTCTCTTGAACGATCTTCAGGAGAAAGTTCCAATAAATTCTTGCCATAGAAGTTGACCTCACCCTCCGTCACAGTGAAAGTAGGATTACCAGCAAGCACAGAAGACAACGTACTCTTACCAGAACCATTCGGACCCATGATGGCGTGCACCTCGCCAGGCCTTACTGTCAAGTTGATACCTTTCAATATCTCTTTGCCATTAATATTGGCATGCAAATTCTTTATTTCTAACATGATTCAATTTTTTTCGATTAAAAACTATCAACCCACACTACCTTCCAATGAAACGGAAAGAAGTTTCTGAGCCTCAACCGCAAATTCCATCGGCAATTTGTTGAGCACCTCCTTGGCATATCCATTCACAATCAAACCTACCGCATCCTCGTTGCTGATGCCTCGTTGGTTACAATAGAATATTTGATCTTCGTTGATTTTGGATGTCGTAGCCTCGTGTTCAACCACAGCCGTATCATTTTTGATATCCATATAAGGGAAAGTATGAGCACCACACTTGTCACCCAACAAAAGGCTGTCACATTGAGAGAAGTTTCGTGCACCGTCGGCATTCTTAGAGACCTTCACCAATCCACGATAACTATTTTGACTATGACCTGCTGATATACCTTTTGAAACGATGTGGCTGCGAGTATTCTTACCGAGGTGAATCATCTTCGTACCCGTATCAGCCTGTTGGTAGTTGTTGGTCACAGCCACCGAATAGAACTCGCCAACTGAATTATCGCCTTGCAACACACAGCTTGGGTATTTCCAAGTGATGGCAGAACCCGTCTCCACCTGCGTCCAAGAGACTTTTGAACTATCGCCTTTGCAAATAGCGCGTTTAGTCACGAAATTATAGATACCACCCTTTCCGTCTTTGTCGCCTGGATACCAGTTTTGAACCGTAGAGTATTTTATCTCAGCCCTATCATGAGCGATCAGCTCCACGATAGCAGCATGCAATTGGCTTTCATCACGAACAGGGGCCGTGCAACCCTCCAAATAAGAGACATAACTGTCGTCGTCTGCCACGATGAGGGTACGCTCGAATTGTCCCGTATTTTTAGCATTGATACGGAAATAGGTTGAAAGTTCCATTGGACAACGAACGCCCTTAGGAATATAAACGAACGAACCGTCGCTGAAGACAGCCGAGTTCAAAGCTGCAAAGAAATTGTCGGCATAAGAGACCGCCGAGCCCAAATATTTCTTCACCAAATCAGGATAATCTTTGACAGCCTCGCTAAACGAGCAGAAGATAATACCCAACTCGGCCAAATTCTCCTTGTAGGTTGTTTTGACAGAGACACTATCCATCACAGCATCAACGGCCATGCCCGACAACTGTTTCTGTTCCTCCAAAGGAATACCCAACTTGTCGAATGTCTTCAACAGCTCAGGATCCACCTCGTCCAAACTCTTGGGCGAAGGTTTGCTCTTTGGAGCGGCGAAATAATAAATATCTTGATAATCAATCTCCGGGATATCGAGATGAGCCCATTTAGGCATTTCCAACGTGCACCAATGGCGATACGCTTTCAATCGATATTCCAAAAGCCACTCCGGTTCTCCCTTTTTCTGCGAGATCAACCTAACAATGTCTTCGTTGAGTCCTTTCGGAATGATTTCGGTCTCAATATCCGTCACGAAACCATATTTATAGTCACCCTGCGTAACTTTGTCAACTATATTTTCACTCATAAAACCATGCTTTACAGGGGATTAACCACAATCCCCGCAAAATTGTCACAAAGTTACAAAAAACATGGTTTTAGGCAGACAAAAATAACATGGTATTTTCTCAATATTCGATTAGTCGCAATTCATAAAACAACAAAACATATTTTCATCAAAGGGGAAACAGAAACCAGGCCAAAGTGGCCCGCCAGTTCTGTCTTGACTTCATACCCGCATTTGCACCTATAAGTCCTTAATATTGCCATATTTTATATCTTGGGTAATTAATTAATCTTCACAAAACATCCTGTAAAGTATGCGTTTTAATTGTTCGGCTTCTGATTCTGACAAAACTCCCAGTTTTTCTTTCTTTTCTCCGAATCTTTTAATGGAAACAGTCCTTATCTGTTCGCACATCAGTTCTCCTTCTCTACCGTTAACATTACATCTAACCCTAAAAGCAAAACCTCTGACTTTTGATGTTATCGGAATAATTGTGTAGGTACTTAGATTGTCATTCAGAACATTTGGAGATATTATTGCACATGGTCTTCTCTTCCCTTCTTCCGAGCCTACTGCCGGATCCAAGGTGACATTATAAATTTCATACTTCTTCATACTACCAATCCCACTCGCCATTTATGTCATCCAAAGTATCTTCTCCTATTTCTTCCTCCTGCAACGCTTTTAATTTCATAGCATCTTCTGCCCATCCTTTGTGAGGATTACTCTCCGATATTACTAACTTACCGTTTTCTATGCATATTTCTAGATTGGAATCTTTGGTAAATGACAACTCCTTTAGTAAACGAGTTGGTAAAATCATTCCCAAACTATTTCCTATTGATATTATTTTTCCTGTCATGTCTCTATTTTTTAGTTTTTTGCAAAAATAATAAAAGTTATAATATGTTATAACACGTATTATAAAAAAAGATAAAGATTTTTTAGGACATAATCACCTCCTACCCCAACCTTTCGTCATCGTTAAAGCTGTAGTACTCGTCATCGGACACAATCAGGTGGCCAAGCCCGCTTCGAACAGCTGAGTCGGTCATGTTCTTAGTTTAAGGTCAACACTATTCTTTATGACAATTTCTTTGAATTGCGAAAATACTGGGTGATGTCTGTAAGCATAACCTGTACCTACTGGCAATTAAATGTTATATTCCGACGATTTCGAGTCAAAAACGTCGCAGAATATGCGTTATTTTTAGAATTTCTTTGGCGGATCGACATTATTTCTGCAATTTTGTCGCAGAATTTGCGACGATATGCTACATGGAATGTCGCATTCGTATATTGAATATGTATATACACGAAAGAGATAATTGGACAAACTTCCGATGGAACGAGTCTCAGGTATCGCTCCTTCAGGAGGTGGTATGCCGCAAGCAAGGAATGCTTTACGGCAGGTTGAGTTCGCTTGGCTTTGATAGCAAGTTGCGAGCTATGGCAGAGAACTTGACTCACGATGTGGTCTATTCATCAGAGATTGAAGGCATACGCCTGAACGTGGATCAGGTACGCTCTTCCATTGCCAGGAAACTGGGAATAGAGAACGTGAGATATACTGCGCCTTCGCACTATGTTGATTCTGTTGTTGCTGTGATGCTCGAAGCCGTACAGCACTATGACATGACTCTCAGTAAAGAGAAATTATGCGCATGGCAAGCAGCATTCTTTCCTGCTGGCTACAGCGAAGGCACTCAGATTGAAGTAGGTCAGTATCGTACGAACGAGGAACATATCATCAGCGGCATGTTCGGACGTGAGAAGATACACTATATAGCCCCATCTCCTGACCGTGTGGAAGAGGAAATGCAGAAATTCCTCAACTGGTTTGATGCTGATGAACCTGTAAGCAGCATCATCCGTTCTGCCGTTGCCCATTTCTGGTTTGTGAGCATTCACCCTTTCGAGGATGGCAATGGCAGATTGGCACGTATTCTTTCTGACATGCTACTAGCAAGAGGAGAAAAGAGTGAGTTCCGCTTCTACAATGTTTCATCGCAAATCAACAAAGACAAAAACCACTACTATGACATCCTGGAGAGAATGCAGCACGGAGAAGGTGACATTACCGAATGGCTGGTGTGGTACATGCAGAAACTGGTTGAAGCGCTCGATGAAGCTGAGACCATAGTTACAACGATTCTCAACAAGAGTTTCTTCTGGCAGAAGGCATCGCGGGTACCGATGACGAAGAGACAGACTCAGATACTTAATCTTTTCCTCGATGGCTATGAGTCAAAGATCACGTCAAAGACATGGTCGACATTGGCAAAGTGCTCCAAGGACACAGCCATACGCGACATTCAAGACCTTTTGGACAAGAACATCTTGGTCGAGGACATTCCTGGTGCAAAGCGACCAAGTTACTCCATCGTCTATGATGCAGAAGACCTCACACAGTTCTTCACAGAAGTGAACGTCATCGAAAAGAATGGTGTTCACCTTCTCAAAGCTCTGTTCAAAGGCAAGAAGCTTGTAAGCGAAAGGATTCTGAAGCTCGATGCTGAGAGATTCCAGAAAGGAGAGCTTCCTTTGTTGAATCTACTCAACAAGTACTGCTCGTATATCGTTGCAAGCAATTAAGTCGAAGATAACGATGGTAACGTATCAAATTTGTTGATTAGGAGAGTACATTACCCTATTTCAGTAAAAAAGAAGAAATTGAATTGCTGAAGTAGAATGTAGCCCTAAAACGAGTTTAAGGTTTACGCAAACCATGTAAATATACATGTACACATAAACCCTACAGCAAACCAATGCACTCCTGTTTTAGCACTTTTCGTTTTTTATATAATGAAGTTTATGCTATTAATTATCCATGCAGGAATTGACTGACTTGTCAATATCGAATATGGAAAGCATGACGATTGTTAATAGAGTTAGAGGCAACAAGGTCTTGTCTTTGAATGAAATTTCCAAAGAGAATCAGGAACTCATAAACTTGTTGATTTCAAGAAAGCTGACTACAGTAAAGCCGGAAATGAATTTGAAGGCTGAAGGCAAGCTGTCTAAAAAGGGAGACGAGACAAAAGTCAAGGTGAAGCTTTATTGTCAGCATACTGGAGAAAAGAAGCTTTATCCTAAAATGCACACTATTACCAGACCAGACAAGGGGGTGAATGACTACACTCCGAACGGCGAATATGAGGTATAGTGCTCCCCATTTTTTGACAACTGGTTAATACTTTTTTCTTCCTTTTAGAGGAGGCTTGGGAGAGGCTAGCCTCTCCCAAGCCTCCTCTAAAATTCAAAAATAAATAAATTTCTTTATGCCGCCTTGCATATGCAGTAAACTTTTGAAGGGACAGTGATTTTTCCCAGACTTGAGTCAAACTTGCTTTTTCTTCCCATTGTTCTTTAGATCTTTTGCAAAGATACACTTTTTTATTGCACCTTTGTTGTTGTCTAAATTTTGGGGAGTATTATACAAGACCACAGAAAGAAGGGAACAATTTTAATAAGATTACAAACAGACCATCACAATTAAACAAAATTATTTTGCCCTTGTTTTTCGGGGAAATTAGTATCTTTACATTGTAAAAAAGGAAAAAAACAAAGGAAAGATATAAGAACACATTGTTGACTTGACTGAGTATCCAGAACTAGCACTTCAATATAACTTTAGTCCAGCCAAATCATCTAATGTTCACACTCATAAGGGGAGTGTGGATAGGTGGATTATTGTCTGGAGTTAGGTTGTGCTAGACCTAGGATACCAATAATCATCCCCATGCTCCTCTTTTAATCCAAAAATTTATTATGGGAGCATCAAATTGGGAAGAGCACGAAAACATGTGCTTAAAATACTTAAAAGGGAAATTTGGGAAGTATGCTGATTTTATTTCTTTGGGAGGTTCAGACTCTACCGTCCCCGATATAAAAGTAGTTCTAAAAAACGGAAAGTCATTTTGGATAGAATGTAAAAGTCCCAAATCGCAAAGTGGACAATTTGTGGTCATTCCGAACGAAGACACTTTTGTTTTTAGTCCAAGAAATCATACTTCGCCCAACGAATTTACTGATTTCATTATCGAAGAAATGAATAAAAATTATGAAAAATATGTAAATGCAGGAACTACAGGCGTGACTATTGATATTGATATTGCCATTTTTTCTAAATGGATTAAAAACATGTATTCCCAAAAAGGCGTTAAATTTTTCATAACTGGGGTCAATGACGAAAAGTTTGTGATTTCATCTATAAACGATTTTTCAGAATACTATTCAATTGTAGGAAAATATCGAGAAAAGAAAAGTGGGTCTCGTGATGTCAGCAGATCTAAACAAGAATACTTGGCAGATGACATGTTGAATGAAAATATACTTGAAGAACCTGAATTTGAATATGGTTCCAAAATGCGAGTTAAATCACCTTCTATTTCCGACAAACAAAAGATAGATTTGAATGGAGTAAGATATATGTTCTCAAAATCTGATGATGAGTATTATACTGTACGAGTTCTGTCGAATACCAACAATGCAAATGTCATATTTGAAATCTCTTTGACTAAAGAGGAGGGAATGTCAGATGATGAATTTATAAAGATATTATGCGAAATGTGAAATAGCAGTTTATGTGTCAGAAAAGACACATAAACTGCTACTCCATCGTTCTATAATTGTTATCATGTAGGGTGTTCCCAAATTCAGAAGCTATGTACTGAAGCACATCAACAACGACAGAATTCCCAAATTGTTTGTATGCTTGGTTTGCATTTTTTGCCATGACGTAAGAATCTGGATAACCCATAATCCTTGCACATTCGCGAGGATGAAGACGCCTGGTTTTTCCATTTATAAGATACCCCCCTGTTTTGGCAAATACGCCTCCACCGTATGCAGACAGTGTAATAGCTATACCTTTAGCACTATAAATTCGTTCTCCCTGACCTCCTTTATTGACAATACCTAACCTTATTGATTTATTACTATATTTATCATCCAATTCCCCATTCATCTGCATATCCGTTCGATTCACATATAAATTTTCCACCATACTTTCGTCATTTAGAAGAAAATCTTCCACATGTCTTTTCAACGGGAATGGAGCAGGAAAACGGAAACCAAAATCATTTATGTCGTTGCGAAAACATACCATATAAATTCTTTCACGTTTTTGTGGCATTCCATAATCCACAGCATTGAGAACACGAGCATGAAAGTTATATCCCAATTCTTCCATTGTTGCTCTTACAACCGCCAATGTTTTCCCATCATCATGAGAAGCAAAATTTTTCACATTCTCCATAAAGACAACCTTTGGACGTTTCTCCTTCACTATTCTTGCAACATCAAAAAACAATGTGCCTCTACTATCGCTAAATCCCAATTGTTTACCACTGATAGAAAATGCCTGGCAAGGGAATCCTGCACAAAGGATATCATGATCAGGGATAGTTTTTTCGTCAACCTTTGTGATATCACCATCTGGCACATCACCAAAATTCTGACGATAAACTTCTTGAGCATGCTTATCCCATTCGTTAGAATATACGCAGTTCGCTCCCAAAGATTCCAACGCCAATCTAAAGCCACCTAATCCAGCAAATAAGTCAATAAATGACATACCTTCAAGGATTTTTTTTTGTATTTCTATCATATCAACAAGACCTCAAAAATTCATGAATTAACGCTTACTTATTCAAATCCAATTGTCTTTTCCATTTAAAGAAAAGGATCAATGAACAAGCAACAGACAAAGCACCTACGGCGTAGGAAATGCTCGAAGACAAATGAAAACACTCCGGAGCAATCATCAAATAGGTGACACAAACCATCGTCATAAACAATGCTGGGAGCAACGAAATCACATAAAGCTTTTGATGTTTAGCCAAATAGACCGTTATTGCCCACAAAGTAAAGACGGACAAGGCTTGATTCATCCAAGAGAAGTATCTCCAAATCAAATTGAAACCGTCCTTATCGTTCAAACTGTAAATCAAAGCAGCCAACGTCAACACAAAGATTGGAAGGCAAATCTTCAATCGGCTGGCTATCGTTTTCTGCTCCATCTTCAAGGCATCTGCCACAATCAAACGGCAAGAACGAAGGGCCGTGTCGCCAGAGGTAATCGGAGCAAAAACCACACCCAACAATGCCAATCCTGCTCCCAACTTGCCTAACCAATCGCTCGTTATCGAATTTACAATCACAGCAGCATTTGCCTCCTCATATCCATTCTCATGGAAGAAATAGGTGGCTGCAGCAGCCCATATCAAGGCAACGATTCCCTCGACAATCATCGCTCCATAGAAGACAGGTCGGCCGTAGGACTCCTTCTCCATGCAACGAGCCATCATCGGCGATTGAGTAGCATGAAAACCAGAGATGGCACCACAAGCAATACTGATGAACATAATCGGGAAGATAGGCAGTTCGGCAACCTTCGGATGGGTATTGGCCAATCCATCTGTCAACTCAGGCAATACGGGAGCTTTCACGTAAAGCATCACCAAAATTCCCAACGCCATGAAAATCAAAGCGAAGGCGAAAACCGGATAGACCTTACCAATCACCTTATCCACAGGCAAAAGAGTGGCCAAGATGTAATATCCGAAAATTATATAAATCCAGATTTCACTTGAAATAGTAGTTAGATTTTGCAAAAGTCCAGCAGGGCCAGATACGAAGACCGCGGCCACGAGCATCATCAAAACCATCGTAAAGAAGACCATCACATTTTTGGTCTTCACACCCAAATAACGACCCACGATTTCGGGCAAGCTCTCACCGTCATGGCGCATGGACATCATACCTGCCACATAATCATGCATGGCACCAGCAAAAATACAACCGAAGACAATCCAAAGATAGGAGGCCGTTCCAAACTTAGCACCCATGATAGCTCCGAATATAGGGCCCAAGCCTGCGATATTCAAAAACTGAATCATAAAAATCTTCCAAGGCTTCATCGGAAGGAAATCCACGTTGTCGCACTTAGCAACTGCAGGGGTAACTCGGCCATCGGGAGCGAAGATTCGCTCAACAAACTTTCCGTAAAGGAAATAGCCCAAAATCAAAGCCACAAGGGCCACCGTAAATGTAACCATCTCTCTATTTCTTTATTTTATTTTCTTCTTAAGAACTTCAAACTTACAAAGGTACAAAGTTTAAGAATAGGGTTGTCGGAGATGGGGAGATTTTTTCTTTGAATATGTTCGTATGCTTCAAAAACGGCAGACACACGAGATGTCCGCCCATGCACTCCACTTGAAGAACAAAAAAAAGAGAGAAGACCGAAGTCCCCTCTCATCCCTTTACGTAGAAAAAAAATCAAAATTTTAATTTATTTCGTCATTCAATTCTGCACCAGCCTTGAATTTCACTGTCTTCTTTGCTGCAATCGTAATAGGTTGTTTAGTTGCCGGATTGATACCCTGACGCTCGCCCCTTTCAGAAACTGCGAAAGAACCAAATCCTACCAAACTGATTTTGTCGCCACCCTTCAATGCTGCGGTTGTGGCTTTAATAAACGCATCCAATGCCTTCTTGCTATCTACTTTGCTCAATCCAGATTCTTCTGCAATGGCATTAATAAGCTCTGCTTTGTTCATACTAACAATATTTAAATTAAAAAAATTCAAAAACATTAGGCAATACCGATTTAGGTCGTATATTCCGATACAAATATAGTTGATAATTAATTACTTCCAAGAATAATCTTCACTTTTTTAGCATAGAAGAAAGTTCTTTTATTCTTCTTTTATGTTTATAAACACAAAAGATTCGTTTTTTGCATTAAATTTGCATCGAAATTGAATATTTGGAAGACTGAAACAACCACTCAAAACAAAGTAAAAATGTCGTTTCAATATAGCACCTCAACCATTACGCCCGTAGTCAAGCACTTGATTATCATAAACGTCCTGTTTATGCTACTCAGAATGACGCCAGAGAACATTCTCGGGTTTGACGTGGACAATTACTTGGCTCTCCACTATTGGGAAGCCTCCAACTTCTACCCTTTTCAACTCATTAGTTACCAATTTTTGCATGGCGGCATCATGCACATATTTTTCAATATGTTCATGCTCTACTCTTTTGGTCCTGCAATCGAATATAAATGGGGAGGATCCAAGTTCTTCATCTTCTACATTCTCTGTGGAATAGCGGCAGGTTTGACAGAAGAAGCAGCATGGTGCTTCGACCCCATTACTCAAGAGTTCAACCGCCTTTCGGAACTTGTAGGACAAACAGGACAAAGCGTCTCCTTCTCAGACGGAACGCAATACACTCCTACCCAATTCTTCGAGATTAAAGACCAAATTTTTTGTCGCCGACTTGCGGCAGTCGGTGCATCGGGTTCCCTGATGGGCGTATTCGCAGCCACGGCCATGACGTATCCTAACGTCAACACCTATTTTATGTTCATTCCATTCCCCATCAAGGCAAAATACATGGTGATCATATTCTTCTTCCTGGACCTCGGATTAGGAGTTCATTCCATAGAAGGCGACACGATTGCTCATTTTGCGCATGTGGGTGGTATGATAACTGGATTCCTAATTATTCTTCTTTGGAGATTTACTCATCGCTCCAATTAAAACTATTCAAAACATGGGATTTAAAGAGGAAATAATAAGTTCTTTCAAAAGCGGGAACACACTTACCAAACTCATATACATCAACTTAGGAGTATTTTTGGTAGTAGGATTGACAAGTGCCATATTGATGCTTTTCAACGTCAGCATGGGATGGCTTCACGATTCGTTGGCACTCTCCAGCGAATTGAAGGCCGTACTCACTCACCCTTGGACGCCCATCACTTACATGTTCCTACACTTCAATTTTATCCACTTGATATTCAACATACTGACTCTATATTGGTTTGGAAAGATATTTTTGGAATACTATTCACAAAGAGATTTAGTAGGATTATACATTTTTGGTGGATTGCTGGGCGGAATCCTCTATTTCTGCTCATACTCCGTATTTCCACTATTCAACAACACCCATGGTAGTTTGTGCGGAGCCTCTGCCGCCATCATGGCTATCATCGTCGCATGTGCCTGCACGAATCCAGAGCAATCCATCCGTCTCGCCCTCATCGGCGACGTACGTCTAAAATGGCTGGCAGCCTTTGCCATTTTAATCAGCGTGCTCAACGTCTCTTCCGAAAATGCAGGAGGCAACATCAGCCATTTGGGCGGAGCATTGGGCGGATTCCTTTACATCCACCTCCTTCGCAAAGGGACAAACGTCACTTCTTGGATCAACAAAGGCATAGACAAAATAGTCAACCTCTTCAATCGGAAACCCGCCAGTAAGATGAATGTATCTTACAGAAGGCCGATGACCGACCAAGAATACAATTACGAGAAGCGCCAACAATCGGAGCAAATAGACCTCATATTGGACAAAATAAAGAAAAGCGGATATGACTCTCTTTCGAAAGAAGAACGAGACCAACTCTTCACAGCAAGCAGAAGGAAATAAAAAACCTTCCTTGCTTTCCCGACTGCTTACCCAGACCACGTTATTGGCCAATTTTTTGGTAATCGCAGTTTTCATGCTGGCAGATTCCGCAAGAGTCATCAGCCCAGAGAGTTTTGTGCTCCCTTCTTACTTGGGGCTTGCCTTTCCTCTAATCACCATCATCAACTTTGCATTCCTTTTTTGGTGGATAATACGCAGGAACTGGTACCTACTCTTTTCTTTGATATCAATATTCGTCTGTTACGACAGCGTAAAAGAGACCTTTCCCATCAATTTTTCTAAAAAGGAGAGCGATTCAAAGTCTATCAAAGTCTTGAGTTATAACGTTCACCTATTCGATTTCTACAAAAAGAAATCTCACAATTCTGTTCTTGGCTATCTAAAAGATTCGGGGGCTGACATCCTTTGCATTCAAGAATATGGATTCAGCAAGAAAAAGGAGTATTTGAAAGAATCGGAGATTGCCGAAACGCTAAGTGATTTATACCCTTACTGCCACACCGACATCGGAGAGGTCAATTCCGGCCGTACGTTTGGAGTCGCCACCTATTCCAAATACCCAATCATTTCACGCAGGAAGATCGAGTACGAGAGCAAGCACAACTCCTCCATCTTAACTGAGATATCCGTTGACGGACAAACTATCAACGTCATCAACTGCCACTTAGAGTCCAACAAGATAACGGAGAACGACAAAGAGTTGATAAAGCAACTGAAGGAGAAGCGCGACAACGAGACCGCCAAGAATGCGGCAGAGCAACTCTCTAAAAAACTTAGTGCCTCCTATCAACTCCGTGCAAAACAAGCAGAAGAGGTATCGAGAATTGTCGAAAACAGCAAAGACCCCATCATCCTTTGTGGAGATTTCAACGACGTGCCCGTTTCCTACTCCTATAGCACTATCAAGGGACAAAAACTAAGCAGTGCCTTTGCCGAAAATGGTTGTGGCTATGGATATACATTCAGCGAACGAATGTTCCCTTTCCGAATCGACCACATTCTTTATAGCAAAGAGTTAAAATCTTGCGAGTATAAGATAGACACCGTCACCCATTCTGACCACTACCCTGTCGTCTGCCGAATCATTTTGGGAGAATAAACAGAGGTCATTTCTGACGATTTATACTTTTCAAACCACACCTTAGAAAACGCTTTTGTGGTCAAAACGATATCGAAACTGGATTCCTAAATGTAATCCCCTTATGGGCATTCGACCTCAACTACTAAGGTCACCCCACTTCACAAACAAATAACGCACGGAAACGACCATTCATTTCCGTGCGTTACTTTTATAACTCTAAACCCAATCGCTTATTGATATTGTCTTATGCGAACCTCGATATTGCTACCTTCCAACAATTTCACCACTTGTTGAATATCTGTCTTCCCATAATGATATGGGAACAGCACCTTAGGTTGAATAGTTTTTGCGGCATTCGACAATTGTTCCGGAGTCATTGTAAAAGGAAGGTTACATGGCAAAAACGCCACGTCAACGTCTTTCAACTCCGACATTTCTGGAATGTCTTCCGTATCGCCCGCAATATAGATACGCAATCCATTTACCGTAAGAACGTATCCATTATCACGTCCTTTTGGATGGAACTGTTGCTTCTCTGCCGAAGTGTTGTAAGCAGGCACTGCTTCAAGCTTCCACTTGTTGCCGACACTCTTTGAATCGCCGTTTTTCATCACAGTTCCTGCACCACCAAGAAGTTCTCCACAACGAGGATTTACAACGAGCTGAGTTTCGCTCTTCGACAACTGACGAATAGCCACGGAATCAAGATGGTCGAAATGTTCATGAGTAAGAAGAATCACGTCTGCCTTTGGCATCGTAGAATAATCAGTGACAGGAGGAACTGCATTGGTAACAGGATCAACATACAACCACTTGTTTCCAATCTTCATCTTCACGCTTCCATGCTTGATGCAATACATATAGACAAACGTACCATTATTGGTCGTGAAGAAATCCACCTCCTCTTTGGTTGAGGCTTTTCCTTCTTTCGTCCAACCCAAGAAACCTGCATTCAATTCAATCACCCTGTAACCACCATTGACAAGCAATTCAGCCGCCATTTTGCTTCGTTTGCCACTGCGACAATACACAGCCACCGTTTTATCTTTAGGCAATACTGCCATCGCCTTCTTCAAAAACTCAGGATTACGGACATCCATATTGATTGCATCCGCAATGTGCCCTTGCGCATACTCCTCTGCCGTACGGACATCTACACAAACCACCTGATCATCTGCTATGTGTTTTTCAAATGTCTCTACATTAAAACTAAAGAACCCTCTTGTTTCTGCCATACAGCTAAAGAAGCAGCACAGCAATGACATAATGCCAACCGTCAATGTTTTCATGATTTATACTTTAACTTTGCTTAATTTCCCACATATCGTTCAACATCTGAATGGCAGACGCAGAACGGAACACATTATTTCTAAACGTAATGATGCCATCCATAGATATATTATCTTCATACGAATTGACCAAAAAATCGGCCTCCAATAAAATACGATGGTCAATCGTTTTCACATCACTGAACGTATGATGATGAGCTATGAGCCAGCATACACGTTCTATCTGAGGCTCTGTAAATCCGCCCACTTCAGCCAATACTTTGCGAGCTTCTGCAGGACCTAACTCCTCCTGATATTTCCCATGACTTGAACCATATTTTGCCTCAGCTGGATGAATGCCTATATCATGCAATATAGAGGCTGCCTCAAGAACATATAGCGTATCTGAGTCAACTTCCTCTGCCATCGCAATAGTAACAGCGAAATCATGAACTTTGACAAAATGCTGAATGCGTGGGACGTCCCCTTCGTCATATCTTATCATGGCCCGCATCAATTGGGCTAATTTAACATCCATAATTGCAACCAATAATTCGATTCATAATCATAATGCAAAGTTCGTACCAACGACGATTCCATGCAAACTTTAAAGCATTTTTTTCAAGCAAACTTTCATTTTCGTATTTCCAACGTCACATCCAGATATGAACGACGGCCTTCTATATAATCGGCATATAAGGTCTCTGCATCCCTTCCCTTCAAGATATGGCACTTTCCGCACAACTCACAATTATGCATACATTTCCATGACTCCCGAACGAAAGCTCTCCGTTGTTCTCGGGTTGTTGATTCTATTGCAGGTGGTGTTGCCATGATTTTTTTACGATGTTTTACATTTTGTTATATTCATCTCAATTTCAATAATTTGTCACAATCCGACAAAAAGTCCAAGCCTGCGTTGAGTAGTTCTTTACCCTCTTCAAAAAGCAATATACAATGCACACAGCACCAAAGCCACAACAGAGATTATATCTACCTGACGCTTGTACTGAATGAAGAATTTCCGAAGAAAGCTTCCTAACAACAACCAAACCAAATTGGCACCTGGTCCTGCAATCAAAAGCCATGCAGCCACTTCAAACAAATCTACCAACCGATTTGAATAGGGCAAAACAAACGTACTAAATGCAGTCAAGTCGAAAAGCATCATCTTGGCATTGGTCAACTGCACCATCATTCCGCTCACAAAAGTGCAATCACCCGTACGCCCTTCCTGCATTCCCGAACTATTCCATATCCGGTAGGCTAAAAAAAGAATATAGGCGGCACCTAAATATTTCAAGTAAACAACATATTCGCCAAAAGCCATTCCAAGATAATGGGTAAGAATGGAAACCACCGAGACTGACACAGAAAACCCCACGAGCAGGCCCAACCACATGATCAAAGCAGTTCTCCGCCCGTAGCGAAGAGACATTGCCAACGAATAGATATTAGCTGGACCTGGGGTATAACCTACAATCAGTATCTGCAGGAGCAAAGATGGCAATAGAGAATAAGGCATTGCTTATTTTAATTGCTTACCGTCAGAAAATGCTTGTCCCACCTTCTTACCCAATTGGATATAGCCATGATGAACAGGATCAAAGGTAATCAACTCCATTTTCTCGATATCGGGCTGTCCATCAGCAGCCAAATAGTTCTCGTCAACAAGGATGTTAACGATTTCAGCTACAATGTAATAACCCTCCGCGCTTTCATCTATCTTTTGCTTGATGCGGCACTCCAATGTCATTGGAAAATCAGTAAAGACTGGTGCATTCACCTTTTCAGCTTTAGCAACTGTCCAACCCGTCTTTTCCATCTTGCTTGGATCATTCTTAGCACTGACGATGCCCACGAAGTCGGAAGCCAACATCGTATTCTTCGTAGCGAAAGCCACCGTGAAATCTCCATTGGCATTGAGGTTGTCTGTCGTGGCATGGCTACCCATTGAGATGACAATTTCGCGCATATCCCACTGTCCGCCCCAAGCTGCGTTCATAGCGTTCGCCTTTCCTTCTTTGTTGTATGTACCTATAATCAATACGGGTTGTGGGGCCACCCACGGTTTTGGTGCAAATGATTTCATATTTCGTTTGTTATTTTGGTTGAACATTTTGTTCCGACAAATTTCTTAAACAATTCGGCATTTTGCCATGTTGGCGATGATGAGCAACACATTCGCAACATTTCCCATGACGAGGGCAATCCTTCGGACATGGGCACTCAATATTCTGGTTGTGAGGACAAACTCCTTTCACCAAGGGAGCAACTGAATTCTTTTCCATTGCTTTACAATTTTAAGGTCACATTAATTTTCTTTCTTAATCCATAGAATATTTGGCATACACCAACATTTAAAAATTTGTTCCATATTCTTATTCCATCCTACCATACTTCATCTCATCACCGTTCTTGTCGTACTGCTTACGTTTCCCGACAGGAGGCTCGGTGAGACGGATTCGAACCACCGCCGTACGGGCAAGGCTTCTGGCAATCGAGGTATCAAAAGCATCCATGTGTTGAGGCAAAAAGCGCTCACACACGGCACGCAAAGCTTCGATTTTCTCGTCTTCAGCCTCAACGATTTCCGCCACACCGAAGGCAATGGCGGAGTTGAACTCCAACGTGAAACTTCCATCCTTCGGTCCAACGGTCGGTTTGCACTTCGAGACAGCACTTAAGCAGACACGAGGATTCTTTCGCAGAATATCCAACTTCTTACCTTCTAAGGCACAGTGGAAATAGAACACTTCGCCCACCCTTGCCAGCGACAACGGAACGGCATAGGGGGTTCCATCCTCTTCGGTCATGCTGACCGTCACATACGGAGCTTTAATCAAAACCCCCATGGCCCATTCGGCACTCATTTCTCTACTCTCTTTTCTCATTGCTTTCCTCCTTTATTATAAACCATCTACCGAAGTATTTTACAAATCTACATAATTCGTCTTTGGAAACAAAAATCAAGACATCGGGCGGACACGAGGCCGCGCCCCTACATTGGTTTCAACGCACCCGTCTCGCTATCCATGATGTAACCTCTGACCACGATGTCTTTCGGCACAAGCGGATGATTTTTCACTAAATCGACAGTCTCCAATATGGCAGCCTCCGTATCATCGAAGCCATGCAACCACGAATCCAAATCTATGCCGCAGTGCTTCATCAAAGAGATATGTTCCTCATCGACACCCCGTTCACGCATAAGATGCAGCATCTCCTGGCTATCCATGCCTTGCACACCGCAGCCCGTATGACCGACAATCATCACCTCGTTTACACCTAATTCATAAATGGCCACAAGCAAAGAACGCACCGTTGAATCGAACGGGTTGGTGATCGTTCCTCCTGCGTTTTTGATGATTTTCACATCACCATTCTTTATGCCCAATGCAGCAGGGAGCAACTCCACCAAACGAGTATCCATGCAAGTGACTATGGCAATCTTCTTGTCAGGATATTTGCTGGTTTTATACTTTTCATAAGCCTTCGTTTCCACGAATTGCTTATTAAATTCCAACATCTGATCTATCATAACGAATCCTTATTTATTGACGATTTCAAGAATTTGTTCAGCATGAATTTTAGTCTTGATCTCCTTCGGCCCCATAATTCGATCCACCACACCCTCTTCGTTGACGAGGTAAGTCGTACGAATGGTTCCTATGGTTTTTCTGCCACAAGCCACCTTTTCGCCCCAACAGCCTAAAGTCTGCAATAGTTCGGTAGATGTGTCAGCAATGAGTGGGAACTCCAAACCTTGCGCTTCAGCGAATTTCGCCTGCGTCTCTTGCTTGTCCTTGCTCACACCGATGATGGCATAACCCAACGCCTCCAACTCCGCCTTGTGGGCTTGTAGGGAACAAGCCTCTGCTGTGCAACCACTCGTATTAGCCTTGGGATAACTATAAAGGATTATCTTCTTACCACGATAATCGCTGCTCTTGATCTCTTTCCCGTTTTGGTCGACACCAAGTATCTCTGGTATTCTATCTCCTACATTCATAATGTTATCTGATTACTTGAGTAAATACAGGAATAGCGCCCTCTGTTTTCTCAACGGTAACGTAGATGGTGTACGTCAATCGCACATCCTCTCCATTAGGACTATTCATTTCGGAAGTGAACTCGTAGTCTGTACTGTTGGCAGTCTCGCGGATAGCCACGTCAACAGGCGTGCCGAGCGGGAATTGGTAATTACCACAAGCTTGGTTAAAGACCTCCACATCGGCATCCGTAACAGGTTTATGTTCCATAAATGCAGGCAATAGCTCCACTTCGCCCTCTTTGTAGCCCCACTCGATGAGGAATCGGTTAATTTCATCTGCGGCCTTGTCCAAACGAGCATTACGAACACCATAGCCAGCCACCACTTCCGAATTAGGAAGAGCCTTTAGTATATCAGACGTGCTCGATTGCAGACCTCCACTACCGAAAGTACAGAAAGTGACAATCTTCTTTCCTTCCAACGATTGAGACTTAAGGAAACCAGCAACTGGAGGAGCGTAAGTTCCAAACCAAACAGGGTAGCCCAAGAATATCAAATCATAATCGCTTACGTTCACATCCAAAGCCTTTATCGCAGCCACTTCGCCAGCCTCCTGCTCTTTCTTACAACGTTCGATGGTCTGACCGAAATCCCCATCGTAAGGTTTCTCTGCCACGATTTCTGCGATGTCCGCATCAAGTTGCTGCTTCAACTCTTCTGCCACCTTTTTAGTAGCGCCTGTCTGAGAATAATAAACCACTAACACCTTTTGTGCTGAAGATTTCTCCTCCGTATTTTTCTGAGGAGTAGATGTGCATGCCACCAAACCTATAGAGGCAAGCAAGATTGAAAAAATGTTTCTCATACTATATTAATGTTATAATCCATCAAAACTTTAACTCTCACACAAAAATACAAAAAAAATGGACAGAAGGTAGAAGCTTTGTTTTACGAACACAAGCTCTCTTTTTATTCGTTCCAAATCAAAAATCAGAAAAATCACTTTCTTAGTCGTCTTTTTTTTATATATTTGCTTTTTGAAAAATGGGCATTGCCCACAATACAAATTATACTCATCATGAGCGAAGACAAAAAAGACAATTCATATTCAGCCAGTAGCATCCAAGTGCTAGAAGGTTTGGAAGCTGTTCGCAAGCGTCCTGCCATGTACATTGGAGACATCGGCGAGCGTGGTTTGCACCACTTGGTTTACGAGGTAGTTGACAACTCTATCGACGAGGCCTTGGCCGGTTATTGTAAGAACATCGAAGTCACCATTCAATCAGACAACTCCATCACCGTTTCCGATGATGGCCGTGGTATCCCGGTTGACATGCACGCCAAAGAGAAGCGTTCGGCTTTGGAGGTTGTAATGACAGTGCTTCACGCCGGAGGTAAATTCGACAAAGGCACATACAAAGTTTCCGGAGGTCTTCACGGCGTAGGTGTATCTTGTGTAAATGCCCTCTCAACAAAATTGGAAGTTGAGGTTCGCCGTGATGGCAAGCGTTATATGCAAGAATACTCTTGTGGCAAGCCACTTTACGCAGTTCAAGAGGTAGGCACAGCAGAGACGACGGGAACAACCGTTTCGTTCCTCCCTGACTCAAGCATCTTCACTGAGACCGTTTACAAATACGACACGTTGGCTGGACGTCTTCGTGACTTGGCCTACTTGAACGCAGGCATTCGCATCACGTTGACCGACCTACGTACGGACGAAGGTTGCGACCCTAAGTCTGAAACATTCTATTCAGAACGAGGATTGAGCGAGTTTGCCGAATACTTGGATTCTACTCGCGAGCACTTGATTCAAGATGTAATTCACATCAACACAGACAAATACGGCACACCTGTCGAGGTGGCCATGACATACAACACATCTTTCAACGAGAACATTCACTCTTATGTAAACAACATCAACACCATCGAAGGAGGTACGCACGTTACCGGATTCCGAATGGCGTTGACCAGAACACTTAAGAAGTATGCAGAAGACTCAAAGATGTTGGAGAAAGCTAAGGTTGAAATCAGCGGAGACGATTTCCGCGAAGGTTTGACCGCAGTCATCTCCGTTAAGGTCGCAGAGCCTCAGTTCGAAGGTCAAACCAAAACAAAGTTGGGCAACAACGAAGTTTCCGGTATCGTCCAACAAGCTGTAAGCGAAGTACTTACCAACTATTTGGAAGAGCATCCTAAAGAGGCTCAAGCCATCGTTGAAAAGGTGATTTTGGCTGCCCGCGCACGTATCGCAGCACGCAAGGCGAGAGACCTCGTTCAAAGAAAATCACCACTCTCTGGAGGTGGACTTCCAGGCAAACTGGCCGATTGTTCCGACAAGAACCCTGAAACAGGCGAGTTGTTCCTCGTCGAGGGAGATTCAGCCGGTGGTTCTGCTAAACAAGGACGTAACCGTAAGTTCCAAGCCATCCTTCCTTTGAGAGGTAAAATCCTCAACGTGGAGAAAGCCATGCAACACCGTGTGTTGGAGAGCGAGGAAATCAAGAACATATACACAGCCCTTGGCGTCACTATTGGTACGGAGGACGATTCTAAGGCATTGAACATCGACAAGTTGCGTTACCACAAAATCATCATCATGACCGATGCCGATGTCGATGGTAGCCACATCGACACACTTGTATTGACATTCTTCTTCCGCCACATGCGTGAACTGATCGAGAAAGGTTATGTTTACATTGCAGCTCCTCCTCTATACCTTTGCAAGAAGGGAAAGGTGGAAGAGTATTGCTGGAACGACCAACAACGTCTTGCCTTCATCGACAAATATGGTCAAGGAAACGAGAACGCGGTCAGCGTACAACGATACAAAGGTTTGGGTGAGATGAACCCCGAGCAACTTTGGTCAACCACAATGGACCCAGAGAACAGAACACTCCGCCAAGTAACCATCAACAATGCTGCCGAAGCGGACTACACATTCTCCATGCTAATGGGCGACGAGGTGGGTCCTCGACGCAAATTCATTGAAGAGAACGCAACTTATGCTAACATTGACGCATAAAAGCTGTCATTCATACAAAGAAATTAAAGACGAGTCCTCGGGCTCGTCTTTTTTTATGGCGAAAAATCACCCATTAGGAAAATCTATATTCGCAACCATTCTATCAAAAAAAAATTGTATTTTTGAGAAAACAACTATCCAAAAAAAACAAAAAAGATGAAAAAGGGTGATTGGTTAAAATCTTTGCTATTGCTATCATGTATTTCAAGTGCAAACGCTGAAATCCGCATCACAGAAATCATGCCCAGCAACGTATCTACAATTTTCAGCGACAAATATAATTATGATGGATATGTCGAATTCTTCAACGACGGAGGAAGTATTGACCTCAAAGGTTGGACGGCAACAAACATAAAGGAAGGGAAAACGGATTGGAGTGTAAAATTGGACTCCACCCATGTCATTCCCAACGGCTATTCACTTTTGTTTTTCGGGAAGAGCGAAACAAGCAGCACAACTGCATCAAGAGTACGCTCCAACTATATAGGTCAGGTCGGCAACAAACTGACCCCTGACGAGGGTTCCATATCTTTCGAAAAAGATGGTAACAAAATAGAACTCGCCTATCCTGCCCAACGCCCCCACTTATCCTATTGCGAGAATGGGTTTATGATGCCAACCCCAGGGAAAGAGAACGACCCATTAGCGACCACCCTAACCAATCGCGTAGCTTCCCCTACGTTCAAATCGACAGAACCCGGGTTTTACGAAAGCAAATTGACGATTGAACTGGCTTGCGAAACAGCGGGAGCCAAGATTTATTACACGACGAATGGAGACGCCCCTACTCCAGAGAATGGAGAGACATACAACGGGCCCATTTCAATAGATAAGACAACCTCTATTCGAGCAAGAGCCTATAAAGAGGGCATGCTTTTCAGCGAAATATTGACAGGCAGCTACATTCTGCCAGATAAGTTTTACGATGCTTGCAAAAACAGTGGAGAGAGATTACCAATCGTTTCTATCACGGCCAACCACGAGGACATATACGGAGACATGCTCGGTATGTATGTGAAAGGAACGAACGGTGCCATAGGAGGCTGTTATCCAACAACACCATATAATTTCTATCAAGACTGGATGCGTTCAGCTAATTTCGAATACATACTCAATGGAAAGGTCGTAGATAGTCAAGAAGTTGAAATCGGAGTCTATGGAGGATGCACCAGAATACACGTTGCCAAGAGTCTGAAAATCAAAGCCAACAAACGTTCTGGAAAGAACAAGATGAGCTATAACGCATTTTTCCCGGAGCGCACATACAAAAAGTATAAAAGTCTTGCTTTGCGCAATGGAGGAAACGGATACTCTTATGTGCAACCACGTTGGAGAGACATGTTCATCCAAAGTCTCGGCGACCACATGAATCTCGATCGCCAGATGGCCCAACCCGTTGCGTTCTATCTTAACGGAACATTCTACGGAATGATGATTCTCACTGAGCGTACAGGCACAGACTATGTCTATCACAACTACGGATTAGAGGAAGACGAGATTGATTTCTTAGGCGTGGGCTATGAACTCGAGGCAGGCACGAAAAAGGCTTACAACGAGATGATCGAATATGTAAGAAAAAGTTATTCAAGCGAAGACTTTTACGAAAAATTGGACAAGATGATGGACATTGACGAATACGTCGATTATCAGATTCTCGAACAATATGTAGGCAACACCGATTGGGTGAGCAACAACACAAAATTATGGAGGAAACACGACGGTGGCAGATTCCGTTGGATCGTTTATGACACCGACTTCGGATTGTCCAAGGCAACCTCTGTCGACAAGGACATGATTAAGTTCGCCACATCCGAAAAGGGTGGCGAAGCATTCTGGGTATTGCTGAGATCTTGTTTGAAGAACGAAGACTTCCGTTGGAAATTCTTAGACCAATATCTTGACCGAATAGAGAATCAATTCACAGACGAAAGAATCGACCAAAAAATCGACTCTTTATTGGCAATGACCGATCGTGACATGTGTGCCACCATCAAAAATTCCGGTTTCCTAGATTGCCCTGGAAACTTCGACACCTATCACGACATAATTGAAGAGATGCGCACCTTTGCCAAAGAGAGGAAGCACTACGTCATTGACCAGTTGAAAAAAGAGTTTGGCCTGGGCGATCAAAAGGTCACTATTAAAATCAGAACAGTCTTCCCTAACGACGAGACTCCTAATTTCTCCTTCCTACTCAACAAAAGAGAGTTCAACGAAGCTAAATTCAACACTCAAGCATACAAGAATGAACGTATGAAGATAGAACCGAAAGTGCCTTTCGGATACAAGATTTCGAGATGGGAAGTCAACAATATCATGGTCGTGAACGACGACGACAGCAAATACTTGGGGAAGACATTGACCACAGTAGCCGATTCCAGCGAATGGAAAGTGACCATCTACTTCAAGCATGACGAAGAAAGTACTCCTCCAGCCAATCTTTATTTGAACGAAATATGTGCGTCTAACGAATCCACTTTGGATGAAAACGGAGAAGCCCCCGACTGGATTGAAATTTACAATGGAGAGGACAAAGATATTGACATGGCAGGAATGACTATCGAAAACACAACAAAGGCCGTGAAGTGTACTATACCATCTAAGGAGAAAGAGACTATAGTTCCCGCCCATGGTTACAAATTGTTGTGGGCTGACAAAAAGCCGGAATTAGGACCTCTTCATTTGGATTTCAAACTGGGAGCAACCGCTCCTGAAAAAATCGTGCTTCGAACTTCATATCTCGACACTGAAGTTGAGTTGAGCAGCATAACTTACACCCCTCACAACACGGACGAATCGTACGGAAGAGAGACTGATGGCTCAACAACCATGAAAGTGTTTGAAAAATGTTTAGATGATGAAGGAAATGAAATCACGACCTCCACTCCACTCTCTGCAAATGGATCCATCCTTTGTCCAAATTTAACTTCCGACAAAGGAATTGCAGCAGAGAAAGACAACAAACAAGTGTTCGTTCAAGGAAATAAAGTCTTCATACAAAATGCAAACGGCTGCGACATCCGCATCTATTCTCTATCGGGAGATATGATTGCAAGCAAACAGTCAAATTCCAGCATATCAACTATAACGATTTCTATCACAGGAACATATATAGTCAAAATAGGAACAAAATGCTGGAAAATCGTCGTAGAATAGAAAACACGCATTAACAACAAAGAGGTAGAAGTTGAGGCAAAACGGCACCTCAAAAAATGACTTTCGATAAGGACATAATCAAGATAAATTTTTAAATTTGCGTGATTTGCCGTCTTTCGGCAGGTTTTTCACTTGTTAATATTAATTATAAATATAAAAAAAGAATTATGGCTACACCAGAGTTTAAGTATGCTCCTATGTTCCAAATGGGCAAGGACGATACCGAATACTACTTGCTGAGCAAAGAGGGCATCAGCGTAGGCAATTTCGAGGGTCACGAAATCATCAAGGTCTCAAAGGAGGCTCTAACAATGCTTTCTCAACAAGCATTCCACGACGTGGAGTTCATGCTTCGTCGCTCACACAATGAGCAAGTGGCTGCGATCTTGAAAGATCCTGAAGCTTCAGAAAACGACAAGTATGTGGCACTTCAATTCCTTCGCAATGCAGAGGTAGCATGCAAGGGCATTCTTCCTTTCTGCCAAGACACGGGTACAGCCATCATCCACGGCGAGAAAGGACAACAAGTTTGGACTGGTTTCGAAGACGAAGAGGCATTGTCAAAGGGAGTGTTCAACACATTTACTCAAGACAACCTTCGTTATTCCCAAAATGCTCCGTTGAACATGTACGACGAGGTAAACACCCGTTGCAACTTGCCTGCTCAAATTGATATCGAAGCAGTTGAAGGTGCAGAATATCGTTTCATCATGGTAGCAAAAGGTGGAGGCTCTGCCAACAAGACCTACTTCTACCCTATGACAAAGGCAACCATCCAAAACGAAGGCACTTTGCTTCCTTTCCTTGTCGAGAAGATGAAGAGCCTTGGAACCGCCGCTTGTCCTCCATACCACATTGCATTTGTCATTGGTGGCACATCAGCAGAGAAGAACTTGCTTACAGTGAAGCTTGCTTCTATCAAATATTACGACAACTTGCCAACAACTGGCGACGAGACAGGTCGCGCATTCCGCGACATCGACTTGGAGAACAAGTTGCTCGAAGAGGCTCACAAGATCGGTTTGGGTGCTCAATTCGGCGGTAAGGCATTGGCTCACGACATCCGCGTCATCCGTTTGCCTCGTCACGGTGCATCTTGCCCTATCGGTATGGGTGTTAGCTGTTCGGCAGACCGTAACATCAAGGCTAAGATCAACAAAGACGGTATCTGGATCGAGAAGATGGATTCAAATCCAGCTGAGCTTATCCCTGCAGAGTATGCGAAGTCAGGTGAAGGCACAAAAACTATCGAGATTGACCTTGACAAGGGTATGGATGCCGTTCGTGCAGAACTAACTAAATACCCAGTTTCTACTCGCATCAACCTTAAGGGTACTATCATCGTGGCTCGTGACATCGCGCACGCTAAGATCAAGGCACGTCTCGACGCTGGAGAAGGCCTTCCTCAATATCTCAAGGATTATCCAGTGCTATACGCTGGTCCTGCTAAGACTCCAGAAGGTTACCCATGTGGTTCCATGGGTCCTACTACAGCCAACCGTATGGATCCATACGTAGATGAGTTCCAGGCCAATGGTGGTTCATTGGTGATGATTGCCAAGGGCAATCGTTCGGATGTCGTGACAGAGGCTTGCAAGAAACACGGCGGTTTCTACCTCGGTACAATCGGTGGTGTTGCGGCCGTTCTTTCTCAGAGTTCAATCAAGTCAATCGAGTGCGTTGAGTTCCCTGAGATTGGAATGGAGGCTGTTTGGAAGATCACTGTTGAAGACTTCCCTGCATTCATCCTTGTTGACGACAAGGGCAACGATTTCTTCAAGCAATTGAAGCCTTGGTGCCCAAGCTGCAAGAAGTAATTTTAGAATAAAACAAACACCTCACACGATGGACGATGTTTCGTTCGTCGTGTGAGGTTTCACATAAAAAGAATTGAATGATTTTCAACAGACAACACGACGACTAAACTCAAATTTTTAATTACTAATCGAAGCTAAATGCTTTTCTAAAACAAAACGATCATGAACAAAACTTTACGAAAAACACTTTTGGGCATTTCTTGCTTTTTGGCGACAAGTGCCAGTTACGCAGCCGACAAATACGAGGCAGAGGACGCCATCTTGGACAAATGTCAAAAGGCAACGGACGCTTCCGCTTCGGGAGGTGCCTATGTAAAAATGCAATCAGGCAACTTGACATTCAACGTCAACGTAGCAGAGGCGGGCACTTACGACATCAACATCTTCTACACCGACACTTACGGCGGACCTAAGACACAAAACCTCGTTGTCAACGGCATCTCAGCGGGAAGCGTCACGTTCGCAGAAACCAGTTCGGCGACGGATTTCGTCGGAATGCTATGTACGGTAAAATTCCAAGCAGGAGAGAACGAGTTCAGCATCACCAACTCTTGGGGATGGGTGGACATCGACTATATAACAGTGGAGAAGCACGGCTTCACAGCTTTCGAACTCAGCAAGGATTTGGTCACTCCGAATCCCATTGAGTCGGCTCAAGAACTATACAATTTCTTGGTTGACAACTTCGGGAAGAAGACCATTTCGGGCGTAATGACCGACAAAATCGTAGGCGTCAACAAATTGGCAGACCAAGAGGAGATCAAGTTCATCACCAACGCATCAGGCAAGGCGCCCGCATTGATCGGGTTTGACTTCCTTCACTCTACCGGTAAGAGTTCGGACACCAATTCATGGCACCAAAGCTACTCAACCAACACAGAGACATTAGGATTACAACTTTGGAAGCAAGGTGGCGTGCCTGCTTACTGCTGGCACTGGAAAGACCCTCGCAAAGAGCAGGAGGCCTTCTACAACCCTGGAAGTGGTTCGCCTTCTACTGATTTTGATTTCACCAAAGCATTCAAGGCTGGCACGACAGAGTGGGATACAGAAAGCGACATTTACAAAGCAATAATCAACGACATCGATATTGTCTCCCTTAAACTCAAAACACTTCAATGCAAAGGCGTTGCTGTCCTTTGGCGTCCTCTTCACGAGGCAAGCGGCGGCTGGTTCTGGTGGGGTTCAAAAGGTGCCAAGAATTACCTTGCCCTCTACAAACTCGTTTTCGACCGTATGGTCAATGTTAACGGCGTGAGAAACGCCATCTGGGTATGGAACTCAGACGGCAGCGACAAGGATTGGTACCCTGGTGACGAATATGTCGACATCATCGCAAGAGACTTCTACTACTACCCTCGCGAAACAAACCACGCTTCTCTTATCGGAGAGTTTGAGAAATTGAAAAAGGTATTCGGAACAAAAAAAATCATCACATTGGCCGAGAACGGTTCAACACCTTACCCTTCTGAAATGTTCGAAGACGGTGCTCCTTGGTCATACTCCATGGCTTGGTATGGCGACTATGCAATGCCAAACGGAAGCTTCGACGACAACACAGCAGATGCTTGGGACAAAATCATGAACGATGAGCACAACCTCTCTTTGGAGCAAATGCCAGGCTGGAAATCTGCCGCACCAGAAGATTGTGGCATTCCTGATCCTTGTAAGAGCAAAGACGGCATCTATCAAGCAGAGTGTGCCGACGAAATCAACGCAACTATCGAGAATGTGTCTTGCGAGTCAGGCAATGGCGTGAACTTCCAAAATAGCGACGACTACATTAAATTCAACATCAACATCGACAAGCAAGAGTTGTACGACATCACTGTCGGTTATGCCATCCCTTATTCTGGCGGAAAGGTGGTAACTTGCATCGTCAATGGTGAGAAACAAGACATCACTCTTGGAACAGAAGACGACGAAGTAGGTTCATGCGGCACTGTCGCATTAGCCCCTGTCGTACTAAATGCAGGAGAAAACATCATTGAGATTGTTCCAAACTGGACTTGGGCCGTTGTTGACTACATCCAACTAAAAGCATCAGGCGTAACCTCAGTCAAAGATGAGACAACAAACAATGTCAAAATCGTTTCTTCAAATGATGAATTGAACATCATTGGTGCTGAAAGCGAAATCGTCATTATGGATGCAGCAGGACACACCGTCAGCAAGGTAGAGGCAAACAACAACGTTACCATCTCCACCAAGGGTTGGAACAAGGGCGTCTATCTTGTAAAGACAGGAGCTCAAACATTGAAAGTAATCAAATAAAATCAAACAATAATAGGGAGAGAGCTATCTCTCCCTTCTCTAATTAATCTAAGCAAAACCTCTAAATAGAGAACGATGAGCAAAAGGAAGATTGGCATATTATTATTGCTTTGCTCTGCATGTGCGTTCAACACATATGGCGGATGCAAAAATTCAAAGAAAGCAAAAGTCGAGGCAGCAGCTGTTGTTGCACAACCAGCTGACTCAAGCGACAAGAAATACGACTACATTCTCGTCGAGCGTGTGGGCGGAGGCGACAAACTATTCAGTTTAGCGCCTAACGGCAACGACAGTGTTGATGCAGAATTTGCAAGATACAAATTCCAAGACACTACATTTACCGTCAATTTGAGCTGTAAAGAATTGGGTGATTCCATTCATACCGTTTTGGAAGGCATCTTCTCAGGCAAGCAAGAGATTACCAGACAAGACACTTCTTATAGCGCCAAAGGCTTCATGATGGGTTCTTGGATGAATTGTCATGCGGTAAAAGACACCGTCAAAACACCGATTACCGACGAGAAGGCAAAAAGAGCCATCACCGAAATCGAACGCTACATTGGTTCTAAATTGGAGACAAAATAATGATTGAATTAGCATACAAAAAAATCAAGATAGGCATCCTACCCGAGGTTGGCGGACGAATCGTCTCTTTGCAATACGACGGCAGCGAAAATCTATTGGAGAGCAACGCCTCTCAATGGAATGGACCTCACCCTTTGGCCTCACCTACCAATCTCGATTTCAAGGCCTACAATGGCCATGAAGTTTGGATCGGTCCGCAAAGCCAATGGTGGAAGCATCAAGATTTGAATCCCGAAAAGAAAGATTCAGACCTCTTTTGGCCACCTGATCCATACATCAGTTACGGAGAGTTTGAAGCGGAACGAATAGGCGAAAACAAAATCGTTTTGAAAGGACCTGAAAGTCCTATCAGCGGCATTCGTTTCACGAAAAGCATCATCATTACAGACAACAACGAGGTAGTCTTCGAAGTAAGAGCCGAAAACATCCGCAAAGAGCCCGTTTCTTGGGACTTGTGGTTGGTGACACGCGTGAACGGACACAACCTCAACTTCGTGCCTGCCGAAGCCAGCCAAGTGGAAGTTTCCGATCCGACACACCCACATCAAGGGTACTCCACATACAAGGTGGAGAATGGGTATTTCTCATTCACTCCATTGCTAAAAGACAAAGAGCACGAAGAGTGCACCGCCAAGGCGTTCATCACGCCAAGCCGCCCATTTATGGCTTCCCTTTCGGGTAAAAACTTGTTGACGATTGAGTTTGCCCACCACGCCCCTGCAAGCATCCACCCAGAACAACGAGAGGTGGAAGTTTACAGCTTTGCAACAGACCACAAAGAGAGTTCGCTTCTTGAAATGGAATACCATGCTCCATTCGAGACCATCCCCCCTGGCGGCTTTACCGAAACCTCCGAGATATGGAGAATCCATCCATTCGAGAAAGAAGTTTCCGAAGCAGAAGTAGTTGCTTATTTGGATAGATTGTAAAAGGAATAAAAAAGAACAAAGGCGTGCAAGACACGCCTTTTGTTTTCAAAACATATAGTCAACAGTCTCCCAATAGACCATAACATTGATTCCTACGCATAAGTTTTCCCTCTTCATTAATCACACCAAAAAGAAGTTATTTACCAAAAAAAAACTATTTTTGCATAAATCATAGGGAGGATATATCCACCTATCAAGCAACATGGTAATGACACACAAACTCACCGTACTTTTTTCAATGTTTCTCTTGCTTCTAAGCAATAGCGTAGAAGCCAAGAATATATTCGTATCCGGTGACGTTGTAGATCAGAACGGTTCGCCTATGGAGTTTGTCACGGTGGTGGCCGTCGGAACGACAAACGGAGCCAACTCCGACGCCAACGGAAAATTCCAATTCCAAACTTCCACGCAACGAGATAGCATCACCCTGCGTTTCTCCTATGTCGGATTCCTCACCAAAGATGTTAGGCTTTCGACTAAACAAGACACCTTGCACGTCCGCCAAAAAATGACGGAAGACAGTCAAGTGATGGAAGGAATCGAAGTGGTGGAATACGCCAAGCAAAAAAACTCCGTTCAGACATTAGACGTGGAAGGGCTGAAAGTGATGCCTAGTGCATCGGGCTCGGCCATCGACGCACTTATCTCCACACAAGCAGGCGTCAGTTCCAACAACGAACTCAGTTCTCAATACTCCGTCAGAGGAGGAAACTACGACGAGAACATCGTATATGTCAACGACATAGAGGTTTACCGACCTATGCTTATCCGCGCGGGCCAACAAGAGGGTCTTAGTTTCGTCAATCCCGACATGGTGGATGAGGTGAAATTCTCGTCTGGTGGATTCAGTGCCCAATACGGAGACAAAATGTCTTCCGTGCTCGACATCCGATATAAAAAGCCTTCACATTTTGAAGGTTCCGCCTCTGCCAGTCTTTTGGGAGCATCAGCCTATCTCGGTTCCGCTAACAAAAAGTTCACACAAGTTCATGGCGTACGCTACAAGACATCCGCCTACCTTCTCGGGTCATTGGAAACGGAGGGAGAATACGATCCGAACTTTTTTGACTATCAAACGTATATGACCTACGCCTTCACTCCGAAGACGGAGGTTTCATTCCTTGGCAACTTTTCAAGAAACGACTATCAATTTAGGCCAACAAGCAGAGAGACCTCTTTCGGAACGATGACCAACATGAAGTCATTTACCGTCTATTTTGACGGGCAAGAAAAAGACCTCTTTCAAACGCTATTCGGGGCACTGACATTCAACTACAAACCTACCAGCAACGTGACATTAGGCATAATGGCCGCCTCTTTCAACACTTCGGAGGAAGAGACTTACGACATTGCTGGAGAATACAGACTCGGCGACGTTGACGGAAGCAACACGGCAACCACCAACCTCAGCGACGGAATAGGAAGATACCAAGAGCACGCCCGCAACTACTTGGACGTCACGGTGACGAACATCACCCAACTCGGAAGCATCAACTTCCTCTCCAACACGTTGAAATGGGGATTGACTTATCAAAGAGAAGTGATGAGCGACAAAGTAAACGAGTGGGAAATAAGAGACTCGGCAGGATACTCCGTACCAACCCACCCCGACTATTTGGCACTTTATTACAACACCAATGCTGACTACGACTTGACATCCAACCGTTTCTTAGGCTATCTCCAAGACACCTACGAGAAAAGGACGGACATCGGTAAAATTTCGCTCACGGGTGGTGTACGCGCCAACTACTGGGATTTCAACAAGGAGTTGTTGATCAGCCCTCGCGCCTCCGTTACTTGGTTTCCAAACTGGGAGAAAAACTTCGGGTTCCGCCTTGCCACAGGTATCTACTATCAGGCTCCCTTCTTTAAGGAAATTCGAGATACGGTAACGACGGCCAACGGCAACACGGAGATCCAACTCAACAACAAACTAAAGGCACAACGCTCTTATCAGGTATTACTCGGAGGCGACTACTATTTCCGTTCATGGAATAGACCCTTCAAGTTCACCACCGAAATTTACTACAAATACTTGGACCGCATCAACCCATACAGCGTTGACAACGTGAAGATTGTTTATGCTGGCGAGAATTGTGCAGACGGCTATGCGGCAGGTATCGACATGAAATTGTTCGGTGAATTCGTTCCCGGCACAGACTCGTGGATTTCCCTTTCTGTAATGCAGACCCAAGAGGACATCTACGGCGACGGCAAAGGCAAAATAGCCCGTCCAACCGACCAACGATACAACATTTCGTTCTTCTTCCAAGACTACATTCCAGGCTATCAGAAACTCAAGTTCAACCTCAAGTTAGCTTGGGCAGACGGACTTCCTTTCGCACCACCGCACAGCCAACGTGGTGATTACGAATTCAGGACACCCGACTATCGACGTGTTGACATAGGAGCCATTTATGCTCTTGAAAAGGGGAAAGACAAAATCTTCGAGAAGAAGGTCTTCGCTTGGGCGAAACGACTTTCGTTCAATGCCGAAGTCTTCAACTTGCTTGACATCCGCAACGTCAACTCCTACTATTGGGTGACCGATGTTTCAAACATGCAATATGCAGTCCCCAACTATCTGACAGGAAGACGATTAAATTTCAAAATACAATTAGACTTTTAAAGACAACAAGATTAAATAACATAAAATTATGGGAGAGAATAATAAAGTGAACTATTTAGTTCCATTGGCCACGCTGACCACCCTATTCTTCATGTGGGGATTCATCACTTGCATGAACGACATTCTGATTCCTTATTTGAAAGGAGTATTCCAGCTTTCGCACTTTCAATCCAACTTGGTGCAGTTTGCCTTCTTTGCGGCTTACTTCATCATCTCATTGATTTATTTCTGCATTTCAGCAACCGTAGGCGACCCGATTCGGAAAATAGGCTACAAGAACATGATTGGTAGCGGTTTGATGATTTCCGCCACCGCTTGCTTCCTCTTCTTTGTCGAGGCAAAATCAGAAGAGCCTGAGTTCCTAATTTTCCTCTCGGCCCTCTTCCTTTTGGGCACAGGATTCACCTTCTTGCAGATTGCAGCCAACCCGTTGGTTGCTCAATTAGGATCAGCAGAGACATCATCCAGTCGTCTTAACTTATCACAAGCATTCAACTCATTGGGAACAACACTGGCCCCTGTTGTCGGTGGTTATTTCGTATTCAAATATTTCGGTGAGAATGCACAAGGCGCGTCAGCCGTACAAATACCTTACCTCATCTTGGCAAGTGTTCTTTTCATCTTGGCAGGTATCATCTTTTTTGCCGAGATCCCTAACATCGAAACGGAGGGAAACGACTCGGACAATGATCCTATCGGAGCTTTGAAACATCCCAATCTCGTATTCGGAATGTTCGGTATTTTCTGCTATGTAGGTGGCGAGGTGACCATCGGAAGCAACTTGGTGTCGCTCATGAAGGAGGTTCATGGCATGGCAGAGCTCCAAGCAAGTTCGCTTCTATCCTTCTATTGGGGAGGTGCGATGATTGGCCGATTCATGGGTTCCATCTCCATGAGCGGACTTGAGAAGACAACGAAATATGGATTAATGCTATTAACCGGAGCCGCAGCTTTTGCCCTCATTTACAACATTACAGGCGTTGAGTTCAAAGACACCATCTATTTCATTCTCTTCTTAACACTCAATTTCGTAGTGTTCATCATGGCAAAATCCATTCCATCCAGAACATTGGGAATGTTTGCCATCGTAAACATGGCGTTGATTCTCATCATGCTCAACACGCAAGGAGCTGCTTCACTTTGGACAATTCTTTCCGTAGGTCTATTCAACTCCATCATGTTCTCTAACGTATTTACATTAGGCATCCGCAATTTAGGAAGATATACTTCTCAAGGCTCTTCCCTATTAGTGATGATGATTTTAGGAGGAGCGGTAGTTCCTCCATTGCAAGGTCTATTGGCAGACGTATTGAATCCACAATTGGCATTTGCGGTGCCTTTGGCTTGCTACGCATATTTGGCATGGTACGGATTCATCGGATGTAAGACAAAGAAAAACGAACAACAGAATTAATAATTAAAATAGAATTTTATGAAAAACGAAATGAAACCCAATGTAGTGGGAATCGACATCGGTGGAACAAACACCGTTTTCGGAATCGTTGACCAAAAAGGTACGGTTTTGGCTTCTAACTCAATCAAAACGCAAGCTTACCAAGAGTTAGACAACTATATGAACGCACTTTGCGACGGTATCGCAAAATTGGTGGCAGACACTTGTGGCATGGATAAAATCCAAGGTATCGGTGTTGGTGCACCTAACGCCAACTTCTATACAGGAAACATCGAGCACGCTCCTAACCTTCCTTGGAAGGGCATCGTTCCTTTTGCCAAGATGATGTCTGAGAAATTGGGTGTTCCTGTTGCATTGACCAACGACGCTAACGCTGCAGCCATCGGCGAGATGAAGTACGGCGTGGCTCAAGGCATGAAGGATTTCATCATGATCACTTTGGGTACAGGCGTTGGTAGCGGTGTCATCGCCAACGGACAACTCATCTACGGACACGACGGTTTTGCAGGAGAGTTGGGCCACGTCATCGTAGAGCGCAACGGCCGTCCTTGCGGATGTGGCAACAAGGGTTGTTTGGAGACCTACACATCAGCAACAGGTGTAGCACGCACAGCAAGAGAATTCTTGGAGAAGAGAGCCAACGAAGACTCTTTGTTGCGTAAGATTCCAGCAGACCAAATCACATCAAAAGATGTATTTGACGCCGCTAAGGCTGGCGATGCCATTGCAAAGGACATCTTCGCATTCACAGGCGAGGTTTTGGGTGCTGCATTGGCAGACTTCATCAAGTTCAGCAGTCCAGAAGCAATCGTATTGTTCGGTGGTTTGGCAAAATCAGGCGACCTTCTTCTCGTGCCTTTGAAGAAAGCCATGGAAGACAATCTAATGCCAATCTTCAAGAACAAAGTTAAGGTCCTATTCTCAGGCATGAAGGATGCAGACGCAGCCGTTTTGGGTGCATCAGCATTGGGTTGGGACGCTAAATAATCATTAGCAAAACTTTCCAAACATAGCAAGGAGTGTGCTGATTGGCACACTCCTTCTTTTTAGGGATACCTACCTTGCAATCCATTGAGACTTTGGGATTTTATGTTGGTAGAAAAGGAGGAAATCTCCCGACATTTTCCCCGTAGGATATAATCGATAAGGTGTTAAAATCCTACATAGTCCATTTTTATGACTATTCTTCAACAGACAAGAAAAGAAACGACCATAATTTTTACATATCCAATATTTCTCCTAACTTTGCAGAAAAGCTCTACACAAAATCGTTACGAGCAACTGTTTTGTTTAACCCAAAATTTAAGAGATGAGACTTATAGACAAACGACCTGTTTTTATTGATTTGAGAACGGATTTCGGATTTAAGCGTTGCTTTGGCGACGAGAAAGTCATGAAAAGATTCCTCAACATCATTATCGGGAAAGAGTATGGCCACATTGAGAGCCTTGTATTCGAAAACGTAGAATGCACCAAGGCTCGCGAAACCCATCGGGGTGTAACCTTCGACCTTCGATGCACTCTCGACAACGGAAACGATGTGATTGTCGAAATGCAAAATTATGGCCACCGATTTTTCCTTACGAGAGCAAATTATTACCTTTACAATCTGATGGACAAGCACATTGGCAAGGGAGCGGTTTGGAGCGAAAGGGAACATGACATTCCTCATCTAATCGGCGTTTTCATCCTCGGCGTACCCAGGAATGAATTGACCGACGTAATCACTCAAACAGCGGAATGCAACCTCGCCACCGGGAAGATTATTTGGGACAGAATGCGAAAATACTTCATTTCACTTCCCAACTTCAACTTTGACGAAAAGGAGAACCCATCAGACGAAGAGATTTGGATACAGACAATCAAAAACATTGGCAACATGGTAAGCTTTGACCCAAAACTTTACGACCGCGCAGACGACGAGCTCAAGGCGCTCATCGACAAAGCACGCATCTCCGCCCTTTCCGACGAGGAGTATGCCCGATACGAAGCGGAACTCAAAATCCTTTCCGACGAGGGCACCGCCGAACGATACGGATACGACCGAGGCATAAAAGAAGGCATCGAAATTGGAGACAAACGGGGGTTAAAACGAGGCATCATCCAGACGGCAAAAAACATGAAGGAGGAGGGATTCGACTCGGAGACCATTGCAAAAATCACGAATTTGACCATTTCAGAAATCGAGGCGTTGTAACAAACGGCGACGACTTCTTTTACATTCTCTTTATGAAAAAAAGTGAGGGGTATCTAATCGGTGTTTTCACCCTCGTCGAAAATACTTCATTTCACTTCCCAACTTCAACTTTGACGAAAAGGAGAACCCATCAGACGAAGAGATTTGGATACAGACAATCAAAAACATTGGCAACATGGTAAGCTTTGACCCAAAACTTTACGACCGCGCAGACGACGAGCTCAAGGCGCTCATCGACAAAGCACGCATCTCCGCCCTTTCCGACGAGGAGTATGCCCGATACGAAGCGGAACTCAAAATCCTTTCCGACGAGGGCACCGCCGAACGATACGGATACGATCGTGGCCTAAAAGAGGGAATCGAAATTGGCGACAAACGGGGAATAAAACGGGGAATAAAACGGGGCATCGAAATTGGCATCATCCAGACGGCCAAAAACATGAAGGAAGAGGGATTCGACGCGGAGACCATTGCCAAAATAACGAAATTGCCGATCTCGCAAATTGAGTCGTTGTAACAAACAACGACGCATCTTTTCCATTCTCCTTACGGGAAAAAATTGTTTACACGCTTTGCGGACAAGTTATAAAAGCAAAAAAAGGCGAGGATGCCACTGATGCTCCTCGCCTAATTTGAATTCGGAATTTCAAAATTCTATCTTCGTTTCTTCTTTTTAGTTTCCAAAAGAGAGTCAATAACTGTGCGTCCAACTTTTCGTTCTACGCCCCCTTTTGTCATCGGCACACCTGTTTTTCGTGAGATTTTTGTTTTCAATCCACTGATACCCAGCATGCGTTTTAAAGAAAAACTGATGCCAAACATAAGCAACTACTATTTATTGATTACAATAATCTGAGTTCTACGATTAACCTCCAAATTGTTCGCATCCAATGGTTCTGAACTGCCTTTGCCTTCATACTCCAAACGATCTGCGGAAACGCCTTGAGAAACCAAGAAATCAACGACTGCCTTTGCTCTGTCTTCACTCAACTTTTGGTTGAATTCAGCATTACCCTCTGCACTTGTATGACCAACAACCTTCAATCTCACATTCGCGTTCTCCTCCTTATCCATCAACTTTTGGAGATCGTGCAAAACGAACTTGGCATCATCCATCAAATCAACGGCACCTTGCTCGAATTTTGCCGCATTGAAATTCTTCTCAATAACCTCAATCTCCTTCTCTACCTTTATCACTGTTATGGTGTCCGTAACGGTTACAACCCTCTCAGTAACAACAACTTTCTCATTAGAACAACTTTTTCCAAGAAGGAAGAAAACGATCAAAGCCAAAACAGCCATTGCAGCCAACAATATCCACAACCATTTATTATTCTTCTTCTCTGGGACAGGCGGAACATAACCATTTAGATATTCAAGGCTGTAACTGCCCTTCTTTCCGGCTTGCCACTCTTCGAAACTGGCCACCTCCACATCATAGAGTTTTGCCATAGACTCCAATTTTTGGAACTTCTCTTTCGTCCAAATGTAAAGCGGTTTGAAAGAAATCTTGGTGCCATCTGCCATTGTGACAAAATAGCCAGTCTCCTTCCAATTGGCCAACATCTCGTCATCCTTGGTTGATTCTGTACTTTCCACGAACTTCTCCAAGCCCTCTTGACTCATTAGCAGATCTCTATCAGTTCCGAAGCCTAATTCTCTATTAGGGAAAGCCTTGTTCAAATCTTCCAAAGTAGCATGTGGATACATCTTCACATATGCGTCTATTATTCCTAATGCCGCCCATTTTAGGGATTTTGCGTGAACTCTTATTTTCGAAGCCATAATTGTTATAATATATTTAATGATTAATAATTTACATACGATACGATCCATTGTGACTTTCTTACGACAAGACCAACAATGTCGAATTATCAAAAATACGCCTTTCCATCTTAACCATGAATTCCAAATCATTCCATTTAACAGAAAAACAAAAGAAAATTGCCAATCCGTTTTTTATGCAACCACAAAATGCATTGACACATGACAAGCGTAACGACACTCGTCCCCATTGGGAGCGGATAATCATTGGGCCAAAACACCCAAGGTGTCGCTTCGCTTGCCTTGGGCTTGGGGCATATTGGTCTTTCAGGCCGTACTGTCTTCTTAAACGATGAGCATTTTCGCCCTAAATGAACAATCGAACGGCTCATAGCACAATGGCAAGCCTTGAACTTGGGGTTTATTGGCCTTTTGGGCTGTACTACAACCTAAAGCGATGGACATCTTCGCCCTGAAAGGGCAACTCAAAGGCTCATAGCCCAACGGCAAGCGTAGCGACGCCTTGGGATCAAGAGCATCCACAGACATACGCCCTGAAAGGGCAAAAGCAGACTCGCCAACGGAGACGATGTGATTGTCGAAATGCAAATTATGGCCACCAATTTTTCCTTACGAGAGCAAATTATTAGCTTTACAATCTGATGGACAAGCACATTGACAAAGGAGCGGTTTGGAGCGAAAGGGAACATGACATTCCTCATCTAATCGGCGTTTTCATCCTCGGCGTACCCAGGAATGAATTGACCGACGTAATCACTCAAACAGCGGAATGCAACCTCGCCACCGGGAAGATTATTTGGGACAGAATGCGAAAATACTTCATTTCACTTCCCAACTTCAACTTTGACGAAAAGGAGAACCCATCAGACGAAGAGATTTGGATACAGACAATCAAAAACATTGGCAACATGGTAAGCTTTGACCCAAAACTTTACGACCGCGCAGACGACGAGCTCAAGGCGCTCATCGACAAAGCACGCATCTCCGCCCTTTCCGACGAGGGCACCGCCGAACGACACGGATACGATCGTGGACTAAAAGAGGGAGTCGAAATTGGCATCATCCAGACGGCAAAAAACATGAAGGAGGAGGGATTCGACTCGGAGACCATTGCAAAAATCACGAATTTGACCATTTCAGAAATCGAGGCGTTGTAACAAACGGCGACGACTTCTTTCCCTTTCCTTACGGAGAAAATGTTAAGCTATAGAGCAAGGATGAAAGCCTTACTGTAGCAATCTATTTAGTTATAAAAATCAGTCATAAACTGGGACAAAGGCAAACCGGAATGGTCATATAATATACACCAAATCCTTCAAACATTCATTTTTTCAATTTGGAACAATAAGGAACAAAAAAGAGAATATTTGAATCAATATAAAACTCTACTTTTGTACAAGAGGCAATCGAAAATCTATAAAAGAGTAGATAGTAACAAAAATAACGAATATCATGAAAAAAATGATCAATTTATCAAAGATTCAAAATGTTAAGGACACTGTTTTAATGAGCTGCAGATATACTAGAAGATGCACTAAGTAAAAAATTTGTGTAACCTCAATTAGAGGATTCCCCAAAACATCAAACACACCAAAAGGAAATTTTGGTGTGTTTATTTTTAAAATCACCCTTACTATTGTAATTAAACACAATAGTAGGACTAACTTTTTTTAAGACAAAAAAAACAAATTCTTTTTTTCTTAAGATATGCAAGAATCAACGTATAACGTTATTTTAGAGTTAGACCACGAGTTCATTCTTTTAAACACACTATCGTTAAATATGATGAGCTTGAGCGTTGAAGAATCTAAATTACTTCAACAAGGCAAATACAACAATATAGAAAATGAAACGTATACAGATTTGGTAGAAGGCGGATTTTTAGTTGAAGATGCGAAACAAGAAAAAGTAGAATATCTAAAATCTTTCATTGCGCAACAAGAGTCAAAAAATCTATCAATAAAACTTCTTTTATCGACTACATGCAACTCAAAATGTGTTTATTGTTATCAACAATTCGCAGGATATACTGCCCAAACAATAACTGGAAGCGAAGTCTCAAGTTTCTGCAAATGGTTGCAACAATATTGTTCTGATAATGCAATAGAAAGTCTATCTATTGAATTGTTTGGGGGTGAGCCTCTTTTAGCAAGCTCACAGATTCCGAATTTATTAAACCAACTAAACTTTATAAAGTCAACACTCAATATTCCTATTGATTTGGCAATAATTACCAACACGTCGTTATTAACAAAAGAATTGGCAAAATTACTTTGCGAAAACGATGTAGAGCTTAAGATATCTATAGATGGACGGAAAGACACCCACGATTATAGGAGACCATTAAAAAATGGTGTCAGTTCTTACGAATCCACATTTTCAGCCATCAAATTATTCGCAGAGTATGGAAGAGTTGACCTTGTCACAGTTCGTTACAACTTAGATAAGAACAACTATCATGACATTGAATTTGTAGCAAAACAACTTCATGAATTAGGAGTTCAACGTCTTTATTGCGGTGAAGTGATGTTTAGAGGGAAAAAAACTCCTTATACACCCAACACTATCACTACCCTCGAAATGATAAAAAAAGGATGGATTACAAATATATATTCTATCCTCTCGAAATATGAATACACTAATAACATTTGCAACATAGAATTATATAAACCGTGCCAGTTTTACTGTAAACATAGTTATGTGGTATCCCCCACATTAGAAATCGCTAAATGTGACGAACTACTCGATATCAAAGAATATCAAATCGGCAAAATTAGTCCACTAGGAGAATTAGTTCTATCGAACGATAATTACAACAAATGCACAACAAACACGCCAGAAAAAGACAACAAATGTTGGAATTGCAATTTGTTGCCTATCTGTGGTAGAGGGTGTCCAATAGAAGCTATGAACACAACAGGCAGCCCATATAACCATGTATGCGAAAACATAGAACTAATGAAAGAAAAAATAAAACTTCTACTCTCAAACTACGATGACAGCAACTCATAAATTTGAAGTCCCTTATAATTTTGACATAAGACTCATCGCTTTCTATAAAAAGAATGAGGAATATATAAATTTCATATTCCTACCACCTTTTAAAGATGATTTGCCAAATACACGAACCATCATAGAAAGCGACGTGAAAGAAGAATGCTATATGCCCCAAACACGAGAAGAATACGAATCCCATTTGAAACACATTAAAGAAAGTGGAGTTAGATTCGTTGTCCTTTGGCAAGTTTTGGACAACCTTATATCCAAAGATATGCTAGACTACTACGTGAATCTAGGAGCAAGTGGATTTATCATTAGCAACGACGTTAACGCAAAAAGGATAAAAGACTACGATTCTAATTTACTAGTAATAAGCAGCATAGTAAGAAGGATAAAAGATGGCATCTCTAAAATTGATTTCAGTTCATACGATTACATCGTTCTATATTACCCTTTTAACAGATCTTTAAACGTTTTAAAAGAACTAAAAGAGATACAACATAAACTTGTTATCATGCCGAATACAGTATGCCATGCCGACTGTCCAGCCATGCACCATTGGTTTCCCAAAGAACCCTTTATACAAGATGAGCACTGCATGTCAATGAAAAACATAAAGAACTGTGCTTGGGTATATCCTGAACATCTTGATTTATTTGACCCTTATGTAGGAGGTTACAAATTACAAGGACGAGAATATCCAACTGATATTATTGAAGAGGTATGCGAAGCGTTTTTCACACGAAAATCCTCACCTACTTTATTGGAAGGTGATATTGACTCCAAGTTAAAGGATTTCCAAAAGAATATGTCATTGGATGATTACTACAATATAAAAAGCAAAGAAATTAAATTTTTATAATGAAGAACGTTCTAATACTGGGCGAAAGCAAATGGGGAATAAAAAGCCACAACGAATGCCAACTATTCTGCGAGGGTGAGTTTAAAAATGTTGATCTTCGATGTGATAAAGACCGAACACTATACTATTTAGACAAGGGCCAAAATTGGTTAAAAATAGATGCAGTAATATGGCGTTCTCAATTCGATGCTGATTTTCAAACTGAATCGAAATTACTTGACATTATCAATCTTTCAAATGTAAAATGCATTAACCCAGCCTCTTCGATTATCAATTATTCTCGAAATATTCCAATGTATAAGGCTATTCATGATATAGGTTTGAACAGTTTGGAAAGAGAAATATTAATTGGGCCATCGTCAGGTTACCTTATAACACCAAAGTTAGATTCCCCACTTATTTTAAAGGCAGGAGACTATCATAGCGGATATGGCAAATCAATCATTAGAAATCAAGAATCATACCAAGACATAGTAGATATGGTAGTATTGCTTCACGATTTCTATACTTTAGAGCCTTATATCCAATACAAACAAGATATTAGAGTTACTCTGATAGGAGAAGAACTGCACATTAACGAACGTATGCCATCTATGTGGAAGGCAAATGTTTGTCCTCTTAAGGTAAAGGATATAGCATTATCTGATGTTGCCGCTGAAGTTATAGACGGGACCAAACGATTGGCAGAAAAGTTAGGAGTTAATGTTTTAGGTGCTGATTGGCTACTTAGTGATAATGGCAAATGGTACATTATTGAAGCAAACATGTCACCTGGACTATCTCCTGAAGAAGAAAAATTAGTGATTGACCTAATATAGGAATGATGACATACGACATTAACATAACATCGGCAAAAGAAAAAGGACTCATTAGGAACTTTCTTCGATTCGATCCCAATGAGAAAACAACCGAATACGACGACAATTACATACTAAACCAAATGGAAGCATGTAATTATTTCAATGAATGGTTAAACAACAAGTATTGTTCTTACATCGACATGTTAAGAAAACAGCATTATATTGCCGCACTTGGAGAAGATGGGAAACGAACCTACAGAATTAAAGGTTATTTTCGTTCTATAGAAACAGGGGCTAACAATTGGGATTTAAGAGACCATTATGCAGGACAAACACGATTTGATCTAGAAGAGCAAAAAAAAGACCACCCAGCGGCTGATTTATTGCGAATCCCTCCCAAAGACTACAATAGTTTCCAAAACGAAGATTTTTGGAGTTTGATATATGACCCGTCAACTAATAAAGTTGGGGTTCCCAAAGCTGTCTCCATCAGTTCTGTAATCGAAACAAACGGATTAACATATACTCATCAATTTGTATTTAGAACAGATAAATATATACACATTAAGCACCCCAAAGGGGATAATTACACGAAACTTGCCCAACAAGTTTCAACTTTAATGAATATAATATCTGATCAACTAACAAATAAACAGACAGATAATATATTTGAAACATTATCTGCCTACTACCAACTCTTCATTGTGTGGATGCCATTTGCGCACATCAACAATTCATTAGTTTGGGGACATATCAATACTATTTTGCTTAACAATGGAATGTCGGCCGTTCCCCACGGAATGCTAGATCAATACGCAATGCTTTTGTCAAGCAACTCATTCAGACAAAAATTCGTTGAACATATAAAAACTCATCAGATATGAATATCATCATTACTGAAGCATGCACAAACAACTGTCCTTACTGTTTTGCAACCTCTGAGATGTCAAATACATCCACAAAACAGATGGATAAGTTTATCTTTGACGACATTTTAAAAAAGATTCAACGTAATCCAACTTCTATAGATGTTAATCTGTTAGGAGGAGAGCCTCTTTTGAACAAGTACTTAGCCTATTTCGTGAATAAACTGGCAGAAGAACCCAATGTAAGTCAGATAACGATTCTTACAGGAGGAATAATTCCAACACGACTCATTGAAGAAATACCCCATAAAGACAGAGTATTCTTCTTATTTAATATAAATCAAAAGAAAGATTATAGGTCTGACATCCAATACAATATGCTCCATAAAAACCTAACATGGTTAATGGACCATGGATATAAAGTTTCTATAGGATTCAACATCTACAATTTAGATTTCGACATCTACGAGATTTTAGGTTATTGCGAAAAATATGGCATCACTGAATTGAGAGCCGCTATCGCAAAACCCACCTTCGGAATTACGAACAACAAATTAATATCACCTAAGGATTATCATTTGGTTAGCGAAAAGGTAAAGACTTTGATTGTGGAAGCAAGCGAACGCGCGATCAAAATCAATATCGACTGTATGCTGCCAAAATGTTTCTTCTCTGACCAACAATTGGCTGCGATTGTAAAAGCACAACCCAATATATTAAACGACGTATTTGGGAAATGCGGCATGGGACTTGACGTCAATCCAGAAAAAAAGATGTTCCGATGCTTTGCAGTGGAAGGGATAAACAGTGTTTCCATCGATGACTTTGAGAATATTGACGAAGCGGAGGAATACTTTAGCGATATTTTCGACAAAAACAATATAAAACCAACGTTGTTTAAGCATTGTGAGACCTGTCAATTTGCAAAAAACAATTCGTGTATAGGCGATTGCTATGCAAACACAAAGATTAATGCAGAAGGTCAAAGCTACCAAGAGCAAATTAATGAAATATATTCTGCCCTTGAAAACGAGCATTATGCCGACGCCCATAAGTATTTGGAGAAGGCAGACAAGAACAAATCTTCAATATGTTTGTTATGGTCGTACTATTACTATTATCAAAATAAGAGAGTAGAAGCAATATCTTATGCAAGAAGATGTATTAATTTGACTAATGACAAAGAAATCATAGACTCTGCTATTGACATTATTAGATCTTTAACAAAATAAGGAATAATAAGGAATTCCCAAGAGACCTTTAATTTTAAATTATACATTTATATTTATACGGATAAAAAAAAAGCTTATGACAATCGAAGAAAAATTCGCAGTAATCTGCAAATCTATGATTGCTTCTGAAAAGAGAGCAAATGTAGAAACTGAAGTAAACAAAGCTCTTGAAGGTGCGGTAGGGTGCGATTTCAACCTTGACGCTTTCAAAAATGCATTGAAGAAGGAGTACAACTCAGCTGACGTTTTAGTTGCAGCTAAAGATTTGAGCAATGAAGAGAAGGAGGCAGTCTTCTACCTTTGCTTAGATATCATTTTGGCTGATGGCAAAATTACAGACAGTGAAGTATTCGTATTCCACAACTTGGGCAACATTCTAGGTTTCTCTTCTTCATATGTTACTATGTTGCTTCTTGGTGAGGTTAAAGAAAATCCAGCACTAACAATCGATCATCTCGATTAAGTTTATTTTCTTAGAAAAAAAATTGGCGTATAGGTCAAACAATTAGAGAGAAGACCAATGTGTTATGAACCCCGAAAGCCAGACAAAAACTTTCGGGGTTTTATTATGACAAAAGAAGGGGAAACAAACCATTTCTTCTCGACAAAAAAATGTTCTACAACACAAAACCAAGCATAAATCATTGAAATGACCATTTGCTGAATTTCTTATTCCAAACCAAAAGTGTGTCTGCGAACGTCTTGACCTCTTCAGTCACAAAATCATATCTTGCTCGAAGAGAATCTCTTTCGGATTCGTCTATTACGCCAGATTCATAAAGTTTCGATATGGCAGGCAAACTATCTACTTTCTGGGTATAGAATCTATAAAATTCATTAATATGGTCGAAATAGGGATAGTAAAACGCATATTCCGCCTTTGTCAAATTAAAATCGACAGGGTAGCGATAGAAGGCAACGCATAACCTTGCATGAACGTAGGTCATCTCCATTCTTGCTATTTCATAACAACGATTGCGTCGATACACCTCACAAAATTCTTGTTCTGCCGCTTTGGAAAAACGAGACTCGTCTTCCTTTATCTTTGCAATTCGATCGATCTCTCCTGTTGAACTTTCAATAGGGCTCTCCACTGTCAAACTTTCAATAGGGTTCTCTTCTGTTGAACTTTCAATAAGGTTTTCCCCTGTGAGTTCAGGCCGAGCATCCGCCTGCTTCTTAAAAGATTTTTTCCTATCCGGTTCTTGTGGCATCTCTTGCCCAACAATCGTATCAGTTGGCTGTTCGACTGACACAAGCTCTATTTTTTCATGCGTTTGTTCCTCAGGTTCTTGCAATACAACCACCTCCTCTCCTGGCCACAAGAGATAAGCCAAGAGTGATAAAAACGGTATCAGAGCCAAGACCGCCCATTGCCACCCAAAACGCTTTTTATGAAAAGCAGACTGCAACTGCTGCACGTTGGGATAACGATCTTCAGGATTTTCGGCACAACACTTTTCTACAATAGAACGGGAAGAATCAGGGAAGACGGCTTCTATTATTTTACCCAACGAGTAGATGTCAGCCCGCAAGTCGATAAGGCGGTTGGGGATTTTTTGTTCGGGAGCCATATATTTTAGTGTTCCCGCAGGCTGCTTGAAGACCACATGCGAATCAGAATCCGAAAAGCCGAAATCGATGATTTTGACATTGCTTCCGTTGCGAGTCACCATGACATTCGATGGTTTCAAATCTCTATGGATGACTTGCAAAGAATGGATGTAAGCAACCGCTTCCAAGAGTTGGTCAACAACACGCTCACGCTCTTCTTTTGAAGGATTGGAAGATATCCAATCGTCCAAGGTAAGACCATCGACATACTCCATCACGATTACATTTCCCAATCCCTCAACAGACTCAAAGCCATACGTATGAACGATGTTGGGATGGAGCATAAGCATCGACAACTCAAACTCCTTCCGTAACAAAGACTCAAAAAAGAACTGCGCTCTGCAATCGGGAGGTAGAGATTTCAAAAGGAAAGATCGGCCAAACCTTTGAGCCTTATACAAATGCGCATGACTGGTGGTGGCAATGCAAGTCAAATTAGAAAACTTATCACTGCCTACAATTGAATCCATTGTGATGATACCAGAAGAACTTTCCTCCATAAAACAACTAATCGTACAACATCCAATTTATATCATTACATCGCCTCTCTGAAATACACCCATTCAGTCCACACTATCTACTACGACAAATTTCCATGTTTGGAACTAAAATCCGCACCTATTTTAAAAATTTTCGTACGATTTCCCGTCAACCTGTTATCATATTTCTTCTTATCGATTTGCGACAAAGCCTCTGATGGAGATGTTACATCCTAATCCAAACAATGCTCCATAACTTTCACTTTGGGACAAAGATAATAAAAACAGGGAGAATAATTTGGAAGCCAGGTATTTTTCCGAGCAGGTCCCTACGTAGAGTGAGATTCAAATCCAAGAACAACATTTCATAAAACATGAAGCGAGCTCCATTTGAAAAAGTCAGTCAACAATTGTGACTGTAGCAGTCAAAAAGCACTATTTCGCGACGAATTACCGAGACTTCGCTCCATCAGAAACAATCCTTCTTTTCCCCATCTATTAGGTGACCTCTATAAATTTACCGCTTTCAAATTTTCAGTAACAAGTGATTTTTTATAAACCTTTCGGCGCTTTTTGATTTTTGGGGTATGCTGTCATAAAACGCCTATACTCATTGCGTGAGATATCAGCCTCCATGCTGCCAGAGGCTCGGAAGCTGTCGCAGATAGGCATGAGCAGCCTAAAAGGAGTACACCTTCAGATGCGAACAAATGCAAAACGCCGCTCGGGAAAGGTGTTCGAGGACATGTACAGGGACTTGTACAACACATACAAGGACGAACTTTCAGCGGACAGTAATAAAAAAATCCCATTTCATTCCTTCTGTGAATCTTACCCCAATATGTCATAAAACAATATTAGGGATCAAAAAAGAGGACAAGAGAAAGTCATCCATTTGAGAAATCGCGAGTTCAAAAGAACGATTTTACATACTCCACCAAATCATCCCACAAACCACGGAAAGTGAAAGTGCCATCATCGATAATGAACTCCGTGCGGCGATTAGGAGCCAATTGGGTTTCGTCAATCGGATGTGTACTGCCAACACCTTCGTATGCAACGCGATCAGAAGTGACACCTTTGGACAACAAATACTCGTATGCAGCCTTTGCTCTGTTTTCCGACAACGTTTGGTTAAAATCAACTCCGCCCTCTTTTGACGTATGTCCCTCTATTCGCAAAGAGAACTTATCATGAGAAAGCATCACCGCAGACAACTTATCCAGCACAGCTTTGGCATCTTCCGACAAATTATATTTAGCCTTTTCAAACTGCACCGCATTAAATTCCATCTCCACCTGTTCAACCTCCTGCTGCACTTCTTCCTTTTCCGCCGATAAATGTCTAAACAACAAGAAAAGTAACAGAAAAAGAAGAAGCAAACCTAATAGAAGTAACGCGATCATGCTCTTGGCAATCTTTCGACCTCCTGTAGAAGGAGCGACAGCACTCTTCCGTGGTTTCCATCCATTCAAATAACGCAACGAATAAGATCCTGGCACGAAATATTTTCTATACTTAAAATCCTCGATATCAATATCCGCTTTTTTAGCGTATTGCGCCATTTTATAAGTATCGTCATCATTCCACATACTTAACATATAGGCAGTATTACTTTTTTTCCCGCCATTGACAGTATGAATGGATATCTTCATATAGTCATCAACCAACGTTCCCGTTTTTTTTGCAGCATTGTAATCCTTCACTGTACCCAGCAATGGTTTCCCTGAGTGATGGATACTACTCGGGAACGCCTTGTTGATTTGAGCAATCGAGCACCCCGGATGGAGAACCGTATATGCGTTCAAAACTCCCTCCACTGTACGATTCTTGGCAAAACCGCTCACATGAATTTTATATGCCATACTATATTCAATTTTGATAATTAAGCCACAGAGACATTCCGCCATTAATACGCATTCGTTTTTTGGTATCGAAGTCAATCACATAGAGAGGGCGAATTCGCCACTTATGGTCGTAACGACCAGCTTTATCCAGCATAATAACTTCCCACCACCCCGATGGTCTCCATGACAAAACACTTGTATATCCATTTTTCAATCCGAAAGTTGTAATGCGACCTGCCTTCTTCGAATCCGCTCCAATATTTTGTTGCATTTTGTCAGAAACATACGCCAAATTGAGCATTCTCCCATAAGAGACCCTTGACACGATCATCACAGGTTTGTTTTTTCCTATTGCATAATGTTCGGCCGTACTACGAGCAGTTGCAAAATAGACCCCCTTCCCAAACCAACAACGCCAATCCTTCACACTACTCATCCAAGAACCCGGTTTCGTAATAGAGATGCTTGCTTTCCAATCCGTTCCGTGATATAACGTAAGAGCAGGATAAATTGTGTCAATAATGACAAACAACAATGACTCTAATACGACTACCGAGCCTTTCAACACAACGTACCGACAAAAATTCGGGAGGAGATTCGATCGTTTCTTACTGGATTTCGCACGACCAGAAGGACGTATCGTTTCTGCAATCAAATCAACAAAACTACAACTGATATGAACAAACAAATTAAAATAGACGGCATTGACAAATCGAAGCGGGAAACATACAAAGTACATCGTTCCATCCACAAATCCAAATATTTTTTTTCCAATAAATGTTCGAGCTAAACCAGCTATTAAACTATCATGACTTTTAGATATGTGACGCAAAGGTGACGACAAATAAAACTGCAGTTTATTCAAAATACAAAATGGAAGAGAAAGGACCCAGTAAATAATCGATGAAAAAAAACTGATTCCTATACACCCCCACAGAACAAACATCACAATTATGGTAACAACCCAATGTTCTACCATGTAATAAAATATTGCCATCATGCCATAATACTCTTTTAAATCGTTTCAACAAAAGAAAAGCAAAACGATTTCACCCCCATTCTTTGTAATACTCTAATCCGCCCAATGCCGTCTCTAAATGGAGGGTCTATCTTAAAGATCTAAACCACGCATCAAAGGCACGTGTAAGATCTTTTTGAAGCTTCTTATACGGATCGGTTGAAGTAGCCTTAATCTTTCTTTTAGACTTGTTTTTAGCAGCTCTCGCCTTTGCCATACGCTCTGCAATAGCCTTACCCTCTTTCGTACGAAGATCCACGGATCCATCTGCGGTTCTTTTCAATCTTCTTTTAGCCATAATCCTAACTTTTAAGGGGTCATTAATCAACTTCTACAGTAACATCCTCATCACTCTTTAGCATATCTGCCAACAAAAGGACAGCATCGGCATCGGCGATGCCAAGCATATCAGAGATGACCAAGAGAGTCTCTACCTCATCGTGCTTCAAAACGCCGTCAGCCAACACAACCTGCATAGCCGCTTCATAGACGATACCAACTTCATTATCGTCAACAGCATCCGCAGAAGCTTGCAAAATTTCGTTTGCTTGATCCTCAGAAGCATCCTCAAATCTATCAAGAGCCGCTTCCATTTCCTTTTCAAACTCAGCCTTATCCAATTCCAAAGCGTCTTGAATCTCATACAATGCGATTTCCTCCGCCTCGTCATATACTCCATCAGCCCAAATAGCGGCTGCCAAAATATTTGCTATATCTTTAATGTTAGTCTTCATATTGTAACCAGTTAGATTATGAGAACAATCTTTTAATGCGATTTTTCAAACTATTTTTTTCAGCACGAGCCTTTGCCATTCTCGCCGCAACAGCCTTTCCTTCTTTAGTACGCTTATCAACCGTACCGCTCTTGGTCTTCTTTATTGCCATAGTAAATTATTTTTTCTAATAATCACTCAATCGGTGCGATGTCAGTTGATGTCATCGCACCGATTGTTATAGTTTATTACTTCTTACTCCTTGCCAGCAGCCGAGATTGTGATGCTGTTGTCTGACAAGCCACTGTCGTCTGGCTTTGCCACTTGGATGGTGATGCCGAACTCCTCCATGATCTTCTTCTCGAAGTTGCCCACCAACATTTTGCCGTTGATCTTCACCTCGCCGCCCTTCTTGCCTTCTGCTCGAAGTGATGCCAATGTTGCATCTGGATCTGCGAATCTCTTGCCGTTATATACTCGAAGTGTTGCTCCGTATGCTTCCTTAAACTCTTTGCAAAGGCTCTTTACTTTCTTATTGCCTGAAAATGTGATATCTGCCATAGTATTAATTTTTTATGTTTATAAATTAAATGATATTCCCGTTTTTATTTGCCAGCAGTCACCAAAGTGACGTTGTTCTTAGACAAGGCTGAATTATCAGGAGTTGCAACTTGCACTTTCACGCCAAACTTTGCGAAGAAAGCCTTTTCAAAATCCTCCACTATCAATCCTCTTTTACAAATGATTGTGCCAGAAGCATTATCTGACAACTCGCCCAACTGAATGTCCTTATCTGCAAAATGTTGTCCTTTATAAACTCTTAAAGTAGCTCCAAATCTGCGATTAAATGCCTTTTGTAGAGTTTCAACTCTCATTTGTTTCGTCACGTTTAATTCTGCCATATTTTCAATAGATTTAATTGTTATTACTAAATAGCATGACGAAATTCTATTTTTTTCACTTCTTTTAAAATTCCATTTCATTCCTTTTTCAAGAAAAAGAAGCAAATTACACTTGCCTCAACAAAAAACACTTGCAAAACAATGTTGTAGAACATAATATGACCCAAGGCACTCATTTTCGAGTTTTTTATTTGAATAAGGCTCTGTCCTGTTTATGACTGATTTTTGTAACAAAAAGATTGCTACATACCAAATCAACAATGCAGTAACCACATTGTTCTCAGAGCAGTGGTTTGGCTGGAAGCCAATCCTATTAGTAACCCGTGGCAACGCCTCGGGTCTTGGCGGGTGTCTTCCTATTGGCTGGAAGCCAATGCTTTCCACTTGATTAGAAAGTAGTGGCTTCCAGCCAGATTATCAGTCGTAAAGTAGGACAGAGCCAAAAGTAAATGTCAAAATCACGCATTAATTGCTCAATAATTTTTCCGATGGCAGATTTGGAACAAAATGGAATATTTTTTTTTATCGAATTACCCTACTTTTACCATGATAAATATTATCAAACAATAAAAACGAACAAGAGAAAACAAATATGGAAACACTAAAAAAAATCTTTCTTAACAAGAAAATCATTCTAAGCGTCATCTTATTAAACGCCCTTATCATCTTTTTACAAGAATGGGACTACAAATGGAACATACTCAATATCATGGAATTTGCTTGTTCCGTATTCTTCTTAATTGAAATGGTGGTGAAAATACATACCATGGGCAATAAGAAATATTGGCAAAGCGGATGGAACAAATTAGACGGAATGCTTGTTATCATCAGCATACCTTCCATTGTTGAATATTTCTTCCCGCTGGATATGATAAATCTATCCATCCTACTCGTACTCAGAGTTTTGAGAATACTACGAATTTTCAAAACAATGCATTTCTTTCCAAGTTTTTCAAAGGTGGTTGAAGGTTTCAAACTCGCCATCAATCGGTCTTACGCTGTTCTTTTGAGTTTCTTCGTCATCGTAGTGATATTCAGCCTTATCAACTGTAGTCTCTTTGGCGACATCGCGCCCGAATATTTCGGCAACCCACTCACCTCGGTATATTCAGTATTCAGACTTTGCACGGTCGAAGGGTGGTATGACATTCCAGACAGGATAGCCGAAGCATCCTCTCCTCTGATGGGGACGTTAGCCACCGGCTATTTCTGTATGCTACTGATCATGGGTGGCATCATTGGCATGTCATTCATCAACTCCGTGTTTGTAGATGCTATGGTTAGCGACAACAACGACGAAGTAAAAGAACAATTAGATAGAATGGAAAAACAAATCGAAGATTTGAAAAAACTATTAGAAGAGAAACATAAGAATTAAAACAACTATGACACTTTTAGAATTCAAAAAGAGACTCTCCCTCGTCTTTGACGACAACACAAAGACCGTAGTTTGGAAGAACCATGTGGATTACACCATTTGGGCTATCATCATTATTAGTACCATCGCCATTTTCCTCTCCACGTATGAAGGGGTGAATGAGAAATACGGGACCGTACTCGATGCCATCGACATTGTCACCACTATTCTCTTCACCATCGAGGTAAGCCTGCGCATCTGGACGATAGACATTTTAGAACCCAAGTACAGCGGTTTTTTGGGACGCGTGAAATATTGTTTATCCTTCTACGGCCTTATCGACTTCGTATCCACCTATTCTTACTACATCAATTTCTTTGTTCCGCTTCCGTTGGACGCATTGAAAGCGATTCGTGTGGCAAGGCTTTTGCGTATCTTCCGCTTCATGAAGTCATTCCGACTTCTAACCACTGCTTTCGGTAGCAAAAAGGAGGAACTATTAGTTTCCCTGCAATTTTTGAGTATCATCACCATCATCCTATCCTTCGTGCTTTTCTTCGCGGAACACGAAGCTCAACCAGACGTGTACTCTAACGGCATGACGCCTGTCATCTGGGCTTTCATGCAATATATTGGCGACCCTGGAGGTTTCGGCGATTATCCTCCGATAACCATAATCGGTCGCATTATCGCTTGCGTCATAGGAATCCTCGGCATCGCTATCTTCGCAGTGCCAGCAGGACTCATTGGAGCAGGTTTTACAGAAGCTATGGAGGAGGAAGAAAAAAACAAAAAGAACAGAGAACTTGAGCACAAAATCCTAACAAGTTTTTACTACTCACTCGATAGAGAAACTCGATTGTATCCCGTTCCTCGCTACACCAGATTGAACTGGTTACAAACCCGACTGGGTGTCTCCCCCAATGACATCATCGACGCAGTGCAACAATCCCCGATTCTTCGTCTTAAAGACTTAGCCTCTGCGCAACCCACAGACAAGCCGACCAATACGGAACTTATGGTAGAAACATTCCCCGCAAACACAGTATATGGTTGTTGTATCGACAGAGGATCGAACATCACAATTGTAGCCACCACCTCTGCCACAGAGCCAAGCGGTGGAAACTTTTGTTTTTTTCTGGCGAAATTGGGCAAATTCAACTATGTCAGCAAAGAGTACGACGTCAACCCCGTCAGGATGACCTCCTATCTAAATATTGAGAAAGAAGAAATCAACGGGAAGCCGCACTATTTGGACGACAGAGTCAGTATTTTCCTTGATGACATCCGTAAATTATCCAATCGAGAAAACAGTATCGTCATCGCTGTTATTGCTTCAGATGCAAGAATTACAGACACTTCAGACCTCCCAACACAATTCCATTTTCAGATTGGTCACGGGAAAAACCCAGACGGCAAACCAAATTACGCCTGCGACGGCTTGTCTTTGCAAGAAAGAGACATCGAAAAATTTGACAAGATGTATCATGAATTTTCCGAAGAAATCCAAGCAAAATACAACTACAAGACTGATGTTCAACAATATGGTGCACTAATCAGGAACAAATATATGGGTTATCACTTAGGAAACAACTCAAGTTCGTTCTGCCTTAGAATAGCTTGTTCAGTCCTAACATGGAGTAAATACAACATAGCCACCGCCATTATACTGGCCAATGCCATCAACAAACAATTCGCCCCACAAAACTACCCTTTGACACCTTCGGAAGACCTTCAAAAAGTAAATCGTCTCTCGGGAACAGACTACGGATTTCAATTTTATGAAGAGGTAAATAGCATATATAAAGACAGATAAACAGATGGAACTTCAAGAAATAAAGCCAAAACTCTCATTAGTCTTTGACGACAACACAAAGACCGTAGTTTGGAAGAACCATGTGGACTACACCATTTGGGCCATCATCATCATTAGTACCATCGCCATTTTCCTCTCCACGTATGAAGGGGTGAATGAGAAATACGGGACCGTACTCGATGCCATCGACATTGTCACCACTATTCTCTTCACCATCGAGGTAAGCCTGCGCATCTGGACGATAGACATTTTAGAACCTAAGTACAAAGGCTTCTGGGGACGCGTGAAATATTGCCTCTCCTTCTACGGCCTCATCGACTTCGTCTCCACCTACTCCTACTATATCAATTTCTTCATACCGCTTCCATTGGATGCGTTGAAGGCGATTCGTGTGGCAAGGCTTTTGAGAATTTTCCGTTTCATGAAGTCATACCGACTCTTGACCACGGCCATCAGCAGCAAAGGAAAGGAGATGTTTATTTCCATGCAATTCTTAGGCATCACCACCATCATTCTCTCCTTTGTGCTTTTCTTTGCGGAACACGAAGCACAACCTGAAGTTTTTGACAACGGCATGAGATCTGTCACCTGGGCTTTCATGCAATACATTGGAGACCCTGGAAATTTCGGCGATTTTCAGCCAATTACTACAATTGGCCGCACTATCGCTTGCCTCATTGGAATTCTCGGCATTGCCATCTTCGCAGTTCCTGCCGGCTTGATCGGCGCTGGATTTACAGAAGCGATGGAAGAGGAAGAGAAGAAAAAAAAGACGGAAAAAAATGTAAAACGACTTCGCCTCGCTTTCGAAAGAAAAATGGACCGATACACGAGGGTTCAAGTTTCGCCACAATTCGTTTCCATCGCAGACATACAAGCACGCCTCCGAATGAGTATGGACGACATCTTCGATGCCATTGACCATTCCGACCATTTTAGATTGGTCAATCTTGCAAACACAAGAACAATCGACGAGAAAGCGGAAGACAAATTAGCAGTTGAACACTTTCCCTTAAATAGGAACTATGGTTATTTCATAGACCGCGGATCCAAGGTCACCATCGCCTCGCCAAGCAGTTTGGTCGATCCTTGTTTCTACCACTTCGCCTACTATTTCGCCAAATTAGCAGGATTCAACTATATCAGCAGAGAATTGGGAGAATTATGGCCCTACAAATCCTTCTATCTCCCATCCGAAGAGTTAAAAAAAGACCCCGCCTTCCAATCCTATATGGACGACCTACAGTCACTCGTCAACAGGGAAGACCATTGGCTCATCACACTTCTTGTTGCCAGCGGTGCTAACGAACCCGCCTACCCGACGCAAGTGCACTTTACCTACGGGGGAAAACGTGGTGACGAATCATACGACGATCCCAACATCACCATCCACAATGTGCCTTTGTTCGAGCAGATGTATCAAGAGGTAAGCGAAAGACTGAACACAGCATTTAACATCCAATGTGACAAACAAAGATATCACGACACCAGCAATCAGAAACTCTTCACCAGACATCTGGAGGGGAACGACAAGTTCAACAGTTTCTATATACGCATTGCTTGGAGCGAATGCCTTTGGAATCCTGCACACGTTCAGATTTCGCAAGTGATGGGAGAAGTGTTCAACAAATATTTCGATGGTAACAAAGCGACAGGAACCGACCCAGACCTAAAAAAGAAAGGCATCGGTTATGAGGGGTATGCCAAATAAACGGCAACCGCTTCTCTCAAAAGAAAACATTATGGAACAATTATTCAGACTCTACAAAACAAACAGCCTATCAGGCAACGAAGTTGAGATACGATCTCTTATTAAGGAGATGCTCGCAGACGTTGACTTAGAAATCCAAACAGACTTCATCGGCAATATGTACATTACAAAAGGGAAGGCAGATAATTACCCTTGCGTCGCCGCCCACATGGACGAGGTTCACGAACCTTGTCAACGCTCCATTATTGAAACAGACGGACTAGTATATGCCATCAACGAGAAGGGAGAACAAGTGGGTCTAGGAGCTGACGACAAGAATGGTATCTGGATAGCCATCCGACTTCTTCATGAGCTTCCCATTCTCAAAGCTGTGTTCTTTGTCGAAGAAGAGAAAAAAGGAGACTTGTCGGGATGCCGCGGCGCACATGTGGCAGACTTATCATTCTTCAACAATTGTCGATACATATTAGAATCAGATCGAAAAGGCGCAAACGATCTTATCATCCAAGGCAAAGACACACCACTCTGTCCAATAGATTTCGTTCCTCAGCATATCCTCGACAAATACCACTACCAACCTACGAACGGAGGCAAAACAGATGTGGTAGAACTAAAGATGAGAGGTTTGGGAATAGCAGTCTGCAATATAAGTTGTGGCTACTACAACGCCCACCATAGCAATGAATATACCAAACTGGACGAACTACACAATTCTCTACATTTTGTGAAGGAACTAATACAAACACTATAGATTCATTGAAACCGCTTATCACAATAAGCGATTCCAATGAAATTTCACTCATCACAATAAACGCTTTTACAAAATTTCGCTTATCGCAATAAGCATTTTTATACCTATTTCACTTATTCCAACAACCTTTTTTTAATAGAATTTGGTTATCCAAATAAACGATTATATCTTTGCGGCATAATTAACAAGCAAAGAGGAGCATGGAGCAATTATTCAAGAAACATCGTCTTTACATATCGCAAGTCGACATGAACATTGTACGAGAACAAATCAACTCTATTGCATGGCAAAAGCCATTGGTAGGGATTAAAGGTTCTCGTGGCGTAGGGAAAACAACCATGATACGCCAATACATCAAGAAAACATACGGTGTGAATGCGGGAGAGGCTCTCTACTGCGTAATGGATAGCATATATTTCAGCAACCACTCCATTTTAGAATTGTCCGAGAGGTTTTACCTTATGGGCGGCAAGCATCTATTTTTAGATGAAGTTCATAAATACCCAACTTGGAGTCAAGAGTTGAAGGAGGTTAACGACCTTTACCCTTCCCTAAAAATTACTTTCACAGGATCATCCCTCATTCAAATCCTCAATGCGGATGCAGATCTATCACGTAGAGTGCTCTCTTATACAATGGAAGGGCTCTCCTTTCGTGAGTTCCTACATTTCTACAAAGGCATACAATTACCTATTGCCACACTTGACGAGATAGTAAACAACCCTGACGCTATCTGCGAAAGAGTAAACGCGGCATGTCGTCCACAACAGATGTTTGAAGAGTATCTTCGTGTCGGTTATTACCCATTTTACGATGGCGATGAGACTCAATACTACAGTAGAATTGAGAATGTACTAAACTTCATCATCGATCAAGAGATGACACAATTCTGCGGTATTGATGCAGCCTACACAAGAAAAATAAAGGCAATGCTGCTGTTTCTTGCAAACAATGTTCCTTACGAAGTCAACATTTCAAAACTGGCAGCTTATCTAGAGCTCAACAAAACAACGGTATTGTCCTACCTAAACAGTATGAGCCGAGCAGAACTTCTCCATCTAATCTATACGGACAACAAATCAGTCACGAAGATGCAGAAGCCTGACAAAATCTTCATGCACAACACAAACATTCTGAACGCATTGACTCAAAACAAAGTCATCGGAACAATACGAGAGTGTTTTGTGGTCAACCAACTGTCCGTGAAACATACCGTAGAATACGGCAAGGAGGCTGGAGATTTCAAAATCGACGGAACCATCACCTTCGAGGTGGGCGGTTCAGACAAATCGTTCCAACAAATCGCAGATCTTCCCAACTCCTACATATTAGCCGATTCGATGGAATACCCTATCGGGAAGAAGCTGCCTATTTGGTTGGTCGGGATGATTTACTAATCACACAAGCCTCTCCGCCCTCAATACATGCGACTTTTCCGACAGAGCATAAAATCCGAATCATCCCATACTTTTGCAAAATGGCACAAATTGTTTTTTTCAACATAGATTCTTATCCACAAACCAACCCACTCTAATCAACATAACAACCTATAAATAAGTTATTTACAACAAAAAAAACGCCGACAAAAAAAAAAAAAAAAAAAAAAAAAAAAAAAGGAACAATCCGGAATAAAAAGGAACAAAAAGGAATTTGAGAACAAAAAAAAAATATTTTTATCTGCAATATAATTTCAAAA
>JAKSKZ010000011.1 GCA_024401475.1 Paludibacteraceae bacterium | reverse complement strand
CGTATTTATAGGCCTAGCGGACTGGAGTTTTATGCTTTTTAATTTTTAGCGGACACCAATAATTTATAAGCCCATAATCTATAGCTTTGGTTGATGTGCAAATATAGCAAGATTTTCGCAGTTTCTGATTTTTACATTTACGATGTCTGTCGTCATGAATTGACTGATAGAGGAATATGTTGAATTTCGTTGTGGATGGGTAGCAAAAAAGGATTCCATTTCTGAAATCCTTTTTCTTGAGTGAATGTATATGATGACCTAAATTCACCGTTTCCAAATTTTTAGTAAGCATATTTTAGATGATAAGCATAGCATCGCCGTAAGGGCCAAAGCGGTAACCCTCTTTCAAGGCTTCGTCGTAGGCGTTCATGACCTCATCGTAGCCACCAAAAGCGGCAACCATCATCAACAATGTTGAGAGTGGCATGTGGAAGTTGCTGATCATTCTATTGGCAACGCTGAAATCGTAAGGAGGGAAGATGAATTTGTTTGTCCAACCCTCGAATGGCTTTACATATCCATCTGTTCCCACGCTGCTTTCGATGGTTCTCATCACGGTTGTTCCAACTGCGCAGACATTTTTTTTCTTGTCCTTGGCAGCGTTGATAATGTTTGCGTTTGCCTCAGTAATCTCCATTTGCTCGGAGTCCATCTTATGCTTAGTGAGGTCTTCTACGTCAATTTCGCGGAAGTTGCCCAATCCGGCATGAAGAGTAATGAATGAGAAATCGCAACCTTTGATTTCCATTCTCTTCATCAATTCGCGGCTGAAGTGCATACCAGCGGTAGGAGCGGCAACTGCGCCTTCGTTCTTGGCGAAGATAGTCTGATAGCGTTCTGCATCCTCAGGCTCCGAAGGTCTGTTGATGCTTGGTGGCAAAGGAGTTTGGCCAAGGTCGTAGAGCGCTTTTTTGAACTCTTCGTGATTTCCATCGAAGAGGAAACGAAGAGTACGGCCTCTTGAAGTTGTGTTGTCGATTACTTCGGCAACCATAGAGTCGTCTTCGCCAAAATATAATTTGTTACCAATTCTAATCTTTCTAGCAGGGTCAACAAGTACGTCCCAGAATCTAAGTTCGTGGTTTAGCTCTCTCAAAAGGAAAACTTCGATTTTTGCACCTGTCTTTTCCTTGTTGCCGTAGAGTTTTGCAGGGAATACTTTAGTGTCGTTGAAGATGAAAACGTCACCTTCGTCAAAATATTCAAGAATATCTTTGAAGACTTTGTGCTCGATAGCACCTGTCTTTCTGTTGAGAATTAGAAGTCTAGACTCGTCCCTGTGTTTTGTAGGGTAAAGAGCCAACTGCTCTTCCGGCAATGTGAATTTGAATTTTGACAGTTTCATACCGTATCTGTTTATGTTTCTAATCTTCTTAAAATGTTATTCAGCGATGGGCATCTGAGCCTTCATCTCGTCGATTTTGGCTCTGAAATCATCAATCGAGATGCAATCTTCGACTTTGATATCTCCGATGCGAGTGCGCTCGAGAGCCGTCAGATGGGCTCCGCTGTTAAGGGCTTGCCCAATGTCTCTTGCTAATGCACGGATATAAGTGCCTTTGCTACAGACCACTCTGACCTTGATGGTCGGCATGTCGTATTCAAGCAACTCGATTTCGTCAATGACGAGCGTTTTGGCCTTGATTTCCACCTCGTCTCCTTTGCGGGCATATTCGTAAGCTCTTTTGCCATTGACTTTTACCGCAGAAAAGGTAGGAGGGATTTGTTTAATCTCTCCGAGAAATTGTTGCAAGACATTCTCGACTAATTCACGGGTGATGTGATCAGTCGGGTAAGTCGCATCTATCTCTGTCTCAAGGTCGAAAGAGGGCGTTGTTGCACCCAATCGCATTGTGGCGATATACTCTTTCGTATGGTATTGTAGTTCCTCGATGCGTTTAGTGCATTTGCCTGTGCAGACAATTAAAACGCCTGTTGCCAAAGGATCCAAAGTGCCGGCATGTCCGATTTTTATCTTCTTTATGCCGAGCGTATGCTTTATCATAGTCCGAGCTTTGTTGACCAAGTCGAACGACGTCCAATGCAATGGCTTGTTGAAATAGAGAACTTCGCCTTCCGTAAAGTTCATGCTATAATTTGTTTAAAATGAGAAATATAGGGCAATGCATCCTGCAATTGCGCAATAGATGGAGAAATAGATGAGTTTGCAGCGTTTTACCAATGCAATCATCCATTTGCATGCTATGCAACCACTGATGAACGCGGCGATGAAGCCAACTATCAATGGCAGCGTCTCGATGGGTTGTTCTATTCCGTGCTCTGCCAAATATTCAGCCGAAGGGGAAACAATGTGCTTGAAGTCGAGTAGTGCCTCTCCCAAAATTGGAGGAATGACCATCAAGAACGAGAACTGAGCCAATGATTGGCGATTGTTTCCTAACAATAGACCTGTTCCAATTGTTGAGCCTGAACGTGAAAGTCCTGGCAAAACGGCAATCGCTTGTGCAATACCGATGATGAAAGCATGGATAGGCGAGATGTTCTCCTTCTCTTGTGGCTTGTAGAAATGAGTCATGGCCAAAAGAGCAGCTGTGACTAGGAGACATCCTCCTACGACAGGTAAAATGTTGTCTGCATAGAGGGCCTCGATGGAGTCTTTGAAACAAAGACCTACCACTCCAACCGGAATCATAGAAACGAGAATGTTGAGGACGTATCTCTGTTCGTCGCTCAAACGTTTGTAGAGGGATGTTGCACCATCCGCAGGAGCCAATGGCTTGAAAAGTCCCTTAAATAGCCAAACGATTTCTTTGTTGAGGATGACCAAGGTGGATAGAACGGTGGCAACGTGAACGACGATGTCGAATGTCAAACCTCCGGCTTCAGCCCCTTCCCCCAAAATCACTTTTCCAATTTCGAGGTGTCCGCTACTTGACACGGGCAAATATTCAGTCAGTCCTTGGACTAATCCTAAAATTAAAGCTTGTATGCTATCCATATATTAATCCTCTCTTTCGTTTTTAGGCATCCATACAATGGCGAAAATCTCGAAGAAAAAGCCGAACAATGCAATCATAGGGCCGATGGTGATTCTCATCGTGCTGAAAATTTCAGGGTCGAATGTACCGTCGTTGTTACCTCCAATCATGCAGATGAATCCGATGACGATGATGACCAATCCGATTGCGAGAAGCTTTAAATTCTTTGTTGGCAATGCCAAACCTGTTTTGTTTTCCATATTTTTTCTTTAAATAAAATACAAGTCGTTAGTTTCGTGTCTGAGGTATTTGTTTGTGGCAAAAAGTGTCGCAAACGTCGTGATGACAATACCAGACAAGAATATAGTGGCGACAATGACCGTGTAAAGGCTATTGTCGTTTAAGTCGATGTAAAGGCTTATGTTTGGATAAGCGAAATAGAAGAAGGCCACCATGTAGAGGGTTGCCAGGACAGAAGCACTAAGGCCAATTAGAATGCCTTGCCAAAGATATGGCCTTCTGATGAACCATTTGGTGGCGCCGACCAGTTTCATTGTATTGATAATGAATCGGTTGGAGTAGATAAGGAGTCGCATCGTGTTGTTAATCAATACGAACGAAATCAATAGCAGTGTGATAGCGATGATCATAAACACTGCAGAAACACGAGTCAGGTTGTAGTTCAGCTCGTGAATAAGATTCTTTTGGTAATCCACCTTGTTGACGATATGGACATTCTTCAAAGATTTGGCTATGAATAGAATGCTATCGTTGTTGGCGTATGGCGAGTGGAGGTAGATGTCGTATGTGTCGGGCAGAGGGTTGTGGCTGATGAGGTCCATCGGGTCTTCGCCCATTTCCTCTTTCAAACGTTCAAGAGCGGTTTCTTTGCTGGTGAATGTCACTTTTTTAGCATACGGCATTTTTTTGATGTAGTCACCAAATGTGGCAGTCTCTTCTGGTTTGGCAAAATCTTTGATTTCAACGGTGATTGTGAGATTCTCCTTGATGTGAGTTGACAATTTCTCGCCAATATACATAAACATGGAGATGAGGCCTAAAAGGAAAAGCACCATGGAGATGCTGACCGTGGAGGTCAACCGTGAATTAAATATTTTATATTTTGCTATGTTTTTTGCCATTGCTAATCAATCTCTCCCCAAAATCATTCAGAAAAGGGAATATTATGCCAAAATTGATGCAAAAATAGTAAAAGTTAGATAAGAATGAAAAATATGACGAGAAAATAAATTTATTGTTTGGGAAATCTTGTTTGTAGAAATTTATTACTTTGAAAATGTTTGCATTTTATTTTTTTTGTTGTAGATTCGTAATGTTTTTAGAGGAGGAGTGCATTCTGCTGAAGGATGTTTTGATGCTTCGGCTTATGAAAGTTTGGATGATGGTTCGGTTATGATTGGTGATTATAATTATAGATACGAACAAGAAATATTGTTGCTGGCCGACTAATGAGTTTAATATTATATATTAGAAAAAAACTCTTTGTATTTCATTGATTAGAAATGACTTGAGTCTTCGTTGTTTAAATGTTGAATAATTAACAATTTTATTGGAGAATTCACTTTTTATATGATTATGAAGTTAAAAAATGTTTTTCGGATACTGTCAATTCTTTTTATAGTTATGGTAGGTTGTAGTGATGATGATGGGGGTGAAGTCACATATACAAGGTCTTTTATCACCCAATGTTATTTTCCAGACACATTGGAGGTCTTTTGTCTTGAATTGGATTCTGATACGATACCGGTTGCCTTAGATCTACATGGTTCTTATTATGTTGCAGAAAAGGTCGATCATCGTTGTTTTGAAGATTGGGAAAGACGAGAGTGGCTGTTTGATTCTATTGTGACCCATTATGCAGACACAACGTATAACAGGAAGACTTATATAGGGGGACACAAGGCGTTGGCAACTTCTATCGATTCTGTTTCCATAATTTCCGATGCTGATTACGATGTTTCTCATAGGGCAGGCACGGATTTGGCTGATCTAGTGGTGTTTGATGGGGTGATTTTTGGCGGCTATGTCATCAGTCACTACTCTGACGCTGAGTATCAAAACTATTATGATGGTCCGGATTTTGAAGTAAAAAAGCATCTTTCAGAATTCCGTCCTGAGGATTTTCATTTGTGGAGTAAGTCTCCTTTCCGCCTTGATTTCCCTAAGCCCACTTTGGCACAACTCCATCATGTCACATTCACCTTTGTGACGGGCGGAAAGCGATTTGAGGCGACGGCAGAGTTGAATTTCAATGATTAAGGTCACCTTAAGATAAAAAGAGGCGGGATTACCCGCCTCTGCTAATAACTTCCCACGATAAGAACCGTTGGCTGTGTTTTGTTGGGATCTTCGCCATAGCCCCACATGACCTCTTTGCCCTCCATGGGGTTGAAACAATTACACAAATCGTTCACGTCCTTTACGGTGGCACCGTTGCCTTTGACATTTAGGATGAAACGTTTGCACTGTGAGAATTTTGTTTTCAAGAGGAATTTGATTTCCTGCAGTTGACTCTTTTCCCTTGTGTAGTTCATTTCAGTTGCATATAAATTGGGGTTGGGATGGAGCAAGTAATGGGTATTTTGTGCAAGGGTGTTTTAACTCTTCCGATTCGGAATACTTTGATGACCCCAAGGACGGAGTAGTGAATTATAACTATCAATATGATCAAGAGATTTTGATATTAGCAGATTAAATATGGGTAAAAAAATTAAATGTGTATCGTTGTTGCTGTTTTTTATGATGGTAACAATTTTGAATTGGAGTTGTGAGAAGGGAGAAGGGTATGGCGATTCGTTTTTCTCTAAATCTTTCATAACGGATTATTGCATTCCAGACACACTGGTATGCGAGGAAGTTTGGGGGTACAATGATTCTGTGTTTGTTAAGTTTCGTTTCCGTGGTTCTTATTGTTCATCAACCTCGGGAAGCCATTTGAATAATGGCGAGGAGGAGGGACTGTTGTTTGACTCTTTGATGAGGCGTTATGCAGATACCACCTATAATAGGGAAGTCTATATCGAAGGAAACAAGGCGTTGGCGAATCCTATTGACAGCATATCTATTGTCTCTGATGCCGATTTTGACGAAAGGCATGCGGCGGGAAAGGATTTGTCTGATATTGTAAAATTCTATGGAAAGGTTTATGGTTCTTATGTCTTTCATGGCTATTTTGAAGATGAAAAATACGTTGAGTATTACGACGAAGGCAATTTCTATATAAATAAACGCTTGTCTGATTTTCGATCGGAGGAATACTGCTTGTGGGGGCATACTCCTTTCCGCCTTGATTTCCCTAAGCCCACTTTGGCACAATTCCATCATGTCACATTCACCTTTGTGACGGGCGGAAAGCGATTTGAGGCGACGGCAGAGTTGAATTTCAATGATTAAGGTCACCTTAAGATAAAAAGAGGCGGGATTACCCGCCTCTGCTAATAACTTCCCACGATAAGAACCGTTGGCTGTGTTTTGTTGGGATCTTCGCCATAGCCCCACATGACCTCTTTGCCCTCCATGGGGTTGAAACAATTACACAAATCGTTCACGTCCTTTACGGTGGCACCGTTGCCTTTGACATTTAGGATGAAACGTTTGCACTGTGAGAATTTTGTTTTCAAGAGGAATTTGATTTCCTGCAGTTGACTCTTTTCCCTTGTGTAGTTCATTTCAGTTGCTTCGACGGATTGCTCGCCATACAAATAGGATAAGTCATCATTGTCGATAGATGAGATTCCTTTCTTTTCAATTTTGGCAATCCATTTTTCCAGTTCTTGTCTTTCCATGATATGATTAATAAATTACCAGTACGGCAAATATAAGAGTTCTCTTTGTTGAAAAGCAAACGAAAAAGGAGCTTTTTAAGCCTCGGCCACACTCTTTTGATTTTTGTTAAGAATAGAGGTGTAAAATTGAAACATAAATAAGTGTTTGATTAATAGTGGCTTATTTTGGTTTTGTCGGGTTGCAAAGGCTTGTGGCTGTGTGTGTTGTACTGGTGTTGTTTCTCGAAATGTCTCCAAATCAATTTATTTATTGTTACCTTTGCGGTGCTAACAATGATTTTTTTATGGAAAGATTAAAAAGGATTTTAAAGGAGCCTCTTTCGGCCGTTTTTTTGAATTTCCTAATTGTGATGGTGGTCTGTCTCTTTTGCAGACTTTTTTTCTTTTTTGTCAATAAGGATCTTTTCCCTGGCGTCACGACTTCGCATCTGTTGGAAATGATGCGCGGAGGCGTGCAATTTGACATATCGGCGTTTATATATACCAATGCTTTGTATTTGGTGATGATGATTTTGCCCTTCAAATTCCGTCATGACGAACGCTATCAGAAGGTGGCCAAGTGGATTTTTATGGTCACAAACGCCATTGCCATCATTATTACGAATATGGATGTGGTTTATTTCCGATTTACGAACAGGCGTACGACATTCAGTATTTTTAATGAGTTTGGAAATGACAACAATGTGGGCAGCATCATTGCGACTTCGGCTTTGGAATATTGGTATGTAACTCTTTTTGCGGCATTGTTGATATATGCTATCTATAAGTTGTATCGCCGTCCAGGCTCCCAACCGACGAACCTTTCATCTTGGAGGTATTATGCTTTGCATGCCGTTCTTTTCGCTTCGTTTGTTTACCTTGCTGTGATTGGCGTTCGTGGAGGAGTCGGAGCTTTTGTGCGTCCAATTACATTGAGTAATGCGAACAAGTATGTGAATAAGACAACCGAGTCGGCTATAGTGTTGAATACGCCTTTCTGTATTTATCGTACCATAGGAAAGGCCGCCTATAAGAACCCTGGCTATTTCTCGGATGAGAAGGAGATGGAGAAGTTATTCTCTCCGGTTCACACGCCAAAGCCATCGGGTGAGTTCAGGCCATTGAACGTGGTGGTGATTATTATGGAGAGTTTCGGAAAAGAATATACGGGCTTTTTTAATCACGACTTGGATAATGGAACCTATAAAGGCTACACTCCGTTCCTTGATTCTCTTTTGGCCGAGAGTTTGACGTTTGACTACTCTTTCTGTAATGGAAGAAAGTCTATCGATGCGATGCCGTCGATCTTGTCGAGCATTCCGATGTTTAAAGAACCGTATGTGTTGACTCCTTATTCGGTGAACGAAATTTCGAGTTTGGCTTCGTTGTTGGGCGAGAAGGGCTACTATTCTGCATTCTTCCATGGGGCGCCGAATGGATCCATGGGATTTCAGGCTTTTGCCAAGGCGGCGAAATTTCAAGACTATTTCGGAAAGGATGAGTATAATAACGATGATGACTATGATGGCTATTGGGCTATTTGGGATGAAGAGTTCTTCCAATTCTATGCGAAGAAGATGGGCGAGTTCAAGCAACCGTTTGTGACCTCGATCTTCTCTGCCACGTCCCATCACCCATTCCAGGTTCCGGCTCGATATGAGGGTAAATTTCCGAAGGGAGATCAGCCAATCCATCAATGTATAGGTTATTCCGATAATGCTCTTCGTAAATTCTTCGATACGATGTCGAAATATGACTGGTATAACAATACCTTGTTTGTGTTCTCGGCAGACCATACCAATCAAGTCTCTCATCAGGAATATACGACAGACGCGGAGATTTATTCCGTACCGATTTTCTTCTATCATCCAGGAAGTTCTTTGAAGGGCAGAAAGCCTGAATTGGTGCAGCAAATGGACATCATGCCTAGTATTTTGGGTTATTTGAATTATGACAAACCCTATATGGCGTTTGGTAATGATGTAATAACATCATCCGATAGTTTGAAATATGATGTCAATTATAGTAATCAGATTTATCAGATTTACCGAGACAATTACTTGTTGCAATTCGATGGCGAGCAGGTGAAGGCTGTTTACGATTTCAAGGCAGACCGGATGCTTCAAAACAACTTGAAAGGCAAGGTGGCAGAGCAAGACTCTATGGAATTGCTGTTGAAAGCCAATTTGCAGCAATATTTCGTGCGGATGATAAATAATGATTTGGTGGTTAAGTGATGTTGAACTCGAAAAGTGTAATAATAAAACGGTCGTTTGGGTATTACCTGTTTTCTACTATAGTGTTGGCGATTCAGTTCTTGCACTATATGTATAAAAGTCCTCAATTGGACTTGATGACTGTTGGTGGTTGGATTTTCTATTTGGCAGCGTCTATTTCTCATGCGGCTACATTTGCCCTTGTGCCATATTTGTTGGTATATATACCGTTAGTATTGTTGACAGGAAAGGAGAGAATCCCTTCTGTCGTTCATGTTTTGTTGGCCTCTTTTATGAATGTGCTGGCATGTTTGAATGGTTATGTATTTAGTCTCTATAAGTTTCATATCAATGGATTCGTTTTGAGCCTCTATTTCGGAGAAGGAGGGAATGAGATCTTTACATTTGACACATCCATTTATGTTTTTGCTATAGCTGTGATTGCCTTTTTTTTGGGCTTGAATTTCTTTTTGAGGTGGTTGAGTGGATTTGGGTATGAAAGGAAGAAAAAGGCCTATGTTTTGCCCTCTGTCTTAACATTAGTAGTGTTGTTGCTCGTCTCGAATTTCATGCATGCCTATGCTGCAGTTGCTCAAAATCAGCCGATAAGGAAGAGTGCAACGCATTTGCCTTACTATTTCCCGTTGACGGCTAATCGTTTCATGATAAGGATGGGAGTGGTTGCTCCTGAAGATTTGGTGACGGCAGATTTTGGACAGCAAGGAAATTCCAGTTTGTGTTATCCAAAGCAACCGTTGGTTTCTGATCCTGTCGCATTGAAAAATATAGTGTTGATTGTCCTTGATTCGTGGAATTATCGCACGTTTACTTCCGAGGTGACCCCTAACATAGTCGATTTTGCTAAAAAGAATCTTGTGTTTGAAGACCATTTGAGTAGCAGCAATGGAACTCGAGGAAGCATCTTTGGTCTTTTCTACGGCGTCTCTTCCTATTATTGGAACGATTTTGATGTGTCAGGCGTCACGCCAGTGTTGGTGGATGAATTGCAAGCTAAACATTATGATATTCGTACGTATGCAAGTTCTACGTTGAATAATCCGAATTTCGCTAAGTTGTTGTTTTACAAGGTGAATACAATCAATCCCAATACGGAGGGGGAGAGTGCTTATCTGAGAGATGAGCAGCTGACGAAGGATTTTATCAACTATTTGGATGCTCGAAATGAGGAATCGGATGGACCGTTCTTTTCTTTCCTATTCTACGACATGATGCATGCCATAGATTATCCAAAGGGAAGGGCGAAAAAATTCCTTCCTAGTTGGGATTTTGCCGACTATCCAAGTTTGGACAATGATTCCGATCCTACGCCTTTTTGGAACCTATATCAGAATTGTACCAATATGGTGGATTCTTTAATAGGTATGGTGTTGTCTAAGTTGGAGGAAAAGCATTTGATGGAGAATACGGAAGTTGTCATTACGGGTGACCATAGCCAAGAATTTAATGAAAACAAGAAGAATTATTGGGGACATGGAGGTAATTACACCTATCCTCAGATTCACATACCATTTATTATGCACATGCCTAACAAGGAGCCGCAAGTCTATACTCACCGTACGACGCATTATGATTTCTCCCCAACGCTCTTGCACGATGTCTTGGGTGTGACCAATGACGTGAGTGACTATAGTATGGGGCGACTCTTGACGGATACCACATTCAGGAATTGGCATGTCTCGGGCGATAATTTGAATTATGCCTTCATCGTAGAAGATAACATAATTATCGAAAAGAAACCTTCTGGCTATTTGGAAATAACAGACGCGAAATTGAATCCAATCGAAGGGTATAAGGTCAATTCGAAGGAGTTGAATCAAGCAATTTCAAAATTGAATATGTTCTATAAGTAAAATCGCAAATTGTAAATAGTCAATCACTAAATAAAAAAAAGTTACTATTTTTGTAGGCGAAGAAGTGTTGGACTTCGGTTCTATTATATAGAAACATACATAATTATAATATGGCAAAAGAATTAGAATTAAAGTACGGATGCAATCCGAACCAAAAGCCTTCACGCATTTTCATGCAAGAGGGTGAGTTGCCTATCAAGGTTTTGAATGGCCGTGCAGGTTACATCAACCTTTTGGATGCTTTCAATGGTTGGCAGTTGGTACGCGAGTTGAAAAAGGCTACAGGACTTCCTGCTGCAACATCTTTCAAGCATGTTTCACCTGCTGGTGCAGCTGTTGGCTTGCCTCTTTCTGATGTAGAGAAGAAGATTTACTGGGTAGAGGATATCGAAGAGTTTTCACCACTTTCTAACGCTTACATTCGCGCTCGTGGTGCAGACCGTATGTCTTCATTCGGTGATTTCATCTCTCTTTCTGATGTTTGTGACAAGGCTACGGCTCTTGTTATCAAGCGTGAGGTTTCGGATGGTGTGATTGCTCCAGGATTTACTCCAGAAGCTTTGGAAATCCTTAGTGCAAAGAAGAAGGGTAATTATTGTGTAATCGAAATTGATCCAACTTACGAGCCTGCTCCTATCGAGCAAAAGCAAGTGTTCGGTGTCACTTTCGAGCAAGGTCGTAACGAGTTGAATATCGACGAGCATTTCTTCGACAACATTGTTACAGAGAGCAAGACTTATACTGAGCAAGCTAAAATTGACCTTGCAATTGCAATGATTACATTGAAATATACTCAATCAAATTCAGTTTGCTATGTGAAGGGTGGTCAGGCTATCGGTATTGGTGCAGGTCAACAATCTCGTATCCACTGTACTCGTTTGGCTGGTTCTAAGGCAGACAACTGGTGGTTGCGTCAATCTCCACAAGTTCTTGGCTTGCAATTCGTAGATGGTATCGGGCGTGCAGATCGTGATAATGCTATTGACATCTACATGGGCGAGGAGTATATGGACGTTTTGGCTGAGGGAACTTGGCAAAAGATCTTCAAAGTAAAGCCAGCTGTCTTCACTGCTGAGGAGAAGAAAGCTTGGTTGAGCAAGAATACGGATGTGGCTTTGGGCTCTGACGCATTCTTCCCATTTGGCGATAATGTAGAGCGTGCTCACAAGAGTGGTGTGAAGTACATCGCACAACCAGGCGGTTCTGTCCGTGATGATAATGTTATTGAGACTTGTAACAAGTATGGAATCACGATGTCATTCACTGGCATTCGTTTGTTCCACCATTAATAATCGACTCGCTTAGCGGGTTCCGTTCGTAAGCTAAACGGGCATCTGATTCGATTCGGGTGCCCGTTTTTAGTTTTGGTCAACGGGTACACGAAAAAGACTTTCGTAATTTCCTCAAAAGCATTATCTTTGCGTATTAGTTTGGAGCACTTTCTGATGAAAGTGTGAAGTTCCGCGAATAGGATTATATAGAATACCCTAATATAGAGAGAAATGGCATTAGAGAATACATTGGCTCAGTCCGTATGCAAGGTGGTGGAAAGCCTCTACGGACAGTCTGTAGATGAAAAGACGGTTCAGTTGCAGGCTACAAGAAAGGAGTTTGAGGGCGACCTCACATTGGTAGTGTTTCCTTTCCTGAAAATATCAAAAAAATCGCCGGAAGTAACGGCTCAGGAGATTGGTGCGGAGTTGCAACGCGTAGAACCGCTTGTCTCTAAGTTTAATGTGATAAAAGGTTTCTTGAATCTCTCTATCGCTCAAAATCACTGGATTGGTACGCTCAACGCTATCGTTGCCGATGATAATTATGGAACGGTTGCTGTGACGGAAAAATCACCGTTGTACATGGTTGAGTACTCTTCTCCGAATACAAACAAGCCGCTTCACTTGGGACACATCCGTAACAATTTGTTGGGCTATAGCCTTTGCCAGATTTTGAAGGCGAATGGTTATCGCGTTGTTAAGACGAATATTGTAAACGATCGTGGTATTCACATCTGTAAGTCTATGTTGGCTTGGCAGAAATTTGGTAATGGAGAAACTCCTGAATCAACAGGCAAAAAGGGCGACCATTTGGTGGGCGACTACTATGTTCGTTTCGATAAAGAATATAAGAATCAAGTGAAAGACTTGATGGCTCAAGGCATGAGCGAGGAGGAGGCAAAGAAACAAGCTCCGTTGATGGTTGAGGCTCAGACAATGTTGAAGAAGTGGGAGGAGGGCGACGCCGATGTTCGTGCCCTTTGGAACATGATGAACAGCTGGGTTTATAAAGGATTTGATGAGACATACAACCGTTTGGGTGTAGGTTTTGACAAGATATATTATGAGTCACAGACTTATCTTGATGGTAAGGCTAAGGTGAACGAAGGCTTGGAGAAAGGGTTGTTCTATCGTCGAGAGGATGGTTCGGTATGGGCCGATTTGACGAAAGATGGCTTGGACGAGAAGTTGCTTCTTCGTTCGGATGGTACTTCTGTCTATATGACGCAAGATATCGGTACGGCTCAACAACGCTTCCGTGAGTTTGCCATCGATAAGATGATTTATGTAGTGGGTAACGAGCAAAACTACCACTTCCAGGTGCTTTCCATCTTGTTGGACCGTCTTGGCTTCTCTTGGGGTAAGGATTTGGTTCACTTCTCTTACGGAATGGTGGAGTTGCCTGAGGGTAAGATGAAGTCTCGCGAAGGAACTGTGGTTGATGCCGACGATTTGATGGAGGAGATGATATCTACGGCTCGTGAGACTTCAGACGAACTTGGCAAATTGGACGGTTGTACCGAAGAGGAGATTGCCAACATTGCCCGCATTTGTGGATTGGGCGCTTTGAAGTATTTCATCTTGAAGGTCGATCCTCGCAAGAATATGACGTTCAACCCTAAAGAGTCTATCGACTTCAATGGAAATACAGGCCCGTTCATTCAATATACGCACGCTCGTATCTGCTCCGTACTTCGTAAAGCACAAGAGTCTGGCGTCCAATTGCCAAATGCTTTGCCAGAGGATATGGAAGTGGCCGATAGAGAGTCTAACCTTATCCAAAACTTGGCATCTTTCCCAGATGTTGTTCGTCAGGCAGGTAAGGAATATAGCCCGGCTTTGATTGCCAACTATGTTTATGAATTGGTGAAGGAGTATAATCAATTCTATCACGACTTCTCCATCTTGAAGGAAGCAGATGACCAAAAGAAGGCATTCCGTTTGTTGCTCTCAAAGAACGTAGCTAAGGTGATCAAGACAGGTATGGGCTTGCTTGGTATCGAGGTGCCAGAGAGAATGTAATCGGAGTTTATCGATAAAAGTTGACCTCTATAGATTGTAAAAGTTTATAGAGGTCAATTCATTTTTATAAGAAAACCATCGATTTGCACTTGATAAATTGGTAGTGCGGAAAGTCCTTTCCGGTTGGGAAGGTTGACATGATTAGAATCTATCCGATGAATTTCGAGGAGTTTGTGTTGGCTATGGGTCTATGCAGGAGTGTTTTGATAACATCCCTTTTTGGTCGATTCTTTAATACCCATATCTCCTTCGATATTTTCTCACAAAAAACAAGGCTACGCAAAATGATAGCACCTCTGCCACGTTGACGGCATACCAAATTCCACTGGCTCCGAAGAGCAAGGGAAGGAGAAATACGGCTCCGGTCTCGAATACGAGTGAACGGACGATGGCTATGAAGGCTGAAATGCCTCCGTTGTTGAGGCCCGTGAAGAGTGTTGAAATGAAAAGGTTTACACCACAGAGAACGAAGCTGAGCATGTATATGCGGAAGGCATGGGTTGATAGTTCGGTTAAATTTGCATCATACCCTACGAAGATGACCGCCAAAGGATGACTGGTAAGTTCGGACAAGAACGTAAGTGTGATACCGAGGATTGACATTATCACGATGCTTTTCTTGAAAATGCTGTGCAGTTCTTTTCTATTGTCTGCCCCATATTGATATCCTATGATAGGCGTGATGGCAATATTGTATCCCTCTATGATGGCAGCGAAGATGAACCCTACATACATGATGATGCCATAGGCGGCTATGCCACTTTCACCAAGAAATTTGATGAGTTGTATGTTGTAACAGATGCAAACAATGGAGAAGGCTATGTTGCCGACGTATTCTGATGAACCGTTGATGCATGTCTTGGCAATATATCTCCACACCCATTTAGTCCGTACAATTTTTAGGCTTGAATGGTCGCGTTGTTTGGAGAAATAGTAGATGGGGAATAGTCCGCCAATAAGTTCGGCACCGATGGTGGCTATGCCAGCTCCTTCAATCCCCATTTGTAGATGAACCACGAAAAGTATGTCCAACAGCACATTCGTAATGCCGCAGACAACAGACATGATTGTGCCGAGAAGGGGGCGGCCAGCTACCATGTAAAAGGATTGAAAGGCAATCTGCATCATGAAGGCAGGCAGAGAAATCGACAGAAGTCGAGTGTATAGGATGCTGTTGTTCAAAAGGTCCCCTTCCGCACCAAGTGCTTGACAAAAATATTTGGCAAATAGTCCAAGGAAAAGACTCAGGGGAATACCGATGGTCAGGATGAATTGCAGCAGCATCGAAAAGATTCGCTTGGCGTCCTCCTCTTTTTTCCTTCCGAGCGTCTTGGCGATAAGAGCACCGCCTCCTGTTCCAACCATGAATCCAACCGATCCGATGATCATAGCAACGGGTGCCACCAAGTTGATGGCGGCAAACGCAGTTGTTCCTACGTAGTTGGAGACGAAATAGCCGTCGATGATGCTGTAGATGGAGGTCACAATCATCATCAAGATGGCAGGGGTCACCGTTCGTAGGATATCTTTGTATCTAAAATGTCTGTCGAAACTTATTTCCATTCGGCGTATGGGTGGCGAGCTAAATGTGAGTTGTAGTATCGCTTGTCTCCTGTCACCTCATTGCCAATCCAAGATGGTTTTTCAAAAGTTTGATTTTCGTCTTTTAGTTCGATTTCAGCAACGACCAAACCTTCGTTCAATCCGACGAATTCATCTACCTCCCAAATGTTTCCAGCAAAGGGTATCTTATATCGATATTTTTCCACAATGGGTGTTTTGCAAAGGAGGAAAAGGGCTTCCGCATCTTCTATGGGAATAGTATATTCGAATTCTTGGCGGGATATGCCTGTCGCCTTGCTTTTGATAGTCAGTTTGGCAACGTCACCTTCGATTCTCACTCGGACGGTGTTGCCCCCAGGTTCGTTGAGATAGGCTTGTTTATAGTGGATGCCCTTATTGCCGGCTTTCCAAGAATTATCCTTTAAAAGGAATTTACGTTCTATTTCTAAATTCATATTCCCTATTTTGATTTTTTTTTGTTTCGCAAATTCAAAAACATCTTGAATTTGTGGATTGGAACCATAACATTACAAAATTAAAAACTTATTTTTGTAAAAAAATCAAGGTGGACTCTAAAAGTTCCCCTTTTATATGTTTTCAACAAATCGAATGTCTGTTGATTAAAACACTAAAAAAGAGAAAAATGAGATTGAAAAGTTGGATCAGATTGTTCGTAGTTTTCTTGTTGTTTGAAGTTTTGAGCTTTTCTATTTCCTCAGCTCAAGTTAGTCACGGCGGGATGCCTTGTCCAGAACGTTTGTTAAAAGCGAGTTTGCATCGACCAAGTCCTGGGCATTCTTCTGATGCTCGTGTTTCTTCTCAATTGCCATATGTCGAGATGCCCTCTTTCAGTGTGGACTCTTTGCTTCGTGAAGATTTGTTGTCGAGTTTTGGCGCACAGCGTTTTGCCAATAAGTTCAAGGTTTCCATAGACATGGAAAATTCAGGAACTATCTCCTATTTGGAAGATGGCACTAAAGTTTGGCGTGTCGGCATCACCTCTAAAGATGCCCTCTCTCTGAATTTGTTGTTTACGGAATACGAGATTCCTTCGCAAGCGAAAGTCTTTGTTTATTCTCCGGATCGTTCTACTATTTTGGGCTCGTTTACGGCTCAGAATCGACAAAAGAGCGGCATATTGCCCATTGCCCCAATCGAGGGTGATTCTTTGATTGTAGAGTATGTGGAGCCTGCTGGCGCTGATTTTGAAGGACGTTTGAGGGTGGGAGAAGTGAACCACGATTATGTAGGCCTTCGTCTTCTGCCTTCAAAATTGCAATCGAAAGAGTGCGAGGTGGACGTGAATTGTGACGAGAGATCCTCTCTTCCTCAAAAAAGAAGCGTCTGTTTGATTACTATCTCGGGTACCTACTATTGCTCGGGGGCGTTGGTGAACAATACGGCTGAGGATGACGCTCCATATGTCTTGTCGGCTTCGCATTGCCTCTTTGCCGATGGTTCCCATCATCCTGTCGATGAGAGTTTGGCGGAGACTTGCGTCTTCTTCTTCAATTATGAGACCCCTTTCTGTTATTCGGATGTAAAGGGCACGATGGAACAGACTGTAGCTGGAGCTTCGGTGGCTGTCAGCAATTACAAGTATGATATGTTGCTCTTCAGACTTAGCGAGTCTGTGCCTGTGGACTATAGACCTTACTATTCGGGTTGGAATGTCTCGGATGAACTTCGTCCGCCGTTCTATATGATTCACCACCCATCGGGCGATTTGAAGAAAATCTCTGTGGAGAAGAATATGGTCTATACAGCCAGTTTTTATACGACAGAGTTCTTGGCCAACAGTCACTGGCACGTCGATTTGTGGGAGTCGGGCATCTCAGAGGGCGGTTCGTCGGGCTCTCCGTTGTTTGACGCAGACAATCGTATTGTAGGAGCCTTGTCAGGCGGAGATCCTGGCATCAGTTGTACGCAGCGTGGTTATGATAATTTCTATAAGTTGCTATTGCCTTGGAACAATCCGAAGGCTGACGATCAGAAGATATCTACTTGGTTGGATCCTATGCAGAAAGGTACGTTGCTTTTGGATGGAAAGGAGGCCAATGGAAATCCTTGTGTGCGTATCTCTAACATTCGTTCAACAGACCATTTGTTGCCTTCAGAAGAGAGCAAAGATGGATATGCGTCAGGTCATAATTCATACGGCTATTTGCGTTATGCAGAGAAGTTTGTGTCGGAAGGATTGAGTAGAATTTATGGTGTCTATTTTGTTCCTTTTAGTGGCTCTTATTCAGAAGATAGTCCAGTGAAATTATCCATTTATTCGGGCAAGGATGAACCTACCAATCTTTTGCACGAACAGGTAGTTAAAATCTCGAATACGGAATATTCATATTCAACCCAAAAAATCAGTACCTCTTTGGCTAAATCTTGGGTGAACAAGGAGAACTATTTGCGTTTAGACTCGGTTGTCTCTGTAGAGGGAAACTTCTTTGTGGTTTTTGACTTGCCAGAGAAGTTTGAACATAAGTTTGCCCTACGTTATGCAGATGAGCGGTTGGATGACGTGAACACTGCATATTTCTTCCATGATGGAGCTTGGCATACCTTTAGAGAGAATGAGTTGGTGAAGAAAGGATCTTCTTTGATGGTGGATGTGGTTTGCCAATGTTCGGTCGATGCTTCACAAGTTGATGTTGCCCAAAAGAGAAGGACATCTGCCACTATGGGCGAAGATGGTGAGGTTTATCTCTTTTTTGAAATAGGCAAAGGTGGCAAGCAAGTATTGATGTATGATATGTATGGACGATTGTTGGAAGACAAAAAGGTAGAAAATGATTGGTGTAGGATGGAGGCTCCTCATGGCATCGTTATGATTCGTGTCATCTACGAAGATTATTCAGACACATTGAAACTTGTCCGTTGATAATTGGGTATGGATAAAAAGGCACTGAGAAAACAGATGAAAGGCCGAATATTGGCAATGAACGACGCGGAAAAGAAAAGGCTTTCGGACGACTTGTTTGCTCGATTGGAGCAACTTGTTGAATTTCAGCAAGCTCGTTGTGTCTTGGCCTATTGGTCATTGCCCGATGAACCGAATTCTCATGAAGTTCTTTCAAAATGGAGGGCGGAGAAGGAGATTCTTTTGCCAGCCGTCATTGGTGATGATTTGGAACTTCGTAGGTATAAGGGCGATGACGACCTTGCTGTCGGGCCGTTCAATATAAAAGAACCTGTTGGTGAAGTGTTTTCAGACTACGGCAAGGTAGATTTGGTGATTGTGCCAGGCCTCTCTTTCGATACCTATGGCTATCGTTTAGGAAGAGGGAAGGGGTATTATGATCGTCTTTTACCTCGTTTGGCAACAGCCACTACGGTGGGATTTTGTTTTCCTTGTCAGTTTGAGCAAGAACTGCCTCATGATGAATGGGATGTGCCTATGGATAAAGTGCTTTGCTAAATATGAAATCCTATGGCATCGATTTATATTCATATCCCTTTTTGTGAAAGCCGATGTGCATATTGTGCCTTCTATTCTTCTACCTATCGAGGAAATAAGGATGGCTATCTGTCTGCTCTATGCCGAGAATTGGAGTTGAGGCGAGATTATTTGTCGGGGGCGTCTATTCGTACTCTTTATTTTGGGGGCGGAACACCTTCGTTGCTTTCTGTCGAGGATTATTCCTTATTGATAGATTGTCTCAATCGTTTTTATGATCTCTCGTCATTGGAGGAGTTTACGGTAGAGGTGAATCCCGATGATGTTACGCAAGAGTATATGAGGCAGCTCGCAGCCATGGGCGTGAATCGTATTAGCATGGGTGTGCAGAGTTTTCACGATGAAGATTTGCGGGTGATGGGGCGCCGACATTCAGTAAAGCAGGTCTATCAAGCAGTTGAGGCTATCCGTAGGGCTGGCATTGAGAATATAAGCATTGATTTGATTTATGGGTTGCCGGGGCAGACATTGAATGCGTGGCGAGATAATGTTTCTAAGGCGGTAGCATTAGATGTTCAGCACATATCAGCCTATAGCTTGACATACGAAGAAGGTTCCAAGCTCTCCCGTTTGGCCCGTTCGGGTGCTATTCAGCCCGTTGAGGAAGATGAATGTGCCGAGATGTTTGCATTGTTACGTTCCGATTTGCAAAAGGCGGGATTTGCACAATATGAGATTTCTAATTTTGCGAAGGAGGGCAAGGAATCCAAGCATAATTCATCTTATTGGGATGGCACTCCTTATCTGGGAGTGGGTGCTTCTGCCCATTCTTTTAATGGTCTCTCTCGCCAATGGAATGTGGCCAATTCTCGCATCTATATTGACAAGATGATGCATGGCGTTGACGGCTATTACGAATTGGAGGATTTGGATTTGGAGACGCGCTACAACGACTTTGTACTGACCACTCTTCGAACTATGAAGGGCATGGAATTGAATCTTCTAAAAAGTAGGTTCACTACAAAATTATATGACTATTGTTTGTCCAATGCTTTGAAATATATCAAGGAAGGATTATTGGTACAAGAAAACGGATTTCTTCGTCTATCAGAATCGGGCATTTTTGTTTCCGACGGAATCATGTCTGATTTGATGTGGGTGGAGTAGGGATAAAAGTCCTCTCAATGCGTCTAATAGTTTTGGGACTAATTTTGAAAGAGTGTCTCGCCCAAATAGTTAAATATTGATTTCCCTAAAATTATCTTTCAAACAAAAAGCCCCAACCTTAATGGTTAGGGCTCAAAGTTTTGTATGGTAGCTAATTTATTTGCTAACAATCTCCAACGTGTCAGAAGCAATCATATACTCCTCGTCGGTAGGTACGATGATGACCTTTACCTTTGAGTCGCTTGTGCTGATTACCTTCTCATCTCCGTGAATTTGGTCGTTGATGGACTTGTCGATCTTGATGCCGAAGCACTCCATATCTTTGCAGATAGCCTCTCTGACCACCTCAACGTTCTCACCAATACCACCAGTGAAGACGAGGACATCCAAGCCGCCCAAAACGGCTACGTAAGAGCCTACATACTTCTTTGCACGATAGCAGAACATATCCAAGGCTAATTTGGCTTGCTCATTGCCTGCGGCAATGGCTGCACGAACGTCACGCATATCTGAAGATGCTCCGGAAACACCCATCAAACCACTCTTCTTGTTCAAGATGCTTGACATTGTAGCCACGTCGTAACCCTTTGCCTCCATCAAGAAAGTAACGGCACCTGCGTCAACATCGCCTGCACGAGTTCCCATCACCAATCCTTCCAATGGCGTCATACCCATTGATGTGTCAACAGACTTTCCGTCCTTGATGGCTGTGATGGAACCACCGTTACCGATGTGGCAAGTGATCATCTTTGTGCCCTCTGCTTTCATACCCAAAATCTCCAAGGCGCGTTGTGATACGTATCTGTGGCTTGTTCCGTGGAAACCATAGCGACGAACGCCGTTTTCCTTGTAAAGCTCGTATGGCAATGCATACATGAATGCCTTTTGAGGCATTGTTTGGTGGAATGCAGTGTCGAATACGGCAACTTGAGGCTTGTTAGGCATCAACTTTGTTACAGCTGCGATACCCTTCAAGTTAGGTGGATTGTGAAGAGGAGCGACTTTGATGCACTCTTCGATGTTTTTGATTACTTCGTCGGTGATGAGAACGCTCTTGTTGAACTTCTCACCTCCGTGTACTACACGGTGACCAACTGCGTCGATTTCGTCCAAAGACTTGATGGCACCTCTTTCTGCAGAAGTGATAGTCTCCAAGATGAATTCGATACCGACTGTATGCTCAGGAATCTCCTTCTCCAAGATTTCCTTCTCGCCATTGGGCTTTGTGAGTTTAAGGAAGGAGTCTTTCAAACCAACCTTCTCAACACCACCTTGAGCCAAGACGTTGTTGGCAGGCATCTCTATCAATTTATACTTGATAGAAGAGCTACCACAGTTCAATACTAATATCTTCATATTTTAAAAATTATTTCTTAGCAGAGATTGCTTGATTAGCAGTGATGGCAACTGTCTTAACGATGTCGTCAACAGAGCAACCACGAGACAAGTCGTTAACAGGGGCAGCCAAACCTTGAAGGAATGGACCAAGAGCTGTGGCTCCAGCCAAACGTTGAACGAGCTTGTAAGAGATGTTTCCTGTGTTCAAATCAGGGAATACCAAGATGTTTGCAGTTCCAGCAACGTCGCTGTTAGGTGCCTTCAATTGTGCTACCTTTGGAACCAAAGCTGCATCTGCTTGCAACTCGCCGTCCAACTTCAATTCAGGAGCCATTTCGTGAGCCTTTGCAGTTGCCTCAACTACCTTGTCAACCATTTCGTGCTTTGCACTTCCCTTAGTTGAGAAGCTAAGCATTGCAACGCGAGCCTCAGGGAAACCGAATACGTTAGTTGCAGTTTTTGCACTACATACTGCGATTTGGGCCAATTGGTCAGCGTCAGGGCATGGCGTTGCAGCACAGTCTGCGAACAACATCTTGCCGTCATAACCGTATGTCTTATCTTTCAAGATCATCAAGAAAACACCTGATACGCAAGAGATTCCTGGCTCAGTCTTGATGATTTGGAAGGCAGGACGAAGAGTGTCGCCAGTTGGAGACCCTGCACCACTAACTTCACCGTCAGCATCGCCAGCCTTGATCATAAGGCAAGAAAGATATAGAGGATCTTTAATTGTCTCAGCTGCCTTTTCTGGAGTCATACCCTTCTTTTGTCTCAATTGGAAAAGAAGGTCTGCATATTTTTGTGCATCTGGGTTGTTTTCAGGATCGATGATGGTAGCTTGGTTGATGTTCTTCAAACCATATTCTTTTGCCATCGCATTGATTTTCTCCTTGTTACCCAAAAGGATAATCTTAGAAATTTTTTGTTCAAGAACTGCGTCTGCAGCCTTTAGAGTTCTCTCCTCAGTTCCTTCTGGGAGAACGATGCGTTGAGGATTAGCCTGCGCACGTGCAATGATGCTTTCAATTAAATCCATATCGATAATCGTTTTCTTTGAATTTTAGTATATAATAATGCAAAATTAAAAAAAAACTTCATTTTGTTATCTTTGGATTACAATTTTGTAGTCCGATGAAGGCTTTTATTTACGATTTCCCAAAATGACTGAATAGAGGGGTGTTTTTTTGTGATTTGAACCTTAATCAAAGACTTCTTTTAGTACGCTGAGCGATTTCAAATCACCAATGCCTTGCATGTGTAGTCGGTAGTAATCGAGCATCTTTTCTATTATTTCGTTTCTTTCATTCCTGCTGAAACGAAAAACATGCATATTCCTATAGTTGATTCGGGTGATGTGTTGCAGGATGGGCGATCTCTTTGTCTCCAAATAAAAATTGTGAAAAGGTTTGTTTAGGACAAATGACGCTTGTTTAAGGTCGAAATAAGGATAATCCTTCATTCGATCAATGTCGGGCCACAGCCCCAGGAAATAGGATAGTTTGACTAAGAAGGTGATGTGGAAGTTGCTGATTCCAGACTCTGTTGTATCCAAATAACGGATGGAGTTGTGGATGAACAGGAACAATGTTTCGTCTTTCTCGCTTGTTTTTAGAATGTTGGTTAAAATTTCAGACAAGAAAAAAGCGATGGAGTTCTTGTATGGATTGAAAAGGATGCCGCTTGTGGGGCAATCGACCTTTATCTCCTTTATCTTCTGTAAGTCTTTGTTGGGGTGATGCTCTGCTTCTATCTCGACCAGCGAGAGCGGTTGTATGAATGCAAGTTTCTTTCCGCCGCGTTTGCTTTGTGCTCCGAACAATAAGTAGTTGCACCTTCCGAATTCTTCTGTGTAAAGATGAAGAATGAGGGTGTTGTCCTTAACCTTTATACTACTTAAAACAATGGCTTTCGTTTTGGTCAGCATCGTGGCGGGTTATTGAATGACTGTGATATGAAAGCAATGTTGCTTGTACTCGTGCATGACGAGGCAACACTTTTCCGTACGCATTTCACGCATGGTCTGGACTAGGATGTCTTTGGTGGTTTTGTATTGCGTGATTGTTTCGTCCTCGTTTCTAAAAAACTCTACGTAGGAGATGTCGAAAGTCGTACCGTAAAGGTGCGATGTGGTGGAACGGGTTGCGTTCTTGTTCCGGCGGAAGAGTTTACGTTGGCTCTCATCTGTACGAAGGGCGGAAGTGACGAAAATGGCGTGCTCTTTTTGACGATTGGCTTTCAGGTTGTCGTTGAAGCGTATGCCAATTTCCTCCAAGAGACTTGCTGCTTCTGGTGTTAGATAAGGAAAGGAGTGTTCCATCTCCTTGACCTTGTAATATTGGCAATCTTCAATAGGGACAAGCAATCCATTTCTTACTAACGAATCTTTTGCCTCTAAGAAGGCCTTGTCTTTTTTATACCCATACTCTAATCCGATGCGTTGGGCGAAAAGCAGATGTGTAGTGTTCTTGTCTTTGAGTTTCGTCGTCGGCTCAATGCTTTCGAAATATTCGCAAGTGGCAGCGGTGATTCCCTTCCCTCGATACTCCTCATATAATGGAATAGTGTCGCAATTAATCACATGGATTTCTTCTATCGGTTTGCGTTCGATTTTGTTATCCTTTGAATTGCAACTGATTAATAAAAGGAGAAAGAGGAAGGGTATGTAGCGCATTGTTGTTGAATTTCAATCCAAGTTTTTAGAGTAACATCTTCTTCGGATGTAAGGCTCCTTTTCGTAATTGTTCCAGACGTTAACTGCGTTGACATTGCTTTCCAATTGTTGGTTGGAGATTGCCACCTTCACATTGTTGGCAATATAAGCCTTGTTGAGTTCCACGTAATAGAGTGAGTGGATGCCTTTCTTTTGCCAATCTGGATGAACCCCATTGAGAAGTAGGTCGATAGAATCCATCTTTTTCAAAGCACGAAGAATGTGAATGAATCCGAATGGGAAAAGTTTGCCCTTGGCCTTTTGGAAGGCTCTTGAAAGTGATGGGATGGAGAGTCCGAATGCCACCACTTCGTCGTTCTCGTCAACAACGAAGCAAACGAGTTTAGGATTTATAAAAGAGAAGTAGCTCTTGATAAGTCCGTTTATCTCTCCCTCTGTCAATGTGGAGTACCCATACAGATTGGAGAATGCAAGGTTCAACGTGTTGAAGAAGGAATGGGCATATTTCATTATCTCCTTCTTGTTGGTGAACGTCAGTACCCTCAATTTATACTTTTCTGCGATAAGTTTGTTGATTCTATCCATCTTCTCGGGGATAGGTTGCGATGCGTTGAATTTGAACTGAAGCCAATCTTCGTCGCGCTGGTAGCCCAACTCCTCCATGAATTTAGGGTAGTAAGGGTAGTTGTAGATGTTGGAAATGGTTGGCAGCTTGTCGAATCCTTCCACCAACATTCCCTCGTTGTCCATGTCGTTGAATCCAAGCGGACCTTGTATGTTGACCATGCCTTGCTCTTTTCCCCACGTTTCAACAGCATTTAGCAAGACTTTGGCAACTTCAATGTCTTCGATGAAGTCAATCCAACCGAATCTCACTTTGTTTCCCCATTTCTCATTAGCCGTATGGTTGATGATGCCTGCAATACGGCCGACGATTTTGTCGTCTTTGTAGGCTAGCCAATACTTAGAAGTGCAATGCTCGAAAGCGGGGTTTTTGTCTTTGGATAGCAAGTTCATCTCGTCCATGTTTAAAGGCGGTACCCAATAAGCGTTTCCTTTATAAAGCTCGTGGGGAAATTGGATGAACTTCTTTAAATCCTTTTTGGATTCGACTGGTTTAACTTGTATCATAATGTTTTTTCTTTTCGAATATGTTATGTCAAACGAATGCTCTTGGCTTGTTATTCAGATGGCCTCTATAAATTAATTTCGAGGGATTTTTGAATTTGTTTGGCGACGAGAGGAGCAGTGCAAGCACTGTGACTGACTGACAAACAGCAATATGCCCAAAAAATCAAAAAGCACCGAAAAGTTTATAAAGAATCACTTGACGCTAAAAATTTTAGAAAGGTGAATTTATAGAGGTCACCTTACATTAATTGAAAAAATCAGGTTTCTTCTCTCGTGCTTCATTGACGGAGAGGATATCTTCTTCTTTCTTCTTTTGTACTGCCCGTAGAGCCTGTTGCTCTTCCCTGATCTTGCGAGCGTATTCATCTCTTGTCTTAGGGTTGAGGATTTGACTGGCTGCGTAAGTGTTTTGGGATGCATCCTTCATGTGCATGACGGGAGCATCGTATAGAGGAGCAATTTTTACTGCGGTGTGAATAGGGGAGGTTGTAGCTCCTCCGATCATCAAAGGAATAGACAAGCCATTTTGTTGCATTTCGCTTGCCACATGGCACATCTCCTCCAGCGAAGGGGTGATGAGTCCGCTGAGGCAGACGATATCGACATTCTCCTTGATGGCAGTTTGTATGATTTGTTCAGAAGGAACCATGACACCAAGGTCAATCACCTCGAAATTGTTGCAAGCTAAGATGACGGCTACGATATTTTTTCCGATGTCATGGACGTCGCCTTTAACGGTGGCGATAAGGATTTTTCCTGCCTTTTGATTTTTGCCATCCCTTTGAGCCTCGATGAATGGTTGTAGTATGGCTACAGCCTTTTTCATGGTTCTGGCCGTTTTTACCACTTGAGGAAGGAACATTTTTCCGGCGCCGAATAGTTCCCCGACTTTATTCATTCCGTTCATCAAAGGTTTCTCTATGATTTCCACAGGGTTTTTGTAAATCTCACGAGCTTCAGCCAAATCTTCTTCGAGGTGGTCTCCGATACCTTTGATTAGACAATATTCGATTCTCTCTTCCAATGATTTCGTACGCCACTCTTCGGTATGACTTTGTTTGTCGTTGCCCGCTTGTTGCTTCTTGATCTCTTCGGCCGCTTCGATGAGTATCTCTGTTGCGTCAGGGCGTCGGTTAAGCACTACGTCCTCCACTTTTACAAGAAGGTCGGCAGGAATGTCTTCGTAAATTTGAAGCATACCGGCGTTTACGATACCCATATCCATGCCTACCTTGTAGGCATGATAGAGGAATACGGAGTGCATGGCTTCTCTGATTGGATTGTTTCCTCTGAAGGAGAAGGACAAGTTGCTGACGCCGCCGCTGATCTTTGCACATGGCAAATTTTCGCTGATCCATTTAGTGGCACGGATGAAATCTACGCCGTAGTTATTGTGTTCTTCAATACCGGTTGCAACTGCCAATACGTTAGGGTCGAAGATTATATCTTCAGGAGGGAATCCGACCGTCTCCACTAAAAGGCGATAGGCCCTGCCACAAATTTCTATTTTTCGCTCGTAAGAGTCGGCTTGTCCTTTTTCATCGAAAGCCATCACTACAGTGGCAGCCCCGTATCGTTTGATGAGTCGAGCCTTCTCTAAAAATTTCGCTTCGCCTTCCTTCAAGGAGATAGAGTTTACGATGCACTTTCCTTGTACGCACTGCAAGCCAGCTTCGATGACCTCCCATTTGGAAGAGTCTATCATGATTGGCAATTTTGCAATTTCGGGCTCGGAAGCGATGAGGTTGAGGAATGTGACCATCTCTTGCTTCGCATCGAGCATGGCGTCATCCATATTGACATCGATAATTTGGGCGCCGTCTTCCACCTGCTGTCTGGCGATAGAGAGCGCTTCGTCGTATTTCTTCTCGCTGATTAGGCGTAAGAATTTCTTTGAACCTGCCACATTGCATCGTTCTCCAATGTTGACGAAAAGAGAACGAGGCGATGGTTTGGGATTCTCGTTGTCTCGAGAAGTAATCGTAAGATCTTCCAACCCGGAGAGCTTCATGTTGCGATTCCTCTTTTTCGGCTCGCGGGTAGTAGCGTTCTCTATGAGTTTCGCGTATTGGGCAATGTGGTCGGGGGTGGTTCCGCAGCAACCGCCGATGATGTTGACCAAATTCTCGTCTATATAATCTTTAACTTGAACGCCCATCATTTCAGGGGTCTCGTCGTATTCTCCAAATTGATTAGGGAGACCTGCGTTGGGGTATGCACTGACATACCAAGGTGCGCAGTCGCTGATTTCTTTCAAATAGGGTTTCAAATCCTTCGCTCCGAAAGAGCAGTTGAGACCGACGGAGAGGATGTCTGCGTGAGCGACAGAATTCAAGAATGCTTTGATGGTTTGCCCCGATAGAGTACGGCCGCTGATGTCGGCTACTGTAGCGGATAGCATTATATATACTTTCCGACCCACTTCCAACATAGCCTCTTCTGCTGCAAAGATGGCAGCTTTGGCATTGAGCGTGTCGAAAATGGTTTCGATGAGCAAAGCGTCCACGCCTCCTTCGATAAGAGCCTCCATCTGTTCTTTGTAGGCATCTACAAGTTCGGAAAATGTGATGCCTCTTAGTGCGGGGTTGTTCACATCTGGAGAAATGGAAGCTGTTTTGTTAGTTGGCCCGACGGAACCAGCTACGAATCGAGGTCTGGATGGATCTTTTTTCGTGTATTCATCCGCTATCGAACGTGCAATCTTGGCTGCTTCTGTGTTGAATCGTCTGATCTGATTTTCCATGCCGTAGTCGGACATGGATATGCGTTGAGAGTTGAACGAGCAGGTTTCGATGATGTCGGCTCCTGCTTGGAGATATTTCTCGTGAATTTCTCGTATGACGTTGGGTTGAGTCAAGCAAAGTAGGTCGTTGTTTCCTTTTTGGATTAATGGCGAGTCTGCAAATTCTTTGCCCCTATAATCTTCTTCTGTCAAATGGTATTTTTGTACCATTGTACCCATACCTCCATCAAGGATTAACGTTCTGTGAGATAACTCTTCTTTTAAATCGTATTTCATACTATTGAATCTCTCTTTTAATTGTTTACAAAGGTATTAAAAAATAAGGAAAGAAACTTTCTTTGGAAAGAAATCTAAGGGATTGGCATGGATAGGGTCGAGGGAGCCCTTTAGTGAGTTCTTGGATTTGTTTCTTCAAATATTTACCTTTGTGGCAAAAGAAATTAAGGTATGAGAAGTACACGAAAGAAATCGGTGGGTGGAAATCCTAAAAATCCTTTTCGTTTCAAACCTGCAGGTAAACCTAAAACCTCTGGCAAACGAATAGGGAAGTCTAAGCCGGAGAAGGCTAACAATCAATTGAACAAGCGAGTTCAGAAGTAGGGATTGCCGTATCGGGCGATTCCTACTTTTTTGTGCTATGGGAAAAAGAAAAAAGGCCAACCAACATAGTTGATTAGCCTTGTGGATTGTTGTCTCACGGGGATTCGAACCTCGACAGACAGAACCAAAAACTGTAGTGCTACCATTACACCATGAGACAATCCTCAGTTGCCTTGTTTTTCAAAGGCGGTGCAAAGGTAAGAACACTTTTTTAATCTTGCAATAGTTCTGACGATAGACTTGAAAAAATGTTATGCTTTTTATGTCTGGGAAAAAGAAAAAAGGCCAACCAACATAGTTGATTAGCCTTGTGGATTGTTGTCTCACGAGGAGTGTTTTTTGACTTTTTATGACATTTTATGAATTTTAAATACTTGGTTATTAGGTATATTTCAAGAAACGAAGTGTCATGAAATGTCAAGAAAACCCACGGACTATCATGAGAGGGGGCAACCTTGCCCCCATTTTTTACCGCATCCTGAGTAATTGCAAATGTAGTAAAACTAGGATTCTGATACAAGTCGGTTTGTGTGAAAAATTATCCCATACAAAATGTATCATAATGTATGTGGACTACCATAGATATGGTATTTCTGTGTTGTGACACGATATTTACCTATTGAATTGATAGGTAGATATTGGGTGGCTTCTTATTTTTGTGCTGTCAAAAGAAAAATAGAAATTATCTAATTAGTAAAGTACTATGGCTTTAAAATTTTCAGACGGTAATATAGAAACTTATTTTTCACAAGATAAATTGGTGGTTATAGATTTCTGGGCATCATGGTGTGCTCATTGTAAAAGATTAACTCCGGTTATAGAGACTTTGTTCGAGGAATACGGAGAGAGTGTCAACATTGGAAAGTACAATGTGGATGAAGAGGAAAAAATGGTGGCGCAATATGGCATCCGAAATATTCCTGCCATCTATTTTGTGAAGAATGGAACTGTAATCGATAAGTTGCTTGGTGATGTCACTAAAGCGAAAATTAAGGAGTTGATAGAGCTATATAAGTAAAGGTTTTATATGAATAGAAGTCAGGTAATAGCCGAAAATGTGTCGAAATTATCCGCAGTGTCAGATGTTGAGAGTCGGTTGGGAACTAGGAATCTTCCTGCAATAGAGATGGTACAGAAGATGGTGGAACTCTCTAAACAGGTGATTTTTCCCGAATACTTTACGTCGGACGAGATTAACTATGAGAACAGATGTTACTATATAGGCGTCTGTATGGATCAGCTTTATGATCTGTTAAGAAAGCAGATTTTTTTGAGTTTTTCGGCGTTTAAGAAGACTGAGATGTTGGAGGATGACATTGACGAACTTTCCGCAAAATTTCTTTGTGAACTTCCTGAAATAAAAAGGGTGCTCTATACGGATGTGGATGCTATGTTTCATTCCGATCCTGCGGTTACTTCTTATAGCGAAATCATTTTTTGCTATCCGATCATGCAGGTGATGATTCATTATCGGATAGCTCATGCGCTTCATAAGTTGGGAGTGCCTGTCTTGCCTCGCATCATCACTGAAATGGCTCATTCTAAAACTGGCATTGATATACATCCTGGTGCGCAGATTGGAGAATATTTCTCTATTGACCATGGTACGGGTGTGGTGATTGGCGAAACTTGTATTATAGGGGATCATGTGACGTTATATCAGGGCGTTACGTTGGGTGCCAAAAGTTTCTCCTTTGATGATAATGGCGTTCCGTTGAACACACCTCGTCATCCTATCATAGAAGATCATGTCACCATTTATTCGAACACATCTATCTTAGGTCGAATTACAATAGGTCATCACACCATTGTTGGAGGTAATGTTTGGTTGACGAATAGTGTTTCTCCCTATTCTAAAGTGTTGCAGCAAAAGGCCATCGCTACTACATTCAGTGATGGTGCTGGTATTTAATAACTATTCTACAAAGAGAAAAGAATCTCAAGTTACCATGTCTTTGAAGGGGAAAGGCCCATTTGTGGCTGACCCCTTTTTTGTTTGATACACCTACCATTATTGTGGTACAACCATTTCGTAAAATGCCACACAAACGCTATTGAATTAGGTTCCCGCAAGGTCTAATTTTGTATGTAAATAAACGGGAGAATATATATGGCAAAAATAGCGAATAGTGTGATTGATCTTGTGGGGAATACCCCTTTGTTGGAGTTGACCAACTTGGAGCAGGAGTTGGGTCTGAAGGCGAAGGTCGTGGCCAAACTGGAATTTCTGAACCCAGGCAGAAGCGTCAAGGATCGTGTAGGATTCGCACTTATAGAGGATGCGGAACGCAGGGGATTGCTGAACAAGAGTACGACCATCATAGAGCCTACAAGCGGGAATACAGGTATTGGATTAGCGATAGCCGCTGCCGTAAAGGGGTATAATCTTATTTTGACAATGCCAGATAGTATGAGCGTGGAGCGTCGTTCCATGTTAAAGGCTTTGGGTGCGAAGATATGTCTTACACCTGCCCATGAGGGTATGGGAGGTGCTATTGAGAAGGCGAAGGAGTTGTCCATGTCTATCGGAGATACCTTCATTCCGCAACAATTCACCAATTATGCGAATAGTGCGATTCATCAAGTCTCCACGGCAAAGGAAATATGGGAGGATACGGATGGTAAAATTGATGTACTAGTGGCCGGGGTCGGAACCGGCGGTACCATCACAGGTATCGGAAGGGAACTGAAAAAGAGAAAGAAGTTGCAGGTGGTCGCCGTGGAACCTTTTGGCTCGGCCGTCTTGTCCGGTGAATCTGCGGGACCACATTCCATACAGGGAATTGGAGCTGGATTTATTCCTAAAATCCTTGATTTATCGGTGATTGACGAAATTGTGAAGGTGAAAAACGAACAGGCGATCCATTATACTCGCCTCTTGGCTAAAAAGGAGGGAATCTTGGCTGGTGTTTCCAGTGGTGCGGCGCTTTGTTCAGCCATACAATTGGCCAATAGACCTGAGAACGAAGGAAAACTGATTGTGGCCATCTTCCCTGATACGGGAGAACGTTACCTATCTACTGGAATATTTAATTAGTAAATAATAAAATTCGATTATATGGCGGAAATAAATTCTTTGGACAATCAGAAAAAATTGTCGTTGATCGCTTTTAGCGGCGATTTCGACAAGTTGACAGCTGTTTTCACACTTGCTACAGGTGCTGCCGCTGTCGGTTACGAGGTGAACATCTTCTTCACGTTTTGGGGCCTTGATGCCATCAAACAGAAGAAGGGACGTAGCTTCATTGGAGGTAATTGGCTCACTAAAATCTTCGGTTTCATGATGGGTGGCATTTCCAAGGCACCTAATAGCCGTTTCAACTTCTTTGGTATCGGCCCTAAAATTTTTCGCTACTTGATGAAAAAGAATAACGTGGCGACTTTGGAGGAACTCGTGGATGCGGCCATCGCCTTGAATGTCAACATTTATGCTTGTGAAATGGCCATGCACATTCTCGGACTGCAGAAGGGTGACTTTATTCATGAATTAAAGGATGTCCTTGGCGTCTCAACCTTCTTGGACATCAGCAAAGGCGGACAGACATTATTCATTTAACAAATTAGTACTCAAAATATGAATCATACACTTGATATTACAAAAGAACATTGCCCAATGACCTTTGTGAAAACGAAGTTGGAGTTGGCTAAATTACAGAAGGGCGAGATTCTTGAAGTTCTTCTCAGCGAAGGAGAACCGCTTAATAATGTGCCAAGAAGTGCGACAGAACAGGGGTTTGAAGTGCTGTCGATTGAGCATGTGGAAGGCACCACTCATAAAGTAACAATTAAAAAATAAACTAAAAATATTTGATTATGTCAGAAAACATTTTGGACAATGCACAACGCAGTGTGACCACTGCATCGGCCAGAAATTTGGCTAACACCACCAAGACCAACCCTCAGATGGGTGCGATTTCGCCTCGTCTTTTGCTCAAATTGCTGCCATGGGTACAAGTCGATAGCGGAACATTCAGGGTGAACAGTACAAAGGTGGAGTTGAAGAGAGGCGGACGCATCGCCATTGAATATTTCAATGGTGTCCCAAGCTTTAAGGCTGAGAGCCTCAAACAAATTCCATTGTTCTCCCATTTCGATGAAGAGGTTGTGGTACGTTTGGCCCGCCTTTTTGAAACTGTTGAGGTGGGAATCAACTCGGAACTCATCACGGAGGCAAATGACGAGCAGAAATTCTTTATTGTAGCCAATGGACAGGCTGAGGTGAGCCATAAGGGACCTCATGGTGAGGATCTTCGTATCTCGTTGCTCGGTGTCGGCGAGTATTTCGGTGAGGCGGATCTTTTGAGCGACAACCTCGCTTCTGTTACCGTCAGAGCGGTGACTCCTTCCGTGTTCCTCGTTCTAAAAAGCAGTGAGTTGGGAAGCATCATCAAGGACATCCCTGATTTCCGCAGCCAATTCCAACAGGCCGTTGACAAGCAGTTGAGACTAAAGGCTACCCTCAATGAGCATGGAGAGCGCCACATCGATTTGGTCAGTGGACATGAGGAGGATAATATCATCCCTGAAACATATATCGACTATGAGGAGAAACCCAAGGAGTACTCCTTGAATACGCTCCAAACCGTGGTTCGTGTCCATACTCGTGTCAGCGACTTGTACAACAATCCTTTCAACCAATTGGAGGAACAGTTGCGACTAAGTATCGAGAGTATCAAGGAGCGTCAGGAGTGGGAGTTGATCAACAATAAATATTTTGGCTTGTTGGCAAGCGTGAATCCGGCATATCGCATCACCACGCGTTATGGATCTCCTACGCCAGACGATTTGGATGAACTTTTGTCTCTTGTCTGGAAGGAACCATCTTTCTTTATCGCCAACCCTCGTGCCATCGCGGCTTTTGAACGTGAATGTACTTGGCGTGGTGTGCCACCTGTCACGACAGAGCTTTATGGACAAAAGATTATCCTTTGGCGTGGTGTGCCAATCATCCCAAGCGATAAGGTGGAGGTGAAGGGTCAATATTTGACTAACAGTGGTGTGGGTACCACCAGCTTCATCCTTGTGCGTGTGGGCGAAAAGAATCAAGGTGTGGTTGGCCTTCATCAAACTGGTATTCCAGGCGAGATTTCTCCATCCCTATCCGCTCGTTTGATGGGTCTTGACCACTTTGGTGTGGCATCTTACCTTTTGACCAAATACTTTAGCCTTGCTCCTCTTACGGACGACGCTATTGCCGTGTTAGACAATGTTGAGGTCGGATTCTATCACGATTATCAACACCGTAATACAGTAGAAAAATAATATTGAATCATGATCACTTCCGATTTAGATAATACAAATTTCAGTGCGAATCTCGGTGACATAGGGTACCTACGTCAAGCCGCTGGCAATTTTTGTCCTGAGGAACTTAAGCAAGAGGTCTCTCAATTTGTTCCAGACGAAGTTGATCAACTCAACTTGGAGGATATCAAGGAGGGGTTCATGAGAATTCTTCGCGGAGACAATGGTTTCCCTAACGGAGGCGTTCCTGTACTCTCCTCCAATCCTAATTTCGCAAGTTCTAACATCCCATACGGAAGAGGGGATTTCCAAGTCCCTTCTTCTTTCCAAACGGGTGTGGTCAGCGAAGATGGATTTGGTATCGGTAGCCCAGAGAAAGAGAGTCTTCAGTCGCTCCATTATGTGGATAATGACACGTTAAATGTCCAAGCCATCCGAAAGGATTTCCCTATCCTGAAACGCAAGGTGAATGGAAAGGATTTGGTGTGGTTCGATAATGGTGCTACTACGCAAAAACCACAGGTGGTGATAGATGCGCTTACGGACTATTACACAAATTACAATAGTAATATTCATAGAGGAGCCCATACGTTAGCGGCGGAGGCGACGGACGCATACGAAGAGGCTCGTCAGACCATTGCGGACTTCATTCATGCGCAAAGTCCCGAAGAGATTGTCTTCGTGAGGGGAACGACGGAGGGTATCAACCTGATTGCGCAAACATTCGGCAGAAAGTTTTTGAATCCAGGAGACGAGGTAATTGTCTCCACGCTGGATCATCATGCGAATATTGTTCCTTGGCAGCAAGTCTGCAAGGAGCGTGGCGCGATTCTCAAAGCCATTCCCGCGAGCAAAGATGGCGACCTCCTTTTAGACGATTTTGACCGTATGATTGGACCCAATACGAAATTCGTTTCTGTGGGACATGTCAATAACACCTTCGGTACCATCAACGACGTGAAGCAGATCATAGAAATTGCCCACCGTTACAATGTGCCAGTCTTGATCGATGGAGCTCAAAGCATCGCTCATAGTCCGGTTGACGTGCAAGCACTCGATGCCGATTTCTTCGTCTTCTCTGGCCATAAGATTTATGGACCGAACGGAATTGGCGCTGTCTATGGCAAGAAAAGATGGTTGGAACTATTGCCACCATGGCAAGGCGGAGGAAACATGATTAAGGATGTTACTATCGAGGAAACGCAATTCAATGCACCACCTGCCCGTTTTGAGGCGGGTACCCCTAATGTGGCGGATGCCATTGGTTTGGGAGCCGCTTTGAAGTATGTGCAACGTGTTGGCATTGAGGCGATTGAGAAGTATGAGCATCGGCTGACGGAGTATGCCCGCACGCAGTTGCAGCAGATACCTGGTGTAACGGTATTGGGAAATCCCAAGAATAGGGTTAGCGTGGTCTCCTTTGTGATTGACAAGTTGGGGGGTCCCGAAACTGGCCAGTTGCTTGACAAAGAGGGTATCGCAGTGCGTGCTGGTCACCACTGCGCCCAACCTGCACTTCGTTCGTTAGGTTATGAGATGAGTGTGCGACCTACCTTCTCCTTCTACAACACAAGAGAGGAAATCGACAAACTCGTTGTGGCTGTGAAGAAGATCATAGCGAACAACAAATAGAAATTTTACGTTTTTTGCAAGTTTGGAAAACACCTCCCTATTCGGCGAGGTGCTTCCCCTTTTGTGTACCACTTTGACAAGTGGATTATCTCCCATATTTGGTGTTGAAATGGGGATGTCCACCTACCATACATTTGGTATTTATGTACTTCTTTATGTAATTACCTATTGGTTTGGTGGGTTATTGTGGATATGCGTGTTTACCTTTGCATTGACAAAAGAAAATAAGTAATGTTTAGCTAAAAAATAAAGAGACATGGCACAGATAATAGTGAACGGAGAGAAACAGGAGGTAACCCTTCCATTGACAGTTTCAGGATTGATACAGTTGAACAATATCGCGCAACCCGAGATGGTGAGCGTACAAGTGAACGAAGAGTTCTTGGACAGAGATTATTTCGCTACTACTGAACTAAAGGAGAATGATGAGGTGGATTTCCTTTATTTCATGGGCGGAGGACAATTCTGAGTTAATTAAGAATTATGAATTAAGAATTGTGAATTAAGATGTTTGATTTTACAGAAGAAGAGCTAAATAGATATTCACGCCACATCTTATTGCAGGATGTGGGTGTGGAGGGTCAGGAGAAGATCCGTAACGCAAAGGTGTTGATCGTTGGAGCCGGTGGTTTGGGCGCTCCTGTGGGAATGTACCTTGCCGCGGCTGGTATCGGAACGATTGGAATCGTGGATGGCGATGTGGTGGATGTGAGCAATTTGCAACGCCAGATTATTCACACCACAGCGGATGTGGATCGTTGGAAAGCTGAATCCGCCAAGGAGACGATCCAAGCGATCAATCCTCACGTAAACGTCAAGACCTACAAGGAGTTTTTGGAGGCATCTAATGCTTTGGACATCATTAAGGAGTATGATTTCGTGGTGGATGGTACAGATAATTTCCCAGTGAAGTTTTTGATTAACGATGCGTGTGTCATGGCGGGGAAACCCTTCTCTCATGGTGGTATCCTTCGTTTTGAGGGACAAACATTTACCCATGTGCCAGGTTCCGCTTGCTATCGTTGTATGTTCAAGACACCACCTCCCGCAGGTGCTGTTCCAACTTGTTCGCAGGCAGGTGTGCTGGGTGCCATAGCAGGCATGCTAGGAACCATCCAAGCTGCGGAGACATTGAAGTATTTCACAGGTGTCGGCGAGCTGTTGACCAATAAATTGCTCACCTTCGACGCCAAGACGATGAACTTCCGCAAGTTCAATGTGAAGAAGACAGGCGCATGTCCTATTTGCGGTTCACACCCGACTGTGACCAGTTTGATTGACTACGAACAAGCCACTTGCGATTTGGCTTCCCATAAAAAATAATACGCTTATGGCATTTACAATAACGGAAGAGGCTTATCAATCCATTCTGCGACAGGCACAGGAGGATGCTCCGGTTGAATCCTGCGGTTACCTTTTGGGTCCCGACAAGGAGACGGTCTCTTTCAACTACAAGATGACCAATATCGACCACTCCGAGGAGCATTTCAGTTTTGATCCCAAAGAGCAGTTCGCGGCGATCAATTACGCGAAGAAAAATGGGTTGAAGGTAGTGGGTAACTGGCATAGCCACCCCGCATCTCCCAGCCGTCCATCAGAGGAGGACAAACGATTGGCCTATGACCCCAATGCGCTTTACGCCATCTTGTCGCTTGCCGGAAAGTATCCGGTTTTCAATGCGTTCCGAATCAAGGACAATGAAGTTGTGGAGAGGATTAATTTGAGATAATCGATGAAGAATCAAACTTTAGCCATTCATACATCCTTCCAACGAGAGGATGCCTACGGGGCTCTGGGTTTTCCCGTCTATCATACGGCTGCCTATGAGTTTCCTAACGCCAAGGCCATGGCCGACGCTTTTTGCGGCAGAACGCAAGATCCCGACTATTCCAGATTGGGTAATCCCTCTGTGACCTATTTCGAAAACAAGGTGAAGGCATTGACCTGTGCAGCCAATGTCTTTGCCTTCAATACGGGTATGGCTGCCATCACCAATGCGCTGATGGCAGTGACTGCCGCAGGAAAAAATGTGGTTACATCCAACCACCTTTTCGGTAATACGGTGGCCTTGATGAAAGGTACCTTGGGGCGTTTCGGACTAGAGACGAGAAGTGTCGATTTGTTGGATTTGGAGCGTGTCAAGGCTTCGGTGGACGAGCAAACAGCATGCATCTATCTAGAGATTATCACCAATCCCCAGATGGAGGTGGCGGATCTACACGGTTTGTCTGAAATCGCCCACGAGCATAATATCCCTCTTATTGCGGATACGACAATGATCCCTTTCACGGTGTTCAGTGCCAAGGATTTGGGTGTGGATGTCGAAGTGGTTTCCAGTACCAAGTACATATCCGGAGGAGCCACTTCATTGGGAGGTTTGGTGATTGACTATGGCCGCTTCCCCAATGTGAACCGCGTGATCCGATATGAGCTGATCAGTAACTTGGGTGCCATCATGACCCCACATGCTGCCTATATGCAGACGATTGGACTGGAGACGCTGGACGCACGTTACCGTGTGCAGGCGCAAAATGCCTTGGATTTGGCGAAGCGGCTACGATCATTGCCGCAGATCACGTATGTGAATTATACGGGTTTGGAGGACAACCCTTTTCATGAGATTTCGTTGAAGCAGTTTGGCCCTACCGCTGGAGGAATGATTACCATTGATTTGGCGGATAAGCAGGCATGCTTTAACTTCATCAACCATCTGAAATTGATTCGAAGGGCGACCAATCTGTTCGATAATAAGTCATTGGCCATCCATCCGGCTTCCACCATTTTCGGACCATTCTCAGGCTCTCAACGAAGAGCGATGGATGTGAAGGATACTACCATACGACTTAGTATAGGACTGGAAGATGTAGATGACCTATATGAAGATGTCAAACAGGCTTTAGAGGCAGAGTAAAGGCGCAGGCAACTGCGTCTTTTTTTATACATAGCATGAAGATACGAAATATAGAACCCCAGGATAATGGGATGATTGCCGTCATTGTCAGAAATGCCTTTGTGGAATTGGACGCTCCGTTAGTATATACGGTTTATGACGACCCAAGGACTGATCAGATGTATGAAACCTTTGCGGGAAGAGACGATGCGGCATACTTTGTCGTCGAAGAGAACGGAACCGTTTTGGGTGGTTGTGGCTTTTACCCGACAGAGGGATTGGAAGAGGGCATTGCCGAGGTGGTGAAATTCTATTTCTCCCCCAATCTGCGTGGAAAAGGATTGGGCAAGCAATTACTTCGCCGTGTGGAGGAGAAGGCGCGGGAGGAGGGATATAAACAACTCTACATAGAATCCTTCCCTGAGTTCTCGAAAGCCGTCACGTTGTATGAGAAGGAAGGGTTTCGGTATCTGCCTCATCGTTTGGGCAATTCGGGCCATGCGGCGACGACGATTCACATGATAAAGGATTTATAGAGAAAAAACTCGCGAAACAGTTGATCCGCGAGTTGTCTATGCGAAAGGCGTAGGTTAGATATAGTAGTCTATATCAACCAATCCTGATTTCAATGCGTAACGGGTTGCCTCATGCACGCTGTTCACTCCGATTTTCCGGAATATGTTCTTCTTGTGCGAAACGATGGTGTGGGAGGAGGAGAATCGGATGGACGCGATCTCCTTCACGGACTTCCCTTGGGCAATCAGTCTTAGTACCTCCACCTCCGTCGGTGTGAGCAATTCGCTGTCAGAACTGATTTGCATGGAGAGGAGTCGGTTGGTAATCTGGTGGCAGATAAAGCGGTCCTGTTTCAAGGCGCACTTTATCGCACTGCGGATCTCTTCCTTCCCGCTCTCTTTCAAGAGAATACTCACCTCTTGCCTAGCACTCATATTACGGATGGTTGTGTCGTCAAAATCGTTGCTGACGAGTATCCACTGAGAGTGAATGTATCTTGAGGCCAAAACTTCCAAATCCTCCAGCGTGTCGATGTCGAACAGCTCCGGATCCACCAACACGATGGACTCGTCCGCCTTCTTTAACTCGTCCTCCAACTCGATGCGGTCTTCTGTGCGCACGATTGAGTGATTGGGGAAGAAATGGTCGATGATATATACAAAACCATAACGTGTAAGGTCTTGGTTGTCTGCCAATATGAATGTTGCCATCTACTAAACCATTTTTAAGTTAATGATTTGTTGTCTTATCTCTGGAGGAAAGGTAACACTGAGAGGTAACGCTCTCCCGTGTCTGGGAATAATACCACAATATTCTTTCCCTCCGCTTCTGGACGTTGGGCCAATTCTATGGCCGCCTGTAATGCCGCACCCGAGGATATGCCAGCCAATACGCCTTCCTTCTTTGCTAAATAACCCATCCTATCTATGGCGTCCTTGTTGCCGACGGCGATGATTTCATCATACGATTTTGTGTCTAAGACATCAGGAATAAAGCCAGCTCCAATGCCTTGCAATTTATGAGGACCAGGCCTTCCGCCGGATAGGACCGCGGAAGTTGCAGGTTCAACGCCTATCACCTTGATTAGGGGATTCAGTTCCTTTAACTTATGACTTACACCTGTGATGGTGCCTCCTGTGCCGATTCCCGCTACAAAATAATCCACTTCGCCATCCGTGTCTTCACATATCTCCTTGGCTGTGGTGAGATAATGAATGTCAGAGTTTGCATTATTTTTGAATTGTTGAGGAATATATGCGGCTGTCGCCTTTTTTCCTTGAGGTGCTTTGTCTATTATCTCTTGGGCTAACTCCTTCGCTCTTTCTATGGCTCCGTTCATGCCTTTATGGGCGGGAGTCAATTCTAACTTCGCACCGTATAGCGTCAGGAGTAAGCGACGCTCCATGCTCATGGAGTCTGGCATTGTGATGATTACCTTATAACCTCTTACTGCCGCGATGTATGCCAATCCGATTCCTGTGTTGCCACTAGTGGGTTCGATGATGACTGAGTCCTTGTCTATCAAATGTTTTCTCTCGGCATCCTCGATCATGGCCAATGCTACACGGTCCTTGGCGCTACCCGCTGGGTTGAACATCTCCAACTTAGCCCACAGGTGGGCTTTGAGTTTCAAATCGGCTTCTATCCTTGACATCGAAAGCATTGGCGTTCTGCCAATTAGTTTTGTGATGTCTGTTGCTATGTTTTTCGCCATTTTTCCTACTGATTATTATTGTGCAAATCAACAAATAAATCCTCTACCATACAATACCATCGTATAGGCAATGAACTACCATGTTTGTGGTAGAATGGCGTTTTGTCTTCTGTTCGGGGTTTTTGTATGGATTACGTTTTTTTTACCCATGAAATGATAAATGAGGTAGATGCAAAACAAAAAAGCCCTGAAAATCAGGGCTTTAATTTGTCGAATTGTTGTCTCACGAGGATTCGAACCTCGACAGACAGAACCAAAAACTGTAGTGCTACCATTACACCATGAGACAATCCTCAGTTGCCTTGTTTTTCAAAAGCGATGCAAAAGTATGAACAATTTTGGAATTCTGCAAGTCTTTTCGAAGAAATTTATTTCGCAGTTAGCAAAAAGTAGTTCTTTTTGCCTTTTTGTACGAGAATATACTTTCCGTTCAAGAGGTATGAGTTGTCGATGATGCCATCTGCCTCTGTCAATTTTGTCTTGTTGATGGAAACTCCGCCGCCTTGTACAAGTTTTCTCATTTCACCTTTTGAAGTGAATACTTTTGCCTTTTCGGCAAGAAGGTCGCTTGCCTTGATGCCGGCAGCCAATTCGTCTTTGTTGATGTCGAATTGAGGAACGCCGTCAAACACGGAAAGAAGTGTCTCCTCGTCAAGTTTACGCAAGGCATCGGATGTTGCGTTTCCGAATAGGATGTTGGATGCTTCTACCGCAGCTTCGTAATCCTCTTGAGAGTGGACCATGACGGTGAGTTCTTGAGCCAATCTCTTTTGGAGAGGGCGCAAGTGAGGCGCGTCAGTTTGCTCTTTGATAAGTCCGTCAATCTCTTCTTTTGGAAGGCTTGTGAAGATTTTGATGTATTTAGCGGCGTCATCGTCAGACACGTTCAGCCAGAACTGATAGAACTTGTAAGGAGATGTATATCTTCTGTCCAGCCAAACATTACCAGATTCTGTTTTGCCAAATTTCTTTCCGTCGGCTTTTGTGATAAGAGGGCAAGTGAGGGCGAAAGCCTCGTTTCCTGTCACTTTTCTAATCATTTCGGTACCTGTAGTGATGTTTCCCCATTGGTCGGCACCACCTAATTGTAATTTGCAGTTTTTGTTGCTGTTGAGGTGAACGAAGTCGTATCCTTGGAGAAGTTGGTAGGAGAATTCGGTGAAAGACATACCGTCTGCTCCGTTTTCTCCGGTGAAGCGGCGTTTTACAGAGTCTTTAGACATCATGTAGTTGACCGTAATGAGCTTACCTACGTTACGGATAAAATCAAGGAAAGTGAAATCCTTCATCCAGTCGTAGTTGTTGACTAATTCGGCTGCGTTTGGTTCGTTGCTGTTGAAGTCAAGAAACTTCTCCAACTGCTTTTTGATGCCTTCTTGGTTGTGGCGAAGTCTTTCCTCGTCGATGAGGACGCGTTCTTGAGATTTTCCGGATGGGTCGCCAATCATACCCGTAGCGCCTCCGATTAAAGCGATAGGCTTGTGTCCGCTGCGTTGGAAGTGGCGAAGCATCATCACACCCACCAAGTGGCCAATATGAAGAGAGTCAGCTGTTGGGTCAATACCCAAGTAGGCTGTTGTCATTTCTTTTTGGAGTTGTTCTTCTGTTCCTGGCGTCATGTCTTGGATCATTCCACGCCATTTGAGTTCTTCAACAAAGTTCATCGTAAAATATTATAGTATTATTAAAATTTTCGGTATTTGTGGCGTTGCCACGATGTAATTTTAGGTGCAAAGTTAATCAACTTTTTGGTTATTCTCTTTCAAAGAGTGCTTTTTGTAAACATACTATTTTGAAATTTACGGAATTGCAGTAAATTTGCAGTCTGAATATATTAGCGAATTTTAATTTAAGACAAGAGTAATATGATTAATGCACAAGACATTAAGAACGGAACTTGCATCAAGATGGATGGCAAGCTTTATTTTTGTGTAGAGTTCCTTCATGTGAAGCCAGGTAAGGGTAACACTTTTATGCGTACAAAGTTGAAGAATGTAGTAAACGGCCTCGTTGTTGAGAAACGTTTCAACATTGGTGAGAAATTGGAGGATGTTCGTGTTGAGCGTCGTGAGCACCAATATTTGTACAAGGAAGGTGAGGATTATATTTTCATGAACAATGAGACTTTTGAGCAATTGCCAATTGCACATGACTTGATCACAGGTGTTGATTTCATGAAAGAGAGCGATGTCGTTGAAGTAGTGTTCGATGCATCTTCTGAGACTGTGCTTTTCGCTGAAATGCCAGTTAAGACTGTTCTTACAATCACTTACACTGAGCCAGGTTTGAAGGGTGATACTGCTACAAACACATTGAAGCCTGCTACTGTTGAGACTGGAGCCACTGTTCGCGTGCCTTTGTTCATCAACGAGGGTGAGAAGATTTTGGTTGATACTCGTGACGGTTCTTACATCGAGCGTGTAAAGGAGTAATTCTAAATATTAGTCTGTAGATATAATGGGGAGGGTTGTTGACTCTCTCCATTGTTTTTTCCCCTTTTGTAATAATTCTATTTCTATAAGCAGGTGAATTCTATAATTGAATGGATAGCATATTTTTTTCGCTCCAAGCATAGAAGAGGCTTTGGAGTCCATTCTCCTTTTGTCTTTTATTTAGTGACTAAGGTGATTGAAGAAAAGTATCCCTATTATAAATATGAATTAATAGAAAAGGTGAGGAAACTCCTTTTCGAAACGAAAAAACAAATCCAGGTTAAAGATGGAAGGGGAGAATTGGTCGTTCGAAACATATCGGGCATGGCTAAAAAATCCTCGAAGATGCCGTCGTACGATCAACTTTTATTTCGTTTGGTGAATCATTCCAAATCTAAATTCTTGTTAGAACTAAAGGCTTCGTTTGGCTTGTCCTCTATGTATATGGCTGCCCCCGATTCTAAGTCCCAATTGTGGACGATAGAGGAGGGAGATATGGCAAAATATGCAAAACTGAGTTTCCAAAATGCGAATTTTCCCAATATACATTTAGAGGAGGGTGTTGCAGAGGAGTGTTTAGATAGAGTTCTGCACAAGATGGAACGCATCGATTTCTTGTTTTTTAATCCGGATCCACACTCGGCAGAGGTTCGTTCCTTGGTTGATATGTATGCTAAATGTTCTCAGAAACTTAATGAGAAAAGTGTTGTTGTCGTAGATGGAATTCATCGTACGCCGAGCATGAAGAGATTTTGGGAGCAATTGAAGACGGATGAAAAAATCAGGGTGACGATAGATGTTTTTTCTTTCGGCATTGTCTATTACAGTCCAGAACTTCAGAAGGAGGATTACGTGCTTAGATTTTTTCCTTCTATAAAAAGGGTGGGCCTATAGAATAATTCAGATTGCTTAACGTTTATGAGTAAGATATGAATCTGTTTTTAACACGTATTGCAATCTCCATATAGCAAAAATGCGTATTGGCATTATAAAAAAAGTCTGTTAAAGATTGTTTTTAATGAAAAAAAGCATACTTTTGCAATCCTTTATGTAGAGAATTGTGTATGATGTATTAACTTTTATAATTTTCTATAGGCTGTTATGTATTGGACATTAGAATTGGCTTCGAAGTTGGAGGATGCTCCTTGGCCAGCAACAAAGGATGAGTTGATAGATTTCGCAATGAGATCAGGAGCTCCATTGGAGGTGATTGAAAATCTTCAGGAGATGGAGGATGAAGGCGATATCTACGAGAGCATTGAGGACATTTGGCCGGATTATCCAAGTAAGGAGGATTTCTTCTTCAATGAGGAAGAATATTAATGCTTTCGGGACTTTTATGGAAAGTTTTGTTTATCAGGGAACTGCTCTCTTTTAGACAAATCCGAAATGTTAAAAAGTTCTGATTTGATTGTGAATTATTGTAAAATCACTAATATTGTTGTCGGTTTTCCGATGGCTGCGTGTCAAATTATATGAAAAAAGGACGTCTTTTACTCTTTTTTTGTGTGTGGTTGCTCTCATTTACAAGAGTTTCTGCTCAATTTGATGCCATATATAGCAACTATATGGAGCTGCCGGAGACGAACAATGCAGGAGCTGTTGCTCAAAACGATATGATGAACCTATTGGGTGCGTATCGTTTGCAATGGGCTGGGTTTAGTGATGCGCCGGTAGATATGTTTTTTTCCGTAAATACGCCGTTGAGCATTTCGGGTACTAAACATGGCGTTGGATTGGTTTTTTCTAGTGAAAATATAGGTTTATTTAAAGACCAAAGCGTTCTTTTACAGTATTCTTATAAGATGAAACTCTGGAAGGGAGTTGTGGGGCTGGGGTTGAATGTTGGATTTCTGAGTCAAACATTTGATTTTTCTGGAGTCGACTTTACGGGGAATGGAGGTTCTCCGATAGAAGGCGATGAATATCATAAAAATGATGATCCTTATTCTTCCTCAGGCGAGGGTGCAGATGATAACGCATTGACTTTTGATGCTGGTGTGGGTGCATATTACAGTGATGATGAGATGTTTGTTGGTTTGTCAGTGGCGCATTTGAATTCAGGAACAACTAACTTTGGCAAGGATTCTGCAGAAATGTATGTACCTCGCGTGTTTTATTTGACGGGTGGATACAATATTCCGCAGTCGAATGCGTTTTATACATTAAAGCCATCGACTCAGATTCGTTCGGATTTCTCCGATTTTCAAATGGATTTGACGTGTGTGCTGGAATACGATAAAAGAATACGAGGCGGCTTAACTTATAGGTTGGGCGATGCTTTCGTTTTTTTGGTTGGTATGGACTTGTTTTCGGGTCTTCGCTTGGGTTATTCTTATGACTTGCCGGTGTCGAAAATGATTGTTTCGGGGGGTAGTCATGAGATTTACTTGAGATATAGTTTTAAACCCGAGTTTTCGAAGAAGAACAAATACAAGAGTGATCGAATATTATGAACAAAGAAAAAAATTTAAGTAATTTAGATATCATGAAGAAGCTGTTATTTATTTCATTAATTGCAGTACTGCTCGCCAGTTGTGGTGGAGGCGAAAACGGTGAGCTGGTAGGTGTTTATTCGAAGTCATGGAAGGAGCCGAAACCTTATGGTATGCTCTTTATCAAGAGAGGTTCTTTCACAATGGGTCAAAATGACCAGGATGCCAACTGGGCAATGACTTCTCAGTCAAGAACTGTTTCATTGGATGCTTTCTGGATGGATGAGACAGAAATCACAAACGGTGAGTACAAGCAGTTCGTGCATTGGGTTCGTGACTCAATTGCTCGTGAGAAATTGTCGGCTGTTGATGAGTCGTACAAGATTTCTCAAGACAAGAAGGGTAATGAATTGAAGACTCCAGTATTGAACTGGAAGAAGAAAATTCCTTGGACAAAGGCAAACGAGGATTTGCAATCTGCATTGGATAGTATGTTCTATATGGATGAAGATGCAATCGACTTCGAGCGTCAATTGAATGGTATGATCTTGATGTACAAGTACGGATGGATTGACTACGTTCAAGCTGCTAAGAAGGAAAACAAGTTTGATGTGTTGAGAGGTAGCTACAATCGTAGCATTGCTGGCTTGGGTAAAACTAAGGATAGTGCAGATGTTATGATTAGAAAGGATACTTCATTCACAAACGAGGAAGGTCACATCATCAACCAAACAGTTTATAGAGAGTTGAAGAAGCGTTCTGACTTTATCTCTATGAAGCGTGTGAACATTTATCCTGATACTTTGTGTTGGATTCGTGACTTTACATACGCATACAACGAGCCATACATGAAATTGTATTTTGCTCACCCTGGTTATGGTGAATATCCTGTTGTTGGTGTGTCTTGGGAGCAAGCTCAAGCATTCTGCCACTGGAGATCTTATTTGTTCAACTCATACCAAGTTAGAAACAAGGGTGTGAGGGTTCAAGATTATCGTCTTCCAACCGAGGCTGAGTGGGAGTACGCTGCTCGCGGTCGCAAAGACTTGTCAATGTATCCTTGGGGAGGTAACTACATCCGTACAGCAAAGGGTTGTTTCTTGGCTAACTTTAAGCCACAAAGAGGTAACTATACTGATGATGGTTATTTGATTACAGCAAGAGTTGCTTCTTATCCACCAAATGAATTTGGTTTGTATGATATGGCAGGTAACGTTTCTGAGTGGACTTCTTCTGCTTATCACGAGTCAAACTATAGTTTTGTACACGATATGAATCCTAACTACGAGTACAATGCTAAGTCTTCTGATCCAGACGTTTTGAGACGTAAGGTTATCAGAGGTGGTTCTTGGAAAGATGTGGGTATCTTCTTGCAATGTGGTGTTCGTACTTACGAATATCAAAACGAGAACCGTTCTTTCATCGGTTTCAGATGTGTACGTAGTTACATCGGCATGGATTAATTAAAAAGTAGAATATTATTAACCTTAAAAATAAATTTAAAAAATGGGACTTTCAGATTTTTTGGCTTCCCCACAAGGGAAGAAGATAAGCGGTATTGCTTATGGTTTTGGAGCCAGTATCGTAATTATTGGTGCGTTGTTTAAGATTCAGCACTATCCTGGTGCTGGTGTGATGTTGATGATCGGAATGGGTATCGAGGCTATCCTTTTTGCTTTGTCAGCTGTTGAAAAACCTCACAAGGAGTGGGAGTGGAACTTGGTTTACCCTCAGTTGGGCGATAACGAAGAGGGTGCTGAGCCTAAGAAGAAAGAGAAGAAAGAGGAGAAGAAGCAACAAGGTATCGCTAAGGTTGAGGATGTTCCTTCTTTGATCGAAGGTGAAATGCAAAAATTGCGTGAAGGTATCTCAAGATTGGGTGAGACTGCAGGTCAACTTGGTTCTTTGAGCAACGCAGCTGCTATTTCTGATACTTATACTTCAAATTTGAGCAAGGCTTCCGAGGCTGCTGGTGCATTCGCATCATCACAAAAGAACTTGAAGGATTCTTCTGATTCTTTGGTTTCTTCTTATCAAAGCATTGCTGCTAGCATCGGTAGCGCTTCTCAAGGTTCTAAGAACTTTGCTGATCAAATCGATGGTATCAACAAGAATATTTCTACTATTAACTCTGTATTCGAGCTTCAAGTTAAGTCTGTTAATGAGCAAAACGAGGCTATGAAGACTTTGGCTGCTGCAGTAGCAAAGATCGAGTCTTCTTTGAACTCTTCAGCTCAAGAGGCAGAGGGTTACAAGGATCAAATCGCTTTGTTGTCAAAGCAAATGAAGAGCTTGAACTCTGTTTATGGCAATATGCTTAACGCAATGACTATCAGAGGCTAATACTTTTGATATAGAATTATAGTAGTTATTAACAATTAAAAGTAAATTATGAGTGCAGCGAACTGTCCGGAAACCCCGAGACAAAAGATGATATCCATGATGTACTTGGTTTATACTGCCCTTCTTGCATTGAACGTGTCAGTAGAAATCTTGAATGGATATTCATTGGTGGATGGGTCATTGCGTAAGAGTATTCAGATTGCGGATGCTCGAAACGTAAATATGAAAGAGAAGTTTGAGGATCTTGCCTCTCAAAATCCAACAAAGACGAAAGAGTGGAAAGATAAGGCAGATTTGTTGGCTACTAAATCAGACTCTTTGTACAACTATATCAATACTATCAAGAGATATATTGTTGTGCTTATTGATGGTGAGGAAGCTAATATTGATCCTAAGAAAGAAAATTATCTTCAAGTATCTGAGGAGAAAAGAGGTAACTTGGATATCACAGGTACAGTTGGTGTAGGTGAAGTTCCTTTCCAATGTGAAGGTAAGTCTATTAAGCCAGTCGGCAAGGATTTGAAGAATAGCATCAGAAGCTATGCAGACTTTGTTAAGTCAATGGTAACTGATTCTATGAAGGCTAGATCAATCGATGAGACTTTTGCAACTCCTGATGGTCATGGTCATGATGGTGAGAGAGTATTGTGGGAGAATTCAGTATTTGAGGGTATGCCTGCTGTTGCAACTTTGACAATGTTGTCTAAGGTTCAAAACGATATCCGTAACACAGAGGCTGAAATCATGCAATATTTGATCAACCAAATTGATGCAGGTGACTTCCGTGTAAACAAAATCGAGGCTTTGGTTATTCCTGATTCAAAGTATTTGATCAAGGGTAGCAAATACCACGCTCAAATCGTTTTGGCAGCTACCGACTCAACTCGTCCTTTGGAGATTGAGGTTAATGGTAAGCCAATCGTTAACGGTGTTTATGAGTTCGGTGCTGGTGCAACTGGTAAGTTCGACTACAAGGGTAAGATCAAGATGAAGAAGCCAAGTGGCGAGGAGGTTATCTATGACTTCGCAAGTGATTATACCGTAGGTGAACCATCTGCTACAATTTCTGCAGATATGATGAACGTGTTCTATGCTGGTATCAAGAACCCATTGAGCGTTTCAGTTCCTGGTGTTGCTTCTCGTGACGTTAAGATTGACATTTCAAATGCAAAGCAAGTTCAAACTGCTAAGGGTTGGGATATCACTCCTATCAAGGTTGGTACTCCTGCTGTTGTAACAGTTTATGCTAATATGCAAGGTAAGTCAACAGTAGTTGCTAAGAAGGAATTCCGTGTTAAGCCATTGCCACCACCATTGGCAAAGATCGAGTACACAAATGCTCAAGGTGTTAAGGAGAAGTATAAGGGAGGAACTGCAATTGCTAAGAACCTTTTGATTACTGCTAACCGTATCATCGCTGAGTTGGATGACGCTGACTTGGATGTTAAGTACAAGGTGTTGTCATTCTCTTTGAACTCTTTCGACTCAATGGGTAATACTATGGTCGATATGGCTACAGGTTCTGAGTTGACTGCTAAGCAAAAGCAAGTGTTTGGTAAGTTGACAAAGGGTAAGACTGTTTACGTGTCTAACGTTAAGGCTAAGGGTCCAGATAATGTTGAGAGAACTTTGCCTCCTGTCGAGGTTAAGATTAAGTAATTGAGATAATTGGAAACTATTCTGATTTTAAAGTTTAGAATTATGAGTAAGTATTTTAAATTATTGTTTGTTGGTGGCTTAATGTCTTGTATGGCCTCTGCTTTCGCTCAAGAGGGGGATAACTCTTTCTTCGACGAGACAGGAGACATTTCTGAAGAGGTAGCAACAAACTTGCCAACTAGTGGTCCGAAGGAAGGTTTGGAACCAATTGAGTTGTTAAATCCACGTGCGGATGATGTTTATTGGCAAAAGGTAGTTTATAGAACTGTCGATTTGCGTGAAAAGATGAACTATCCGTTCTATTATCCTGAAGAATCATCAGACAACAGACAAAGTTTGTTTTCTTTGATGTTCAGACTTATTCAGGATGGTAAAATCAAGGTATATGAGTATCTTGATTCTCGTGAAATCTTTAACGACGAGCACTTGGTTAATTTCAAGGATCTTCTTGAAAAGTATGAGTTGATCTTTACTGTTCAAGCTGATTCTATTACTAACGATTCTGTTTATGTAGTTGATGAGTCTGATATACCTAACCGTGACGTAATCAAGTATTATGTTAAGGAAGTTTGGTATTTCGACAAAATCACTTCTACTTTCAATGTGAGAATCATTGGGTTCTGTCCTATCATGGTTAGAGAAACTGATCTTGGTATTCAAAAGTATCCAATGTTCTGGATTCCATTTGATAAGTTGAGACCTTTCTTGTCTCAAACTGAAGTTTTGATCACTGACAAGAACAACGGTGCTCGTCCTTCATTTGATGACTTGTTTATCAAGAGACGTTTCGCAAGTTATATCTATAGGGAGTCCAACATTCAAAACCGTAACTTGCTTGAGTATAACATTACTCCAGAGGATGTGAAGAGAGAGCAAGCTCGTGTTAAAACATTGTTGGTTAACTACGAAAACGATTTGTGGGAATATTAATCCAAGTATCGTTTGAGAAATTAGGGCAGGACTTTGGGTTCTGCCCTTTTTTTGTCTCTATCTGATGTTTCTTGCTCACTAAACTCCATTTCTTCTTGTTCTTCAATCGTTTTGCTTTGTCTCTTCCTTATATTTTCCTAACTTTGTCCCATTAATTTTGATTCAGTATGGAATATAACTTTAAAGAAATTGAGAGCAAATGGCAGAGTTATTGGAAAGAAAACTCTACCTACAAAGTCGAGATTGATAAAAACAAACCTAAATATTATGTTTTGGATATGTTCCCTTATCCATCAGGTGCGGGTTTGCATGTCGGACATCCTCTTGGTTACATTGCTTCGGATATATTTAGTCGTTATAAACGTCTGCAAGGTTTTAACGTTCTTCACCCAATGGGTTATGACTCTTATGGTTTGCCTGCTGAGCAATATGCTATCCAAACTGGTCAGCATCCAGCGGTTACTACAGCAAAGAACATTGCTCGCTATAGGGAGCAATTGGATAAAATAGGATTTTGTTACGATTGGTCTCGCGAAGTTCGTACTTGCGAGCCAGATTATTATAAGTGGACGCAGTGGGCATTTATTCAAATGTTCAACTCTTATTATGATAATGATTTGTGTAAGGCAATGCCTGTTTCAGATTTGGTTTCTAAATTTGAGAAGGAGGGTACAGTTTCTTTGAATGCTGCCTGCACAGATGAGTTGTCTTTTACTTCTCAAGATTGGAAATCTTATGATGAGAAGAAGAAGCAAGAGGTCTTGATGAATTATCGTATCGCATATCTTGCTGATACGAAAGTTAACTTCTGTCCTGCACTTGGTTGTGTTTTGGCTAATGATGAGATTAGTGAAGGTCTTTCAATCCGTGGTGGGCATCCAGTTGAGCAAAGAGTTATGCGTCAATGGAGTTTGCGTGTTTCTGCGTATGCTCAACGTTTGCTTGATGGCTTGGAGAAAATTGATTGGACGGATTCATTGAAGGAGACTCAGAAAAACTGGATAGGTCGTAGTGAGGGTACCGAGATGAAGTTTAAAATCAAAGATAAACCTTTTGATTTTGAAATTTTCACAACTCGAGCAGATACTATTCACGGTGTGACATTTATGGTGCTTGCGCCTGAGTCAGAATATGTAAATATGGTGACAACTGATGTTCAAAGAGCAGAGGTTGATGCGTATTTGGACCAGGTGAAGCGTCGTACAGAGCGCGAACGTATTTCAGATAGGCGTGTGTCGGGTGTCTTCTCTGGTGCATATGCAATAAATCCTGTTACCAATAAGGAGATTCCTATTTGGATTAGTGACTACGTTTTGGCCGGTTATGGAACAGGTGCAATCATGGCCGTTCCTGCTCACGATTCTCGTGACTATGCTTTCGCAAAACATTTCAATCTTCCTATCATTCCTGTAATTGCGGGTTGTGATGTAAGTGAAGAGAGTTTTGATGCAAAGGATGGCATTATGACTAATTCCGGTTTCCTTGATGGATTGACAGTCAAAGAAGCAATAGCTGCTACTAAGAAGTATGTCAAGGAACACGGCATTGGAAAAGTAAAGGTTAACTATCGTTTGAGAGATGCTATTTTTAGTCGTCAACGTTATTGGGGAGAGCCATTCCCGGTATATTACAAGGATGGGCTTCCTTATGTTTTGGATGAGAGCAAGCTTCCTTTGATGTTGCCTGAAATCGAGAATTTCTTGCCGACTGCATCTGGTGAACCTCCATTGGGTCATGCTAAAAATTGGAATACAGAGGAGGGTTATCCGTTTGAATTGAATACAATGCCAGGTTTTGCTGGTTCTTCAGCATACTTCTTGAGATACATGGATCCTCACAATGACAAGGCTCTTGTATGTAAGGAAGCAAATGATTATTGGCAAAATGTTGACTTGTATTTGGGCGGTACAGAACACGCAACAGGTCACTTGATTTATAGCCGTTTTTGGAATAAATTCTTGTTTGACCTCGGAGTAATCTGCAAGGATGAACCATTCCAAAAGTTGATTAATCAAGGCATGATTCAAGGACGTTCTAACTTCGTTTATCGAATCAAGGATACCAATACTTTCGTTTCTTACAATTTGAAAGATCAATATGAGGTTACTCCTATCCATGTTGATGTGAATATAGTTAGTAATGATGTATTGGATATTGAGCGTTTCAAGAATTGGATGCCAGACTATAAGACTGCAGAGTTTATTCTTGAAGATGGTAAATATATTTGTGGTTGGGCAGTGGAAAAAATGTCCAAGTCAATGTTCAATGTTGTTAATCCTGATGACATCGTTGAGAGATATGGTGCTGACACGTTACGTTTCTACGAAATGTTCCTTGGCCCATTGGAACAATCAAAGCCATGGGATACTAACGGTATTGATGGCGTTCACCGTTTCTTGAAGAAATTGTGGGGATTGTTCTATTCTCGAGAAGAGTTGTCGTTGTCTGACGCTGAACCTACGAAAGAAGAATTGAAATCTTTGCATAAGTTGATTAAGAAGGTTTCTTACGACATAGACAACTTCTCGTTCAATACTTCAGTTGCTGCATTTATGATATGCGTAAATGAGTTGGCTTCCCAAAAGTGTAATAAAAAGGCGATTTTGGAACCGTTAGTAATCCTTTTGACTCCGTTCGCTCCTCACTTGGCAGAAGAGTTGTATCATGCGTTGGGTAATCAAACCACTGTTTGTGATGCAAAATGGCCAGTGTGCAATGAAGACTATTTGAAAGAGAGTGCAGCTAAATATGCAGTTTCGTTTAATGGAAAAGTTCGTTTCTCTGTAGAGTTGCCAATCGATATGTCTAAGGAAGATGTGGAGAAGACAGTTCTTTCTAATGAGCAAACCATTAAGATTATGGATGGCAAGCCAACTAAGAAGGTTATTGTTGTCCCTGGTAAGATTGTAAATATTGTGCTTTAATAAAAAACGAACTGCATTTGGTGGATAATAAAAAAAGAATTACCTTTGCAGTCGGAATTTGCGTAATCTCTTATGAAACATCAAGGAGTTCGTAATATTGCGCGATTGTTTAATGAAAATAAGTATAAAAATGGACTTGATTAAAGTTGCAGAGCAAGCTTTCGCTACAGAGAAGAAGCACCCAAGCTTCAAGAGTGGTGATTCAATTACAATTGCTTACAAGATCGTTGAGGGTAACAAAGAGCGTATCCAGATGTTTAAGGGTGATGTTATCCGTATCAGCGGACAAGGTGAAAAGAAGCGTTTCACAGTTCGTAAGATTACTAGCGGTGTAGGTGTAGAGAGAATTTTCCCAATGGAGTCTCCTTTCATCGAGAGCATCACAGTTAACAAGATTGGTAAGGTTCGTAGAGCAAAACTTTACTACTTGCGTGGTCTTACTGGTAAGAAGGCTAAGATTAAGGAAAAGAGACGTTAATACTCTTTTTGAGATAAAAATAGAGGGAACTTCGGTTCCCTCTATTTTTTTTACATAAATGAAAGGTATAAACAAAAAAACGGCCTATGTTGGTGAGCGTTCCTATATTTTTTTTTCTGAAAAATATATATACCTTTGTGCTTGGTCGTTAGGCTTGGTAGCCTCATTATCACTTGTTGAAAAATTCAAGACATCTAATTGGAATAAAGGGGCTTGAATGGACTATTACATTGTTACAGAAGTGAGGTTTTTTAATCGCAATAAGGCTCTATCAACTACGAATTATAGATGAAGATTCACTAAAGGATGCTTCTGCGCTGAACAAAATAAATATTAAAATCATATGTCCTCTAAGAAAATAGGAACAAAAACTGCATCTACGTTTGTCATCGCAAATATGATTGGAACGGGAGTGTTTACTTCGTTGGGCTTCCAATTGATGTCGTTGACTAATCCAATAGGTATTGCTTTGATTTGGCTCATGGGCGGATTGGTCGCTTTGTGTGGTGCCGTTGTTTATAGCGAGTTGGGTGCGGCAATGCCTCGTTCGGGTGGCGAATATCATTACTTGTCTGTTATTTATCATCCTTCAGTCGGTTTTATGTCGGGGTGGACTTCGTTGTTAGTCGGTTTTGCGGCTCCGGTCGCTTTGTCGAGCATGGCGATGAGTTCTTATTTGTGCAATATCTATCCAGTTTTAGATCAGAAGGTTTTTGCGATGGTTGTCCTGACGATAATAACGTTATTTCATGCGATAGATGCACATGTTGGCACGAAAATGCAGAATCTGCTGACCGGTATCAAGATAGCCATTATAATTGTATTTATTGTGGCAGGATTGATTGTCACACCAGAAGGAGCCGCTAATTTTGATGTAGTCCAAGATTTTCAGTTTAGTGATGTGTTCACTCCTGCGTTTGCAGTTTCTTTAATTTGGGTATATTATGCCTATTCGGGTTGGAATGCGGCAGCCTATATTTCTGGGGATATAGAAAATCCTCAACGTAATGTTCCCTTGGCATTGTTGTCGAGTACTTTATTTGTTATTGTGCTTTATCTATGCTTGAATATGGTCTTTATGCGCACTACGCCTGTGGAAGAGATGACTGGTCAAATCGAGATTGGTTTGATAAGTGCACGACATATTTTTGGAGTTCAAGGTGGTGAAATCATGGGTATTCTAATCACGATTATGTTGGTGTCGAGCATCAGTTCGATGGTCTATGTCGGTCCTAGAGTTGTGGTTTCTATGGGCGAAGACCACAAAATGTTTCGCTTTTTGACAAAGAAAAACAAGAAGGGCTGTCCGTCTATTGCTATTTGGATGCAATATGCGATTAGTTCTATCATGCTTTTGACAGGTTCGTTTAAATTGATAACTCAATATACAGGTATTGTCTTGTCTTTCTGCGCATTGCTTACTGTGGCCGGCGTGATTGTTCACAGGTACCGTTTCCCGAATGTGGAGAGACCTTATAAAACATGGGCATACCCATTACCTGCAATTCTATTCTGTGCTATTATCGTATGGTCGATTGTTTATATGATGTATAATGATTATGTAGATACGTTTGTAAATAAGACGCAAGATGCTCCATGGACGATGATTCTTAGTTTTGGAACTGTTTTGACGGGTTTCTTCTTCTATTGGGTGAATCAAAAATTGGAAAAAAACAAGTAAAAATATGAATACAAAAATGAAGAAAGGTTTTTATGCCTTGATGTTTTCTCTGTTTGCCGCTTCTTGTGCAAATGGAAATGGAAATTCGGAAAATCAATCGAATGTTGCCGCAAACGACACTTTGCCTGTTGCAAGTGATACGCTGGCAGTTCAAGAATCTGAGCCAGTTAAGCAACGATTGGTCGGTGATCCTCAAATAAATCGTGCCGCTAAATTTTATGCGGGATTGAGTTGTGACGGAATCAAATTGACCGATGAGGAGAAAAAGGCGTGGAGTAATTATTCCACTCAAATTGGTAGTTTGAAACGAAAGAGTTTTGCTACTTTGTCAAAGGCAGATTCGTTGGTGGTAGCAGATATGAGCGATGTTCGTGAACGTTGCAATTATGTCTTCTATCCTTTTAGCGGTCCTGATTTCTTATATCCTATCACGCTTTTCCCTAATGCAGACTATTACTTCATGGCTGGTTTGGAGGCTCCAGGAAATATAGATACGACAATCAATGCGAATGCTCGTTATTTCAACAAATATACCTCTTCTTTGAAGATTTATATGAGAAGTAGCTTCTTCCGTACGTTGTCTATGAAGAACGATTTGCATAGCGAAGAGATCGATGGTATTGCTCCTGTTATCTCTATGTTGATGGCTTTGGAGGAGTGTCAATTGATTTCTATTCGTAATGTGGATATTGATGAAAATGGAGCTATTGTTGACGCTACTGGTAAAAAATGTCGTATGGTTGAGCTCAAGTTCTTCCAAGAGAAGACTCCAACTCATTTACAGACATTGTACTATTTTTCAGGAAATATGCATGACGGAGGTTTCCCTAAAAATATGAAAGAGTACGCAGAAGCAACCCTTCCTAAATACCAAGTGGTTACATATTTGAAGGCGGCTTCATATTTGATGCACGAAACTTATTTCTCAAAGATTCGTAATGTCGTCTTGGATTATTCTTTTGCCGTTTTGGAAGATGATTCTGGTATTCCTTATCGTTTCTTTAAGGATGATTGGGATGTGTCTCTATACGGAAAATACCTTCATCCAATCAGCATCTTTAACAAGGTGGCATATCAAAAGGATTTGGAGCAAGTATACGCAACAAGTAAGGATATCAAGCATTTGCCTATTCGTATAGGTTACAATAATCCTTCTAACTGGATGATTGCAAGGAAGAAAAATAAGTAAAGTTCGATAATGAAACGATTTTGGACTTTTTTGTTCAGCATGCTATTCTCCATTTCTCTTTTTGCAGAAGGGAAGACGATGATATTGCATGATGGAGCTCAGATTTATTATGATGACTATGGTGCGGGGGAAGTGGTTCTCTTGCTTCATGGTCATACTTTAGACAGAAGGATGTGGGCGGAACAGGTAAAAGTCTTAAAGGATAGTTTTAGAGTTATCGTCCCTGATTTTAGGGGCTACGGTTTGTCTTCTGATCCGATAGAGGGGAAGCAGTTCACTTATGCCGACGATTTGGTAGAGATGTTGGATTCTCTCAACATCTCCAAAGTGCATGTCGTTGGCCTTTCGATGGGTGGTTATGTGGCTGGTGACTTGTTGGCCATGTATCCTAAACGATTGCTCTCTTGTATGATGGTTGCTGGTGAAATATGTAATCGTCCGGGTCCTACTATGCCCAAAACGAGAGAGGCAAAGGAAAAGCAGCGTCAGTCTAATGCAAAAGCTTTGCGAGGTGGTTTGGTGGCCTATAAAATTGAGAGGATAGACCAATTAGTGCAACGTGCAGGTTCGCATGGTGAAGAGATGCGTCAGGCATTGACTACAATGATTTTAGAGTGGGGAGCTTGGCAAGCTCAGCATGTTACGTGTAGGGTTTATTACGGCAGGGATGCTTGGACAAGGTTGAATGAGATAAAACCGAATGTGCCCTCGCTGATCATTTACGGAGAAAAAGAGGGTGCAGGACGTAGCCGAATGTTGGATTGCTTGCCTGATGCCGACCAGTTGACTTTCCCTGATTGTGGTCACATGGTGAACATGGAGCAACCCGCAATGTTTAATGAGACATTGCTTCGGTGGTTGCGTAATCATAGAGAGAGTGTTATTTCCTTAAAATTGCGAGAGGTCAAGCGAGGCTTGTAGCATTTAAATTGTCATATTTTTTTATATATTTGCGATATCTATTACACTACGCAATATATATGATTTTGTTGCGTTGGATAAAAAAAGACATGTATGAAATTTAAATTGGCATTAGCTGCTGGGTTGTTGGCTTCGGCAGCGACGGTATCCGCACAAAATGATCCCGTCATTATGACAATAGGCGGTGAGCCTATCTTAAAGTCTGAATTCGAATATATTTATAATAAAAATAGTTCATCTTCTCTTGACAAGAAGAGTTTAGATGAATATGTGGACCTTTTTGTAAAGTTCAAGATGAAGGTGATGGAGGCAAAGGAGCGTCAGTTGGACGAGTTGCCATCCTATCTGAATGAATATAAAACATATAAGGATCAATTGCTATTGCCATATTTGGTAGATCAAGAATCGGAAGAAAAATTGGCTCGTGAAGCATACGAACGATTGAAGAAGGCAGTTGATGTTTCCCATATATTGATAAAGACAAATAATCAAGATACGGCGGCTGCGTATAAGAAAATCAACGATATTTATAGCAAGATAGAGAAAGGTGCCAACTTCGCTGATTTGGCGAAGGAATACTCTGAATGCCCTTCTTCAGAAAGGGGAGGGCGACTTGACTACATCAAGCCATTCTCTACTGTATATCCTTTTGAAACTGCGGCTTATAATACTCCTGTCGGCACTTACAGTCGTCCTTTTAGAACAGAGTTCGGATATCACATCGTATATGTACATTCTGTTATGGATGTTGAGAAATCTGTTCGAGTTGCACAAATCTTCAAGCGCAAGAATAATCCTAATGGAAAGGCTTCCATCGATTCTATACTTCAAGCAATTCGCGGTGGTGCAAAGTTTGATAGCTTGATATTACAATCGGATGACCGAGAGGGAGCCATGCGTGGGGGAGAGTTGGGTTGGTTGAGCCCGGGCCGTTTCCCGGATGAATTGGAAAGAGCCGCTCGTAAAATGAATAAGATTGGTGAAGTCTCTGATGTCGTGACAACCTCATTTGGTTATCATATATTGATGGTGAGGGACATGTCTTCAATGGATTCTTATGAGAAGATGCTTCCAGATTTGAAAAAGCGTATCTTGAAGGATTCTCGTGCAATGACAGTAGTGGAGAGGAGTCGTGCAAACTTGGAGTTGAGATATGCGTATGCTATGGTTGACGGAGGTTTGGAACCTTTCTATGCGATTGCCGAAGATACAACATTGTCATACAAGGAAGTCTCAGAAAGACTTCAAGGCTTGGATGCTCCGTTATATACAATTTCGGGCGAGTATTACCCTCAGTCAGCATTTGTCTCATCCTTTAAATCAAAGAAAGATATATATGATTCAGTAAAGGATGCTGCAAAGAAGAACACGACAGAGTCACACAAAACAATTGCAAGGTATAAAGAGTACTATCAGTTGTCTCCTCGTGAATTTGTCAATCTTGCTTATGATAAGTACATCAACGAGGGCTTGACTTCTTTGTATAAAGAATCATTGTTGCAAGAAAACTCTGATTTGAGAAATCTTTTGAAGGAGTATAGCGATGGATTGCTTCTCTTTGATATCAGTAACAAGATGGTATGGTCAAGGTCAACTTCAAATGTTGAAGAGATGTCAAACTTCTTTAAAGCTAATAAATCGAAGTATAAGTTTGATTCGCCTCGATTCAGAGGCATGATTATCTCTTGTGCTGATAAGAAGACACAAGATGAGGTTAAGAAGTTTGTAAAGGCAACTTATCCAGAATCGCTTGAAAGCAAACTCTTGGCTAAATTCAATCAGAATGGTGAAGTCAAGGTGAAAGTGGAGAAGGGCTTGTACCAAAAGGGTGCTAATAAGGCCGTAGATCAAGAAATTTTTGGCGAGAAGGGTGTTTATAGCGATAATACTTTCCCTTATGTGGTTTGTGAGGGCGAACTTACGGATACGCCGATCGACTATAAGGAAGTTAAAGGACCTCTAACTGCTGATTATCAAAACAAGCTTGAGGAGGATTGGGTAAACAATCTTCGTACTAAGTATAATGTTAAGATTAACCAAGAAGTTTTGAAGACGGTTAAGCCTAATAATTGATAAATAGGACATTTTTTAGGATACCAAAATTCATGAAGGATTTTCCTTTGTGGATTTTGGCCTCCTTTGTTTATAAGGATTAGTTTTTATGTTTCACGGATTGTCGTCAAAAAGACTGTATAAACGCATACTTAAAAGTGTGATGCCATTCTTGGGCGTTTTGGCCCTGGTGGGATGTCAGAAGGTGTCGGAATTGACTACTCGTCCATTGGCTACTGTGGACGGACATAAGTTGTATTTGGCCGATGTCCCAGGTCTTTCAGGCGATGGATTGACAGCCCAGGATAGTGCCAAGATTATCGACAAATATATTAAAGTTTGGGCAACAGAAAAGTTGGTCGTTCGTGAGGCAGAAAAGAATGTCGGTGCCAATGAGGAGATTGAAGAGTTGATGGAGAAATATCGTCAGTCACTTCTGGTATATGAATATCAACTTCAGTTGGTGAATGGTGTCACGCAAGATAAACTTTCGGAAGAAGAGGTCCGTGCTTATTATGAGAAACACCAAGATCTCTTTTTGTCAAGCGAACCGTTATTCCGTGGATTTTATGTCTTAGTCTCAACAAAGACGGCAGACATGGATGCTTTTCGTATGTTGTGTCGTCGTCCAGACGAGGGAAGTATGGACATTTTGGAATCATTGTGCATAAAGAATGCGGCTAAATTTGAATATTTTAAAGACTCTTGGTTGCCTTTATCTGAAATTCAAAAGAGCGTTCCTTTGACATTGAATTCGACTTCCATGATGCGGTCTCGTTCCATGTATGAGACGAAAGATTCAACACTCGCATTTATTGTTTATGTCGAGGAGTTTTTGAAAGAGGGAGAGACGCAACCTTTTGCTTACGCAGAACCGAGAGTCCGTGCGATGATTTCGGAAAAGCGTAAGTCTGCAACGATAAAGAAATATGAGGGCGATTTGTATAATGATGCTCTTAAAAATGGTGATTTGAAAATATATAAGAAATAGATATGCGAAGATTGTTTTTGTCAGGATTCTTGTTGGCGTCTGCAGCTTGTTCTTATGCGGCGGTGGGAGACAATGTGGTAGATGAAATAGCCTGGATTGTAGGTGATGAAGCCATTTTGCGTTCCGACGTCGAGGAGATGCGTATGCGTTATCAGTATGAGGGTACGAAAGTAGTTGGTGATCCTTATTGTTATATTCCTGAGCAGTTGGCCCTTCAGAAGTTGTATCTTGATCAGGCAAAGATAGATAGTATATCTGCAGATGAGAAATCTGTGTCTTCGCAAGTAGATATGCGTATCAACTACTTGATTTCTCAAATCGGCTCCAAAGAGAAAGTCGAAGAGTATTTCAAGAAGACGATGCCTGTATTGAAAGAAGAGTTGCGTGAGATGGTCACCAATCAGCAGGTTATCTCTCAAATGCAACGCAAGATCGTGGGTGATATTAAGGTTACGCCTGCCGAGGTGAGTCGTTTCTTTTCTAAATTGCCATCCGATAGTATTCCGGAAGTACCAACGAAGGTGGAAGTTCAGTTAATCACAGTTTCTCCCGAGGTTTCGAAGGAGGCTGTTGAAGAGGTGAAGTCTCGCTTGCGTGAATTCCAAAGTAGAGTTGAGTTGGGCGAGTCGGAGTTCTCAACTTTGGCGATTCTTTACTCGGAAGATACTGAATCGGCTAAACGAGGTGGCGAGATTGGATTTTTGGGAAAGGGCCAGTTGGTGCCTGAATATGCGAACGTGGCCTATTCATTGCAAGATCCGAAGAAAGTCTCCAAGATTGTAGAATCAGAATTTGGTTTCCATATTATTCAGTTGGTGGAGCGAAGAGGCGATAGAGTGAATACACGTCATATTTTGATGAAGCCTAAGGTCTCTTTGTTGGCTAAGGACAATGCTAAGAAACGTTTGGATAGTATAGCAACGACAGTTCGTAAGGGAATCATAAACTTTGATCAGGCTGTTTCTCTCTATTCTGATGACAAGAACACGAAAAATAGCTTGGGATTGATGAACAATCCAAAGACGGGAACTTCAAAGTTCCAGTTGCAAGAACTGCCTCAGGAGGTGGCAAAAGTTGTTTATGGCTTGAAGGACAACGAAATATCAGAGCCGTTCTCTATGATTAACTCTCAAGGTAAGGAGGTTTTTGCCATAGCCAAATTGAAGTCCAGCATGCCTGCTCATAAGGCGAACATAGTAGATGATTACTTGGAGTTGAAGGAGATGTGTGTTGATAAGAAGCGTGAGGAGAAATTGGAAAAGTGGGTGCGAGCAAAGCAGGCTTCGGTCTATGTTCATATTGACGAAAAATGGAGAAATTGTGAGTTCCAATATCCAGGTTGGGTGAAGGAGTGATGAAGTCTCTTCTATGTGTTTTAATTTGAAGATTTAATGAGACATATAACGTTTATATTCTTGTTGTTGGTAAACTTTTTCGGTGTGGCTAATGCAGAGAAAGTGGCCAATGTCATTTTGGAAAACAGTGAATCCCTCTCTTTTGATAAAAATCGAGGAGCTTCCATACAGGTGCTAAAGGGTAATGTCCGTTTTAGGCACGACAATGCAGTGATGTATTGCGATAGTGCCTATTTCTATGATGGGGAGAACTCTTTCGATGCGTTTGGGCGTGTGAAGGTGGTTCAAGGCGATTCTATCACGGTTTTGTGCGATAAGATGTTTTACGATGGCAATGCACGGCTTCTAAGGGCTCGAGGAAATGTGGTCATGGACAATCGCAAGTTTAAATTGTACACCGAGAATTTTGATTTCTACAGAGATGCCAATTATGGTCTTTACTTCAATGGCGGTAAAATTGTAGATCCTCAATACGAATTGACTTCTGACAAGGGGTATTATTATCCTTCTTCAAAAAAAGTCACATTTAAGAACAATGTAAATCTTGTAAGCGCAAGTTTCACAATCAAGAGTGACACGTTGAATTACAATTCAGTAAGGGATATCGCCTCTTTGGTGGGACCTTCTCATGTCTATTATAAGGAATATACGGTTTATACTGAAAATGGATGGGCGGGCACAAAGACTAACGATGGTGCACTTTATGACTATTCTGTTATTACAAGTTCATCTGGCATGAAGGTGACTGCGGATAGTATCAAATTCGACAAGAACCGAGGTTGGGCCAAGGCTTATCACAACTTGGTGATGACGGACTCTGTTAAAGGAATGGAGGTGACTGGCAACTATGGATATTTTGTGCAAGAACCACAAATGGCAATTGTCTCAGGATCCCCTTTGGTTAAGAAGTATGCGCCTAAGGGGGATACTCTTTACCTTCATGCGGACACATTGAAATATGTTGCGATTGATTCAACGGAGAAGGTAGTGAGAGCTTACCATAATGTTCGTTTTTATCGCAAGGATATTCAAGGAAAGTGCGACTCGTTGCTTTATTCAACAGCCGATTCTATCTTGCAGATGCACAATGCTCCGATTATCTGGTCGGATCAAAACCAACTCTCCGGCGAGCAAATAAATGTTCACATGGATGGTTCTAAACCTAAGCAGATTCATATTACCAATAAGGCAATGATCGCCTCAAAGAGCGAAGGTATGGAGGGGTTAGACTTTGAGTGCTATAACCAATTGAGCAGCAAGGAGTCTATCGGCTATATGGAGAACAATCAGCTCAGACGTATCGATATGATGGGAATGGCTAATTCTATCTACTTCCCCGAAAACAAGGGTGGTGGTGATGCCATGATGAATACGGCTCAAGGAAGTTTGATGCAGATTTTCTTGAAGGACAAGAAGTTGGAGAAGATTGTCATGAAGCCTCAACCCAAGGGAGTTTTGTATCCGTTGGAAAAAGTGGAGAAGCGTGATATGTTCCTTCGTGATTTCTCGTGGGAGGAGGATAAGCGCCCGACTTCATGGAAGGATGTGTTTAGACATACAAAATAAGTCCGTAGAGGATTTTGTTTAGATTTGTAGATGTAAAGAGATGCAATTTATGGCACTGATAGGAATCGGTGCCCATTGCTCTTCTTTGAGTTTAATTTCCTAAGGCCACATTCACGCCAATCTCAACCGTCAAATTGTGAGTGTTGGTTTTGTTGCCTCCAAATTCGAAGAATTCGTAGCGGGCGTTGGTGTTGCAATAGTTTGAGGCTAAGCTTAGCGCGAGATTATTACCTATCAGAACATGTAGAAAGGCTCCGCTCTCCATATTCCAGCCATAGGTGTACTCGTCGAAAAATATTCTGTTGGTTGTGTTTTCATCTATTCTATCTACGTTAAACGAAAAGGAACCTCCCAATCCGAAAAGGTATTTGCATCCGATGAGAAAATGGTCGTTTAAAGGGTGTGATAGATAGAGCCCAGGGGCAATGCTGTAATTTTTTGCGCGGTAATTAGATTCCAATCGCATGGTTGGATTGCTGGATTCAAAGATGTTATAGAGAGCCGTCATCTTGCCTCCTAATCCCAAATGTTTGAAAGGGAAATAGGCTCCTTCAAGGGCATAGCCGTAACCCGATTTGTGACTGAATTTAAGGTGCTCTTCATATCGTTCCACCTCTATGTCTTTCCCTAATGGAGCAAAAACAGCGTTTAATCCAAAGAAACTGGGCGTTCCTTTTTTGTATGACGTTGATTTCTCTCCACGGAATAATTGGTCGTTGATAAGGTACCCAATCTCACCGGCAGCGATACCGAATCCTGCCCCAGCCAAAACGTCGGAAGCCCAATGTTTGTTGTTTAGTATTCGACTAATACCCACAAAGGAGGCGCAAGCATAGCCTCCCACACTATACCATGGACTGACCTTCCCGTATTCTTTGTGAAGTATGGTTGCCGAGGTGAAGGCTGTCATCGTATGACCGGAAGGGAAGGAATTCCGTTCGTATTCGCTATAAGGACGTGTGCGGCCAGTGGTGTTTTTTAGTCCTTCTGTGAAGGCTACGCTCATCATGGAGGAGCAGAGCATGGCCGATAACATCTCTCCCCAACCGTTGCTTCTTCCTTTGATTCCTGCACAACGAAGTCCGACGACGCTTAAGCCTGGCGCAACTTGAAGCACGTCGTCGTAGCTATAATGATAGTTGGGCGCAACGTCGTCTCTGAACTTTTTAATCTCATTATCGAAGTGCCCGATAAGGGTGGAGCCGAGAAATAGCGAGGCTGGGGCTATAGCCTTTTGGGCCAAAGTCCAATCACAGGGAGTGACAACAGTTAGGCTATCACTTCGTGTGGCCCCGAAAAGAGAAAAAGAGGAGGCGAGGAGAAGAGAGCCTATTAGGCAAATCTTCTTCACACCTCCTCGTCTATTTGGTTGAAACATAAGTTATTCGTAATACTCTATTTGGCGTTCAGTCACGCTTTTAGCGTCTTTACCCTCATATTCAATCTTCTGAATCCAGTTGCCTTTCTGGTCGAAAATGTATTCGTATCGGCAAGGAAGGAAGGCTTCTCCTTTGTCATCTATTCCTTCTTGGAGGATAAGGTTGCCCTTTTTGTCATAATTGAATGTTACGACCATCAGAACGTGTTCATCTGGAGTGAGGATGGTCAGCATTTTTAGTTTGCCATCTTTGTCATGCGTCTCCTTTCTGTAATTCACCAACTGATTCTCTTCGTTATAAAGTTTGAATTCGATAGGGTTGCCATTCTTGTCCAATTTGTTTACAGCTTTATTGAGGAGTCGTCCTCTTGGACTGTAAGCGCAAATGGTCGAAGTTTTAGCTTTGTCATCATATTCGTAAAGGCGGGAACCCGTTAGATTGTCCGTGTTGTTGAATATGACCACTTGCGAGATTCTGCCTTTTTCATCGTAAGTATAAACAGACTTCTCGCTGATTTCACCTTCGGCGTCATAACTCGTCTGGATAGTTAGTGTGTCGTGCTGATTATAGGTGTAGCTCGTATAGCTGAGTTCATCGCTCATTGCATCGAGTTGAGACACTTTTGAAAATCTACCCTTTTCATTGAAGTAGTAGATGCAGTCCCAGCCTTCGCTACGGAACAAGTCCCCCTTTTCCACTTTGCCAAATCGAATTTCAGCAAGGAATTGTTGTTCTATAATTTGCTTTACCTTGCCGGATAGTCCCATGCTCTCCCAATCTGATGTAGGTTTGCCTTTGCAACCACATAGAAGTAGGGATAGCAAAAGAAAGAATAACTTAAAAGACTTCATTTTAGATATTTTTCTTTTCAATTAGTTCGAAATCAAGCTGTTTCTTCTCTAAATTGGCTTTTGCGATTCTTACGATAACCTCGTCTCCCAATTGGAATTTGTTCTTGTGATTCTTTCCGATGAGGCAATAATTCTTCTCGTCGAAAGTGTAGAAGTCGTCGTCCAAGTCACGGATAGGAATCATGCCCTCGCATTTGTTCTCCAAGAGTTCAACGTAGATGCCCCATTCTTGAATGCTGGAGATGACGCCGTCATAGACCTTGCCGATCTTGTCACTCATGAATTCCACTTGCTTGTATTTGATGGAAGCACGCTCTGCGCTGGCTGCAATTTGCTCACGCTCGGAGCAGTGTTGGCACAAATCCTCGAAAAGGTTTTGCGGAGCATTTTTCTCTCCACTTGCATATCTGTCGAGTAGTCTGTGTACCATCATGTCTGGGTATCTTCGGATAGGCGAAGTGAAGTGCGTATAGTAATCGAAAGCCAAACCGTAGTGGCCGATGTTGTCGGTTGAGTAGATGGCTTTTGCCATGGAACGGATGGTGATGGTTTCGATCATGTTCTGCTCCTTCTTGCCTTGCACCTCGTCCAACAAATGGTTGATGGAAGAGGAGACTTCCTTGTTCTTTCCTGTGGTCTTCACCTTGTAGCCGAAGCGGCTGATGAATTGAGACAAGTTGGAAAGTTTCTCTGGGTCAGGAAGGTCGTGGATACGATAAACGAATGTCTTTGGCTTGTTCTTTCCGTCGCCCTTTCCGATGTGTTTTGCTACGGTCTTGTTGGCCAAAAGCATGAATTCTTCGATGAGTTTGTTGGCATCCTTAGCCTCTTTGAAGTATACGCTGAGAGGTTTTCCTTTCTCGTCGATTTCAAAGCGAACTTCAGAGCGCTCGAAGGCGATAGCTCCATTAGCGAAACGCTCCTTGCGAAGAATTTTTGCCAAACGGTCTAATGTGAGGATTTCGTCCTTCATGTCGCCCTTTCCTGTTTCAATCACCTCTTGCGCCTCTTCGTAAGTGAATCGTCTATCGGAGAGAATTACGGTGTGAGCGATTTTGTAGTTCAACACCTTGGCGTTGTCGTCCATCTCGAAAAGAACAGAATGGCAGAGTTTCTCCTCGTTCGGACGGAGAGAGCACAATTGGTTAGACAAACGTTCAGGAAGCATAGGGATGGTTCTATCCACCAGGTAGATGGATGTCGCACGGTCTTCAGCCTCTTTGTTAATCATGTCGCCCACTTTGACATAATGGGTTACGTCTGCGATATGGACGCCGATTTCCCAGTTGCCATTCTCCAACTTCTTGATAGAGAGGGCATCGTCAAAGTCTTTCGCATCGCGTGGGTCGATGGTGAAAGTAGGCGTTTGTCTGCAATCGATACGTTTGTTAATTTCCTCTTGAGAAATTTGTTCAGGAATGGTGTTGGCATAATCCTCAATCTCTTTAGGGTAGGAGTATGGAAGACCGTACTCCACGAGGATGGCGTTCATCTCCGTATCGTTGTCGCCAGTGGCTCCCAACACTTCGATGATTTCACCAACAGGGTTGCGGTCTCGCTCGGCCCATTCAGTGATTTTTGCTACAGCTTTGTCTCCATCTTTAGCCCCGTTTATTTTTGATTCGGGGATGAAAATATCGTTGTTGAGCATTCTGTTGTCCACGCATAAGAAGGCATATCCATTGCATATTTGAATTTTGCCAACGAATGTGTTGCGGCTACGCTCCAATACTTCGAGCACTTGTCCCTCAGGATGCTCTTGGTTCTTGTTTTTTGCAAAAAGACGGATGCGAACTTTGTCGCCCACGATGGACTTGTTCATATACTTGTCCAAGATGAAGATCTCCTCGCCACCATCTTCAGGGATAAGGAATACCTTGCCGCCTTTTTTACGTTCCAATCTTCCGACAACAGAGCCGCTACGGCTGTTGAGCATATATTTGCCCATAGTAGGTGATTGCAAGAAATCCTCATCAACAAGGCGTTGTAGCATAGTGACGAGTTGTTGCTTCTGAGCCATGGTTTTTAGACCGATGGCAGAAGATATCTGTTTGTAATCGAACACCTTTTCGGGTTGATCTTGGAAAATCTCAACGGCATTTCTCAAAATGTCTTTTTTGCGAAAACCTTTCTCTTTTGTGGGCTTTGTCTTCGCTTTGGAAGCGCTTGCCCTCTTGGGTATTTTAGTCGCTTTTTTCATTGCAGTAATGTGTTATAGGTGGATTCTAAAAATGATGTTGACGAACTTTCGTCTCTTCCGAAAAGTTGCGATAACTCCACCGTATTGTTTCTAAATGTATAATAGCAGTTACAAAAAACTATAGTATATCAAAGATAATGATTTATTTGGATAAATAGGGCAGATATTGTAAAAGATGATGGGGGCGTTGCAATAAATCAGTCAAATTAATTTTTCAATAGTTTTTTTCGTGGGGTTTATAGGAATTTCCTCAAGAAAGATTGATGAAAGTCGTATCTGTTTTTGTCCTCTTTTTTTTGATTTGAGATGCTTTGCCGTATCTTTGCGAATGAAAATCCTTAGAGAGATTTGAAAGTTGATAATTTAATCCGATAAAATATGAAATTACAAAGATTGTTCCCCTTGATACTGCCGCTCTTGGCTTTTTCTTCTTGTACGAAAGAGTATGTGACCAATGAGTATATCACCAATGAGTATGTGACAAACGAATATGTCTACAACAAAGAGTATTATTCAACCATTCTTTCTCAGCAACAAGAGATTACGGAGAGAATTCGTCCTGCCTACTTGAAGGCTGGTGACACTGTGGCTATTTGTGCTACTTCCAACTATGTGACGAAGGCACAGATGGAGAACGGAAAATCTGTTCTTGAAAGTTGGGGATTGGTCGTGGTTGAGGCTGACAATCTATATAATCAGGATGGTCGATATGCAGGAACGATAGCGGATCGTGTAGAGGGCTTGCAGAAGATGATTGACAATCCGAATGTGAAAGCGATCATCGCGGCTCGCGGTGGTTATGGTTGTGCACAGATTATGGCGATGGTTGACTTGAAGCCGATGGTCAACAATCCTAAATGGGTTGTGGGTTATAGCGATGTGTCGGTGTTGCTTATCTCATTGAACAATGTCGGCGTGGAAACTATTCACGGACCTATGGCAAAAGATTTCTCTGATGAGAAATCCGTAGCTTGCCTTAAGGACGCTTTGTTTGGCAAATTGAAGGAGCAAACCATCGAAACGAATGCCAACTGTATCCAAGGAAAGGCGGAAGGTCGTTTGGTCGGTGGAAATCTTTCTATGATTTATAGCTTGGGCGGAACATTGTTTGATTTGAACGCAAAGAACGCCATCCTTTTCATCGAAGATACAGGCGAATCCAACTACTCGTTGGATCGTATGTTGACCAACTTGAAGCTTAGCGGAAAGTTGGATTATGTGAAGGGTATCGTTGTGGGTGACTTCACCAGTATGAATCAAGGTAACGACAAGAGTGTGGAGGAGATTATCCACGAGAAAGTGGTCGATTTGGGAATCCCTGTGATGTATGGATTGCAGGCAGGTCACGCCACAAGGAATCTATCCCTCTATTTAGGTCGTGATGTGACTATGGAAGTGGGTGCAACAAACGCTACATTGACATTTAAATAAGTAGGAGATGGCAGGAAAGGTAAAGTCGGTCTATGTTTGCCAAAATTGTGGTAATGAGGCTCCTAAATGGGTGGGAAAATGTCCTGTTTGTGGAGAGTGGAATACGTATGTGGAAGAGGTAGTCCGGAAGGAATCGCCTTCTGTTGCTCGTTCTACGGCTGGTTATTTGCCTGAATCTGTCAAATCGAAGCCTGTCCTTATAGGGCAGGTGCAAGGAGGTGATGAGCCTCGTATTGATACGGGAAGCGAGGAGTTTAACCGTGTGTTGGGAGGCGGCTTGGTGCCGGGGTCGTTGACCTTGATCGGAGGTGAGCCTGGCATTGGTAAATCCACCCTTGTCTTGCAGATTGTTCTCAATTTGAAGGGCAAGCGCACGTTGTATGCGTCGGGAGAGGAGAGTGTGAAGCAACTTCGTCTGCGTGCCGACCGTCTGCATTTTGAAGAGCCCGATTGCTATATTGTGAGCGAGACCTCCTTGGAGCAGATTTTTGTCCATGTGAAGAATGTTCAGCCTGATGTGTTGATTGTCGATTCCATCCAGACGATTTGCACAGAGGCAGTAGAATCCTCTCCGGGCAGTGTGGCACAGGTGCGTGAATGTGCGGCGGCCATCTTGAAGTTTGCCAAGGAGAGTGGCGTGCCAGTCTTGCTGGTTGGTCACATCAACAAAGAGGGCAATATTGCGGGTCCGAAAGTCTTGGAACATATTGTGGATACGGTGCTCCAGTTTGAAGGCGACCAGCACTATATGTATCGCATCCTTCGCTCAATAAAGAATCGTTTCGGAAGTACGGCCGAGTTGGGCATTTTCGAGATGCGCCAAGATGGGTTGCGAGAAGTCTCCAATCCTTCCGAGATGCTTTTGTCTCAAAATCACGCAGGTCTGAGCGGAACGGCCATCGGTGCGGCTATCGAGGGTATTCGTCCCTTCTTGATAGAGGTGCAGGCTTTGGTTAGTACAGCCGCTTATGGAACGCCTCAGCGCTCAACGACGGGCTTTGACATCCGGAGACTCAATATGCTATTGGCTGTATTAGAGAAGCGTGTCGGCTTTAAATTGGCACAGAAGGATGTCTATCTGAATATAGCGGGAGGCTTGAAGGTGAACGACCCGGCTATCGATTTGGCAATCATCACAGCCATCTTATCCTCTAATATGGATATTGTGGTGGATAGTCAAGTTTGTCTGGCAGGAGAGATTGGTTTGTCTGGAGAGATTCGCCCCATCAATCGTATAGAGCAGCGCATTTCGGAGGCAGAAAAGTTGGGATTCAAAAAAATCGTCATTCCTGAATTCAAATCCATCAGTTTGAAAAATCCAAAAATAGAGATCGTTCAAGCTCGCAAAGTGGAGGAGGCGTTTCGCATACTGTTTGGGTAAGGGGAATTGAGAATTTTGAGCCGTATCTGATGTAGGGGCAATCCTTTGTGTTTGCCCAATTCTTCCTTTGATATTTATCTTCTCCTTGAAAAAAATAAAAAAAGTTTGAAATCTATTTTGAGTTTATCAGTTTTGCTTATATCTTCGCCTTAGAGATTGTAATGAAAATCCCCTATTTCGTTACGAATCGAATTTTATATGTTTCCGGAGGTTTCATATTCACATTCCCTTGTGCGAGTATAAAAATCTTTGTATATGACGAAATTAGTTAGTAATAGTATGTATGTTAAACATGGTGGGCGTAGAATACGTTTGCCTTGTTAAAAATGAATTGCCATGAAAATGTTAAGAAGTATAGTAATGCTATTGATGTTTACTGCGGTGTCAGTGTTGCAGGCTGCGGAGAAATCGTATCCGGTAACCTTCGTTTATGCCGATGGTAAATTGTATTCTTTAAAGTCTGAATACACATATCCAAACAAGGATTTTGCAAACCATCCATATTTTCTTAGTAGAAGATATTCTGCTGGTATTATGATGGCCCCGTTTGATAGCTCTGCTCAAAATTCTCAAAAGAAGGATACTATAATGGTGAAGGCGTCACTTTTGTTTGCAGGGCAAAATTTTCTTTTAAGACACAAGGAAGTTTTCTCTCTGAATTTTACCGATGCGTTTTCTTATACTGAGGATAATGATAAAGTCCAAAAGTATAAAGATGACATAAAGCCATTATTCATTTCAGACAATGAGTTTAATCGCAAGGTGTTAGAAACATATGAAAAACGAGTGGCGGAGTTGGTCTGGCGACAAATATTGTGCAGTGCCCCTAATGCAAATTCTGACTCAACTACTATTGCTAAATGGGAAAATAACTTAAGCAGATATTGGACATTGGAGAATAAAAATGGTCCGATAGCAATGTATCCTATATTCGATGCAGAATATGTTAGTTCGGAACAAGAACCTGTTTTGTTGGAGCGGGTTATGGGTTTGACAGTTGATTTTGCCAACATTCAAACAACGTCAGTCGTGAAGAAATCTATTAAGTCTGACCTTATTCTTTTTGTGACCGATGATGATATGTTTTATGTCTCCAAATATATGCAAACAACGGGGAGCGGTATGACTAAAAAGGAAAAATATGTCTCTTTCCCTTTTGTGAATCTAATGACCTCCAGAGATTTCACTTTGAAGAACAAAGAAATAACACATGATATTGTAACTTTTGATTTTAAAGTGTTTTATCATGATAATAGGCTACATCAATTGGATGTAAATTGCCCTATGACAGTCAGCCGTGTTTCCTACGATCCCGATGCTGGCCCCAAAGGGACATTGTCTCTTTTGCAACACTATACTCTTTCCTACCTTACGTATATACAGACTTTTATGGCTTATGTAGACGAATTGCCTGATTTTGAGTGGAAAGAGTTTACAGGTAAAATGGTTCTGTCTTCATTTGCCAATCCTAATAAATCAATCATGTTGGTATTGAAAAACGGGAAAGTCATGGAATCTGTAGTAATGAGCGAATAATGATTGTATCACATCATACAAGAAGTACCTTAATGTTTCCGTGAGAAGGGAAGGCTATTTTATTTTGCAAAAAAAAGGAGGCGTGGAATATTCCCGTCTCCTTTTTCCTCCTTATGCCTTATGTTCTCTTTTGGCCATCTCTCGTGCATAGTGCAATTCGCTCCATGAGCAGTTGAGGCTCTCTTTCATCTCTTTGTTTTCTTTGTTAGGAGATTCTTTGCAAGCCTTGATGAGTTGTGCCATTCTTTCGGGAGGACAGAGTTTGTCGATGTCAACTTTTCCTTCTAATGCCAATTTGTAGAGGTGAACCTCGATGGTACTTTGAGCTAAGTGGCGGGCTTCGGCAATCTCTGGAATACTTTTCCCCTCTTCAAAAAGTTGCAAGGTGGATAGATAGGTGTCTCCCTTTTCCTTCTTTTCCGAAGGATCTTGGCCATGTTGGAGGAATACATTGTCATCCTTCTCATAACCATATTGTTTGATGCTTTGTTCCACAATCTCCAATAAGTCCTTTCCGTATTTTTGGATGGTCGTTTTGCCGACGCCGGAGATTTTCTCCAACTCTTTCACCGATGTTGGCAGATAGTTGCAGATGCCGATGAGGGCACTTTGAGCCAAGACGACATAGGCTGGGACTCCCATCGTTTCGGCCATGTCTTGCCTCCAACTGCGTAGCTGGGTGTAAATCTCTTTGTGTTTGATGTCGCTCGGGACGGCGATTTTTCGCTCTTTTGTCCCACTGCTGCTTTTCGATTTGCTATTGCCTTTCCCCGTTTCTCCAATGCTTGCTTTGGCTTTCTCCTTTAGATATTCGCCGACGGAGAAAGCGGTTTTGCAGAGGGGCAATGTTGCCTTCTTTATGCGTATGTCCGTATCGATATTCTCCAAAGCAATGTCGAGGTCTTTCCGAATCTCTTTGTTGTCGGTTTCGATGGCTTCGGCTTGTTGCACCGTGAAGGCAATAAGCGAATTGGTCTTTTCCAAGAAGTAGTCCGCACCTTTGCAGATGCGTTCTTTGAGGAATGTGTCGTTTTCTGTGTCGGTGGTGTTGGCAAGCAGTTGGCTCAACTGTAGAATGAACTTTTCCGATACGTTTCTGACTTCATCCCTGATTTTGCCTTCCGCCTCATTGAAGTGTCTCTCCACCTCTGGATAGGATTTGAAGAAACTCTCATTCACGATGCGTTTCAATTGAAGGAAACGGGCGAACATCGGTTTGAAATCGAACTGTTCGATGATGAGCTTTGTGTAGTAGTTATGCTTCATTATGGCAATTGCGTCTTGGTTTGGGACGCGTTGCTCCGAGGATTTGTTGAAATCATCTACGCGCAAATCACGCTTGATGGAGTCGCTTGTGATGGGAGAGCTTAAAACCAGTCCCTCTAATGATTTGCAGCGACTGAGGGCCACATAGACCTGGCCGTGGGTGAATGAAGCTTGTGCGTCTATGATGGCTTTCTCGAAAGTCAAGCCTTGGCTTTTATGAACGGTGATGGCCCACGCTGTTTTGAGGGGGAATTGTTCGAAAGTGCCATCCGTACTCTCTTCCAATTCTTTGGTCTCTGCGTTGAGTGTGTATTTGATGTTTTCCCACTTTTCTCGTACAACGAAAATGGTCTCGTTGTCGTCGTTGCCCACTACGGTGATATCGTCTTTCCCTATTTTTGTGATGTGTCCAATTTTCCCGTTGTAATATCTTTTAGCCGGGTTGGAATCGTTCTTGATGAACATAACTTGCGCACCCTCTTTCAGTTCGAGGTTTTCATCCGTAGGGTAGGAGTATTCGGGGAAGTTGCCTGTGATGGTAGCCTTGAAGAAGTGACTTTTCGAGTCAAGCTCGTCAAGCTTTCGTTTGTTGAGGTCTTGCGCCTGATAGTTGTGGGTGGTTAGACGGATGTAGCCCTCTTCGTCTTTGGGGTTGAAGTTGGGAATATAGTTGGCGTTGAGGCTTTTGAGCGTATCTGCATCAACGTTGTTCTCTCTGATTTTATTGAGCAGGCTGACGAATTTGTCGTCTGCTTGGCGATAGACGGTTTTCAACTCCACACAAGCATAAGGTGTCTTTTGCAAGGCAAGGCTGCTGAAGAAGAACGGAGTGGCATAACTATTTTGAAGCAAAGCCCACTCGTCGTCTTTGATGACGGGAGCCAATTGCTGGATGTCGCCAATCATCAGCAGCTGAACACCGCCAAATGGTTCTTGGGTTCTTCTGAAATGACGAAGCACGTTGTCGATGGAGTCGAGCAAATCTGCTCGCACCATACTGATTTCATCAATCACCAATAGGTCTAAGCTTCGGATGATGTTGATCTTCTCCTTGCGGAAACGGAACAGCTCAGCGGTGTTGACAGGTGTACCTGGCACATACGGGCCGAAACTTAATTGGAAAAAGGAGTGGATAGTTACTCCTCCTGCATTGATGGCGGCCACGCCCGTGGGGGCTACGACGACCATGCGCTTGGGCGAGTTGAGTTTAAGTTGTTTTAGGAAGGTTGTCTTTCCTGTTCCTGCTTTTCCTGTTAAAAATAAATTTGTGTCGGTGTGTTTCAAGAGCTCGTTGGCAAGCTCCAATTGTGGGTTTGTTTGCATTTTATACAGAGTAGGGGCGACCCTTGTGGCCGCCCATTATTTTTTGTTTTTCCAATTGTAGGACACTCATAGATGTTGCCCAATTATTTTGAGGGGCATATCGTCCCGTTTTTAATCAAATACTATTATAGTTTTCTATAATGAACGGCTACCCAAAGATTTTTCTCCTCATATCCGAGTAGTTCGAGACCATGCTTTTTTGCCTCTTCGTCGATGACAGGTATGTCTCTTTCGTAGAATCCGCTCATGTAGAGCTCCGATCCAGTGTGCATGCACTCAACATATTTGTGCATGTCGTGCAAAAGAATGTTTCGGTTGATATTGGCCATGATGATGTCGAATTTCTCGGCACCGAGCAATTCTGCGCCACCCATTTCAACACGAATGCCTTTTACGTCATTTAGTGAAACGTTTTCGAGCGAATTGTTGTAGGCCCATTCGTCAATGTCGATAGCTAAAATAGGAGTTGCTCCTTTTTTAGCCGCCAAGATGGCGAGGACGGCTGTTCCGCAACCCATGTCGAGAAGGGACTTTCCTGCTAATTCAGCATTGATCAGTGCTCTTAGCATAAGCGATGTTGTCTCATGATGGCCTGTGCCGAAAGACATTTTAGGGTCGATGAGAATATCATATTTTGCCGCAGGAATGTCTTTGTGGAAAGTGCTGTGGATTACGCAGTCGTCACCCAAGATGATGGGTTGGAAGTAGTGCTTTTCCCACTCTTCGTTCCAATTTTTTCCTTCGACGAATTTCTTCGTATAACTAACCGCTTTGTCATACTCGAAGTTGGCGACGAGGGCGTTCAATTTTGCCTCGTCATAAAGATTGGAAGGGATGTATGCTGTCAACCCTTCGTTGCCCGTCACGAAACTTTCAAATCCTATTTCTCCCAATTCAGAAGAGAGAAGATCTGCGATATAATCGTTCTCAAGTGTGTATTTGAAGAGGAATTCAAAATAATCCATAAATTTTTTTTTGTTTTGATTAAACCATTTCTCTTTAGCAATGTCTAAATGGCAAAAGAGATACCCAAAGGGGGCAACCTTAATCTAATAAAAGTTAAATGGTTGCGGGTGTTCTTTTTTTATATATCTTTGCGTTGACAAAGATAAACAAAAGGGCGGTAATCGCAAGGGGGATTTTCCGCTAAATGAGAGTAATTGTTTATGTTTTCTTTCTTCGGAAACGAAGAGCAAATTTTAGGAGGACTAAATATGAATAGATTAAAATTTTGGTTGGCTATCCCTATGATGATGTTGTCATGGGGTGTTTATGCGCAAGACGAACTATATGTTACAGAGGCTGAGGCTAACGCCGAGGCTGATTCTGTAAAGGCTGCTCAAGAGGCACAAAAATTGGCGGAACAAAGAAGAAGAGCCGATTTGCAAAAAGTGCGTCGTGCAGAGTTGAATGCAGAGCAAGTTCGTCAAGAGTATGAGGAGAAGTATGACACGCTTTTTGTGGATGACGAGTCGGATTATGTATATTCTCGTCGCCTACAAAAGTATCACGATGCTGATTTGACTATTTACGAGCAACCAGCAACAACGACTAATGTCTATGTTTACTCAACTCCATCTTATTGGAGCTGGACTTGGGGCGGTTATTATTCTTACTGGAGTTATCCTCATTATGGATATTACTACAATTATCCACACTATTATTATGGATATTACCGCCCAGCTTATTATTCATACCATTACCATGCTCCAGTTTGGCATCCAAGCTATGATAGGTGGTATGGACATACTCATTATGTCAGTCATAATGGTCATAGCCACTATCGCCCATATAATAGAACATACTATTCAGGTGGTAGTTCAGTTTCTCCAAGAAGCGGTAGATCTACATTCGGTAGCGGACGCTCTTCTTTCGGAAGCAGCAGATCTTCACTACGCTCTTCTAACTCAAACAGTTCATCTGTGAGAGGTGGAAGTTCTTCAAGAGGAGGATCTTCATCATTCGAGAGTAGTTCTTCTTCAAGAGGTTCTTCTGTTAGAAGTTCAAACTCTTCAAGAGGTAACTCATCTTCGTTGAGAAGCAGTGGATCTTCAAACTCTTCTTCGAGCAGAGGTTCGTCAGTAAGAAGTGGTTCCTCATCAAGAACTAATACGTCTTGGTCGGGATCTTCATTGAGAAGTGGTTCATCGTCTTCTTATGATGGTTCATCATCTTCTTATAGAGGAGGTGAAAGGGGCAATTATTCCAACAGCTCTACCAGCAGCTCTTCTAGCAGAAGTTCTTCTAGTAGAGGTTCGTCAAACAGTTCCTCTTCATCATTCAGCAGCGGTTCTTCATCATTCAGCAGCGGTTCTTCTGTAAGAGGCGGTGGTTCAGGCAGAGTCGGCGGACGCGGAAGATGATTGGTTACTAGAGTTAGTATAAAAGGAAGATTCATGTCGAAGTTCCTCTTGGGCGTGGGTCTTCCTTTGTTGAATAAAAATTATATATAAGAATATAAATTGAATAAGATATGAAAAGATTAGGATTGGCCGCTTTCGGCTTGTTTTTAGGCTTTGGCTCAATGTCTGCTCAAAATGCATACGACGCATTGAACATTAGCCGTGAAGACCCTGTTATGGGTACAGCTCGCTACTCTGCAATGGCAGGTGCTTTCGGTGCTTTGGGAGCAAATGCTTCAACGATGAAGGATAACCCTGCAGGTTTGGGTGTCTATAGCAAGTGGGATCTTACATTTACTCCTAACGTATATGTGACGAATGATAACTCTTTGGGTTGTAGTGTAAACAACTTCGGTCTTATTATCAACTTCGGTAATAGCGGCAAGAGAAACGGATATGTTACATCTTCGTTTGGTATCGGTTATAGTCGTTTGAAGAATTTCAAGAGCTATTCTAGCGTGGTGATGAGAAATAAAACGACTTCCATGACGGATGACATGGTTGATAAAGCTTCTTTTGCAGTTAAGAATTCTGCTCAACAATTAGGTTTGTTGAATGAGGAATGGAATCCAATTCTAGCTGAGGGTGAAAAAATTGATACTCGTGTTCGCTTCAAAGAGAACGGTGGCATCGGAGAGTGGGATTTCTCTTATGGTATGAATGTCAGCAACCGTTTCTATTGGGGTATTGGTTTGGGTGTGACAAGTTTAGATTATACGCAACTGACAAATTATGATGAGATTTTTTATAATCCAGACGAGAATTGGTATCTTGACAACTACTACGAGGCAACAGGTTCTGGTTTCAACTTTAAGTTGGGTGCTATTGCTCGTGTGACAGATTTCTTCAGAGTTGGTTTGGCTTTCCATACGCCTACGTTCTGGACTATCGACCAATATACTGACCAAAATATGGATTATAATGATATAAATGCTAGTCATAGAGGCACGGAGATTTCTGCAACTGACTTGTCATATAGTTTGCAGACACCTTTGAAATTGCAAGCCAGCTTGGGATTTGTGATTGGTAAGAGAGCCATCATTGGTTTGGAATATCAATTTGCTGATTATTCTGCAATGCGTCTTACTGATGTTGATGGTGATGTATATGGTTACGAGGGTAGTCATTGGACTGCTCGATATGCAGATTTTGACGAGTCTGAGGAGAAGGATCGCATCAACGAATACATGAATGCTACTCACACTATCAAGGCGGGTGCAGAGATTAATATCGTTAAAGGCTTTGCTGGTCGTTTGGGTGCTGCTTATGTGACTAAGCCAGTTAAGGACGAGGCTGCCAAAGAACTTTGGTATAGTTCTGATTACCCAGTTTCATTGCCAAAGGAGACTCTCTATTTGACAGGTGGTTTGGGTTACAGAGGAGAGTGCTTCTACGCTGATATGGCTTTGGTTTACAAGAGACAAGCTAATATGTTGTACGACTACTTGCCTGCAGATAAGGCTATCTCTGACGATGGTAACAACAACATGAACATTATGGCAACCATTGGTTGGAAGTTCTGATTGTAATTCCAACACGAGGGAATATAGAAACGCCCGCAGACATTGTGTTTGCGGGCGTTTTTTTTGATGTTGATTCAATTCCTTGCCCTGACGGACAAATATTACGCCTTGCCCTGACGGACAAGGCTACTGAGTGTCGGGCTTTCAGCCCTTTGGGGACGGCAATTCATAATTCATAATTCAAAATTCATAATTATGCTATTACGTATCGCACCTTCGGCGCTGGGGAACGGAGGGGACGTTGAGAATTCATAATTCACCTATGGGCGACCACAAGGAATCGCCCCTGCGCGAGCTGCCTCTCATTTGATGACGTTGAATTTCTTAACTCTTAATTCTTAATTGTTCTTCGCTCTTCCGAAGCAGACGAAGTTGTTTTTGTAGTATCTGTTGGCAAGAGTTTCGATCATCACGCCTTTCTTGGTCGTTGTGATGATGAAGGTGTTGTCTTTGAGGTAAATGCCCGCATAATTAGGCGTTTCGTTCACCTTGCCATCTGAGTGGAAGAATATGATGTCGCCGGCTTTAGCTTCGTCTGCACCGATGCGTTCGCATTGAGCGTAGATTTCGTTTGCACGTCTGTTCAACTTTATTCCATAAACATCCATATAGATAGCGTCGATGAAGGCCGAGCAGTCCACGCCATTCTTGTCCTTTCCTGCGTACAAATAAGGCGTTCCTAACCATGAAGATGCCTCTTTGAATAGTTGTATGTCGTCGCTTCCGTTGACGTCGATTTTGAGTTTCTGAGATAGCTCTGCGAACTCGTCAGAAGAGTAGGAGGTGCTGGCTTCTTGTTTGGGTGCCTCTTTGACCTCTTGTTTGACCTCTTTTGTGGGTTCTTGTTTCGTTGGTTGTTTTGCAGCTACAGGTTCGTCGTATTGGTCGATGTTGGTTTCGATAGCGACAGGCGTTTGCTCGCCTTTAGAGGAACAGGATGCCAAGGAGATACATGCTCCTAAAAGCATAAAAACATGGTTCTTTGTAAACATAGTTTAAATATTTTTTTAATTTAAATTCTTTCAAAAATAGCCTATTTTTCGTTCGTTTGCAATAGCGGATTGGAAGAGACTTCAATAAAATCAAAAATCACTAGAAAGGTTTATTGCAAGTCACTTGTTCTAAAAAGGCTCTGTCCTACTTTATGACTGATAATCTGGCTGGAAGCCAATCTTAGTAGTAACCGAGTACGGAGTGCTCGGTGAAAGAACAGATGGAGGCAAGTGGCTGGAAGCCACTACTTTCTAATCAAGTGGAAAGCATTGGCTTCCAGCCAATAGGAAGACACCCGCCAAGACCCGAGGCGTTGCCACGGGTTACTAATAGGATTGGCTTCCAGCCAAACCACTGCTCTGAGAACAATGTGGTCACTACATTGTTTATGAGCAATCATTTTGTTGCAAAAATCAGTCATAAACTGGGATAGAGCCTCTAAAAAGTGCCAAAATGGTGAATTGTAGAGTTTGCCTTAAATGACTGGAGGTCCAGAAAAAATCCGTCTGAAAAACTATTAGATCGTTATTCATGTAGAACAATTAAATTAGTGGAGTATGAAAGATGTTAAAAATTTCTTGCATAGTGCTTGGGTCAAAATGTTTGGTGCCGTCAAAGTAGCAATTGCAGTAGCAGTTTTATTGATTGTATGCTTCCCAATGCTTCTTTTTGAGTATGTCGTTAGGGGAGTCTTTATGGGTTTTGATGATCTCAACCAGTATATTGTGGAACATTCCATAGGAGTGGCTATTTTTAGTGTTGCCGCAGTGATATTGTGGATCCTCTCTTTTACTCGTTCGTCGGGTGCGGGGAAAGAGAATTCTCCGTCTGAAAAACGCTGAAATCCTTATAACCGATGTTTAAGTTTAAAAAGAAGTGTTTATGAAAAAGATCTTGAATTTCTTGTTAAAGAAGAAAAGCCCTACGGAAAAGGTTGGGCTTGTTGTGGGTGTTTTGGCTCTCTGTGTTGTTGCTCACGGAGCTTCGCATCTGTTTGGTATCGCTGATGCTCATAGCGAAGGTTGGATGCCTTTCTGCGAGTTGATAGGGTATTGCCCCTTCTCTTGATTTGAGAGTTTTAGAATGTTTAGAGAGGCCTTCGGGCCTTTTTTTTATTAAGAGTTAAGAATTTTCTCGAACGACACCACGTTCCAGCACTGAAAGGGCGACATGTTACAGCATAGTCCGCAAGGGCTATGGATAATTATGAATTTTGATTTGCCGCCCCCAGGGCTGAAAGCCCGATACCCAATAGCCTTGTCCGTAAGGGCAAGGCTATTATATGTCCGTATGGGCAAAAACAAAAAAATCCCCCCAAGTCACCTTGGAGGGATTAGAAATCTATAACTTGTTAGTTATTATTTGCCAAGCTTAGTAGCGTTCTTAGGGAATTGAGTCTTCAACTCCTTAGAAGCACCACCTGCCAACATAGCCTTACCAGAAACCTTAGCAACCAAGATTTCGCCAGATGCATCAGCACCAGCCTTGTTGATAGCAGCACCCATGATGCTCAAGTAAGAAGTACCAGCATCAGAAAGAGTTTGCTCGCTACCACCATTAACCTTAACTACGATAGCAGCTTCGTCAGCAGATACAACCTCGATATCGCCAATCAAAGCTCCGTGCTCGTATTCGATAACGTCACCAGCCTTAACTGAAACCTCATCAAGAGTCAACTCTTCATCGTCACCACCTTGTGGAGTGTCGTTAGAACCTACTGTGAATTCCTTCTCAGCAGCACCAGTCTCAGTAGAAACCTTTACAGAGTACTTCTCACCGTTGTCCAAGCTAGTGATAGTGTAAGTGTTAATTGTAGCCTTACCCTTGTTAGTTCCTGACTTAACGTCGATGTTCTTAATCTTAGAACCCTTTTGCCACAACTCAACAGCTGTAAGGTCTTCCTCGCTAGTGATAGTAACGACAGCAGCGTCAACTGCTGTTTGTACCTTGATGTCAACCTTTGCTGCGTCATCATCATCATCTGAACAAGATGTGAAAGAGAAAGCGGCTGCCAAAACTGCCAAAATAACTGACAAATTAAATACTTTCTTCATTTTAAATAAAAATTTTTAGTTAAACAAAAAATAATTTTCTTTTTTCGAGTTAATGCTTTCCTTGGTGGAAAACATTGCAAATATACAAAAAAAACAGAACGGCAAAACTATTTTGCTTGTTTTTCACGGCGAAAATGCTAATTATTACTTCAATCGAAAGATTTACAGAAACATATGAAATCAAGTCAAATCGTCTCAATGTCGGAGATGCTAAGTCCGGAGATTTCAGCAATCTCGTGGATGGGATAACCCTTCTCCTTCATGATTTTGGCGTTCCTTAATTTTTCCTCCATTCTTCCCTCAGCACGACCCTCTTCGTGTGCGGTGTCAATATTATCGCGGCTGACGAGGTTGTTTTTGATGTGGCGGTAGTAGGAGGCCTTCTCTTCGGCGGAGAGTTTGTCGTAGTCCAATACTTCCCGGGCTTCTTTCAGGCCTGGGGCGGTGGCGTTATCCGGGATCTCCGAATTGCTGAGGACATAGATCCATTGGTCGAGCGAGTTGACGGACCATCGGTCAAAGTCGTTGGCCTTGATGATGTAGTATTCGGGATAGATGTCGCTCACGTTCTCGATGCTGAACTTCTTCTTTTGGAAAGGTGTGGCTTCAAGTATCTCGGAGTTGTCGTGTAGCCCTCTGAATTCGGTCTTTCCGTGGAAGACGTAGTCTTTGCTGTTTCCGAATTGGAAATAAATGATGTTGATGCTATAAACTTTGCGCACCATGTCGTAGCCTTGTCCGCTGCTGATGTACTCGGTGATGATCTTCGAGGTTCCGTAGAGCATCCTTTGGTGGAATGCAGTTTCGCTCTCGGTCTGGATTTCGAAGAGGAAGATGTCGCCCGCCTCGTCTTCGCAAAGTAGGTCAACGCGGTTGCTCTTGTCCTCCTCCTCCTGTTTGTTACCTTCGCTCTCGAGGATGTTCTTGATGGTCATCTTCTTGTTGAGAAGACTTTCAATGAGGCCTTCCAAGACCTTGAAATTGGCCTTGTTGCGCAGCAGTTTTTTGATGGCCCAGTCAAAACGGATATAATTTTTTGCCATAAGTATGTAATTTTTGCGAAATTATAAAAATGGATGGATTGAGTCAAGTCAAATCGTCTCAATGTCGGAGATGCTAAGCCCGGAGATTTCAGCAATCTCATGGATAGGGTAGCCCTTCTCCTTCATGATTTTGACGTTCCTTAGTCTTTCCTCCATTCTTCCTTCCTCTCGTCCCTCGGCTCGACCCTCAGCACGACCCTCTTCGTGGGCGGTGTCAATATTATCTCGGCTGACAAGGTTGTTTTTGATGTGGCGATAGTAGGAAGCCTTCTCTTCTGCGGAGAGTTTGTCGTAGTCCAATACTTCCCGAGCTTCTTTCAGTCCCGGGGCGGTGGCGTTGTCCGGGATCTCCGAATTGCTGAGGACATAGATCCATTGGTCGAGCGAGTTGACGGACCATCGGTCAAAGTCGTTGGCCTTGATGATGTAGTATTCGGGATAGATGTCGCTCACGTTCTCGATGCTGAACTTCTTCTTTTGGAAAGGTGTGGCTTCAAGTATCTCGGAGTTGTCGTGTAGCCCTCTGAATTCGGTCTTTCCGTGGAAGACGTAGTCTTTGCTGTTTCCGAATTGGAAATAAATGATGTTGATGCTATAAACTTTGCGCACCATGTCGTAGCCTTGTCCGCTGCTGATGTACTCGGTGATGATCTTCGAGGTTCCGTAGAGCATCCTTTGGTGGAATGCAGTTTCGCTCTCGGTCTGGATTTCGAAGAGGAAGATGTCGCCCGCCTCGTCTTCGCAAAGTAGGTCAACGCGGTTGCTCTTGTCCTCCTCCTCCTGTTTGTTACCTTCGCTCTCGAGGATGTTCTTGATGGTCATCTTCTTGTTGAGAAGACTTTCAATGAGGCCTTCCAAGACCTTGAAATTGGCCTTGTTGCGCAGCAGTTTTTTGATGGCCCAGTCAAAACGGATATAATTTTTTGCCATAAGTATGTAATTTTTGCGAAATTATAAAAATGGATGGATTGAGTCAAGTCAAATCGTCTCAATGTCGGAGATGTTAAGTCCGGAGATTTCAGCAATCTCGTGGATGGGATAACCCTTCTCCTTCATGATTTTGGCGTTCCTTAGTCTTTCCTCCATTCTTCCCTCTTCTCGTCCTTCGGCCCGTCCTTCAGCACGTCCTTCGGCACGTCCCTCTTCTCGTCCCTCGGCACGTCCTTCAGCGCGCCCCTCTTCGTGGGCGGTGTCAATATTGTCTCGGCTGACAAGGTTGTTTTTGATGTGGCGATAGTAGGAAGCCTTCTCTTCTGCGGAGAGTTTGTCGTAGTCCAATACTTCCCGAGCTTCTTTCAGTCCCGGGGCGGTGGCGTTGTCCGGGATCTCCGAATTGCTGAGGACATAGATCCATTGGTCGAGCGAGTTGACGGACCATCGGTCAAAGTCGTTGGCCTTGATGATGTAGTATTCGGGATAGATGTCGCTCACGTTCTCGATGCTGAACTTCTTCTTTTGGAAAGGTGTGGCTTCAAGTATCTCGGAGTTGTCGTGTAGCCCTCTGAATTCGGTCTTTCCGTGGAAGACGTAGTCTTTGCTGTTTCCGAATTGGAAATAAATGATGTTGATGCTATAAACTTTGCGCACCATGTCGTAGCCTTGTCCGCTGCTGATGTACTCGGTGATGATCTTCGAGGTTCCGTAGAGCATCCTTTGGTGGAATGCAGTTTCGCTCTCGGTCTGGATTTCGAAGAGGAAGATGTCGCCCGCCTCGTCTTCGCAAAGTAGGTCAACGCGGTTGCTCTTGTCCTCCTCCTCCTGTTTGTTACCTTCGCTCTCGAGGATGTTCTTGATGGTCATCTTCTTGTTGAGAAGACTTTCAATGAGGCCTTCCAAGACCTTGAAATTGGCCTTGTTGCGCAGCAGTTTTTTGATGGCCCAGTCAAAACGGATATAATTTTTTGCCATAAGTATATAATTTTTGCGAATTTATAAAAATGGAAGGATTGAGTCAAGTCAAATCGTCTCGATGTCGGAGATGCTAAGTCCGGAGATTTCAGCAATCTCGTTGATAGGGTATCCCTTCTCCTTCATGATTTTGACGTTCCTTAGTCTTTCCTCCATTCTTCCCTCCTCTCGACCCTCGGCACGCCCTTCTTCTCGTCCCTCGGCCCGTCCTTCAGCGCGCCCCTCTTCGTGGGCGGTGTCAATATTGTCTCGGCTGACGAGGTTGTTTTTGATGTGGCGGTAGTAGGAGGCCTTCTCTTCGGCGGAGAGTTTGTCGTAGTCCAATACTTCCCGGGCTTCTTTCAGGCCTGGGGCGGTGGCGTTATCCGGGATCTCCGAATTGCTGAGGACATAGATCCATTGGTCGAGCGAGTTGACGGACCATCGGTCAAAGTCGTTGGCCTTGATGATGTAGTATTCGGGATAGATGTCGCTCACGTTCTCGATGCTGAACTTCTTCTTTTGGAAAGGTGTGGCTTCAAGTATCTCGGAGTTGTCGTGTAGCCCTCTGAATTCGGTCTTTCCGTGGAAGACGTAGTCTTTGCTGTTTCCGAATTGGAAATAAATGATGTTGATGCTATAAACTTTGCGCACCATGTCGTAGCCTTGTCCGCTGCTGATGTACTCGGTGATGATCTTCGAGGTTCCGTAGAGCATCCTTTGGTGGAATGCAGTTTCGCTCTCGGTCTGGATTTCGAAGAGGAAGATGTCGCCCGCCTCGTCTTCGCAAAGTAGGTCAACGCGGTTGCTCTTGTCCTCCTCCTCCTGTTTGTTACCTTCGCTCTCGAGGATGTTCTTGATGGTCATCTTCTTGTTGAGAAGACTTTCAATGAGGCCTTCCAAGACCTTGAAATTGGCCTTGTTGCGCAGCAGTTTTTTGATGGCCCAGTCAAAACGGATATAATTTTTTGCCATAAGTATATAATTTTTGCGAATTTATAAAAATGGAAGGATTGAATCAAGTCAAATCGTTTCAATGTCGGAAATGCTAAGTCCGGAGATTTCAGCAATCTCGTGGATGGGATAACCCTTCTCCTTCATGATTTTGGCGTTCCTTAGTTTTTCCTCCATTCTTCCTTCCTCTCGTCCTTCTTCTCGTCCCTCGGCCCGTCCTTCAGCGCGTCCCTCTTCGTGGGCGGTGTCAATATTATCTCGGCTGACAAGGTTGTTTTTGATGTGGCGATAGTAGGAGGCCTTCTCTTCGGCGGAGAGTTTGTCGTAGTCCAATACTTCCCGGGCTTCTTTCAGGCCTGGGGCGGTGGCGTTATCCGGGATCTCCGAATTGCTGAGGACATAGATCCATTGGTCGAGCGAGTTGACGG
>JAKSKZ010000010.1 GCA_024401475.1 Paludibacteraceae bacterium | reverse complement strand
TATTTGGCATTTCATTTTATATAAGCAACCACTATGATTAATAATATTTTAGTTTACTTAGTTTCTGTTCTAGTTTTACTGTTAAGTCTGTCAAGCTCAGTCTGAACTAAACTTTTAAGTTCACTAATTTCTGGCAAATATAACTGATATTTTGCAACAAACAAATTAGCGTCCATACCGTATGTGGCATATTGCACCATCACATCGTTTTTGTCAGCGGCAAGAATAATACCAATGGGAGGATTGTCTCCTTCTGTATTCTTGTCCATCGCAAAATAACCCAAATACATATTCATTTGCCCAATATCCTCATGCTTTACTTTACCACGTTTTAAATCAATAATCACATAGCATTTAAGTATGACATGGTAAAATACAAGGTCGGCATAATAGTCGTCATTGTCAATAGTCAACCTATACTGGCGACCAATAAAAGCAAATCCCTTACCTAACTCCAGAAGAAAGTCTTCCATGTGCTTGATAAGAGCATCTTCCAAATCTCCTTCACTGTAATCTGGAGCCTTGAGACTTAGGAAATCAAAGAAATAAGTATCTTTGACTACATCTTTAGGTTGTGTTATCTGTAGGAAAGAGAAAGAATATCTCCTGCCTCTTTTGATGTTGCCAACTGATAAAAAAGGCCACGATCACACTGGTTTCTAAGTTCTCGTACTGACCAATTTTGATTAATACTCTCAATATAGTAGAAATTTCTTTCCACCTCACTGTCTATACCTATCAATTCAATAAAATGACTCCAACTTAATTTTCCAGACACTGTTTGGAAAATTGGGAAGCGAAGATATAACAGCCTCATATTTGCCAAGTTACTTTTTGAATAACCGTTTCCTAATAGAAGCGTCAAGTCTCTTGAAAGCTGAGGTATCAGTTTTGCACCAATTCCGCCCTTGCATTACCGTTCTGTTCAAATTCCACAATATATTTGCCAATATTCCAATTCATCTCCACCAAAGCAGAATTGACCGCATGCATAGCCTTTTGCTTCGACAATGCAACCAGCTCCGATATTTGCTTTACCAGAGCATCATAATGGGAATCATGTATCTATGGTTTCTTGTCCATTAGAATAATTTTAGAATAGCAGCAAAAGCTTGTTAATTAATATGTTAGTTTAAAAATCTTTCTGTTTTTATAAAAGTTCTTTCGATAGTCCTTATCATATACCAATAACGAGCATCAATATCTTTAACCCACTGCATAAGGACAACATTATGAGCCCAGCTAATATGGATTATTGGCAACATGAATTTTTGTGAAACGGTTGGTTTCACATTTTCATCCGAACCATCGATTTGCGAAACGGGCAGTTTCACAAATGTAAGTTCTTGATTATATTCACGATAAAACTGCATCATGTATCGGCAGTTGCGTGTTGTAATAGCAAACGCTATGAATAATAATATGTTAGTTTAAATCTATCTATTTTTTGTAAAACGTTTTTTCTGTTACTTAAACAAATCAGAATGGGTTCCCGTGTTGGTCATAATCATTCGCAATTCATTGTCGAATTGTTTCCAAACCAAGAGCCAATCTGATTGTATATGACATTCCCATCTGCTTATCACACACGAACTACATCAGGCTCTCAAAAGAAAACTCCTTCTTCAAGCGATAGCCCAATCCAGTCATCGTCGCCACAATCTCTCCGTTCTGATTCATCACCTTCATGTCGCAGTAAGGCAATTTGTGGTGGTTCACCACTTCGGTGCACTCTGCCGTCAAATGATCACCCAATTGAGCGGATTTAATGAATGTGACGGTATTGGAGACACCCAAAGAGAGCGTTCCGTGACAGTTGGCAACAGCAGCAAAGGCAAGGTCCGCCAAGGTGTAGATCACTCCACCCTGGCAAACACCCGCACCATTCAAATGATTCTCCTTCACGTCAAGTTCCGCCTTGGCATACCCTTCACGCACCTCTGTGATCTGCGCACCGATGCTCTTAGCGAACCTATCGTTGTTATTTAAATTCTCCTGTAAAGTCATGAGGGATTCAAATTAGTGATTCTTCTTAAATGCCTCGATGCGCTCCTTGAACATACCCTCCTGTTCCTTCTTGAAGAAAGAGGTACATACACGCACACCTTGCTCGTTGGAACCCATCGTATCCAATGGGAAGACAGCGATACCGTAGTACATCAACTCACGGGTCAACTCCAAGTCATTCATGCCTGGATATTGTACCGTAAAGTAGAATCCGTCCGCCAAAGGCGCTCCCATATCGTTGTCATAGACCAAATAGAATCCGTTGGCGAGCAACACATCCTTCATATACTTAGCGCGACGGCCATACTCCTTCACGTCATCCAAGAAGTTGTACTTACCGCTACAAGCAGCCTCCATCAAGGCAGCCATCGCATGCTGCACACTATGGGTCGTTCCGCTGGATAGCGTATACATCAAACGGTTGCAGAAGAAGTTACCGAACTCTCCCACTCCGAACTTGTCCGCCAATGGCTTATAGACGCGTTTGTAGAGCTTATTGCTGATGCAAGTGACACCGATACGTTGTCCTGCGTAAGAGAAGGCCTTCGAACCAGAAACCCACAAAACATAGTTGTCTGTATATTTTGCCACAGTTGCTTGATATGGTGCCTCGAAAGGATGTGACAAATCACGACGGAAATCCATCGCAAAATAAGCCAAGTCTTCCAATACGATAACATCATATTTATCTGCCAAGCCAGCAATGCCTTTCAACTCATCCTCCGTAAAACATACCCATGATGGATTGTTAGGATTTGAATAGACGATTGAATTAATATTTCCAGCAGACAATATCTCATCCAACTTCTTGATAAGATCGGCACCACGATAATCGTGAATATCCAAACCGACATGCTTCAAACCGATCACATCACATTGGGTTGTCTGCACAGGGAAACCTGGTTGAATGAACAAAACTGTATCCTTCTTCGTGCCAGCACAAGCGTGATAGATAGCGGTAAAAGTTGCAAATGTACCTTGCATGCTTCCCGTAGTAGGAATACAGCAAAGTGGCTCAATATCAACACCAATAAAAGCCTTCACAAATTGCGAAGCCGCATTCTTGATACGAGGGATTCCTCCATTCGGAGGGTAAACTGTTGCACAACCATTAGCCAAAGCCTCTTGTTCAGCCTTCAATGCAATTTCTGAAGGTTGAAGTCCAGGCACTCCCATTTCAAGGTGAATAACTGTTTGGCCAGTCTTCTCTTCCAACAAACGAGAAAGGGCTTGAATGTCGCGAATAGTAGCGTGTGAGAAATCACCCAACGCCATGCTATCCATCGCATCTGTGACTATTTTGTAATCTAAAGGAGTGTTCATTTTATTTAAGAATTAAGAATTAAGAATTAAGAATTTTCGCCTTGTATCGGTTAACAACCCAACGGCATAATACTAAGAATTAAGATTTATGAGTGAACAAACGAAGCCATTCCCCCTAAATCTTAATTCTTATATCTTAAATCTTAAGGTGACCTCTATAAATTGCTTTCGAGTTTTTTTGATTTTGGGCACAAGTTGCTTCCGCTCGGTAAATTCAAACAAATTTGATTTACATTCGCTTAATCGCAACTTTTGAGCAGGTTTGCTGAACGAAAGGAAAGAGCAGTGCGAGCACTGTGACTAACTGACTAACAGCAAGATGCAAAAAAATCAAAAAGCACCGAAAAGTTTATAAAGAGTCACTTATTACTAAAAATTTGAAAACGGTGAATTTATAAAGGTCACCTTTATTTCCAACTAATACTTAGTTTTTAAAATTACGTTTATCATTAACATGCTTAGCCTTACCAATAGAACGCTCGATGCTTCCTGGAGGCAAGATGTGAATATTTGGCTTAATACCAACCAAGCTTACGATACGATCATACAATGGCTTGATGAACGGCATCTGCTTCTCTGGATTAACGCTGAAGAATTCAGGACGAAGTTCAACATCCAAATCAAAAGTATCCTCGTTGTTCTTACGATCAACAGTGATGAAATAATATGGAGTGAAAGAAGGGAACTCTGTCAAAACTGTTTCGATTTGAGAAGGGAACACATTCACGCCACGAATAATCATCATATCGTCAGAGCGGCCCAAGATACGATCCATACGAACTGCTGTACGGCCACACTTACATGGCTCATAAATCAGACGAGTCAAATCACGAGTACGATAGCGAAGGATTGGCATAGCCTCCTTACACAATGAAGTGAAGACCAACTCTCCGAACTCACCTGGCGCTACAGGCTCCAATGTGTCAGGATTGATGATTTCAGGATAGAACATATCTTCCCAAAGGTGCGTACCATCTTGGCATTCGCACTCTCCACCGACACCAGGACCTGACATCTCTGTCAAACCATAGATATCGATAGCTTTGATATGAAGTTTTGCCTCCAACTCCTTACGCATACCCTCCGTCCAAGGCTCCGCACCGAAGAAACCGACACGAAGTTTCATGTCCTCGATATTCACTTGCTCGCTCTTCTCGATACACTCCGCCAAGTGAAGAGCATAAGAAGGCGTACAACAAAGAGCCGTAGAACCGAAGTCCTTCATCAACATGATCTGCTTCTCTGAATTACCAGCTGAAGTTGGCAATTGAACAGCACCACGCTTGTTAGCTCCATCGTGAGCACCCAAACCACCAGTGAACAATCCATAACCATAAGAGACTTGTACAACATCGCCTGGGCCAACGCCACCGGCAGCCATTACACGAGCAACACCTTCAGACCAATTATCAATATCATTATCCGTATATGTATCTACGACAGGCTTTCCTGTTGTACCTGAAGAGGCATGGATACGACGAACATCGCTCATTGGCACAGCTTGTAATCCGAATGGATATTCATCGCGAAGATCATGCTTTGTTGTAAAAGGCAACTTGTTAATGTCATCAATGCTCTTGATATCTTCAGGCTTAACACCGAGTTCGTCCATCTTCTTTTTATAGAAAGGAACCTTCTCATAACAAGTCTTTACCACTTTGATAAGTCGCTCGCTTTGGAGCTTGCGCATGTTCTCGCGACTCATGCATTCGATTTCCGGATTATGTATCATTTTATTTTGTGTGTTTTGTATTAGAATCAATTTTATTTTTTAGCAGCTTCTACGCCACGATCAAAAGCTTTCAAGTTTGCCTCTACCACTGCCTCGCCTTTGCGAGCAAAAATAACGCTGACAGCCTTGCGCAACTGTTCAACAGTCAACACCTCGATATATGGAGCAGCCATGCCCAAAAGCACCATATTAGCACTCTTAGGGCTCTTCAACTCAGTAGCGATGGCCTCGATATCCAATTGAACATTAGGCATTTCATTCAACTCGTTCATCAAAGCTGCCTCATCAGGGTAGTTAGGTATGTTCACGAAAGTTTTTGTGTTGGTCACAATCATGCCTTCTGGACTCAAATAAGAGATGTAACGAAGAGCCTCCATCGGCTCCATGCTGATAATTACATCTGTCTCTCCTGTTGGTATTTGATCACTCCAAATCGGATCAGTAGAGAGTCTCAAATTACTTTGAACATCGCCACCTCGTTGGCTCATTCCGTGAACTTCGGCTTGCTTCAAATTGATGCCAGCCTCTGTGGCAGCCTCGCCTATGATTGTTGCGATAGAAAGGATGCCTTGTCCTCCCACTCCGCAAAGAATTATATCTTTTTTCATTACTTAACTTCTTATTTGTTGTTTTGCTTTGCACGCTCACGAGCATGACGTGCAGCCACTTGAATACACTCGCGACGAGGGATGATGACACTCACACCCTTGTAGTTAATCTCTTCTCGCAAGATTTGCGTAATCTCAGGCATATTCTTAGGCAATGGAACTACCACACGAACATGTTCTGGCTCTACGCCAAGACCTAAACATATAGCCTCGTACTTGTTCAATCCAGCACTGTCTTGACCTCCCGTCATGCCAGTTGTCAAGTTATCGCTGATAATGATGGTGACATTACTCTTATCATTTACTGCATCCAACAAACCAGTCATACCACTGTGAGTGAATGTAGAATCGCCGATAACTGCGATTGCAGGCCAAAGTCCAGCATCAGCAGCACCCTTGGCCATTGTGATACTTGCACCCATATCTACGCAGCTTGCCAAAGCTTTGAAAGGAGGCAACGCACCCAAGGTGTAGCAACCAATGTCACCAAAAACACGGGCATTCTCATACTCTTTGACAACCTCGCCCAATGCCGCATAAACATCACGGTGTCCACAACCTTGACACAATTGAGGAGGACGACCAGCCATGTTTTGAGCCGGATCGAAAACAGGCTTGTTCTCTTTACCCAAAGCCATAGAGACATTGTCGGGATTCAACTCACCCGTACGAGGAAGTTTACCCGTCAAACGACCCTCAACCTTGTATGATGTGTTCACCAACTTTAAGACCTCTTCCTCCACAACTGGCTGACCATCTTCCACAACCAAGATTGACTTGCACGCAGCAGCCATCTTCTTGATTGCTTCCACAGGCAATGGATATTGTGTGACCTTCAAGATCATATAGTTGTTCTCATTGTTCTTAATGCCATTCAATGCCTCACGGACATAATTGTATCCAATACCGCAAGCAACGATACCTATCCATTTACCATTGTCACTATTATTAATTGTGACCATGTCATTGGTCGTTGACTCATAGCTTGCCTTCAACATATCGTCTTGCTTGCTAATCAAGTCCAAATAGTTACGGCGAGCGTTTCCAGGAAGAAGCACCCAGTGTGCATTATCGGTAGCTGGAGTCAACTTGTTTTGTTCAGCAGCAGAACCTACAGCCACAGCCGCACGGCTATGAGCCAAACGAGTCACAACACGAAGCAAAACAGGTTCCTTCAATCTTTCGGAAAGATCGAAAGCCTTGCTCATCATATCGTATGCCTCTTGTTGATTGCTTGGTTCAAAGATAGGAATCATAGCAAACTTACCATAAAAACGGCTGTCTTGCTCATTCTGGCTCGAGTGCATAGATGGATCGTCAGCAGCAAGCACCACCAGACCTCCGTTCACGCCCGTAATGGCACTATTTACAAAAGCATCAGCACAAACGTTCATGCCCACATGCTTCATACATACCAAAGCTCTCTTTCCGCAATAACTCATACCTAAAGCGGCTTCCATTGCAGTCTTTTCATTAGTACACCAACGGCTACGAATGCCTCGCTCAATAGCCTCCTTGTTTGTCTGAATAAATTCAGTTATCTCGGTGGATGGAGTTCCTGGATAGGCGTAAACGCCACTCAAGCCAGCATGAATTGCACCTAATGCAATAGCTTCATCACCTAATAAAAGTCTTTTTTCCATTATGATTTCTATTCTTGTTGTTTTGTTTTTCATGTAAAATATAGGAGTCTGCAAAACTTATCCCCCTATTCCTTACAAATATAGTTCATTATTTATAAATTTCACATTAATTCACACTATAAATCATGCAACCAAACAAAAGAAAAGGGCTTCCGAAGAAACCCTTTTATAAATTGAAAACTAAAAAATCTAAAGAAACCCCTTTAATTCAAGAAGTTCAAAGCTACAATGTAATAAGAGCACACCTTGCGGCCCTTCATTTGACCGGGCACCATCGGTGGGAATTTCTTAATCACATCTAAAACAGCTGAATCAACATCAGGAGAAACCTTTACCAACACCTTTTGGTCAAGAATCTTACCCTCATTTGACACCAATAATTTCACCATAATTCGCTTGGACGTAATATTCGGATGCAATTCATTTGCATACTTGGCATCCAAATTCTTATGGAAGAAATAGTACATCTCTTCTACCCCGCCTGGATAGGAAGGAGAAACATCAACTTTGTTATAAACAGTGTCGCAAACACCACCTCTTGGTGAAACATAAAAGGCGGGAGCGGACTGAGCCGAAGCGGAAACGATCGCTAATACTCCAGCAATGATAAAAAATAACGCTCTTTTCATAAGTACTAAATTTAACTATGCTAAGATAGGTATAATATCACTTTCAACCAATAATCATTCATAAAATATTTGATTACACCCATCAAAAAAAATGATTCTAACAACTCTCATTTGAACGAATTTATCTTCGTCACATTCAACAATCGGTCATAGCGAGCTCCGTTGGGGCTATAATAGACATAAATTGCATACTCGTTACCCGTCTCCCAATAAGAACCCATAGTCCGCATTGCTGTTGCCTCACTCTTGCCATATGGAAGGAACAAATATTGATAGTTATAACCTCCATTTTTCAACGGAATGTCTAACTCATATTGCTTTCGCTCAAAATTATAGGTCATCTGATTGCGTCCATTGAGTACATTGTCATTAAAATAACCTGCCACATAGATTGCTCCGTCCAACCACGGTTCCTCACATGGATATGTGAAGTGGACGATTGAATAGTCAATCTCTAAATCTGTCCAAATGTCTTGACCATGCACCTTGTAACGACCATTTACGTCCTTATCGTATTTATACTCCTTCAGACGTTGTGGTTCAAACGGCATAACCTCCACATTGTAGTATGGATGATGAAACGAAATACGCTCTATACGTCCACTATAATTACGGATATGGGAAAAATCTATACGTTGGAACTCAGTTCCTCCTTCAAACTCTAATTGACGATTATCCTCATAAATCAGCTCGTTCACTTTAATATAGGTCGGCTTCACATCTCTGACCTCGTTGTCACGACGTCCATTTTGTCGAATGAGCAATTTCAAATCATTGGTAGGATCTGCAACAGAAGTGTTTTCCGTATTTATACTGAAATTCAGCAACTGGTAGGCAGTGTTCACACCTCGAGAGGTGTTGCTCGCCACTCGTCCTGTCACAGACAATGCACTGCTCTCCACCACCATAAACTGAGCGGTAAGAACTGTCTTCTCTGGTGCATCCGTTTCATAAACTTTGAGTATATAATTACCCGAGACTATCGGTGCCACCTTTTCATTCGGAATCTGAACAAAATAGTGCGTATAGTCAAACGTTGTGTTGAACGAAGGATCGTAATCATCAATCGTATTGTCATTGAAACCCTTCATATACTCCATCTCCAACAGCTGCGAAGGTGTCCAATCTGCGTTGCAATGGACCAACGAATAGGAATAATCATTGGGAGCTTTAGACATCAAGTCAAAACTTATCTCAATCGCATCCTCGCTTCCTAAACGAATAATCGGATCGGACAATTCATCATTCAAAAGTGTAGCTTGCAGCGTTTTGATGTTGGGAGCATAAATTCGATTCTCATATTTCTGCTGAGCACCCAGGCCAAGCATCGAGAAAGAGAAAAACAAAGCTACGATTGGACGCAACATTCTCATAATCTAAATAATATAAAACAATCGGATAATTAGATATGGTCTCAACCACATCCATTATCCGACTATATTCTTATTAACAAAAAATCAATCAGCGTTTTCCATCAAGTAACGCTCCGCCTCTATTGCAGCCTTACAACCACTAGCAGCGGCGGTAATCGCTTGTCTATAACGAGGGTCTGCCACATCGCCAGCGGCAAAGACGCCTGGCACTTTTGTGATTGGCGTTGCACCTTCCGTCATAATGTAACCGTTAGCATCCAAATCCAAGTATTCAGCAAAGAGTTTCGAATTAGGGTTGTGACCAATAGCAAGGAACAATCCATCGATAGCAATGGAAGAGGTTTCCTCCTCACCACCACGATTCTTGAGCAGATTTGCACCTTCCACGCCATTTTCACCAAATAAGCCAACGACTTCATGCTTGAACAAGACTTCGATGTTCTCATTCTTCAAGACACGCTCTTGCATTACTTTCGAAGCTCTCAAAAAATCTTTGCGAACGACCAAATAAACTTTTTTACACAAGCCTGAAAGATAGAGTGCATCTTCACAAGCAGTGTCACCTCCACCTACGACAGCCACCGTCTTTTTACGATAGAAGAAGCCATCGCAAGTAGCACAAGCGGAGACTCCCATGCCTGCGTATTTTGCCTCATCAGGCAAACCCAAATACTTGGCAGAAGCACCAGTCGCAATAATCACGACCTTAGCCTCAATCTCAGTTTCACCATCGATAACTATATGATTGTGATTAGGACTCAATTCAGCCTTCGTAACAATACCATAACGGATATCCGCACCAAAACGCAACGCCTGGTTACGCAAATCATCCATCATCTGGACACCAGAAACACCTTCAGGATAACCTGGAAAATTCTCGATTTCCGTCGTTGTAGTCAACTGTCCACCGGGCAAAACTCCCTCATACAACACTGGTTGCAGATTAGCTCTTGATGCATATATTGCGGCAGTATAACCCGCAGGTCCCGAACCTATAATCAAACACTTTATTTGTTCCATTTCTATATTATTTTTTTATCATCGAAGATCGATTACCTCAACACCCTTTACAGATGACGCATTGAAAACAAATTCAGAATCTGCCAACGCACGCTTTTCCACCTTAGCCACATCCAAAACAGTATTGACACCTGCTTTTCCCTGCATTTTGACCGACTGCAATGACAAGTTTGCCTTATCCATCACAACTGTAATGATGGAATAGTCATTATTCAAATCGTCAGGATAGAGGTCCACCATTTCCAACTCCTTACCTTTGGCAGAAACAGCTCCAGCATAACGCATTTTATATCCAGACTGGTATGACCTCATCAAGAACAAAGGATTGATATCCTTTAAATCCTCCGTAGATGGATTCGTGATCGTCACCTCCTTATTTTTCGCCACATAAACATATTCGGTTTTTCCGTCGAAATAGGTATCGACACCTGCCACCGACAACTTAAAGCGTTCTCCTCTAAGAAGTATGTTGCCAGGAATTGTCTGACGTTTTCCTCCTTCGCGAAGATTCTCCATGATTAGAAAGAAATCAATAGATAGGCCCGACTTGCTATCAAAAACGGCAATCGCCTTATCCAAAAGTTTCTTTGCCTGAGGATCGACAGCCACCTCTTTCGCGCCTTTTTGCGCCATCAAACCTTGAAAAGAGAGTGCCATCGTCAAGATGAGCAACAATCTACATACTATTTTATTCATAAGCATTTTCATTTAAAATAAAGCATAGGAGCTATAAATCAGCCCGCTAAAGTTCCAGTAAACTAACTCAAAAATAATGAAAAATACGATTTACAAATAAATCCGCTCTCTTTTTAATATTTCTTCACAAGCCTACCCGAGAATCATTCATTCGGTTGTTTTGGAGTCACACGGAGCAAATCATCAGCATCAGGCACTGCGTAACGAAGTTTTGCCAAGCCGGAATCAATCGAAGTCACCTTATTGGCAAACTCCACATCAATACTTCCCTCAGTCATAATTTTACGAGGATTTTTCAAACCTGAAAAATATTTATCCTTGACAAAGACAATCTCCTCATCATCCAAATCAACTGCATCGGAAGCAAAAAGCAATGCTTGAGAGGCCTCTGGCGTCGCCGTCTTGAAAACGATTCTTGAAGGGAACGAAGCCAAAACATCCGCATTCATTATTTCTGGTTGCTCTTTCGTGGCAGCTACCAAATAGATTCCAACAGACTTGCCCAGTTCTGCAATGCGAACCAAAGAAATTTCCGCAGCCTTGCTCTCATTCACGAAACGCCAATAATCGGCAACAAAAACTACGACATTCGGCTTTGCTGGAAATTCTGAACTTTTTGCAATCTTTCCTTCCGACATCGCCTCACCATATTCTTTAATATTATGAGTTCTAGATTTTCTCAATAATTCATATCGATCATCAATCTCCTTAACCAAGCAATCGAGGATACGCAACGCCGTTTTTTGTTCTGTGACAACATTTTCCTTCTTAGATGGATAAGCCCAGAAATACGCATCTGAAAGGTTCATTCCATTTGCCAATCCCATGCCATCCAAATCAAACACAACAAAATTTACACGCGAACACTCGTTTTTGTCAATCAAAGAAAGAATCGTCGCATTAAAAACAGCCGACAAATCATGACATTTTGTCGAATAGACCAAGACATGAGGCAACTCGCACAAATCAGCTGTAACCACCCCGTTTTCATCTTTTCCTATCAAAATTGGAAGTTCTCCCTCTGCATTGGCGTAGTCTGCCGAAACAGACAATTCTGCAAAAAATGAACGTCCATTAGCCGAAGCATCCCCTACCTTATTCAACTCAACATCATTAACCATATACAAACTATTACAAAAAGATTGTCTATAATCACAAACCAAATTTATTTCCTTTTTAAAGAACTCAACAAGCTCTCCAACTGAATCAAGTCAACCACCAAAACCTCGCGAGGCTTACTTCCTCTATTTGGACCAACGATACCCGCAGCCTCCATCTGATCCATAATTCTGCCTGCTCGATTGTAACCCAACGAGAATTTTCGTTGGATAAGCGAAGTGGAACCCGATTGCTCTGCCACAATCAACTCTGCTGCCTGATCAAACATCGGATCCAACCTTGACATGTCAACATCGCCAGCAGCCGACTCTCCACCATCAGGATCGTCAACATCAGGCAACATGAACGCAGTAGGATAACCTTGCTGTTTAGAGATGTAATCGGTAATCGCCTCAACTTCAGGAGTGTCAACGAAAGCACATTGTACACGCAAAATATCAATACCTTGAGAATAGAGCATATCGCCTCGACCAATCAACTGATCTGCGCCCGGAGCATCAAGGATGGTTCGTGAATCAATCATGGATGTCACACGGAAGGCTATACGAGCAGGGAAGTTCGCCTTGATCGTACCCGTAATGATATTTGTCGTCGGACGTTGAGTGGCTATGACCATGTGAATACCCACCGCACGAGCCAACTGGGCAATACGTGCAATCGGCAACTCAACCTCTTTTCCCGCCGTCATGATCAAGTCTCCAAACTCATCTATAATCACCACAATATAAGGCAAATAGCGATGTCCATTTTGAGGATTCAATGTTCGATTGATAAAACGTTCGTTGTACTCTTTGATGTTTCGAACTCGAGCCGACTTCAACAAGTCATAACGGGAATCCATCTCCTTACAAAGAGAACTGAGCGTCTGCACCACCTTGGTGACATCCGTCACGATAGCATCCTCCTCGTCTGGCAATTTCGCCAAGAAATGCTTATCTATATTGGAATAAACGGCAAACTCCACCTTTTTCGGATCGACCATCACCAATTTCAACTGAGACGGATGCTTCTTATAAAGCAAAGAGGTAATGATAGCATTCAAACCTACAGACTTACCTTGACCAGTTGCACCTGCCACCAACAAGTGCGGCATCTTTGCCAAATCGGCCATGAAAACCTCATTGGTAATCGTACGTCCGAACACAACCGGCAAATCATACTTTGTCTCTTGGAACTTCTTTGAGGCTATCACGTTACGCATTGGAACGATTTGTGCCGTGCTGTTTGGCACCTCAATACCAATCGTACCTTTACCTGGGATTGGGGCAATGATACGGATACCTAAAGCTGCAAGGCTCAACGCAATATCATTCTCCAAACTCTTAATCTTGGAAATACGGATACCTGGAGCCGGGACTATCTCATACAAAGTAACTGTAGGACCCACTGTCGCTGTCACCTTATCAATCTTAATACCATAATCCGACAAAGTCTTAACAATCTTCTCCTTATTGGCATTCTGCTCCTGCATGTCAACATTATTCATATCGACATTTGGATATTGCTTAAGCAAATCAATCGTAGGATATTTATAGAACGACAAATCCAACGTAGGGTCGTACGGTTTTGTCAAATCCTCCTCATCAAGCACTTTGTCTTCTTCTTTAGTATTTTGATTGAGCACCAACTCAACCTCTTTTCCCTGAGATTCAACATCTTCTGTTTTTTCGGCATTGCCTACGACAGCTATATCATCTTCACCACCTTGAGGGACATTCACAACGAACGTCGAATTGGCAGGCATAACGGTTTGTTTCTCATCATCTTCTGAGTGAAGATCCGAAATGGTGTCTGTTTCAGGCTTATTTGCAGACAAATTATCATCCTCCTCATCAACATTTGTAATTTGGAATATTTCCGTCTTACCTGTTTGATCATCGACCTCATTATTCTCAGTTTCTGAACCATCTTGGTCTTCTCCCCTATTCTCATCATTTTCATTTTGAACAGGACCGGTTTCGCCACTATTATCAGCATCCCCCTCAGTTATACTGCCCTGCTCAAGACTCTCCTCTCCCGCTCCATTTTCAGGCGTCACGTCTGCACCACCGGGAACAACCTCCTCTTTTTCCTTTTTCTTAAAAATCTTATCACGCAAGTTCTTCAAGAACGGCAACGTAGAAGAGAACGTCAGAATGCAGAATACTAACAATGTGATACCCAAAAGAAGGAACGTGCCAAACCATCCTATCTGAGCCTCAAACCATTTACTCAAATAATAACCATGTTCGCCTCCTAAATAAAGGAAAGAGGATTCATATACAGGCACAAAGAAAAAGCCCAAGAACAATGAACCCCAAAACAAGGCAAAGAAACAAATCACGAAAGTGCGGAACAATGGCAACTTCTTTATTCCCAACCCTCTAATGCCAACAAGAGATACAAAAAACAAAGGGAAGAAACATGAAACTCCGAATGTACGATTTATGAAAAAATCAGCAAGAATTGCACCCCGAAATCCAGTCCAGTTCTTAATCTGGCTTCTCAAATCAAGAGTTGAACCTGGGTCTGCAGCCTGCAAAATACTTTGATCCTCCCATCCAGTAAAGAAAAACGAGACAAATGACAAAAAGACATATAGACAGCAGATTACGATAAACAAACCTGCACAAATACGGATTCTATCATCTTTCAATAAACGAGCCAATCTTCCTGGCTCTTTCGTAGCCTTCGCTTCTTTCTCCGTTGTAGTATTTTTTTCTTTTTTCGCCATAACAAAAACTTCCCTTTAAAGAGTCACAAAGATACTAAAAATAGAGAATTGAGAAGAGATTTTACACGTTGATTTCAAAGCAAGCTTCTCTTTTCTTTCAATGCATAAAAAATATCATCTCACAACCGATTACAAATAACACGCAGCCCAAACTATTGAACACAAAAAAATCACATCCCGATAAGATTCAAGGCATTAACGGTACGGCAAGCATAATCCTCCAAAAACAACAATAAAATACACATTATGAATCTGTACCTTCCACAACTACGACGAAGTCGATAAGGAGACAACTGATATAAACTTATGACTTTTTAATCCCTATCCTATCTCAACACTGCCAATAATTCATCCGGTTGACGAACAATTAAAGAAGCGCCATGCTCTAATAGAAAATGTTCAGAACGGAAACCCCAAGTGACTGATGCACAATCAACACCAGCATTATGTGCAGTCTGGATATCTACGTCTGAATCTCCCACATAGAGCGTTTCTGAAGGTGTGCTCTCCAACTGACGCATTGCTTCTAACAACATTTCAGGAGAGGGTTTCTTTGGAATACCCGCCTGCTCGTTTTCTCCCAAGGCAACGGATATGAACGAAGCGAAAAACTCGTCATTAAGGCACTTCACCTCTTTGTCGGGTTTATTTGAAACTATTGCCATTCGTACATATTCCTTAGAAAGCGACGAAAGCATTTGAGGTATGCCTTGATAAGGTGCTGAATGGTCTCTGCAATGAGCTGCATAGTGGGTACGAAAAACAGACATCACCTCATCCATCCTTTCCAAAGGAAAATTACTTGGCACGGCTCGTTCCATCAACTTGCGAACACCATTGCCCACAAAAGAACAGACCTCATCAATATTTCTCTCTGGCAAAGAGAAGTGCCTCAAAGCATAATTGGCACTAAGATGAAGATCTTCCAACGTATCCATCAAAGTCCCATCCAAGTCAAATATCACAGATTTATATCTCTTCATCATTCTATATCTTTACTCATCCGAATCCTCATCACCTCTTGCTATGTTCCAATACTTCATCGCCAACTGCATCTCGCCCATTTTTGAATAAGCATCGCCCAAATATTCATTTGCCATACGATGTTCGGGTTTTAGGGAGACAGCCTTCAACAAATCTGTCAAAGCCCCTTCATAATTCATCAAACTCAATCGGTTCTTGCCTCTATTATAGACCGCCTTAAACAACAACGGACTCAATTTCACAGCCTTATCCAACGATTTCTCTGCCTCCAAATAATCACCCTCCTCGTATAGAGTCACGCCTTTCCTTACCAAAGCATCAACATTGTCTGGGTTTAAGAAAAGGGCCTTATTGTAGTTTGCCAAAGCAGCCTTGGCATCTTTCAATTTCAACATACACTCGTTACCCATTTGGTAATATTCATTAGACATATCGGCGAACTTGGCTCTCTGTGCGGCCATCTTTTCTCGCAAAGCCTTATTCTCCTCCTCTAACTTATTGATCACACCTAATTTCCTTCGTATGTATCGCTTCGAAAGAGGTTTTTCTATGTCATAACGGGAGTGAATTGCCTGAAAGAAAGCATCCATCATTCCATCAAAATCTCGTTCGTCGAAAAGTCGATTTGCCTCAGCATAGAGAATGTCGGCCTTGGCTTGTTTCATCACCTTATCTATCAAAAGACGGTCGTTATACTGCTTTGAAAATGCGACAACATCTCGGCTGACAAAGACATCAGACTGATTAATCTGACGTTTCAACATCAAGCCTTCCAACGACTTACAACGGCTTAATGCCACATAAGTCTGCCCAGCAGCAAAAACACCACCAGTCAAATCAACAATCACCTTCTCGAAAGTTAGACCTTGACTCTTATGAACCGTAATTGACCAAGCCAAACGCAAAGGATATTGAGTGAACGTGCCTAACACCTCCTCTTTTATTTTGTTTTCAGCTTCATCGTAGTAGTAACGAATATTGTCCCAACCCTCCATCTCGACAAGATATTCATTTCCATCCTCCAACATCACATAGATCTTGTTTTCTTCATCTATATGTGAAATCTTGCCAATAGATCCGTTGTACCAACGTTTTTCCCTATCGTTCTTGACAAATAGCACCTGGGCATTTTCTTTCAACTCCAAGATGCGTTGCGTAGGCAAGGCCGATTCAGGGAATTCTCCAGTGATGATTCCATTGTATTTGAACGAATCGCCAGGAAGAGCGGCCAGTTTACTCTCGTTGATGAAATCCACCGTATCACGCTTCGTAGCCAACGTTATCACAAAATCTTCGTTTCCCGAGAATTTATCCAAACGACACTCGTTGTTCAATGCATTCAAATCGGCCGCCGTCACACTATTGACACGAATATGGTCGAGCAAACGCACAAAATGAGCATCGCTTTGGCGATAGACACGCTGCAACTCAATGGTCACCAAAGGGGTCTCTCGAAAGACATTGGCCGAGAAAAAATAAGGATTAGTGTAGAATCGAGACAATATCTGCTTTTGATCAGACGGCACGACAGGCTCCAACTGATACATGTCACCGACAAAAAGCATCTGCTTTCCGCCAAAAGGCTGACGCATATTGTGAGAGAAGATACGCAACACCTTGTCTATGAAATCAATCATATCGGCGCGCACCATAGAAATTTCATCAATAATAATCAATTCAGCCTTCTCTATCAGTTTCTTCTTCTCCTTGGTATATTTCAAAAATTCAAATATACGGTTGTGCTTCAAACTCAAATCAGGATCGTCGGGCATCATCGGGCGAAACGGCATCTTAAAGAAAGAGTGAATCGTAACACCTCCTGCATTGATGGCCGCCACTCCTGTGGGAGCCAACACCACATGACGCTTATTGACCTTCTCACAGATATATCGTAGAAATGTTGATTTACCAGTTCCTGCCTTTCCTGTCAGGAAAAGAGACTGGTTGGTGTGCTTCACAATGTTCAGCGCACTCTGAAATTCAGCATTATCCGTATCTATCTGCGAAATAGTGTTCATCAATTGTCTGATTTTGATTTTTCGGTGGACAAATTTACAAAAAAGTCGGCATTTACATTTACCATTTAGACGTACGATTGACAAAAAATCCCCGACAGGAGTCAATCAAACCCATTCATCAAACATCTCCAATTCATCTTTTGATTGGAACGCAAATGATTCAAAACGAGCGGAGAGCAATTGCTTTCTGCCTTGCGGAGTACGTGTATAGAACATCTCACAATCGCCCACATAACGTTTCCAATAGGCGAAAAAGGATTGTGCATATTTCTTGTTTTGCCCAATCACCTCCGGTACGGCATGGTAGTCTCGCTGCACAAAATGACTCTTGGGCAACATCACAGATATATACTTTTTATATTTGCGAACAATCACATAACGAGGATTCTCTATGTCGGAGACAATCTCAGACAAAGCCTTCACATAGATTTTTTCATCTTGCGCCGTTCCGCCTATAAGAGCACAATTTACCGTACCATCCGAATCCCTAACAACACTAATCCGCATCTTCTCTTTGGGCGTTTCAAAGAAACAATTATCTGCCATACATTCAAACAAAGCTTGGGCTATCGGCTTCATATCTTTCGAAATATCTCTATATCGCATAGAAAACGAGATTGTCTTTCCCACCCTTCGTCCGAAATATAGGGTTCCCAAAAGGCCTAACAAACCGACAATCCAAAGCACCATATTGAGCGTTCCGAATTGGATACCATACTTCAACATGCCGGCAACGAACTCATAAATATTTCCAACAAAAACTGCAATAGACGACAACAAGGTATAAACCATGTTCAGAAATATGTTCTTCACCAAGAATCGCTTTACCCGCGATAGATTTTCTTTCTTTGGCTTCGGCACTTGCATCATCTCCACAAAAGCAGATCCCTTCTGAATGGCTGAATTCCAACGGTTGAGTAACAAGTCTCGCTTGTTGGCGTGCGAAAGCATCTTTTTGTTGAAATCAGCAATGTTGATGTCATGAAACGAGTTTGGCAAACCCAACCTCTGCACTCCATTTTGCAAATAGTCACCACCGTCAATCGAAAGTCCCACAAACGATTTGAAACGTCGCTCCATCAATTCCATGTCGTAACCTCCGTCCATCATAGAGGGCTCCACGCAGGCCAAATGCCAAATATTACTTGTCTTTTCTAAATCGTTTTTTGAAGACCGAATGGCTCTTCCCCTCATCTGATTAGAAAGGACGTATGACCCCACAACCGTAGCCAAAATCAACGAATTGACGAAAGGTGCATCCCAACCCTCGCCCAATAATGACTTAGTTCCCACAACGACTTCCATGCCTCCCCTTGAAAAAAGCATGGTCACCCAATGAACCGCCTCTTGGCTCAACTTTCCTCCGAATGTAATCAACGAATAATCAGAATCGTAAGCTAACGGCTGCGAAGAGATCTGCGAAACATCTTCATTTACCTCCCGCAAAAGATTCTCTAGTAAAGAATAGGATTTCGTAGGTATAATGACCAAAGAACCAGACAATACGCCCAAACGTAAACGTCCGCCATAACGACGACGCAATATCTCAAAGATAGGCATTACCCCCATCTTTATCAGAGGCAAATCATTAACCTCTTTGTTGACCAAGAACTCCTTACGAATATAGTCTGAAAGAACTACCATTCTCAACTTTTCGCCCATGGCCGACGATTCTGTCTCGACTATTTTTGCAACACTCTCCAACTTACTCAATGAAGAGTTCAACTTGCCCTCAATTTTATAATGATAGGAGAATCGGACCTCGCCCTTCGACATTAGTCCTTGTAGCGTCAATCTATTTGCCAAAGCCTCTCTATGCGAATTGAAGGGTTCCCAATAACCATCCGTTCCTTTCAAATATTCCTTCAATAAAATTTCAGCCCAATGGAAATCAAACGGAGGTATATAAAGCAATTTCGTGCCCACCAATTCTAAATACTCTTTAGTGATAGGACGGCCGACTGCATTCAAAAAAATCAACAACGAGGAGAAAAATTCCATCGAACCATACAACGCGTCCAATGACTCTTCGGGGTTCTTGTAAAACGGATGTTGCTCCATAGCCGAGATCAACGTCTCATCATGAAGCAACGCTTCGACATTGGATGTGGCACGCTCCATGAATTTCAAAATGAACTGCGACTCTTCCTGCGTCGGCACTGAGAGGTATAGCAAATCTTGATGTGGACACAAGTCTCGTTCTCTCACCAACTCAGGAACGAAAATCTCAGCATCCAACGTTCCGTTCAGTTCCAAATAGCGTTGCCATTCGACAGGAGTCACATCATACGGAGGAGTGGCCGTCAAAGCTATCGTCTTGACCTCCAATTGGGTTTTCAGCGCCATTAAAGTTTTCCACCACTCTTTCTTTAAATGATGAGCCTCATCAAGAATCAATGTCTTAACGTTCATTTTAGACAATATACTCACAACCTCTTCCATCGAAGCCGCAGTAGCATTCTCTTCAATATTTGATTCCTCTTCATTTTCCTCCTCCTCATCATCATCCACTTTCTTGCGATTGGCAGCACAATGCAAAGCCTGATAAGTGACCACAGTCATAAATGCTGGATTGTGGATATCCATAGAGATCCACTCGGGCACTTCATCTGTCTGTAGAAAAAGGGAACAAAACTTCTGTACCCATTGATTACGAATCGTTATGGAAGGAGAAAAAATCACCGTGGGTGCATTGAGCCTCAACATCACCTCCAAACCGAGAATTGTCTTTCCCGAACCTGGAGGAGCTACTATGTGCAAATGTTGATTCTGTAAATGACTGTCCAAATTGTCTAAAATGCGTTGCTGGTATTTTCTCCAACTATATTTAAAATGGGCATTCTCTGGGAAATGATTCATCTCTGCAAGTGATTTTAGAATAGCGACCTCTATAATTCGCCCAATCAAAATCAAGGCGTAAAGGACTCCTTGCGAAAATATAACATTTTTGGCAATCTATTGCAATTTTATCTTTTTTTCCGAAATTTGCATCCATTATCAAGTTGTCATTCCCAAAGAGAATATTAAATGGCAAAACAGTTAGTAGCAAACTTTTACGATTGTGGCAATGATGCTCTAAACGACATCAATTTTATACGGGAAATCGCCCACAAAATCGTAAACCACATTCATTCAGTCATTGTCAACGAATCTTATCACCTATTCCAACCAATAGGGATAACCTATGTGGCCATCATTGCAAAGTCACACATCGCAATACACACATGGCCCGAGAAAAAGACGATAGCACTTGATCTGTTCTCTTGCGAAGATGATTTTCCTGTTAATTTTCTCGACGAAATAAAAAATGACTTTCATGCCTCCGACTATCAATCCAAACTCATAGATCGGGCATTGACAAAACAAGCAACTGAGAATGTCTAAATATAAGTTACTGATGCTGACAACCTTGATTATATCAGGTTGTTCAATCTGCTACGAGCTAATAATCAGCGCACTAAGTTCCTTTCTCAAAGGAGACAGCGTGCTTCAATATTCTGTCACCATCGGAATATATATGTCGGCCATGGGTTTGGGCTCTTACTTGAGCAAATTCGTCAAGTCCAACCTTTTCAATTATTTCGTTGGCGTGGAGATTGGCGTGGGTGTAATAGGCGGACTCAGCACGCTCATCCTATTCCTCGCAAACATTTACCTTGTTTGCTATCAAATCATCATGTATCTTGTCATTCTCACCATAGGCATCTTTGTCGGCATGGAAATTCCCATTCTGACACGCATCATAGAAAACGACGAGAACAACCTGCGAGTGACCATTTCGTCTATTTTCAGTTTCGACTACATTGGCGGACTGATTGGTTCCATCGCCTTTCCGCTACTGCTGCTCCCCCACTTAGGCTACTTCTGCACTGCCTTTTTGACGGGTTCGCTCAATATCGTCACGGCCCTCATCATCATTTTAAAATACAAGGAAAAGATTCGTCACTATAACGAAATTCTCTGCTTAACGCTTACACTATTAGGTATGCTACTAATAGGGACGATTTGCTCCGAAAACGTATCAAAATTCGTAGAAGAAGGATTGTATCAAGATAAAGTCATCTATGTAAAACAGACAAAATACCAACACATCGTATTGACACGACACAGAGATGACCTCCGTTTGTTCATCAACGGAAATGTCCAATTCTCCTCGCAAGACGAATATCGATACCATGAAGCCCTCGTACACTTGGCGATGACAAAAGCCGAGAAAAAGGAAAACATTCTGATATTAGGAGGTGGAGACGGATTGGCCGCCCGCGAAATTTTAAAATACGATGAAGTTAAAAAAATCACCTTGGTGGATTTAGACAAGGAAATCATTCACGTCTGCTGCGAAAACGCATTAATATCCAATTTAAACAACCATTCGCTAACAGACCCGAAGATGGAAGTGATAAACGATGACGCATATAAATTCCTAATAAACAACAAATTAAAATACGACGTCATCATCATAGACCTTCCAGATCCCAACAATGAGGCTTTGAACAAGCTTTACACCAACATATTCTACCGATTATGCAAGAAATCGATGACAGAGCAAGGTGTCATGGCAGTTCAATCCACAAGTCCCTACTATGCGACGGAGGCATTTTGGTGCATTCACCACACCATTGCCAGTGAAGGATTCCACGTTCTGCCCTATCACTTGGAAGTACCAAGTTTCGGCGATTGGGGATTCAATTTAGCCACATTTCAGGAAATGGACACACAATTCGACTTCTGCGTTCCGACCAGATTTCTAACAAAAGAGAGATGCCAAACGCTCTTTGCCTTTGCCAAAGACGAGAGGCCTGAAGAGGAAATAAATATCAATACACTAACCAAGCCCATCCTCATGAAATATTATGGAGATGCCGACAAAAAATGGAGATAAAACAATATGAGCGATAAAAACACAATAGTAGATGACAATCGATTCCACGTCGGAGACACGCTTCAATTCAAAGGCAAAGTTTACGTCATCACAGGAAGAATAGAATACAAAGACAACCAGAAATATAGATGGGACGAATATAAAGTATCCGTTAGAGGTGATCGATTCCACATAGGTTGGCTCTCCATCGACGAAGATGATTGCGTCTATTGGGAACCATGTCCAAAGAAGACTGATCTTTACGATTGGGAACTATTAGAGAACGGGAAGGAAATTGTCGAAAACGCCTTCAACGATGTTGACGTCTACCCTTCTGACTCAGCCCAATTTTGGGAATATTCCAACAAAAAGACAGGCGAATATTATTCCGTAGAAAAATGGGACGACGAAACAGAATATTGTTCAGGAGAGAAGATTGCTAAGAATTCGATAAAACTACTCAAAAAAGGCTCTTCGGAATCAAAACGAAGCGGAATATCGGATTGGCAAGCTACTCTTGTCTATGTCCTTGCCGCGTTAGGTTTATGGGGTGTAAGCTTTGGCATTGACTATTTCAAAAACAAGGTGGACTCCATAGAAAAGATTCTCAAAAAATCGAATGCCTATGAACCTGTCACCTACATCACAGGCAAAGGAAAGAAGTATGCAACCGTTTACAAATACACAAATGCCTACAATGCCGACCATGTTGCAAGATTCATCATCGACCAACGACAAGGAGAGACAACCAGTATTCAGCAAGAAGAAGGTTCCCCAGCCAACATCGGCATTCTAACCCAAGATGAGTATTGCTTCATCTACAACCCCGTCGATAAGAATCAACAGAAGACCGACACTCTATATCTCCATGTTGCCACCCGAGAATGGACTTTGGAAAATTTGGATGAGCCGCTCTATTGTGCTGACAGCAGTTCCCAACGATTCTATACAGCCTTTTACGAGAATCAGGGATTCGAAGCTGATTCGACCATCAGCAAATCAACTGTGCATCATAGAAGAAGACACCACTACTCCTTCTTCACATCTCGATCAAACGACTATGACAGCTACTCTTCAAGCGTCAGAGAAGTCTCTCGAAGCAGACGTAGCTCAGGTGGCGGTCATAGCGGAGGCGGAAAATAAACCAATAAGGCTCACACTTCCCCAAAATGGTAACTTAAGGTTGTCTAAAAGAGACACACATGTTATATTTGTAGCAACAACAAAATTAAAATTTATCGCTTATGAGGTATTGTTTCTTGTTAACTACATTCATGTTGATTGCACAGAATGCCTTTTGTTATCGTTATCGTGGCAACGAGAATCCACAATACGAATTGCCGAAGAGTGAGATTTCGGTCAGCTATGGTCTTTATTCCATCTACGATTTGTTAGATGGCATTGAGCCGGGACTCCACATTCAAGATTGTGAAGCCGAATTTGAAAGTTCTTTGGAACACAGGTCTGGATCGATTAGTATCGACTATTCGCTTGCCTTGAGTACAAAGGTTCGTCTTGGTGTTATGGCCAGTTATATGAGTTACCGCCACGACGTGAAAACAGGATATGCAAATGAAAAATATAGTGACGCTTATGTGGGCGAACTGAAGTCGCAATTCATCGGAATCTTGCCTAAAGTACAACTTTACTGGTTCAGTCACGAACATGTGGCTATGTATAGCAAATTTGCGTTGGGCGCGGCCATTAATGTAAGGGAAATGAATAGCGAACGAACAGACTTGATGGCTTCGTACAATGAGAACAAGGCCAAATTCGAATTTCAGGTGTCACCAATCTGCTTGGAAGCTGGCGGTAGCCAACTTAGGGGCTTTGCCGAATTGGGTTGTGGCAACTATCTTTTCTCAGCCGGCATGAAATACTATTGGTAAGATGTAAATCTGTGTTTCACGAAGCAAACGCATTCCGGTGGCGGTCATAGCGGAGACGGAAAATAAACCAATAAGTCTCACACTTTCCAAAAGAGATGCCTCTAAGGCTTGAAGAGTGAGACTTTATACATATTTTACAAGTTGCACAGTTTATCTAAAACTTTTTCAAGTTGCCCGACGTAATAGAATGGCAAATTGACGAGACGAAAGACCTTTCCCTGAGAAGTTTTCACTTCATCAACAGACAATGGATTGGACCATACCCGCACTGCAATATCATGAGGCGCCGCGTCCATAAATAGATGCAACGACTTCAATCTTGCATTGTGTCCCGATTTCACTTCAATTGGTATAATAAGCCCCTTATATTGATACACAAAATCGACTTCTGCTTCCGACCCAACTCTGTCGCTTCTCCAAAAAGAACGTTGAGCAGAAACATCGTCACTAAGAGTCAGAAGTTCCTGACCGACAACATGTTCGGCAACCCGGCCACGCCAAACATCACTTATTTCAGCCACCGAAAAAACATCGCGCTGAATACCTGCCACATAATTAACCAAACCCGTATCAAGCCACAACAATTTAGGCCGTTTGCGCATATTTGGCATCATTGGTATCTGAACATTAGACGTAGGATATACGAGTTCAAGCAGCATAGCCTTCGATATAATTTGGAAAGCCCCACTCATTTCCCTTGAACGGAAATTAGTTCCAGCGAACCCCTCAAATGAGATAGTCTCTGCTGCACATTTCCAACCATTGCTCAAAATACTCCTTATCACTTTTGTTGCAGAAAGACTACTCGTATATTTTTCCACATCATCACGATAAGACAAGAGCAAAGATTCATACACATTCTTCACACTTAATATATCCCTATTTCGAGAATACTGAACTATTGCAGCTGGCATGCCTCCACATAACATATACTCCTTAAAACGAAGCATTAAACGATTGTGGATTATATTGGGGACATCAACCTTAGAGACCAACTCCAAATCCATTTCATCGCCCATGGCTCCTAAAAACTCCGTAAATGAACAGGGCCGAAGAGCTAAATATTGAACACGTCCTACAGGGAATGAAATCTTACGAACATCCATTAGCGTTTCAAGCAATGACCCTGCCCCGATAACATGAATATGGTTTGCCTCTTCGTAAAAATATCGCAACATCGCCACTGCCTTTTTTGAATTTTGTATCTCGTCTATGAAAAGCAAAACATTTTTCGAGACCAAAGTTTTTCCCTTTGACATAAAAACAGCACGAATGAGCTCATTGACATCTCCATAGTCTTCAAACAATTTACGATCATCCTCCTTTTCTAAATTCAGATGAAGAAAAACATCGTATTCCTCAGCAAATTGTGTCACGATAGTCGTTTTCCCTACTTGACGGGCACCTCTCAATATAAGTGGTTTTCTACAGTCAGAAATTTTCCAATTTCTCAGACACTCCAAAGCGCTTCTATTAAAACAAACCATATCACATTAATTTTCAATCATTAACATGCCACAAATATAACAAACTCACCGTTAAATTCAAATAATATCGTAACAAATGTACGGTTAATTTCAGCGAATGTTGTAATAAATATACGGTTAATATCAATGGATGTTGTAATAAATATACGGTTAAATCCAACGAATATTGTAACAAATATACGGTTAAAACCAACGAATATCGTAACAAATATACGGTTAAATCTAACGAATATTGTAATAAATGTACGGTTAAACCCAACGAATATTGTAATAAATACACGGTTAAATCCAACGAATATCGTAACAAATGTACGGTTAAATCAGCAAACACAATAATAGGCACCGCTTGCTAATAACGCAAAAAAGGCAACCCCTCTCGAGATTGCCTTTTCTATTTTGCTTTATGTTCGGAATTACATCATACCGCCCATGCCGCCGCCCATAGGCATTGCTGGAGCTGGAGCTTTGTCGTCCTTCTTCTCAGCGATGACACACTCTGTAGTCAACATCATGCCTGCGATAGAAGCAGCATTCTCCAAAGCCACACGAGTCACCTTAGCTGGGTCGATAACACCAGCCTCGAAGAAGTTCTCAAACTTATCAGAACGAGCATTGTAACCGAAGTCGCCCTTGCCCTCTTTTACCTTCTGAACATATACGGCACCTTCTTTTCCTGCGTTTGCAATGATTTGACGCATAGGCTCCTCGATAGCACGCTTAACGATTTCGATACCAGTTGTCTCATCGTCATTAGCACCCTTCAAACCAGCCAAAGATTCGATGGCACGGATGTAAGCAACACCACCACCAGGAACGATACCCTCTTCAACTGCTGCACGAGTTGCGCTCAATGCATCATCAACACGGTCTTTCTTCTCCTTCATCTCAACCTCAGAAGGTGCACCAACGTGAAGTACAGCAACACCGCCAGCCAACTTAGCCAAACGCTCTTGCAACTTCTCCTTGTCATAGTCGCTCTTGGTTACAGCGATTTGAGCACGGATTTGAGCCACACGGTCTGCGATAGACTCTTTTGCACCAGCTCCGTTTACGATAGTTGTATTGTCCTTGTTAACTGTAATCTTCTCTGCAGTACCAAGCATATCAATGGTAGCGGCCTCCAACTTGATGCCCTTCTCCTCTGAAACTACGATACCTCCAGTCAAAACAGCGATGTCTTCCAACATCTCCTTACGACGGTCACCGAAACCAGGAGCCTTGACAGCACAAATCTTCAAAGCACCTCTCAAGCGGTTTACTACCAATGTAGTAAGAGCCTCGCCATCGATGTCCTCGGCAATGATCAATAGAGGACGGCCAGATTGTGCTGTAGCTTCCAAAATTGGAAGGATATCCTTCAAAGAAGAGATCTTCTTGTCGTGAATCAAAACGAATGGGCTGTCAAACTCAACCTCCATCTTCTCTGTGTTAGTCACAAAGTAAGGAGAAAGGTAACCACGATCGAACTGCATACCTTCAACTACATCTACTGTAGTCTCCATACCCTTAGCCTCATCAACAGTGATAACGCCCTCTTTCTTCACCTTGGCCATAGCGTCGGCGATCAACTTACCGATAGCGTTGTCATTGTTTGCAGAAATAGTAGCTACTTGCTCAATCTTGCTGTTGTCATCACCAACCTCTTGTGCTTGAGACTTGATGCTTTCAACCACTTTAGCGACTGCCTTGTCAATACCGCGCTTCAAATCCATTGGATTAGCACCAGCGGCTACGTTCTTCAAACCTACAGTTACGATAGCTTGAGCCAAAACAGTTGCAGTTGTTGTTCCATCACCAGCATCATCACCAGTCTTAGAAGCAACCTCCTTCACCATTTGGGCACCCATGTTCTCGTATGGATCTGCCAACTCGATTTCCTTAGCCACGCTAACACCATCCTTAGTTACATGAGGAGCACCGAACTTCTTCTCGATGATCACATTACGACCCTTAGGGCCGAGAGTTACCTTCACTGCATTTGCCAACTCGTCAACACCCTTCTTCAAAAGATCACGAGCCTCGATATTGAATTTAATTTCTTTTGCCATTTTTGTTTAGTTTTTTAAAGTCAAAATTAAAGACGCCATGAATTAAATAATAGCCAAAATGTCACTCTGACGCATGATGAGGTATTTCTCGCCGTCCAACTCAAGCTCAGTACCTGCGTACTTACCATAAAGAACGACATCTCCTACCTTTACTACCATCTCCTCATCCTTAGTACCTGTTCCGATTGCAAGAACCTCACCCTTCAATGGTTTTTCCTTTGCCGAATCTGGAATGATGATTCCACTTGCTGTCTTTTGTTCTGCAGCGGCTGGCTTTATAAGCACCCTATCTGCCAATGGTTTAATATTCATATCTTTAATATGTTTAATTGTTTTACTTTATTTTCAATCCATCGGGTTGCCCCACACATTTACCTTATCAGAATTTGTGCCAAACCCAAAACGGACAATCTTTCTGACATTATTGCGCCATCAGACCACCCACGAAGTGACAAAACTTGCCATTCTGTCACATGAACAAATCTCCATGACGGATTTTGACAAAAAAAAGACCAATGGCACCAAAGATTTCCCGCCCAAAGAGAGTTGGTCAATCTATCCTTTTTCCCTAACTTTGAATAATAGAACGAAATTCAAATTCTTATCCCCCCAATAATATGGATAAAATCAAAAAAAACATTACAGCAGACAATATTTTCTTCCTCATTGGACTCATCGCCCTGTCGGCCATGATCTATAAAATAGGATTAGGTTCCATTTTTGAGAACATCAAGCAAACCGGATGGTGGTTTCTCCCCATTCTTGCCGTATGGGCCATCGCCTATATGTTCAACACTACCTCCGCCATGCTCATCATTCGAGACGGTTCGCCCGAATCGTACAACATAAAATTCGCCACACTATACAAAATCACCATCTCCACATTTGCCTACAACGCAGCTACGCCCATTGGATTAGCAGGCGGCGAACCTTATAAAATAATGGAACTAAAAAAGTATATCGGCACGACCAAAGCCACATCTTCGGTCATCCTTTTCAGTATGATGCACTTCGTGTCTCACTTCTGCTTCTGGATGTTTTCCATTTTGTTAGTAATAATATATGTCCCCATGCAAGAAGGCTGGTTGGGATTATTTGCGACAACTTTCGGAATTTGCCTTCTGCTCATATATCTTTTTTCTATCGGATATAGGAATGGAATCGTTTCCAATGCTTTAAACTTTTTCGCTAAAATTCCTTTTATAAAAAACAAGATAAAAAAAATCAAAGAAGAGAAAAAGGATGAAATTGAGTTGATTGACCAACAAATCGCTGCCCTTCACGGAGAAAGGAGATGGAGATTTTACCTCTCTCTTTGTATTGAATTCTTTTCTCGAATATTCACTTGCTCGGAAATCTATTTCATGTTCATTGCCTTCGGGCACCCGATCAGTTACATCGATTGTATTTTAATCATGGCATTCACATCACTATTTGCCAACGTACTCTTTTTCACGCCATTACAACTAGGTACAAGAGAAGGAGGTTTCCTATTAGCATTCGGAGGATTAGGACTCACTTCAAGTTGGGCAATCTCCATTAGCCTTATAACTCGCATCCGTGAAACCGTTTGGATGATGATTGGATTATTGCTCACCAAAACAACGATAAAAGATGGCTCGAAACTTTTAAAACAAACATCCGACAAAGCAGAAGAAAAACCAACCATTCACTTCTAACATACAATATTCAATTCTTAAAATTCAAAATAACACCAAATAATTTGTACGAATTAACTATATTTGCAAATATTTGTCGTAGTGGGCAGATAATGAAAATAACGGTTTTCATAAAACATACTGTCCACTCTCGATTATCAAGCCAAAAAAGAATATAAAACTTAAGGACATAAAATATGAACTTATTACAAGAGAAATTAGGGAAATATGACGAGCCTCAAAAAGCCAAAGCGGCAGGTATCTATCCATATTTCAGAGCAATTGAGAGCGACCAAGACACAGAAGTCCTCATCAACGGAAAAAAAGTTTTGATGTTTGGTTCTAATAGCTACTTAGGCTTGACCAACCACCCTAAAATCAAAGAAGCTTCTATCGAAGCCATAAAAAAATATGGAACGGGCTGTGCCGGCTCTCGTTTCTTGAACGGAACATTGGATCTCCACATAGAATTGGAGAAGAAACTGGCTAAGCTTGTCGGCAAAGAGGAGGCTCTTGTATATTCTACTGGTTTCAATGTAAACCTTGGTGTCGTTTCTGCCTTGACAGGTAGAGAAGATTACCTTATCTTCGACGAATTGGACCATGCTTCCATCATGGCAGGAAAGCAACTCTGCTTTTCTAAGACAATGAAATTCAAGCACAACGACATGGCTTCTTTGGAGAAGTGTTTGCAAAAATGCGAACCTGACAAAATCAAGCTTATCGTCGTTGACGGTGTATTTAGCATGGAAGGTGACATCGCCAAATTACCAGAAATCGTAGCTCTTTCTAAGAAATACAATGCCAACATCTATGTTGACGAGGCTCACGGCATCGGCGTTTTGGGAGACCACGGACGTGGTGTATGTAACCACTTCGGCGTGACTGACGACGTGGACGTCATCATGGGTACATTCAGTAAGTCATTTGCTTCTATCGGTGGATTCGTTGCTTCAAACAAAGAGGTAATCAACTGGTTGAGACACAATTCAAGACCATACATCTTTAGTGCCAGCGCCACTCCATCGGCAACAGCCGCCGTAATGGCAGCTATCGACATTATGTTGAGCGAGCCAGAGCGCATCCAACACTTGTGGGATATCACCCACCTCGCACTCGACGGGTTCCGCTCTATGGGATTCGAGATTGGACACACAGAGACTCCTATTATTCCTTTGTTCATCCGTGACAACCAAAAGACTTTCCTTATGACAACCATGTTGTTTGAAGAGGGCGTATTCATCAACCCTGTGGTAAGTCCAGCCGTTCCACCAGAAGACACATTGGTTCGTTTCTCTTTGATGGCCACTCACACCAAGGAGCAAGTGGAAATTGCCCTCGACAAAATCGGTGCTTGCGCAAGAAAACTCGGAATCATCAAATAAGAGACATTTCCTCAAAAAAAGAAGGCTGCATCACTGAATGGTGGTGCAGCCTTTATTATTATCAAGATTCACAAATGGTTGAATAGACGACATGCGAAATGCTCATCATCCGATCAACCAAGAATCGAATCAATTTTAGCAAGTTCTTCCGCAGAGAAATCCAAACGCTCCAAAGCCTTCAAGTTATCCATCAATTGGGCCACAGAACGAGCTCCGACGATAACGCTTGTCACACGCTTGTCTCTCAACAACCAAGCCAAAGCCATTTCAGCCAATGTTTGTCCTCGTCCTTCAGCCAAATCGTTCAAACTCTTAATCTTAGCAATCACCTCAGGCGTGATGGAAGAGGCTGGCAAGAAACTATTAGGACGAGCCGCACGAGAATCAGCTGGCACTCCATTGAGATATTTATTCGTCAAAAGTCCTTGTGCCAAAGGAGAAAACGCAACCATACCCACGCCCTCTTTCTCCAACAAAGGCAAAAGTTCGGGCTCCGTCCAACGATCGAACATAGAGTAGCGAGCTTGATGAACCAAACAAGGCACTTTATGCTCTTTCAAAATGGCGACAGCCTGTTTTGTCTGCTCTGCGTCATAATTGGAAATTCCGACGTACAAAGCCTTTCCTTGTCTCACAATATCGGCCAACGCACCCATTGTCTCCTCCAACGGAGTATTAGGATCTGGACGGTGAGAATAGAAGATATCGACATACTCCAAGCCCATACGCTTCAAACTTTGGTTGAGGCTCGCCATCAAATACTTGCGACTTCCCCACTCTCCGTAAGGTCCAGGCCACATGTCATAACCAGCCTTGGTAGTGATGATCATCTCGTCTCGATAGGCACCCAAACCACGACGCAAGATTCGTCCGAAATTTTCCTCCGCCGATCCAGCCACAGGACCATAATTGTTTGCCAAATCAAAATGAGTGATTCCATTGTCGAAAGCCGCATGAGCCACCTTCTCGAAATTATCGAACACATCGACGCTGCCGAAGTTATGCCACAAGCCTAATGAGATGGCAGGCAACAACAATCCACTTCTTCCACAACGACGATAGACCATTTTAGAATAACGATTATCATCCGCAACGTAAGGAACTGCTGCATGAAGGTTAGGTGTACCCACCTTCTGGTTGATTTCATCAAATACCATAATTTACTTTTTTATAAACATTTATATATAAAAATGGGAAGAGCGAGCCCTTCCCATCAAAAAAAACATCTTACTTATTTTATCTTCAACGTGCTGATGATATTCATACAATCTTGGTACTTAGCACTATTAGTCTCCACCTCCTCATTATTTATAGAAAGCGTCACCATATAGAGGCTATCCTTTTCAGCGCTATAGACGAAATAATTTGCTTGGTAATAACCGAACTTATCCAAAGTCTCGATTAGAGAACCATTATACTTATTTCCAACTTGAGCAAATTGGATTTCGCTGACTTTTTCATACTCCAAATTAGGATCATTACCATCAACATCACACATACCATCCATAATATAATGATAATCTGCAATCAAATTATCAGCCTCAGCCTCCGAATAAAAAGCACTTTGGAAACGATTGAAATATATCACTGTTTGATAGGATGTTTGACCCGCAAAAGAGATAGAATCCTCTTGTAAATAAGTAGCGACACAATCTCTTGAAAACTCTGCACTTGCACCTGTCATATTTTGGAATTTATTCCAAACGAACTTACCCCAACCCTCTTCTGGGAAGAATGCACGCATGCCGTAATTGTCCAAAGCAACCTTTCCTGTTGGAATATCATTAATATCAGTGTTGCCTAAGTTAGTCTTGTCATCGTCATCATCCGAACAAGAAGTGGCAGTTGTAGCTACAAATAGGGAACAAAGTCCCGCCATTAAATAAAATTTCCAGTTTTTCATAAATATCACCTTATTAAATAATTATACTACGATTCCCAAAATTACAAAATAATTAGCAATGCAAAGGATTACTTGGTGGAGATTTTTTCTCTTTTAACAAAATAATTATTTACAGACACCCCAACAAGGAGAATGATAATGTTTTGAAAAAAATCGTTTGCATAAGTGCGAGAATTTTACGAATATTGCATAAGAGTTGGAACGGCCATACCGTCCATTCTACCAACAGAAACAATCATTTAACACAAATAAAAAATCATGGCAAACAAGTATAACAGAATACTTCTAAAATTGAGTGGAGAGTCGCTAATGGGCGAAAAAGGTTACGGAATCGACGAGAACAGATTGCACGACTATGCTGTTCAAATCAAGGAGATTGCCGACATGGGCATTCAAATCGGCATCGTAATCGGAGGAGGAAATATCTTCCGTGGTCTTAGCGGTGCTAAAAAAGGCTTCGACCGTGTGAAAGGCGACCAAATGGGTATGTTGGCTACAGTCATCAACAGCCTTGCTCTCAACTCCGCCCTCACAAGCGTAGGTGCGAAATCAAGAGTCTTGACGGCCATCCGAATGGAGCCTATCGGTGAGTTTTACAGCAAAGACAAAGCCATCGAGACATTGAACAGAGGCGAAATAGCCATCTTCTCTGCAGGAACAGGAAATCCATTCTTCACAACGGATACAGGTTCTTCTCTCCGTGGCATCGAAATTGAGGCCGACGTCATGCTAAAGGGTACTCGCGTGGATGGCATCTACACCGCCGACCCAGAAAAAGATCCAACTGCCACTAAGTTCGACAGCATCTCTTACGATGAGGTATTGGCAAGAGATCTTAAAGTGATGGACCTCAGCGCCACGGTAATGTGCCGCGACAACAAATTGCCTATCGTCGTATTCAACATGGACAAGTTGGGCAACTTGAAGAAGGTACTTTCAGGCGAGCCTATCGGAACATACGTTCACGCATAAGAAGAAACAACAAAACTACAAAGCCAAGAGATGTCCTATTTCTTGGCTTTTTTTGTATTCAACGAGAAAGGGCCGTTTGATTTTGATTGCAAAAGAGAAAAGAGTACCTTTGCAAAAAAATAAACACGAGCAGTTTTCGTCGTTAAAACAAAAAAATCGAACAATTATGAATTCATCCAAAATCAAGAGCTTGTTCACACTTATCTTGCTCAATCTCATCGGCTTTCAAGCAAGTGCCGTAGAATTGGTCATTCCTGAAGGAACAACCGAAATTTCTAACAGAAAATACTATGGCAACAAATCACTCACGTCCGTTGTAATTCCATCAAGTGTAACTAAGATTGGAGAAGGTGCTTTCTATGGTTGTGAAAACATCAAAACCATCACCTTTTCAGAGGGTTTGCAGAGCATTGGCGAAAATGCTTTTGCCAGTTGCAACGAGATTTCAAAAGTGGAGTTGCCTAACAGTGTAACAGAAATCGACGGAGGCGCATTCGGAGGTTGCCTTAATCTATACGAAGTCAAACTTTCTGAGAATCTCAACAAATTGCCAGAGGGACTATTCGGAGGATGCACCTCTCTTGCCAGCATTACGCTTCCTAACGGCATGAAAGAGATCGGCAGAGAGGCCTTCAACGGTTGCATCAACCTCAACCAAATCAATTTAAATGAAGGGTTGACCACCATCGGTGAAACAGCCTTTTCATCATGCGTCAAGATGACAGAAATCACCCTTCCTAACTCTTTGACCAAAATTGACAAAAAGGCATTTTTCGAGTGCATCAACCTCAAATTCATCCACATTCCTGACGCTGTGACAATCCTCGGCGAAAGTGCATTTGAAGGTTGCGAAGACCTTGACAGCGTCACCATTTCAAAGGGTATCCAAAAGTTGGAGGATAACGTGTTCTACGGATGCAGTTCACTAATCACCATCGACATCCCTAACAATGTAACGGAAATCGGCGAAAGAACTTTTGCCAAATGCAAGAATGTCAAAAGAATAATCATTCCAAACAGCGTGACAAAAATTGGAGAAGGAGCATTCAGCGACTGCACCAACATTACTAACATCGAGATTCCAAACAGCGTGACATCATTAGGAAAGAACGCCTTCTCTCGTTGCATCTACTTGAAAAGCATGGTTCTTCCAGAAAGCCTCACCAAGATTGAACGTGGCTTGTTTGACGACTGTTTATTCCTCGAAAGCGTAGTCATTCCAAACACCATCACCAGTATCGGTAACGGTGCATTCTGGGGATGTAAGACCATTGAGAGGATCGAAATTCCTGCCAGCGTCACTTCCATCGGAAACGAAGTGTTCAAGGATTGCAAAAACCTCAAAAACATTAAACTGCCGAAAAACGCAGAGTTGGGCGACGACGTATTCAAGGGTTGCAACAATGTAAACATCGAGAAATTCTAAATATCAAATATCACCAAAGAAAAAGCCAGTTGAGGGAAGTCCGTCAACTGGCTTTTTTTATGACCTCTATAAATTCACCGTTCGCATACGCTTCTTTGGGCTCGCACTTCTGTTGAAACCGATGCGTCACTGAATGCAAACGTGGTTCCCTTGGTAACTGCAGGAAATGGTTCTCCGAGGTAAGGATTTGGATAAAACCGTACCAGAGGACAACAAAAAAAATTACGGAATTATACACTTTAGACTTGTTGAAAAAATTAGAGTAAGGCTTTTACCTTACTCTAAATTTTTTTATATTTGCACATAAAAAACAAATGTATGGATACTGAAAAATTCAACTTTGTCAAAAAATTCGAGGATAAAACTGTTCGACTTAACCAATACGTTGACATTCCAAATTCAACTATAAAAACACTCCTATATTTTGATGAACAATTTGATTTTCTTGAAATCGTAGAAAATGATTCTAATAGTTTTAAAATTGAAAATGTTAGTGGAACCGATTTGTCGTATTTTTACTTTGTTTTTACAATAGTTGCATGTCGGGGAACAAATTTTGAACCTCCAGTATCAGAAAATAATAGGTTACGAATTTCTGTGCTAAAAAATGAAAACAATTATAAATTCACGATATTTGATAGCTTTTCAAATATAACGTATATACTAAATGATATGAGTCAAGAAATAATAATTAAGCTTCATTATATTTTTAGAGTTTATAAATTTTATATGTATTTATAAAATTCTTTTTGCATTCTTAATCATTTTTTCAATATTTGGATTTTTGGTTCCGTACATAAATTCTAGAGTACTTCTGTCGAGGCCATTAATTAATCTATGGTTTTTCTTTAAAAGTTTTCTAAGTCTTTTATCATCAGGCTTGACCTTTACTTGTCCACCATTAATATGGTCATTATATCTATTAAACCCTGAATCTTTAGGAACTGAGATTAACGCATCTTTCCCAAGTTCTTTTGATTTTGATAATCGGACCTCTCCTGAATCTGGACCTAAATATTCTTGATATTTAGGGAAATCTGCCGCTTTGGCAGAATTTGAATCAAGAGCATCAATTCTTAATATTCTTTTTCCTCTATATTCTTTTTTAAAAAGAGTATCAGCCGCAGTAATATATTCTTCTGTTGAAGGTTGGACATACTTTTTCCCATTATTGAATTGTTTATCTATTCCCGACCTTTCGTCAAGTCTCAAAAAAGGCAATTCGCTGTTGATTCGATGTCTAGAATACTTTTCCCCACTTTCAAATTTTCTTTGCAATTTTCTTCTTACGGTATTTATGTCCGAACCGATATTAGGATTCTTATGACCAATGAAGGCAGATGCATCTTCTGGCACAATTTTAGTATTTAGATATTCTGTCATTGGAGTGTATCTATTTAATGTATTCATACCTTGTGGTGCAATACCTTGTTGAGGTGCAACAAAAATCCTCTCATAGAGTTTGGGTTGAATCGCTTTCTGTCTGTATATTTTCATAGTTAGATTGATTTTTTTTGATTTTAATTTTCTTCTTGTTCGTTTTTGCCTAGTTTCATGGAGTCACGATAAAACAATCCTTTTAGAATTATATATGCAAGTCCAATGACATTCATAGTTGTTGTTCCCAAAAGAGTACATAAAACTGAATTATCTAGTCTAAAGTTAATGATTTCACAACCGCAAAGCAATAAAATTATAATGACGGAAACAATCCACAACTTTACAACAAACTTTGTAAATACAACTAATTCAGATCTGTGCTTGGTGTCTTGCACAAACCTCTTCTGCCAAATGTCTAAGTCAAAATCATCTATCTTATCACCTTTTATAGGATCATCCAAGTCACTCTGCCCGAATTGGGCACCTTCAAACAAAGATTCATCAACATTCTTTTCCATATATCCATCTACTGGGGGTTAAATGATTTTGAGAAGAATTTATGGACTGTATCATCATTTATGATATCACCCCATTTGAAATTTGGTTTATTTTTCGTTATACTCCATGGAGAACTTTCTTTGTGACTCCAATTAACGAGCATCGCTGCATTCCAATCTCCAAACTTGTTTAATACGACATCCAATAATTTTTGGAAATATATATTTTCTTCAACATCTCCATCTAACGAACAATCATTTATATCGCTAAAATTACAAGTCGATAATTCTTTCCAAGTGTTGTAAAATAGAGGGCCATATTGCCAAGCTTGGGGTCTTTCGTCTGTAAGCCTATATTCCTTCAATGCCATCCATGTGCCGTAACAAATAAACAGTAACTTCTGAACCTTTGTCACATTAATACCAATGCGTTTTTGATTAGCTGACATTATTATGTATTTAGCCACATCAATGCTTTTGTATGCGTATCTATCCTTTATTGTCATAAAACACTTAATTCTACAATTTTATTAAATCCCACATTACTATCTCTGTAGTTCATTCTAAAGCAAAATTCATCTACATATTTCTGCATATGCCTTACAGAAATGTGGTGATAAATTCCAAATATAGCCCTCTTTAAAACCGACCAACAGCCTTCAATACCATTGGTATGTTGACCACTGCCAAGAGAAAAGACTGTAGAATGATCCACCTTCATTCTTTTATAGTTTCTGAGATTCTTTGTCTTGTCATCCAGGATGTTGTAACCACTAAATTGGTCAGTCATAACAGTAATTCCCTCTTTACAAACAGAATCAAGAACCTCCATTAACTGTTCTCCTGTTAGTTGTTTCCCACTCGCATCTGGCAATGCCACTTTCGCATATACCTTCCCCGTGCTACGTTCCTTCACTCCAATAACAGGGATCTTGACAGTCCCTCTTCCTCTCTTGGAATTGGTAGAGGAGAGCTGATTATTCTTTCGTGGTTTTCCTCCTACATAAGTTTCATCAATTTCAACCAGAGTGTCAAACATATCTTTGTATGATGCTTTTCCCATACAACCTCTTATCTGATGCAGCATTCGCCATGCAGAACGATATGACCCAATTCCAGTTTCTCTCTGGAGTTGCGAAGCACTAATTCCTTTCTTTGAAACCACTACAAGATTAATAGCGTATAGCCATATTCTCAAATCTATATGTGTGTTTTCAAAAATTGTGCCGGCTAAAGCAGAAAACTCACTCTTGCAGTTGTTACAATACAACTTTCTTCTATCATACTTTTGATGATAGATGCCTTTATGCACGCTTCCACAATTAGGGCAGATATATCCGCCTCTGTATTTTTTTGCAACGATAAAATCTATCGCATCATCTTCTGAAGAAAATCTTCTTGTGAATTCTAAGAAATTCATCTGATTTAGAATTGATTAAACATTGCAAATATAAGGAAGGAATATAAATTTTACAAGTTTAAAGTGGATAATTCCGAAAAAATTATTTAACCACACAAACCTCAGGAGAAATTGAGATATTGAATTTCTCACGAACAGAAGCCACTATCTGCTCTGCTAAATGCCAAACCTCCGCGCCATTGGCTCCTCCTCTATTAACAAGCACTAACGCCTGTTTTTCATAGACACCCGCATTGCCAACCTGTTTGCCCTTCCAGCCACATTGCTCGATCAACCATCCTGCTGGAATTTTCACCTTTTCATCGGGCAATTCATAGAACGGCATTTTTGGATAATCTTTCACCAAAGCCTCATATACAGCACGATCCACAATCGGATTTTTGAAAAAACTGCCCGCACTACCAATCTCTTTCGGATCGGGCAACTTAGAATTACGCACATTTATTATCGCATTCCTTATCGATGCAAGCGACAACGCTTCGCCTGGCTGCAAGGCCTTCTGCAAATTTCCGTATGAGATGTTATATTGATAATCAGATTCTTTCTTCAACAAAAAATTCACATTGATGATTATATATTCGGGATGATGCTTAAAAAAACTATCACGATAGCCAAAACAGCACTCCTCATTCGAAAATTTATAAATTTTCCCATCCTCAACATTCAAAGCTGTAACCCTGAGAATCACGTCCTTTGCCTCAACGCCATAAGCTCCAATATTTTGCACCGCAGAGGCGCCCACTTCGCCAGGAATAAGGGATAGGTTTTCAACTCCTGCAAAGTGATTAGCGACACAAAAATCAACAAAATCATCCCAAACAACACCCGACCCAACGGATATAGAGATATCGCCTTGATCAACGATTGCCATTTGATTCATTTGAGAGTGAAGCACCACGCCGTCAAAATCGGACAAAAACAACAGATTGCTTCCGCCTCCAATATGCATCCAACGCTTGCCCACCAAAGCTCCCGACGAGACAAAATCCATCAACTCATCCAACTCTTCATACTCGAAAAACTCACGGCAATTAACATCAATTCCGAATGTGTTATATTTCAAAAGGGAAAAATTCTGTTCTCTTCTCATTTCTATTCTATTTGGTAATTATGCTATGTAAATATACAAAAAAGGGGCATTCAAAAGAACGCCCCCATTTTTGTTTTTTAGAGATTGATTATTCTGCTGGATTAATTGCACCAGAAGGACAAACATCTGCACAAGTACCACAATCAGCACAAGCATCTGCATCAATCTTGTAGATATCGCCTTCAGAGATAGCTCCTGCAGGACACTCACCAATACATGTTCCACATGCAACACAATCTTCACTAATTACGTAAGCCATAATAATAGAATTTAAATTAATAAATCGTAAGACAACGCAAATATAGATATTTCTAAATGCATTTGAAATAGTTTGGACTCTTTTTGCACAATTTAGAATCATTCTAAAATAGCAATCATTAAATCAGTCTGAAAATAAGAGACATAACAACTTCCAACATCATCAAAATCTCCCATTTCATCGCATAAATCAATCTATATCAAATTCTTATAAGTCATATTGTGGAATGCTCTATTGTATCCAATATGTTGTAGGCCTCATTAATCGAACGAACATCAGAAAAAACGATGGAACGCTTACCTGTTTGTTCCCTCAATTTACAACGAATGGCGTGCGATTGGAAATAAGAGAGTATCTTGCCAAAAGCCTTAGATTGATAGTATGGAGAATCATCCTCCATGACGAAATACCCAATCATACGCTCGTTTTTCAACGTCATACGCTCAAAACCCAACGATATAGCCAGCCAACGCAATCGCACCAACTGTAGCAAATTCAAAGCCTCCTGAGGCAATTTACCGAATCGGTCTTGCAATCTTGACTCGTAGGCCTTCAAAGCTGCTTCATCCTTCACATTATCCAATTCGCGATAGAGATTCATTCTCTCCGAAACGCTCTCGATATAATCGGAAGGGAACATCAACTCCATGTCGGTCTCCATCTGACAATCATAGACATAGATGCCGTCCTCACCATTTTCCGCCTTCTCTTCTTCATAAAGTTCGGCAAACTCGTCTTCCTTCAATTCCATCACGGCCTCGGTCAAGACCTTTTGGTAGGTCTCATATCCCAAATCTGCGATGAAACCGCTCTGTTCCGCCCCCAAAAGATTTCCTGCGCCACGAATATCCAAATCCTGCATTGCAATATTGAAACCGCTGCCCAGATCCGAAAAACTCTCGATGGCTTGGAGTCTTCTTCGGGCATCCGTCGTCAATCCAGACAATGGAGGCGAAAGCAAATAACAGAAGGCACGACGATTGCTTCTTCCCACGCGACCACGCAACTGATGCAACTCGCTCAATCCAAAATGATGGGCATTATTGATAATGATGGTATTACAATTGGAAATATCGACACCAGACTCTACGATACTCGTAGCAATCAGGACGTCATACTCATAATCCAAGAAATCGACAATGACCTTTTCCAACTCTTCACCCGACATCTGTCCATGACCAATCGCCACCCTTGCCTCTGGCACCAAACGATTGACCAATACACGCAACTCTTCCAAGTTCTGTATTCGGTTGTTGATGAAAAAGACTTGCCCGTTTCTATCTATCTCGTATTGAATTGCTTCACGAATTATATCCTCATTGAAAGAGTGTAATTCCGTCTGGATTGGATAACGATTGGGCGGAGGCGTGCGCATCACAGAAAGGTCGCGAGCACCCATCAAAGAGAACTGGAGCGTTCGTGGTATCGGCGTAGCCGTCAACGTCAACGTGTCCACATTGACCTTCATCTGACGAATTTTCTCCTTTACAGAGACACCGAACTTCTGTTCCTCGTCAATCACCAACAAGCCCAAGTCTTTAAATTTAACCTCCTTGCCTATCAGTTTATGCGTTCCAATCAAAACATTAATGTTTCCGTCTTGTAAATCCTTTATAATTCCCCGCACATCTTTCGATTTACGAGAGCGACTCAAGTAATCCACACGACAAGGGAATCCCTTCAATCGTTCGCTAAACGTCTTGTAATGCTGCAGAGCCAAGACGGTAGTCGGCACCAACACAGCCACCTGTTTGTTATCCGAAACAGCCTTAAATGCCGCACGAACAGCAATCTCCGTCTTTCCGAAGCCCACATCACCACAAATGAGGCGATCCATCGGCATATCACGTTCCATGTCATGCTTCACGTCAGCCGTGGCTTTCACTTGATCTGGCGTATCTTCATAAAAGAATGAAGCCTCCAACTCCGACTGCAAGAAACTATCCGGAGAGAAGGAGAAACCTTTCTCCGAACGACGCTTGGAATAAAGCAGAATCAAATCCCTGGCTATATCCTTAACCTTCTTCTTGGTCTTCTCTTTCAACGCCTGCCAAGAACCAGAACCCAGCTTGTTGATGCGAGGAGGATCTCCCTCTTTGCCTTTATAGCGAGAAATTTTATGAAGAGAGTGAATGCTGACAAACAAAAGGTCGTCATCCTTATAAATAATTTTTATGACCTCCTGCTTCTTTCCATTCACATCCGTAGTCATCAAACCTCCAAAACGACCGACACCATGATTGATATGCACCACATAATCGCCAATTTGGAAATTGCTCAATTCCTTGAGTGTAAGAGCCACTCGCCCCTCTCTTGCCCTATCCGAACGAAGATTGTATTTATGGAAACGATCAAAAAATTGGTGGTCGGTATAACAGCAGACCTTCAAATCTCTATCGAAGAAACCTTCGTGTATGGTCTTCAACACAGGTTGGAAAGTGACTTTATCGCCCCTATCATCGAAGATATTCTGCAAACGCTCCGTCTGACGCAAACTATCACTCAAAACATATATCTGATAGCCATCTTGCATCATCTCTTTGAAATGAGCACTGGCCAAATCGAAATTCTTATGGAATAGCGGTTGAGGCTGAGACGAGAACTCAACCTTCGGGATAGAATCATCCCATGCATGGAAACCAAACTCTAACCGACGAAACGAGGCGACAGCCGCCCAATAATCAGAAGGTTCCATCAACAAGGAACGATCATCCGATTCATCGAAATATTTAGTGACCCGGTCATAAACGAAACCGAAATCGTTAAAGCCCAAGATTGTCCGCTTATCCAAGAATCTAAGCAAAGATACCGTTGTTGACTCTTTCTGATGAACATTCGGGACTATGGAAATGCTCTCCTTCTTATCCTTCGACAATTGATTTTCAATGTCAAACGTACGAATAGAATCTACCTCATCACCAAAAAAGTCGATACGGAAAGGATATTCACATGAATAAGAAAAGATATCCAACAAACTACCTCTGACCGAATATTGCCCTGGTTCATACACGAAATCCACCCTTGAAAAGCCGAATTCATCCAAAGTCGAAACCAAGAACTGCATGTCAACCGAAAGTCCGACATTCAACTGCAATGTCTTCTGATTCAACTCTTTTGAAGAGACAACCAACTCCGATATTGCCTCAGGATAAGAAACGACTATTAGCTTCTCATGCGATTCCAAAGCGGCAAGGGCTTCCGTTCGAAGCACCTCATTGGCCGAATCTTTCTGGCCATACTTAACAGCTCGTTTATAGGAAGAAGGGAAAAACAAAACCTTCTCCTTCCCTAATATTTGGGCAAGGTCATTATAGAAATAGGCGGCATCATCAGAATCATTCATCACGAAGAAAAGACTGCACGGAGCCAACCCATACAGATAGGCGAAAACGAAGGATTTTAAAGAACCTTCCATTCCCCTGACATAGAGACTTGACTCCTTCCCTATAATCCACTCAGAAAGGAGGGACAACTGAGGATGCGTCTTAAACACATCCATCAAGTCTGTCAAATTCATTGCCATATCCTCAATCTAATCAATACTTCAGTACCCTAGAAGCACCAGAATAAGAATCGACAGAGTCAACTGGCACTATTTCAGAACCAAAAGTGGCGTTAATCGTTTCCGTATTAAAAATCACATCCTCATAATCGGCTCTAGTTTTGGCAACAGGAGCCTTCGAAAATTCAGGAGCATTGTAACTCTCCATCAACTCCAAATCATAATACGGATCGGTATGAGGCAATGCAAATGGTTTGGAGCCAACGCCCTTTTCATCGATATATGTAAAGTATGGTCGGCCATAATTGGCATCATCACGACGAGTAACGAACATCATCCAATGACTATCCGACGACCAAGAATGATAACAATCACTTTCGGAACTATTCACCTCGTCCATTCTTCTCACCTCGTTGTTGGCAAGATTCATGATGTATAGATCCGCGATTCGTTGTGTATAAGCATTTGAACTATACTCTCCCAAAGCAAAAACCATAAACTTACCATCAGGAGAGGTTCGCGGATGCGTTGCAGAAAGGTTTTGCTTAGAGGCTTGATAAACCATCTCTGGCTCGCCCCACGTCTTCGTAGCCGCATCAAACGGGATACGCTTTAAATCGTATTTAATACGCTCCAAATCCTCAGGACTGCGCATCAGAGAATCTGAAGAACAGTAGTAAAGCATCTTTCCGTCGTTCGACCAGTAAGGGAAAGACTCCAGCTTATCCCAAGTTCTCAAGATATTGGTTATCTCATTCTTCTCTATATCGTAAAGGACCAAATCACCGCGGAAATCATACGGGAAAACCTTCTCCGTTCCCACATTAGGGAAGCTTTGGCGAATAATATTCGTGGAGAACGCAATGAACGGAAGATCAGGGTGCCAAGACGTATAGACCGTACCAGCATACATATCACCCGCTTTCGTATTCACCTTATAAGTTTTACCCTCGTAGGTCAAAATCAAACCACCACCAGCACCACGATAATAGAAAGAGGTGTTTTGTGGCTTATTGCGTTGGTTGGTATGACAATTCACACAACTTTGCTCTCTATATTGGTTTACCTTCTTCTTCATCCTATGGTTGTTGATGATGCAAGTTTGCTCATCCGTACGCAAATCCAACTGATAAAGGCCGATGATGCCTGTACTCATATAAGAAGGTTCAATCAATCGGTAAGTGATATACGGATCAATCGGCTCCTCCGAGATTTTATTACTAAATGAGTTATAAGCCACCCAATCGCCCTGTGGCTTTTGGACATATACCGTGAAGGTTATCGACTTACCCTTATTATCGTCAAGCATCTTCTGCCATTTCTTCAATGGAATGGTCACTTTTTTATCAGCATCGGCAGAGACAACAATTGTTTCGTGTCTCTCATCCTCAATTTTCAAAACACAAGCCTTGCCCTCCTCCTTCACAACAAAATTCATCGGAGAGATGTTGTAAGGCATCACCACATTCGTATAATCGGGATAGATATGAACATCTAAATCCGAAGTCTTGAAATTATCCGGCAAACGGTCAGAACACCCAGTTAACAAGAAGCCACATAGAATGCAACTCGCTTTAAACAAACGACCATATCTAGCAAAATCCATATAATTCTATTTAATTATTAGCAAATACATAGTAGTAACAATAACGGCCTTTATATTTATCAAAAGCACCAGTCTCCTTTGCTTCCCCCGCATTACTATATTGTTGCAACTTCATAAAAAATGATTGAACCTCGTTGAGCATCTTTTGATTCACGTTAAAACCTTTCAACAATGAAGGATTTTTCTGTCGCATGGCACAAAAAATCAAAGCCTCTTTAATACAATCGGGAGCATCCGTCTTTGAATAGATGACCCGAGACTGATGGATATCTTTCAAGAAAGCCTTCATATTTCTATTATACAAGTCGGCCAAAAGTCTCCTCTCGGCATTTTTATTAGAGAGAAAGGAGAGATTGGAATAAACCTTTCGAATAGGATCAAGGGTACAGATAGCCTTCTGTTTCGGCAAATTAGCCTTCACCTCTGCCAATTCTGGATATTTAGCAAGCATCTTGTCAAGATTGCCCACATACTCTTCATATTCCTGTGCCCAATTTCGTTGGAACAAACTTTGTTTCATCACCTGAATATACTTATTAGCCAAAGTCGGTTCTCCATTCAACAACGAACAAATGGTCATTTTCTTCAAATGTTCGAAGGAATAACCCGTCGTACACCAGAATTCCATTGACCAGAGGTATGAGTTATTGATAAACGAAGCATACAAGAAAATGTCCTCAAAATAACGAGGCTGCTCCGACACATAATTGGTTTTCACATGTTTAAAATCGCAGGGGTATTTAAACAAATTTTTCGAAAGAGTTCCTTTGCAAGAAAGAGCAATAGCCCGGTAAGCAAAAATAGTCGACGTTGGATGCTCCACCTCATCTGCTACCTTTAATAATTCATCCCATTGATGACTCTCTGCCAAACGTTGCATCTTCAACTCCGCATTATATTCACAATCACGATAAGCAAGGAGAATCAACGCTAATAACCACAAGAGAGGGACATACGGCGCCCATTTTTGAGGGAATCGATTCTCAAATGATTGTATCTTTTCGGCAAAAAGAGGATTCAATGCCAACAAAAGCATCGTAATCATCGAAAGAACGAACAAATTCAAGAAATATGGAACTGGCACGGGAGCAAAAATTGTAGACGAGAAATCCTCGTGATATATGCTCGATGCTACAAAAGGTAAGACAAAGCAAAGACCGACACCCACCAAAAACTTAATCTGCATTTGCTCCTCTTTCTTTATCAGCGTAGAAATCGAAATAAACAAGATGGCCACACAAGCATAGATACCTATAAAGAAATAAGCAATGGCAGCCAAAAACAATATCAAATATGCTGCATATTTTCTCGATGAAAACTTTTGATACGCCATAGACAAACACACTGCAGAATAACATCCCAAAAGCAATGAGAAGACAAAAGAACTACGGAAATTATCATAAATAGCGTACCCTACCGATGTTTGCGCCAACAACACCAGACCAACAGAGGCGAATGAAATCACTACACTTTTCGTCAACTTAGCGATTAGCAATTCCAAACCAGAAAGCAACAGAGCAAGTATAGCTGCTCCAAAAATTGGGTAATAAAGAAACTGAGTCAAAAAATCAGACACATAAATCAACAAACCTCCGGACTGATCCATCACCTCTTCAAACAAAGCACTGGAAAAAACGAAATAAGATACGTTTTGAGTCTTGTATAAAAACTCATAATTGTATACCCCTAAAAAAAGAAAAGCGAATAGCAAGAATAACAATCTTGCGAATAAAAGGGTAATTTTATTGGACCTAACTTCCATATTTAAATTTTTTCTATTAACTTCAATACGACTTTGAGGAACAAATATACAAAATCATCATGAGATGTTCTTCAAATATCAAAAAAAAGGTAAAAAAGCAATAAAAAGTCCAATGGATATATTATGCAATCAAAAAACATTATCTATTTTTGTAGAAAATTACTTAATCACAAAAGTCAGCCAATGAACAGAAACGTTTATTCCTTTTTCTTAGCATTAATGATGGCATCCTCAATTTCTTTCGGACAAGGAAACAAGAGTATGGCAATGCTTGATTTTGAGCAATACATCATTAATTTGATTAAGTCAGACTGGGTTCTTCATAATACTAGACTAAGATATGTGAATTCTCACGAAGAAGACCAAACTGTTTCCGTAGAAGAAATGAAGGCAAAATATGCCCATTTCATAGAAGGTGTCTGCAAACGCCACAAAGACAGTATGTGCTTATTAGTCAACGATACCGCCTACCTTCGTATAGTAAAACCATATGAAGCTGACTACACTTTGTACAATAAACTAAGCACCAAACAAATTTGTTTCATCCCCTACTCAAAAATAAAACATAAAGCTTTACAAGGACTCATCAACAAGAATTCTATTTCTGACGAATATTTTGAAAAATTATATAGTCAATATGGCATCACATTTGACAAACAAAAGAAAAATAGAAGATAGCCATCTGAACAAACAACATACACTATTTGAAGTACCCCATAAGTTGACAGATTTTTAATTTAAAACATAAGAAAGTAAGCTAACATTATCCTGAGCTCACTTTCTTATGTTTTTTTTGCTATTATAACAATTACGGTGACCTCTATAATTGGATTTCGAAGGATTTTTAAACTTGTTTGGCTTTGTCCAAGTTGCTTCCAACCTGTAAAGCTCGCTTAACACACATCAAAAATCACTAAAACAACATTAATCCAAATCAAGAAAACCAAATTCACATCACATTAATATTATAAACTGCAAAAAAAAACTATCACAAGTATTCTACATTTCTTTTTTTTTATTTTCTTTGTATATGAAAACGTACTAAATAACTATTAAAACAAAATCGAACATGAACAAAACTATTTATCAAATTCTGTTATTTGTCATGCTGAGCTTCACGTGCAACGCACAGCAGGAAGCACCCAATGGCAAACCCGACTTTGATTTCTACATCATCAATCTTATCAAAGCCGATTGGACAATAAATTGCTCCACCCTTCGTTATGTAAATAGTCACGACGAGGGCACAATGTATATTGTGGACGTAAAAGACAAATACCACCGATTTATCGAAAAAATTTGTAAACAACACAAAGACAGCATGTGTCTTCTTGCAAAAGAGGAAAATTATTGTGCAGTTTACAAACCTTACGAGGCGAACTATAAACTTTATGACAAATTGATCAAAAATGGAATTTGCCTATTGCCTTACTCAAAGGTTCAACCCTTGCTTGATGACAAAAAACGCGTTATCGTAAAATCACGTTTGAGTGACGAGAAATTCGCAGAGTTATACAAGACTTATGGCATTGTATATGTTGAGAAGAAAGTAAAAGAGAAGAGAAGCAATAGATAATTTTCATTATCCATTTTAACAAACAAGGAGTACGCTTTCGTCTATTCTATTCAGTCTTGTCTTTTACTGCCTATTGATTTAGAAGGAGACGCTCAAACCGTCGTATGCGACATACACATTGGGGGGCAACAAACGTTCTTGAACGGCATGGAGCCCAAAATCATGACTCATATGCACAAAATAGGTCTTCTTGGGTTTTACTTTCTCAACAATAGCCAAAGCCTCCTCAATAGACGGATGTGACAGGTGTTTCTTATGCCGAAGAGCGTCAATCACAAAAAGATCCAACCCTTTGAGTTTTTCCAGTTCTTCATCAGACACGAATTTCACGTCTGTCAAATAACCGAAATTTCCAATTCTGTAGCCAAATATAGGCAAACAATAATGCAACGCAGAGACTGGGATGATTTCCACGCCTTTCGCAACAAACGGTCTTTCATCAATCTCATGGAGCGAAAGCGATGGAATGCCTGGATAGTCATTATTGAAGCAATAGGAATAAACACGTTGCAACGCCTTCACTGTCAACTCATTGGCATACACATCCACATTTCCAAACGGACGCAAATCATCAATGCCCATCATGTGGTCTACATGTTCATGAGTCAACAAGACAGCATCAATATGCGTCAAATCGTTAGCCAAAGCCTGCTGCCTGAAATCAGGTCCACAATCGATTAGGATTTTAACATCACCCACTTCCAACAAAGAAGAACAACGTAATCTTTTATCACGAGCATCCGAAGATTTGCACACTTCACAGCTACATCCTATATATGGAACACCAGACGATGTTCCTGTTCCTAAAAAAGTAATTTTCACTTTTAACGACTATTTCTTACGGTATCTTAATTACCCAAAAACACATTCCATCGAAGAATATGCCCATTCCCTTTTCATCCAATAAATGGTTCGTATCGGCTTTCATCGGCAGCCATACGGATATGCCACTCTTGCGGATATGTATTATTGGCTCTGGAACCCAAATTTTTCACAAAGCCCAATGGATGTCCCTCGAAACAAACCAACACCCACCCTTTGGCTGAATTAGGCAAAAGAATATTCTCTCTCTTCAAGAAGGAAATGGCATCTTTCCATGAAAGATCCGCCACTTCAAAAGCGTCAGCTCGCAAAATGTCAGACAACGCCAAAGCCGTATCTGGCAAAACATCCTTGCCCTTTAACCTACCCAACAAAACACCTGCTTGCAACACATGTAGTTCTGACTCCAATGCTGCAATCTGCATTGTCAACGACTTCGGCACAGCATAAAAGGCATCTCCAACAGAACGGATTACGAAATCAGACGGAGACTCTATCCAATCATTCAAAACCGTAGGGATTTTTGTTGAGGCATTTCCCCTTGCAGGCTTCATTCGGAACGATCCATCATCACCCTTCTTTTGCAAAACAGCCAAGAAAAAGCCCTCCCCTTTCGTCCTATGCGGGAAGAAATGATAACCCAACCCATTCGAAGAGATATTCCAATCGTCAGGAAGTTCAAGCGGCAGGACCTCTGCCCCCATTTCATCGACAATCCATTGAACATTGTCTTCGTCCTCCTCACGGTTGTATGTACAAGTGCTATACACCAACAATCCACCCTCCTTTAAACAAGGGAAAATATCGGCAACAATTCGACGTTGTCGTTCACAACAAAGTTTTACGTTATCGACAGACCATTCATCGATGGACTCAGCATCTTTTCTAAACATACCCTCTCCCGAACAAGGAGCATCCACCACTATCATATCGAAGAATCCTCTCAGAGAAGTGAAATCCGAAGGGTCATTGTTCGTCACCACCACATTAGGAGCCCCCCATTTCGTCATGTTTTCTGCCAAAATCTTCACTCGGGCTCGAATCACCTCGTTGGAAACTAACAATCCGTTGCCATCCATAAGAGAGGCCAAATGGGTTGACTTACCTCCTGGTGCCGCACATAAATCTAGCACACAAGGCTGATCAACATGCAAATGCTGACGGAAAGCCTGTTCAAGAAACATCGAACTTGCTTCCTGAACATAATATACACCACCATGAAACAATGGATCCATTGTGAAAAGTGGTCTTGAATTCAAATAATACCCCACCGAAGACCAAGGAACTCTTTCCAAAGAAGGATTCTGCTGACATTTGGCCCCATTCACACGAATACTAACGGGAGAGTCGGACATTAATGCTTGCTCAAAAGAATCATATTCTTCTCCTAAAATCACCCTTGTGCGCTCTCTGAATTGTTCTGGCAAATTCATATTTAAAAGGATTTTAACCTCGTTATTATTACTCCTAAAAATCAAATGACAAACTTACACAAAATCAAAGGCATTACGAAAAAGCGGACAAGAAAATAATAAACAATCCTTATTGAGAACCATTTTGCGATTTAAGAAGCTGTTTAAATTTTTCTAAAATGTTTTGTTAAACTCCATTTGGAAAAATAGTAGTAAACGAGGTTATAAGGAGGGAAATCCTTGGGAGCATACTCCACTGGCAACCCGTTTTTTAGGAGGTAATTGATTGCGTTTAGAATGTTCCTATGAAAATAGGAAATAGAGTTTGGATTGGAATTAACGCAGCAATAGTTGGCGGCATAACCATTGGCGACGATGTGTTGATTGCGCCTAATTCATTTGTAAATCAAAATATCCCATCTCATAGTGTTGTTTTTGGCAATCCTTGTATTATTAAGCATCGAGATAATGCAACTGAAAATTATATTAATAGAGTAGTTGAGTAATATATGACATCTTTTACAAAAAGAGCGATAGAATATTTGCTACATAATAGATTACAAATTTTTGATTCTTTGATGATTTAACATATAAGAAATTATAGGACTTTAAAACAACTACAACAGAAGATGTTCGTACCCTCCCTTACCCAAGAGTTTTGCTGCCAAGTCTATTCTCAAACAAGGTGAATTCCCGCTTGGCTATACCCAATCTTGTTGCCCAACGGCAAGCACAGCGACGCGCTTTCGCTCTTGCTCATCTATGAGAGATTTTTTAGGTCTCTCAAATTAATTTTGAATTAAAAATAAACAATTTCTTAATAATCATGCAAAAAAGAATACTAAATGAATTTTATTAAAAAAAATCAAAATCATACAAACAATTAATTATCAACAAGATAAAAAACATCAAAACAAAACGGCACGAAATAATCTTGATTTTTATTGATATTTGTTTGGAAAAAGAGTTCAACTTCCTTAATTTTGCCATGAACTGAAGGGGATTTCACAACTACTATTTTGATATACTAGTTTCCTCGCCCCTCCGCTTCTATATTTAATACAAAAAACTGAAATTAAAATGAATAGGAACAACATACTACTTATAGCTTTTTTCTCTATTTTTTGTTCCATTGGCAATATTTGTGCCCAAGAGATAAATTTCAAATCATTAAAGAGTTCCCCTGGAACTATGGACAAACGATTAGATGGTATTTATTCTTGGGGAGCATGGACGCCAGAATCCATTGAAATCAGCATTAATTTAAATAACGACTCCGTATATGTGGATAAAACTGTATATAGCATTGTCGATCGTCCTAAAAAATGGATGATAAAAAAGAATATGAAATTCGTTAGTTTTGCTTGTGCTGATGAATTCTTCAACAAAGTCAATGTTAAGCTTTTCCAATATGATAGTGGCGAGTTTCGCGTCTATATCATGGAAGAACAAAAAGCAAAAAAATACACCGTCAAATATTTAGGAGATACTGCCTTGAAGGTTCAAGGGAAAGCAGAGGGCAAACCTAAAGAAAATGAGAAAAAGAAATAATGAAAAAGCGAGTCAAACGGCTCGCTTTTTTTATGGGAATCATATAAAATTAGTCCCTAAATTGATCAAGAATATTGACGGAAACTAATTGTTCTATTAAACACTAATTATCATTAATCGTCCATTAATTGGTAAGCATCCAATGCAAAACTCGGCTTATTCCTTAATTCCACCCGGAATCTTCATTAATTCCATTTAGGTCCAACACTATATAATTACTTAGAATTTAAACCAAAGCCATTCAAGAGTCAATCCCCACAATTTTTGAAATTATCTAAATATCCACAATAAAGTCGGTTTTGTTGCCGTCTTTAACAGTCCATCCAAATAGAGCATCATATCGTCACAAACAATCACGCATCCTTCACTGACCATACAGGGAAAATCACACATGAAGTATTCATAAGAATGTATCACGACGTAGCGACGAAACGCATTGCTATTGGTTGACTCCAGACCATGTAATTGATAATTGACATGAATTCCCCTACCACTATAACCACGCGTTCCAACTTCATATTTTCCCAACGAACTGCATTTGCTACCAGGATCATTGCTAAAAACGACCTTGCTCTCCGTGCTGCCTCCTCCGTATCCATGACAAACAAGTGCAGTCTGCATCACGCAACTATTCAACAAATCATAAACGAAAAACCGTTTCGTAAAGAGATCATGTGAAAAATCCAATAGGAAACAAAAACGGTCATTCATTTTATGCTTCTTGGCATAAATTCGCGCCTCTTTCGCCTTTCGATGAATTCGAGATAAATCATCAATCCCTTTTATTTCAATGGGAATCCTAACCTCCCCCTCACAAACTTCATTCGAATCTATCTCCATCGATTCACTATATTCATCGAAGGAAAGTTTTTCTCTATATACACTTTCAGAATCAGTCTGTTGCTCATCCTCCTGCCCCAACGACTGAATTTCCGACACAACGGCTGATGGTGATTGCTGACGATTGCCACAAGAGACAAATGAAGAGAGTATCAATAAGACTAAAACACCCTTTCCATAATAAAAGAAATCACGCCTAATCATTTCGATTATTTATTGTAATCATAGACCAACAAAGCGGTTTTGGCTTGTTGATACTGGTATTCTGCATCCAACAATTTACCTAATAGATCATAATAAGTGGCCATCTCCACCAAATAATCCGTCAAAGACATCTCTCCTGCCTTAACTGCCTTTTGCATCAAATCCCTCGTTTCCAATATATTATTCAAAGATTCGGAATAAGTCTCATTCAAAATCTCCAAGGTCTTTGCCTGCGCATACATCTGATATACGGCATCGTGCTGAGATTGCTTCTGTGTGACAGTCTGCAGTTCTGCTGCCGACTGCTTTAATTTAGCAGCCTTTACACTATTTCTGTTTTCCCACAACGGCAAGGAAATTCCGACATTCGCACCATGAAAATTTTCCTCGTTTGTTCGTTCCGACTGATAACTTGCGGTAACCTTGGGCCACCAGCCAGCTTGGGCCAGTTTTCGTTCAGCCTCACATAATACCTGTTGTTGAACAGATGCCTGTATTGAAGGAAGAGAATCCACGATGGAAGAAAACCAAGACTCAAAATCCAGTGGCAAAGTTTCCATATCGTATGTCAATCCTGTCGTATCCAAGGGAACGCCTCCATTAAAGGAAGTCAAGCGCAGATATGCCGAATTTTGTTCCAAAACATTAGACTGAAACGAAGCACCCACGTCAGCCAAAGCCAAACGTGCACGATTGTATTCTAATTTGCTACAATCCCCATTTTTCAAGGAACTTTCATACAAAGAAACAATTTGTCGATTCGTAGCGACCATTTGCCCTAACATGTCATGCTTCTTGCGAAGATAAACCAACTGATCCAACAACTGAAGGGTCTCCAATTCGACTTCTTTCCTCGACTTCAAATACTCTTTTTGAGTAATCGCAGATTGTGCCGTTGCCACTTTTTTCTTTCTACCAGAAATAACAGAAAGATCAAACTCTTGAGAAACATTCAGTTGGCGTTTGTAAGAGCCATCATTGGCAAAATCACTCTGATAGCCCAGATCAACACTTGGATCACTCAACGTTATACCGCTCCTATTTTCCCAATAAGAGGCTTCATTCGTCTTTCTTTCCATTTTTAATGTCGGATTATTCTCACTCACAGCTTGTACGATATTCTCACGAATTGTCTGTGCTGAAGCAAATGAAATTGACCCCAACAGAAATGAAAATATTACTATTTTATCCTTATTCATAATAATCTATTAATAGAAACACAAGATAGCAAAATCGCATAATCTCTACCTTACAAAAATAACCAATTCACTGCGTATGAAACAATCACTCATTTTAGGTATTTGCCACTGATTCAATAACCATTATTGGTAATGCTCCGATTACTTTTTTCTAATTAGCATATATGAGACCGGAATGACAAATCCGTTCAAGAATGTGGAACTGATCAAACCTCCCAAGATAACCTTTGCCATCGGGCTTTGAATCTCATTACCAGGCAAATCGCCTCCCAACGCAAGGGGTATCAGTGCCAAACCAGATGTAAGAGCCGTCATCAAAATCGGATTCAAGCGATCGATACTACCATGCAAAACACTATCCTTCAAACTCATTCCAGAAGCTAATAATGCATCATATCGATCAATCAACAACATTCCGTTACGAGTGGCGATTCCAAATAGTGATATGAAACCTATCAACGCAGGAATGCTAATCACGCCACCCATCAACGCCACACTAATCACACCTCCTATCAACGCCAAAGGCAAGTTTAGCAACACAACCATCGTTGTCTTCGCCTCCTTAAACTCACGATAAAGCAAGCCAAAGATCAGGAGGATTGAAAATATGGAGGCCAACATAATGATACGAGACGCAGCCTGCTCACTCTCGAACTGTCCGCCATACTGAACATAATAGCCTTCTGGTAATTTTATGTGTTCTTCTATCTCATTCTGAATGTCAGTCACAACGCCTCGCAAATCTCGATCCACGACATTCGCCGAGATTACTATCCTTCTTGCCACATTCTCCCTATTGATTGTATTAGGGCCCATGGAAGAGACTACATTTGCCAAATCATGGAATGGCACCTTGCTACCATTGGCATCCACCAACATCTCCTTGATGGAGTGAATATCTCCACGAAAAGCAGAATCGACCCTAAGCACCAACTCGTAATTGTTATTTCCCTCGTAAACATTCGAAACGACCTTGCCCGAGAGAAGAGTCTCCACCATCGTTGAAAACGCTGGAATCGTCACACCATATTTCACCAACATCTCTCTGCGTGGCGTAATTTTTAATTGTGGACGTTCAACTTGTTGTTCAACCATCAAATCGGCAACGCCATCCACCTTGCTTATCGTATTTTTAATTTTTCCAGCCACCTCATAAAGTTTGCTCAAATCATCTCCGAACAACTTAATGGCCACGTTGGCTCGCGTACCCGAAAGCATCGCATCTATACGATGGGATATTGGAGAACCGATCTCCACGTTTACACCAGGAAGGGCATTCAACTTCTTTCGCACCTCCTTCTCCACCTCACTTTTGGAACGACCCTTCAATACGAACGGAGCCTCCAATTCGGAAACATTCACCCCCAAAGCATGCTCGTCCAATTCCGAACGACCCGTTTTTCTTCCCACTGTAATAATTTCGGGGACAGACAAAAGAGCCTCTTCCGCCATCCGACCGATCTTATCCGATTCGTCCAACGAAACGCCAGGAATAGTATTAACATTTATCGTAAAAGAACCTTCATTAAACGAAGGTAAAAAGCTACGTCCGAAACCACAAAAAAGAATAATCGACAAAAGGAAACAAATCGAAACACCTATTAATATAGGCTTCCCAACCGCTAATACCCTTTCAAGCAAAAACTTATATATTTCTTTCATTTTGCGAACCCAAACGGGCTCAGAATTATCTTTTTCTGATGGCTTCAACAAATAGCTACACAAAACCGGAGTCAAAGACAAAGCCACCAATGTGGATGCGAACAAGGAAACAACAAATGAAATACCCAGCGGCACCAACATTCTACCCTCCATGCCCGACAAGAAGAACAAAGGTAAGAACGTAGCCACAATTATCAATGTTGAATTGAGAATAGGCATACGAACCTCTTTGGAAGCATTAAAAACCAATTCTAATTTTGAAATCTGCTGTTCTTTCGGCAACAAAGCATTTTCTCGCAAACGCTTATATATGTTCTCCACATCGACAATAGCATCGTCCACCAATGAACCAATGGCAATAGCCACACCTCCCAAACTCATCGTATTAATTGAGAATCCTAATGTCTTCAACACCACAAAAGTGATCATGACCGACAAAGGAATGGTGACTAAGGAGATGACCGTCGTTCGCATATTCATCAAGAACAAGAACAGTACAATCACTACCAAAAGACCGCCTTCAAAGAGAGAGTCCTTCACATTGTCTATTGAACTTTCGATGAAAGTGGACTGCTTAAAAATATCCGTTGAAATTCTCACACCCGAAGGCAAGTTCTTTTGCAAATCAGCCAATGTTCGCTCCAAATTTTCGGTCAACTCTATCGTTCCCGTATTCGGTTGCTTTGTGACTGTCAACAAAACTGCACTCTTTGCTCGATCGGAGGCAACACCCAATTTAGGAAATTTCGCCCCCACCTTTACATTGGCCACATTTTCCAGCAAGACTGACTCTCCTTTATCATACTTAACCACAGCATGTCCGAGTTGTTCCACGTCAAAGTCGGAAAGTAGGCAACGAACAATATATTCATTACCATAAGCATACATTGTTCCTCCCGAAGCATTGCGCGTCAAGCCCTCTGTAGATTGCAACACATCCTCAAGTGTCACACCATAATGCTTCATTCGAAGTGGATCCAAATTGATCTGATACTCCTTGATATCGCCACCCAAAATGGAAACTTGTGAAACTCCTCCTACGGAAAGAAGTCGAGGACGAATCGTCCAATCTGCCATTGTACGGAGGTCCATCAACGAGGTGGCCGAATCTGCCGTCAAACCAACAATCATCACCTCTCCCAAAATCGAAGATTGCGGGCCTAAGATTGGTTCGCCCACCCCTTCAGGCAATTGATCACCGACAACAGCCAACTTTTCTGCCACGATCTGACGAGCCAAATAGATATCTGTTCCCCAATCAAATTCCACCCATACCACAGAGAATCCTGTCGTAGAAGAAGAGCGAACACGACGAACATCCGTCGCCCCATTCAAAACCGTCTCTATTGGGAACGTAACCATTCGTTCCACCTCTTCCGGAGCCATACCCTCCGCTTCTGTCATCACAACAACAGTCGGAGCACTAAGATCAGGGAAAACATCCACCTCCATCTTTGAGATGGTGTTAAATCCTAAGACAATCAACAATATAGACCCCACCAGCACAACCAATCGGTTGGCCAATGACATTTGTATAATCTTGTTCAACATAGTCCTCGATTTTAATGATTATGACTATGTCCTTCCGGAATAGCTGATGACATCGACGCCAATTTCACTTGATAAGCACCTTTCACCACCAAACAATCGCCCTCTTTCAAGCCTGAGAGCACTCGGATTCGAATGCCATCGCTCTCACCCAACTTAACAGGCATCTTACGATAAAGACCAATACATTCTTGTATGTAAACGAAATGCAGACCTTGCTCCTCCGTCACCGCAGTCAAAGGAATAGATAACACATTTTTCTCCTCTGCACCCAAAAGAAAAACCTCCACATAACTATCAGAAAGGAAATTTCCCTTATTATCAAATTCAAAAGAAACAGGAACAAAAGATGATGAAGACGAAGACTTTCCATAAGACAACAACTTACCATTCATCTCATCCAACGAATATGTTTCTGATCCATACGAAGGTATGAAATTGGCAGAACGGAAAGAACGCAACTGCTGAAATCCACAAGCGGGAACATCTGCCACCAATTGCAGTCTGTTATTTTTAGAAACCACAGCAATCGATTGTCCTACCGAAACATATTCACCTTGCTTTATCATCCATTGTTTCAAGTAGCCTGATGTTTTAGCCACGACTTTGATGCCCGAAGAACCTGCGTGTGAGGATTGCGACTGATAGGCTATCTTAGCTTGCTGATAGGCCAATTTAGCCTCGTCGAAACGTTTTTGAGAAATGACTCCATCCTTCAAGAGAGCCTGCGCACGTTCATACTCTTTCTTCGCTGCTTCATACTCGGCTTCAGACTTAGCAAAAGAACATCCACCCTCTAACGCGTCAGAAGAGATTGAAGCCAACAAAGTTCCAGCCGATATATAGGAGCCCTCCGTAGCACTACTAAGCGTAGCCACACCCGTTGAATTAGCCACAACAACAGATTCATCACTGTTGGTGGTCAATAACTTTCCTCCCACATGCAAAACAGAATGGAACGTCCCCCTTCGAAGGGTGTCAACCTCTACTCCAACACGAGCTGCTTGTTTCGTTGATAGATGTATAAGACCATCCTCATCGTGGTTATGTCCTTCATGTTCATGGCTACCCGCTTTATCATGGTCATGGTCGTGGTCGTGGTCGTGATCATCGTCATCTTCTTCGTGGTCATGGTCATGCTCATCGTCATCATCCTCATGATGATGTTCTGTCTTTTCGTGACTATCGCCTTCTTTATGAGAATGGCATGAAGTTATTGAAAAGGAGCACAAAAGCAAAAAAGACAATATCAAAGTATAATTTAATTTCTTCATTTTTAATTCATATCTTTTGCCAAGTGAATCACCCGGCTCTATTTTCACATTATTTTTTCAACTCAATCAACCGTCTTAAAATTAGTCCATCAGCACAGGGGGCGCTCGCCCTTCCCGAATCTTCAAGAATCCTAAAAGAGTTGATACAAAAGAAGAAACTGAATAATGTAAACCCACTATTCTTAACCAAGACACATTTTTGAAAAGAAATGGGATACAGCCGATTAACAATGAAATTCCCAGACAAAGAGTTGCCAACTTCAACCAATGTTGAGGCAAAAAGGAAATAGATGAAATACAATTATCCGGATGCGATTCGTCAGAAGTTTCATGTCCTGTATGCTCATCATTGACCGAATGGTCCATCTCGCATTCAACACGCTCAAAACAGATTTTCTCGTGATGATGATGGTGTGGAAGCACGGACATAACCAAAGAGGCTATAATCCAAAAAACAACTACCAATATTTTTCGCTTCCTTCTTTTCATACTACAAATTTACGAAAAAGAAGATGCAAATAGGTTGCAATCACGAGTTATCCAACATATTTTAAACTACTCTATTAAACAATAAGCCATAAACTCTGAATCATCACCAATATAAGTCAACGGGCAAAAACCTTTCTCTATCTTAGCATTCGAAATGACAAGAGGATGGTCATTTCCCATTTGTGCGGAAAAAGTTCGAAGTTCATCCGAATTTCGACCATGCATAATAACATAACTTCCCACCGCCGTTGATTGGATATAATTCTCAAACAAAGCATGAGAAACCAACCCCATATTGAAACGCAAATTAAGTTCGACACAAGGATGCAGGAAATATCGATCACTCGATTTGCAAATCATCATATCAATGCCGAAATAACCATCGTATTGGTCAACTAATCGTTCGGACAAGAGATCCATCAAAACCTTACGAATGGTATGCAGTTCGTCAAGTGGAATCCAAGCAGACAACAATTTTTCAATATGTGAATCTGAAGCTAAAAGATTCCCTCTATAGGTTCCCATGTCGTCTGTTTGGAAATAGGAATAACCTACAAATTTCAGTTGAGAATTTTCAACCTTAAACTCCATAGCAAAATCTTGTATCTTCTCATAACAAGGCTCACAAACCACCTCTCCTTGCCGTTTCAAGATATTGTTGCACCACGCAGCAACTGAATCGGTCCAACCATCGCGCACCCACAACAATCCCCGACCACTTCCCGACCATGGAGATTTCATCAAACAAGGCGTTCCAAACATTGATACAGTTTGAGAAAGGGATGACAAAGATGAAGCTATCACTGGTATTTGAACAGAAGCATCCAAAACTTTCATTTCTTGAAGTTCTTGCAAAACAGAAACAGCAAATTGTCGCCCAGAAAACTGACGATAAAGAGAGAGGTCTGGAAGCGACAAACGCCTACCCGCCAAGTGCTCCAAACGGTCAGCCAAAGCCGGACTCCAACCCCAAGGACAAAACACATCCTCCGAAGAGTATACATATTTACCAAAAGCGCTCCACTTCGCATTTATTTTCAAGGCTTCAAACAAATCATTCCGATAGTCGATCGGAATATCAGAATCAGTAAGAATCAATGAATTAGCACTTCTATCAGCATACCACAAAGGCAAGAGTGACATATCCGAAGCCAAGCGACGGGCCGCCTTAGGTGCATCATAGCGTTTTTTACCATGAGCCACAGCCAAATCATTCTCCGGATTGAATAAATATATGTTTCGCATTGTTTTAGTATATGTTTGGGAGAACAAAATTAGAAGAAATAAATGAAGGTGAACTCTATAATTTCACCGTTTTTTAATTTTTAGCAACAGTGACTCTTTACAAACTTTTCGGTGCTTATTGATTTTTGGGGACATCTTGCAAACGTAAATCAAACTTGTTTGAATTTACTGAACGGAAGCAACTTGGGCAAAGCAAAACAAATTCATAAATCCGCACGAAATCAAATTATAGAAGGAACCATAACATACTGACACAATGCAAAATACGCCGTGACGGCGTGACTTTATTTCAGCAAAGTATGAAGAAAACATTCCAAAACCCTTGATTGATCCTTTCCTTCTTCCTTGATGACTCCATCATCGGCGCGGGAGAAACGAGTCCAGACGTTGGTCTCAAAATTATAGACAAAAGCCTCTTGAATGGAAGGATAGCGCACGAATGAACTTCTGATAACGCCTTCGGAGTAACGGTCGTTTTTTCTGGTATGGGTGATTTCTATTGTCAGCAATGGATTTTCGGGATCAATATCCTCGTACATATGTGCATCTCCCCAAATGGATATATCGGGACAGATACGTGGGCGGTCGTCAGATAGTTTGGTCTCTATGAGGATATTTTCATCATCGTATTTCCTAAGGTAATTTTTGCATATTATACTTTGTATTTTCTGGTGGGTGAAATGGTTGTTATAAGCCATTCCCAAACCCGTGTTGTTATTTGCTGTTTTTTTTGCCATAAATAATACCTAATATGTAATACCTAAATTATGAAAGATGATTACGGAAAAAACAAAAGACCACTCGGTTTCCCAAATGGTCTTTTAAAGATTTATCTTAATGCTTACTTAGGAATTATTCCTTAGTAACCATCTTTTGATATACGATGTTGAACTCTACACGACGGTTCTCAGCACGACCAGCCTTAGTCTTGTTATCAGCAACTGGCTTGTCTTGACCGAAACCTGCAGAAGTCATACGATTGTCAGCGATACCCTTCTTAACGAGGTAATCTCTAACGGCTGCAGCACGATCCTCAGAAAGTTTTTGGTTCTTGTCTGCCTTACCTACGTTATCAGTGTGACCAGAGATCTCCAACTTGATGTTAGGATAAGCATTCATGATATTAACGATCTTATCAAGGATTGGGTTAGAAGCCTTCTTGATAGTTGACTTACCAGTCTCGAATTGGATACCGTGAACAGCTTGCTTGAATGTCTTCAACTCCTCTTCCTTCATCTTAGGGCAACCGTTGTTCTCGGCTACACCAGCTTGGTTAGGACATGCATCCTTCCAATCAGGAATTCCGTCACCGTCAGAATCAATCTCACAACCGTTAGCGTCAACGTGACCCTTAGCCTCAGCAGGAGTACCAGGACACTTATCCAAGTAGTCAGCTACACCGTCACCGTCAGTATCAACTGGGCAACCCTTCTCGTCAACTTGAACACCCTCTGGAGTATCAGGACATTGATCCAAGTAGTCTGCTACACCATCCTTATCTGAGTCAACTGGACAACCGTTCTCGTCTACTTGAACACCAGCAGGAGTGTTAGGACACTTATCCAAGTAATCTGCTACACCATCCTTATCTGAGTCAACTGGACAACCGTTCTCGTCAACTTGAACACCAGCAGGAGTGTCAGGACACTTATCCAACTTGTCGATGATACCATCCTTATCCTTGTCACTTGGCTTGAATGCGAAGCTATAAGTAACACCTAGGCTGTGGAGCAATTGTTGATCATTGAAATCACCACACTCACGGCTATCCAAGTCGTCGCTTGTTCCGTAACCATAGCCACAAGTATAACGCAAGCCCCAGTGCTCAGAAAGAGCAACATCGCAACCTACACCAGCTGTAGGAACGATATCGTTACCATCCTTGCACAAGTTCTCGTCACCACCACCACACTTAGTCAATTGTCTGAAACCAACACCAGCATAAACGAATGGTCTCCAAGCATAATCCTCAGAAAGGATCTTATACTTTGCAGTCAAATCTGCATAGAACATATTTGACTTGAACTCTTGTGCCAAAGAAGGAGATGTTGCATTAAGATCTTCACTTCCGTAACGTCCGAATGCCAAATAAAGAGATGCATCGAAATATCTATTCAAATAACGAGAAAAAGACAATGCTCCCATTGGGTTGAACTTTTGAGTAACGTCAAAGAAATTGTTACCCAAGTCACCATTGTACTCTGACTTAACACCATAAAGACCAACGGTCCATGGGTATTCCTCAGTTTGTGCAGCAGCTGACAAAGAAAGCAATGCTGTACTAATTAGAACTATTTTCTTCATTTTAATTGTTAAAAGATTATTAATAAAATTTCCAAATTCACTTTACATAAAGATTTCGACAATCTAATCCAACATAAATATTTGGCTGACTCAGCCGAAACCCAACAAATACCTATTTCACTTTTTGATATTTTTCACAAATATAATACCAAATGCACGAAAAAAAAGGATTTCGGCACAAAAAAATAACAATATTTAGTCAAAAAACGCATTATCTAGTTAACCCTCTCCCCTCTTTCGCTGATGCACTATTAGGCTGTATAAGCAATGCTTGGTCGAAAAGAGCTCTCGATTTACTCATATCCTTCAAATAATAAGAATTCCACGCTGACAATATAACAACATCATAATCAAAAGGATACAAATTACACATTTTATCGAAATAGAGGGAAGCCGTCTTATAGTTGCCCATATTATAGAACATCAAGCCTCGATAATAGTTTGCCTTATAGTTGTTAGGGTCCAACTTCAGAATGGCATCGTATTGTGCTCCGACATTTGTCCATGCCTTCAATTTGGCAGCAGGCAATACATAACCCAACCTCGCCTCAACCGACGTTGGTTTCTGATTAATCGCTCTCGCGTAATAATTCAACGAAACTGTATATTGGCCTCCTTGATAGTATAACCATCCAAGACGGAGATTCACCGCATAAGTGTTCTGCTTTAATGCCTCCAACTCTGACGCAGCCTCTGCATAACGACCGTCAGTCTCCAATTGATAACTCTTGGCGAAGGCTGAATAGACGTCCTCCTGGGCCAACAACGACACCGATGAAAACATCCACATAAACAATATGTATTTCAAAACGTCCATTTTGCACCTAGAAAAAGATTATTACCATATACAGAATAACTCTTCACATCCAATGATTCCTCCGTTGGAGCATAGTAAACCGACGACTCACTCTTTATAAATCGATACAGCAAACTAACACTCAATTGGTCAGAGACAGGAAAAATCAAATTCGATATGATTCGAAAAGAAGTTTTTGGATGCAACGCATACACCACATTTAAATTCCTATCCGAATAATTATTCATATTACCCAACAGACCTCCTAACTCCACCCACAACCAATCAACAGCTTTAAAACCAACCAAGCCTTCGACCAAGTGAGTATTGTCATACTCCTCTCGCATGAGATAAGATGCTCGCAGCATTGTGTACATGTCCAAATTGCCCTTCAAATAGCAGAGCCATTGAGCACTCGCCTTCCATACATTCACCTTTCCACAACTCAGATAGGTCAACGCTGCAGAGAACTCTGAATGCCGATAAATTTTAGACACATCCAAATCAAACGCATAATTGAAGGTCTCATCCCTCTCCTTCTCAAACTTATACGCATAAGAATTTCCACCCCAACTAGGAATATTCCAGCCATTCCACATCCACCACATAGGTGCATAATATCCATATCCATACCCATACATGCCATTCCCATAATTGGGCATATATGGATGGTAGAATCCTCCTCCACCACCTTGAGGAAATCCATTATCTGAAGGAGCTGGCCAAGGGCCAATCGGATTATTATTTACAGTTGTTGTCGCATCAAACCTAACTTGATAATACTGACTATTCACATAAGCAACATACGCCGCAGGCGTTACTGTCCACCCGTCGTCCAAACGAATGGGGGCATCCACCGTATAACTGAGCTGCTTAGTAGAAATATCTCCGCTAAAAATAGTCGTCGTAACAGAATCTACTTGTTGTCTTGCACTTGAATAGGAGTAAGAGACCCCATGAGATACGCTCACCCTACTTCCAACGTCATGATTCAAACGTGCCGTATAGTTTTGACCAAGATGAGGAACTGCAGACTCCTTATAATAAGTCACTTCGGGAAGAGAATAGTCTGACTCCACATTGCTCATCACTCCGCCTTCTACATATACAGAAGTTATTGCATTCGGAGTCTTCAACTGATACGCCTTCCGAGAGGCATCGGGCAATAGATAATAGAGTTGCCGAGCTTCAAAACCTCTATTCATATAGATATATGAAAAGAAAAGCGTCTCTTGCAACACAAGATCCCAACGATCAATATCGTATGCTTTCTCCAAATAGTAAATTGCATTGGCGTAATCTTTTTTGTTGAACATATCTATGCCGGCTCTCTTGTAATCTTGGTATGCAAGGCTGTCCGACGCTGACAAATAGGACAAATCTGCTTCTACTGATTTAGCAGAAAGCGAAAAGCATGTTCCTAATATCAACAATAAGAAATATCGCATTGAGCAAAAAACAATTAGTCATGCTACAAAGTAACATTTTTTTCAACTCAGAAACAAAATTTTCCAAGTTTTGTTTCCCTCTTTCACATCTATCGCACTAATTTGTTGTCGTTTAATCATCGTATCATAACGAACTGCATCTCTGCCTTTTGAAAAAAGGGACAAGTGACATGATGATTGAACCATGGATTCTTTTACTCTTACCTCATATGGTATACGAATGAACACAAAAAATGGGGAGACTAAATCTTGAAAGAACTTCAACACTCCACGCTTCATTTCCGTCAAAGACAACAAATCAGACAACACCCCATCCTTCAAAAAAGGAACATGATAATTGGACAAATAGAAATGATATAAAGCACATTGCTTATCGCCTTCATATCGCAAAAAGCGGAATCGAGTGCCGTCTTGAAGAAACCAAGCTTTAGCTTTGGCTGTTTCGAAAAAAGTACCACCGAAGGCATCCATTGAAACAGTCCAACGCTCCTGCCCGTAACGATCCGAGGTGAGTCGAATCTCCTTCCCGATAGGGAACGTATAGCAAGCCAACAATTCTTCGTCAGGCAAAAGATTCGAGACCGAATCGCCCAACTTAGGTCGACCATAAGGCACTACCTCTCCCTCATTGGATACAAAAGAACTCAAGCGAAAGTCCAATGTGGGTGAACCCATGATTGGAGAGGTTTGGAACTGGAAATGTAGGTGAGGAAACGGCGAATAGCCGGAATTACCACACAGTGCCAAGATATCTCCTTTTTCAACCCAATCACCCACTTTAGAAGTCAAACTGCCTTTTTCCAAATGACATACAGCTGAATACAATCCTTCGGCATGTTTCAGCACAACATAGTTGCCCCAATTATGAACATTATCCACTTCACCCAAGCGATTATCCTCCACATCATCCATTATTGCCACGACCAATCCTGAAGCTGTTGCCACAACAGGTTTTCTGAAACAATAATAATCGGTCAGCATACTCCCCGAACCTTTATATTGCGTTCCTCGTTCATCTTGCACGATAAAATCCCAAGCATAACGCCACAAACCCTTATGCGTATGTTCTCCCTCTACCCCCTGTGAAACTGTCCATCTCCCCATAAAAGGCAAACCTACATTCATACCACACGAGAGAGGCACACCCCTTCGGTTTCTTTCATACACATATAGTGTTTCTTCGGGCGAAGCTCCTTTATAATATCCAGCCAAATCCGGAGCCAACTTCGATTTTTCCCTGCCTAAGACATAGACAAACAAGGCCGACACCGCACAAAAGGGAAATGAAAAGGCGGGCAAGAAGAAAAAGGAAAAGAACCTCATTGAGGCCAATACGACGAAAAATTGTATCGGAACCAAGGCTAACGTCCAAGCGATTGATTTTTTTGAAGGCAGAACATAATAACATCCTACGGCAATGGAGGTTAGTATAAAATTGAAACCATAATAACTGAACGGAACTCCATAACTTTCCCACCCATCCGTAGCATACAAAAGATAACCAAACGAAAACCCCATGAATGAATAGAGGAAGGCAATTCTTGAGAAACACAACAACGCGACCGCCAACAAAAGGCCTCCGAATATATTCGACTGAAAGATAATCAATCCCAAACTTTTGAAAAAGGAAGCAAACACATCTGGCACAAATGCCCAATTCTCATCGTCTAAAAAATCTCCAAATAATGATTGAGACGCTTCAAATTCTATATTAAAAGCTATTAAATCGCCGCCTTGCTGCTGCACCAAAAACAAAGTCCACAAACAGACAAGAAATGGGAAAACAAAAAAAGGAACGTGCAACCGTTCGCTTTCCCCCTCCATCCAAATGGTCAACAATAAGACTAAAATTGTAACTGCAAAAAAGATTTCTATGCGACTCGGACAAAAAAGGCCAAACGCCAATCCCGTAAATACTGCATTAAAACCGAAAATTCCAGACGAGACCTTCGCCTTATCCTTCAAAAGAGCACAAGCTCCAAGATTTGCAATAACACAACTTGCTAATCCATACAATCCTATTATCGGGCATAAGAGCGTGACAAGCATCAAGACAACTCCAAACCAAAGACTTTGAGAAAAGAGGATTGATGAATAGCTCAAAACTATTCCTTTGAGCAGAGGACTAAGATATGATTGCCAAACATGCTTCATAAACTAATCTGACAAACATTCCAAGGTTCATTTCTTGTAAGCACTAGCAGGAAGTCCCTCGCCCTTTTCATTAATGTAGTAGCGACGACCTTCGTATATAGCAACAGCCATGCCGTTCGAAAACAAAGAACCAAAATCATCACACACAAACGGCACTATCACTTTCATATCCTTCATTCTACAAAAGCCATATTTTCCATCTGCATTTTGGAACCATTGATAATCAAGAGTTTCCCAATCTTCTTTATGAGAAGCACAAGAGTCCACAAATGGATCGAAAGACAAAACATCACCCTTCATTTGCTTTCCTGCTCTTGTATAGAATTTAAACTTATTCTTCGTATGGTCAGGATCAGACGCATCGTATTCATTGAAAACTTTTATGTTTCCATTATGATAAATTTGAATGGCTGCATATTGAATCGGAATGATAAGCTTACCCTTCATATTCACCACTCCATACTTGCCTTCATTACCAACTATAAACAATTCATTTTCATCGCCTTGATTCAAGAAATCAAATTCATCAAAAGGGCCTGCCAAACGCTTTCCGTTAGTAGTTTTAAAAGTCCATTTGTCATTTTTATATTGCCAGCACAAATTGTCCGTAACCTTCAAAATGCGAACATCCTTTCCGATTTTACTTAACATCTTCAAAGGTATATTCTTTTCGTTTCCACCCTTGCTGACCACAACATATTTGTTTTTCCAATAACAATACTCTGTAGAAGGAAGTACTGTAACATGCTTTCCATCAGAATTATAAATATGCTGCAAAGAATCTTTCGCATTCAAAGAGATGAAAAAATTAACATCGTTGTTCCAAAAAGAACACGAAGTGATATTATCCCTATATGGCAATATTTCTCGTTGAGACAAGCAATCGAACACAGAATAGAGCCCTTGACGATAAACATACAAGTATTGGCCTTCTATCTGTCTTGGAGCCTTCTCGTATACATATTCTGACTCCCAACCTGTTTTAGGATATCTAATCGCCCACTTGCCCTCTGCATTTTTGATAGCAAAGGCACAATCCAAATTAGGAAGTGCATAAAATTTAAAGTCTGACTCGCTATAATTGCTAGGCAAAACCATGTTGAAGTTCTTGCCATAATAACCATGCTTCCCTTGATGGTTGATTACATGGGCAAAACCATTCTCCAACTGAATTTGTGCATATTGGATAGAGTCCAATAAGAACTCGCCTTTTGAATTCAATAAAATAGATTTACCTTTTTTTATCAAATTGATATAGTCAGGAGACATGGCAATCGTATCATATTCATACGAATGAACCAAAGTGCCATCTTTATCAATCAAACCATATTTGCCAGATGCGTTCTTTACAGCTGCATACTCGGCACCAAACGGCATAATCGTATAACCACCTATATTCTCATTCAGTAAAAACAATTGCTTTTTTGATATTGCTTGCGAATTTACCCAACTACACATCATCAATATGATAATCGCACCAATGTTTCTCATAATCCCTATTTTTTTGTTCATTCAATATATGAATAAATCAACATATACCTCAAATAAATTATCACACAACAAATTATGCCATTAACCAAATTCTAATATCCCTTTCAAAAGTTAAAACAGAGTTGTAGTTTCATGGCATTCATTGCAAATTCATTTTACAAAAATAGTTTATTTTTCGAAAACAGAAAATCAAATAAGTATCAGATAGCAAAAATTTCACACGGGAGAAACAACTGTTTTTATCACAAACATTCTTTTCTTTTAATGTCAGAAAGAGTCTCCGCCTCATGCAGAATCGAACAATCACCATCTCTTTTCACCATAATCACATTAGGGCGGAGAGTGATAAACTGCATCCATTGAGTCACATTATAGGCTCCCACATTATGAATGACAAGATGGTCACCCCTATTCAAAAGAGGAAGGCACACAAATTCTCGAATCATATCAATATTCATGCAAAGAGGTCCAAAAAGAGTAACATCCTCAAAATATTTGGAATATGGCTGAGCAGGAGAAATCTTATGATCATACCAAAACGAGGTGAATAATAAATTCACACCCGCATCAATCACCGTATAACGACGGCCTGTTGCCGAGCGTTTATTTGAAAGAACCGTTGAGAGCAGATATCCCGCATCATCTATCAACGCCCTACCCGTCTCCAAAATCAGCATGGGAAGTTCCGATGTTTTGAAAGGCACCTTATAAATCGCCGAAGCCACAGCCTCAGCATAGTCATCAAACGAAGGTGCCACATCAGGACCGCCTAAATAAGATGCCTTTAACGTATTATGAGAGGCAAAGCCTCCGCCCAAATCTATATATTCCAGACGAACCCTCAACTTTTGAAAAACTTCCAAAGCCAAACGGGCCATTTTTTCCGCAGCCACGGCATACGCTTTTGTCGATAAAATAAAGGTTCCTATATGACAATGAATTCCTTTCAAATCCAACTTGCCCATCTCTACTATTTTAGAAAGAGTGTCCCACGCCTGCCCATTCTCATAATTAAAACCGAAACGATCCCACTGTTGGCTTAAACCCGCATCCAAATTCACGCGAACGGCAACCTTAGGTCGTTCTGATTCCTCATCCGCCACTTCCGACAAAAGGTATAATTCGTCTAAATTATCAATATGGATATAAACTCCCAAGCGAACTGCCTTCTGCAAATCCTCTTTCGTCTTCGAAGGGCCATTGAATAAAATATGCGAACCATCCACTCCATTTTGCAAAGCCTTCTCCAACTCAAAACCAGAGACAACCTCCGCCCACGAGCCCTCTTCATGAAATATTTTACAAACACCATCCAAATAGTTCGTCTTATAAGACCATGCAAACTGCACTTTGGGATAACGAGTGGAGAAAGCTCGTTTGGCAGACTGAATATTCGAATGAATCTTTTGTTCGGAAAAAACAAACAATGGCGAACCGAAATCTCGCATCAGACGATCAACCGACACACCATCAATATCCAAAACCGGAGAGAGATAGGCATCCGTCCCCACCTTGCCAGGAAGCATCGCTTTTATCGGCTTGATCAAAGGTCTTTCATATCTTTGTTTTTCCATATAAATCACAATATATCAACGATTATGTTTTTCTCCCGTAACGGAAAACTCTGCAAATTCCGACTGATCCACCACCATATCCCATGAATATCGAATGAACATCTTTCCAACCTCATAGTCCAGCAATGGTGCCACAGGATTTCCCATAGAACAATTCACCAACATCTCTGGAATATTCACACCTGCCGCCGTTGAAAGATAAACCCACGCTGGAATGCGGGGATTTACTTCCAAGAGATATAGCCGACCGTCTTTCGCTTTAATGAGTTCCAATTCAAAAGCTCCGCACCACTTTCCGCCTGCGACAAACTTTTGGGCCAAATCCATGATATGTCCATCCTTAATGGTCACGCCAGCCCAAGCTTTCCCTTTTTCCGTTATATACTGTTTCCGCATCGGAACAGCGGCCAACAATTGGCCTTCGACATCGCAACAACCTATCAGATTAAATTCACTTCCTTCTATGAACTCCTGAACAATGGCAGGGCCTCCCCATGTAGCCACAATGCGCGAAAAAACAGAAAGAAACTGTTCTTTGTCTGAGACAATATAGGCCTCGTAATACTTTCCTTTCAAAACCACGGGGAATTTCCACCCTTCTTTAAAAAAGGCTTCTGGTGAAATGCAATTGTAGGAGCGAGGGACATTCATACCACAGGATGAACAAAAATCGGCCAAATTATACTTTTGCCTTGCCTCGAACTGCTCATACGATGGTAGAAACAAGTGAATTCCCATATTGAGCAACTCCGAACGAAGTTTAACATACGAAAACAGCTCAGCATCAAAATTTGGTATGACCACATCAATATGCTCCTTCTCCTGAATTTGTTTTAAACGAGCCAAAAGAAGTTCCGTTCCTGCACTTGGATATGGCACTTGATAACAAACATCCACAAGGTCTTTCATATAAGCCCCCGGTTCCAACATCTCGTAACAAAAGCCGACAATACGACAATCGAAAGAGCGTGCCTCCTTCAAACTTCGGATAACTGGAACTCCCGGTCCTGGATTATCCACCGCATTCAAGCCTGTCACGGCAATCGTATAGAAAGGTTTACTCATTCGCCATCATATCATATTGTTGCAACAAATGCAAGAAATCATCCAAATCACAAAGAAACGAAGAGATTGAAATATCATAACGAGATGTCATCTCAACCGCAATTTCATCCCTACTCTTTCCTTCTTGCAATAGTTTTATCACCTCTATCGCTGTTGGATTCAAGGAGAAACTCTCGCCCGTCTGAGGATTAAAAACATACCCAGATTGACTTATTGCTATGTTGTCATTCATCTTCATACTCAAAGTCCCAAACTTCTTCTATACAAAGATATATCACATATTGTTAATGTAAAATAGATTTCAACAAATAGCCACTTATCAAAGAGCAAATGTACAAATAAAGGAACAAATGGATTCCTCATGAAATATCAACAGAGATATTCATGAACTAAAATTAAGGCATTATAGATTAAATAGATAACGAAATATTGATGGATAATCCCAAAAGCGACGCACCTCGCCTTGTGAAATATCATCTTTATTATATACATTTGCCTAATAAATTCGATGAACGATGAATACAAAAAAAGTAGCCCTATTCTCTGCACTGTTGGCTTTCGCCTTCTCTTTCTTCTCTTGTACACAAAAGGAGAAGGGAAACATTGCCAACCCCATAAAATTCAAGACATACACCTTGCAAAAAGATTTTAAGGGCGACTCCATCTTGCCTTCCATATTTATCTCACTAAAAATGGAATACCCAACCGACTACCCAAACAAATCCATTTTGGAACGAATACAGCTATCTGTCGTTCAATCCGTATTGGGCGAAAAAGCGACCAATTCGCCAGAAAGTGAAATGGAGAAGATGGTAGAAAACATCATCACCGAACACAAGACAAGAATTACTGAATTACAAAACAACCCTCAATTGGAAGATGGCGACTGCCTCTCCAACTCATACCAAGAGACAACGCAAAGTGTCGTATTCAACCAAGACGGCATCATATCCATTCTCACTGCAGACTCTTCCCATTATGGAGGTTCGCATGGCATAAAATTCCTTTACTACAACAATTTCGACCTCCAAACGGGTAATGATTTGAAATATAACGACCTTTTCATCGAAGATTCCGAAGATATGCTTTCCTCTTTTATCATACAAAAATTAATGGCCGACAACCATTTGGAGGAAGATCGACAATTGGAGGAAATCGGGTTCCTTGATTTGGGAGAAATAAAGCCAGTCAACAACTTCTGCATTGATAAAGATGGCATCACATTCGTTTACAATCCATCTGAGATTGCCTGCCTGACATTGGGCGCAATCAAAGTTTTTCTTCCTTACGACGAACTAACTCTTCTATTGAAAGAGGAGTCTCCCATAACAAAAATTGTCGATTAATTGAGTTTTTTTCTACTTGTGAAATTCATTTCATCGGCGTACCTTTGCAAGTAGTGAAGGATGACATCCAACAGAGAATCTTTTTAAGCCTAAGATTCTGCAATAAAACATATTATATCATTAACTATCAACGAGTTAATACAACACATACTTTAAAATCAACAGATTAGGTACTGCCATCATCCGATTTGGGGAATGGTGGCAATTCGCTCCTACTCTACGTTCAAATCGATAAAAAAAGAGATTATATATGGATATAATTTTAAAATATTTCAACGACTTGACAGAAGAGCAAAAGCAACAATTTGCCGCTCTTTATGACCTCTATTTCGATTGGAATAGTAAGATAAACGTCATCTCCCGCAAGGACATTGAAAATTTATACGAGCACCATGTACTCCACTCTTTGGCCATCGGAAAATTCATCAATTTCAAAGATGGTTCCAACGTTATGGACGTCGGCACAGGTGGGGGATTTCCTGGTGTGCCATTGGCAATTCTTTTTCCTAACGTGCAATTCCATTTAGTCGATTCCATCGGTAAAAAGATTAAAGTCGCTTCGGAAATTTCAGCTGCAATAGGACTTAAAAACGTGACGTTCAGACATTGTCGCGTTGAGGAGGAAAAAGGCAAGTTCGATTTCATTGTCAGCCGCGCAGTTATGCCCTTCGGCGACTTGGTCAAACTTTGTCAAAAGAACATCCAAGCAAAAGACCAAAAGAATAGTTATCCGAACGGAATCATTTGCCTAAAAGGCGGAGAACTCGCGGAAGAGTTAAAACCTTTTGCTAAAAAAGCCGATTCCATCGACTTGGACACTATCTTTAAAGAAGAGTTCTTCGAAACGAAGAAACTTATTTACATGCCTTTATAAAACAAACACCACTCCAATCAACAACAAATAAGAAACAAGACATGACAAATCTGGTCAACTTCGTGCAAAATGTATCCTCCCGCTCTCTCAATGAATTAAAAAAGAGAACGGCAATCGATGATATTTTCCCTCAAAAAGAAGATAGCAAGTACATTGCAAGAAGAAAAAAATTAGTGGAACTACTCAAGAAAAAGGGCATCACCTCGCAACTTGTATTAGATGCATTGGGGAAAGTTCCTCGCCAATTTTTCATGCCAACTTCTTTGTCTGAATTGGCCTACGAAGACAAGGCCTTTCCTATTGGAACCGGCCAAACCATATCACAGCCTTTCACGGTTGCCAAAGAGACGGAAATACTTGACATTCAAAAGAATGACAAAGTTTTAGAAATCGGCACAGGATCTGGCTACCAATCTGCAGTTTTATTGGAATGTGGATGCAAACTCTTCTCGTTAGAGAGACAAGAAGCGCTCTACAATAAAACAAAGGAGATTTTGGAAAAAAACGGTTACCAAGCCACTTGCCTCCTAAAAGATGGGTTTGAAGGTCTGTTAAGTGAAGCTCCGTTTGACAAAATCATGGTGACCGCTGGAGCAAGCGAAATACCAAACAAACTACTAAGACAGTTAAAAATAGGCGGCATCATGGCGCTTCCCTTCGGAGAAGGCGAACAAAAAAGACTCTATCGAATCAGAAGGCTCTCTGAAACAGATTTTGAGAAGATGGACTGCGGCCCTTGCGCATTCGTACCAATGCTAAAGGGAATCAATAGAGAATAAAACGACAAAACGGCTTTAAGATGGAGATTAAGAAATTCATATTCAATCCTTTTCAAGAAAACACTTACTTGGTTATCAATCAAGTTAAAGAGTGCCTAATCATCGATCCTGGATGTTTGGAGCAAAGAGAAAAAGAAGAACTGGCCAACTACATTACAGAAAATGGGTTGATGCTTAAACGTGTCATAAACACACATCTTCATCTCGACCATGCCTTCGGTTGCTACTTTCTCAACAAAAAATTCGGAATAGCGACTGAAGCTTCTCAAAAAGACGAACCTCTATTGGAGCGTATTAGAGATTACGCCGCAGCATTCGGCTTAGAGCCCAACTTTGTTGAGCCTTCAAGATTAGGAGGCTATCTGAAATCCGGAGACATCGTAAAATTAGGAGAGGTAGAATTGGAAGTTTTAGAGAATCCTGGACATTCTATGGGCGGACTTCTCTTCTATGAGAGAAAAGAAGGCATTGTTTTTGTCGGAGATTCCATATTCAAAGGCAGCATCGGTCGAACCGACTTACCCGGAGGCGACTACCAACAACTGATAGACAACCTTCGGAAGAACATTCTCTCATTGCCGAAAGAGACCATCCTCTACCCCGGACATGGGCCATCAACAACGGTAGATTGGGAACGTTGCCACAACTCTTACTTACAAGAACTTTAACACCCCAATTATTGCACAGAAAGTTTTTTACCAAAACATCTTGTAAATAAACAATTAAAGATTAAATTTACACTCTGAATAAAACATTTAGTATATTTCTTAAAATATGGGTACTATCAAAACAAAGGAAATTTTAGTGGACGCAGCCCGAAAACTCTTTGCCTCTCAAGGAGTTGAGAATACGACCATGAATGATATTGCCCAAGCCTCACAAAAAGGAAGAAGAACTTTATATACTTATTTTAAGAATAAAGATGATATTTATTTCTCGGTCGTAGAGACTGAGTTGGCTCAAGTAGCAAAAAAATTGTCGGAGATTGCCAAAAGTTCCGAAAGTCCAGAAAAGAAACTAATCAACTACGCCTATACACGTATGGATGCCATCAAAGAGGTGGTCGTAAGAAATGGAAACTTGAACGCAGATTTCTTTCTCGACATCCGTAAAGTGGAACGAGTAAGACGCAAACTTGACAGAAAGGAACGACTCATCCTAACAGGCATTTTTCAAGCTGGTATTGAGCATGGTCTCTTTAAAATCAAAGATGCGACATTTACCGCCATGATGTTTCAACTCGCCCTCAGAGGCTTGGAAGTTTCATATATCATGGGCGGACTAAAAGAGATGTTAGATTCAAGAAAAGAAGACATTATCGATTTTATTTTCAACGGAATGCTATGTAGCAAAAAATAAGTCTAACGATTGATAGCAAACAAAAAGGGGGAATTCGTAGCGTAAACACGCAGAAGAATCCCCCTTAATAATTCCATTCGATGTTCTAAATCACTTATCTACGATAATATTCACCTTAAACGTGATTGGATTTACCATATCTTCAGGCATAACGGCATCCAAATCTTCAATTATAAATGTAATACGCTGATGTTCGTACTCAAAACGAATATTCTCACCAACTACAGAATCATCCTTTGTAAAGAAAGGGAAAACATATGGCAAGTTATTCCAACTTTGCATGCCTGTCTCTACATTATAAGTATAAAGTACGGAAGCTATCACGGCTCCCTTGTCAAGAACCTTATTCGTAATATCCTTATTTTCAAATTCAGCATACAAATATTTTCTACCATCAGCTGCATTTTCATATTTCCAGTCTTTTGGAAAAACATCATAAAAACAAGTGATAACTTGCGAACCTTCAATAATGGTCTGCTCTTCCGTTATGTATTCTCTTGTAATGTACTCTTCAGTACAACTCGTTGCCAATGTCATTATTGCCAACAAAGGAATAGTCTTTCTTAAAACATTCATATTGTTTAGATTTTATATTTTATCAATATCCTTTCATTTCAGACAAAAGATCCATTGTGTGACAAGCCACAACGCCAGCAGTCTCCGTGCGCAACCGACTGTTACCCAATGAGACAGGAGCAAATCCTATTTGCAAAGCCTTTTCCACTTCCGCCTCACTAAAATCGCCTTCGGGACCAATCAAAATTGTCGCGTCCTGACAAGGCAAATAAAGATCAGACAACGATTTCTTATCCTGCTCATAGCAATGAGCTATAAAGCGCTGCCCCAAATCTTGGCGACGGATAAATTCGGAGAAATCACACTGCTCATTCAATTTAGGCAGATAGGCCTTCTTTGATTGTTTCATGGCAGAAACTAAAATTTTTTCCAACCTATCACATTTTATGACTTTGCGTTCAGAAAAACGACAAATAATCGGAGTAATCTCATCAACGCCAATTTCTGTCACTTTCTCGGCAAACCACTCCATTCTATCCATATTTTTCGTAGGAGCAATCGCTACATGAACACGAAACGGACGCTTATGATACTCTGCTATGCTGTTCAAAATCTTGACCTCACAACGTTTATGGTGAGGCACAACAATCTCCGCCTCGAAATAACCACCCCGGCCATCGATCAACTCCACTTTATCACCAGCTTCCAAACGAAGCACTTTTATGGCATGGTTGGACTCCTCTTCCGGAAGGATTTTGGTTTGTGCTATATCTGGTGTATAAAACAACATAATCTAAATGGATTAGCCTTAAACAAGGGAAAGGATTGCCACCCGACAAGGCAACAATCCTTCCTCCATTCTAAATTCTATTACTTATAAATAGCCTTCTTACCAGCCAACAAAGTGTTTTTCATCAATGAACAAATTGTCATTGGACCAACACCACCAGGAACTGGAGTGATAAAGCTACACTTAGGCGCAACATGCTCAAAATCAACATCACCAGTCAACTTGAAGCCACTCTTTGTCGCTGTAGAAGGCACACGAGTCGTACCCACATCAATCACTACAGCACCCTCTTTCACCATATCTTCCTTCAAGAAATTAGGAGAACCCAAAGCTGCGATAATAATGTCAGCCTGCAAGCAGATCTCCTTCAAATTCTTAGTACGGCTATGACATACAGTTACAGTGGCATCGCCTGGGCAAGCCTTCTGCATCATCAACATTGAGACTGGCTTACCAACGATGTTGCTACGACCGATAACCACACAATGTTTACCAGAAGTCTCGATGTTATAACGCTTCAACAACTCCAAGATTCCAGCAGGAGTAGCCGAAACGAAAGAAGGCAAACCAATAGACATACGTCCGACATTGATTGGGTGGAAACCATCCACATCCTTCTTATAATCAATAGCCTCGATAACCTTCTGCTCTGAAATATGCTTAGGCAACGGCAATTGAACGATGAATCCGTCCACATCAGGATCCTCGTTGAGAAGTTTGATTTGTTGCAACAACTCTTCCTCTGTGATTGTAGCCTCGAAAGCCAACTTCGTAGATTTGAAACCAACTTGCTCGCATGATTTAACCTTATGAGCAACATAAGTCTCGCTACCACCATCATGACCGACAATAATGACAGCCAAGTGCGGAGTCTTGCCACCGTTAGCCTTGATTTGAGCCACCTCTTCAGCAATCTCCTGTTTAATTTGATCGGCAACTGCCTTTCCGTCTATCAACTGCATATAATTATTTCTTATGGAGTTATTTTCTTAATCCGAGTTTCAACTTACCTTGGTTTTGAGTAACCATCCGCATCATTTTGCGAGTATCCTCAAACTGCTTCAACAAGCGGTTCACCTCTTGAATAGTAGTTCCACTACCCTTTGCAATACGAGTTCTACGAGTACCGTTCAAGATAGTTGGATTAGAACGCTCTTCTGGAGTCATTGAATAGATGATCGCCTCGATGCCCTTGAATGCATTGTCGTCAATCTCAACATCCTTCAACGCCTTACCAACGCCAGGAATCATGGAAGCCAAATCTTTCAAGTTACCCATCTTCTTGATTTGTTGGATCTGTCCCAAGAAATCGTTGAAGTCGAACTGGTTCTTCGCAATCTTCTTTTGCAAGCGCTTAGCCTCCTCTTCATCGAATTGCTCTTGCGCACGCTCAACCAAAGATACGATATCACCCATACCCAAGATACGGTCTGCCATACGTTCTGGATGGAACACATCAATTGCCTCCATCTTTTCACCCGTACCGACAAACTTGATAGGCTTCTCCACTACCGAACGGATAGAAAGAGCCGCACCACCACGAGTATCACCATCCAATTTAGTAAGGATGACACCGTCGAAATTCAATCTATCATTAAACTCTTTTGCTGTGTTCACCGCGTCTTGACCCGTCATTGAGTCCACAACGAACAAAGTCTCTTGTGGTTGGATAGCCTCCTTAATGGCAGCGATTTCGTTCATCATCTGCTCATCTACAGCCAAACGACCAGCGGTATCTATGATTACAACATCATTTCCTTTTGCTTTGGCCTCTTTAATAGCGTTTTGTGCTATCTCTACAGGATTCTTATTTCCTTCCTCTGTATAGACAGGCACGTCGATTTGAGTTCCCAAGACCTTCAACTGGTCTATAGCGGCAGGACGATAGACGTCGCAAGCCACCAACAAAGGACGCTTGTTCTTCTTCGACTTTAGCATCAAAGCCAACTTACCAGAGAAAGTGGTCTTACCAGAACCTTGCAAACCTGACATCAAGATAACGGCAGGAGCACCCTTGATATTGATATCCACACTTGAACCACCCATCAACTGAGTCAACTCGTCGTGAACAATCTTAACCATCAACTGGCTTGGCTTAACTGCCGTAAGCACATTCTGACCCAACGCCTTAGCCTTTACTGTCTCTGTAAAAGATTTTGCAATTTTATAGTTAACGTCGGCATCAAGCAACGCTTTACGAACGTCCTTGAGGGTTTCTGCCACGTTAATCTCGGTAATTTTACCCTCTCCTTTTAGTATCTTAAAAGACCTCTCTAATCTTTCTCCTAAATTTTCAAACATATTATATTGAATTTCATTAAATCAAATCCAAAGCGGGAACCTCCGCCCCGCCCCAACTGGGAATCAACCTATTATCGGTCGGCTTATTTTACAGTAATATCAGGAATGTTGTAAGCTTTGACATCAGCCTTCCATTTAGCTCCGTTCTTCTCAACTACCGACAAGAACTTCTCAAGTTTGATGTCATACTCCCTATGCTTCATTTGTAGCAAGATAACCCCCGTAGAGTTAGCCGAATAGCGACAAATGTTATACTCTGCCACTCTCATCTTCTCGCCATCTGGAACATAGCCCACATACTCAATATAGACATCTCCATTCGGAGCCTCCATTTTCGACAAGTTTGTCAAAAGATTCTCAGCCTTATTGACCTCCAACTCAGCCATTTTAGAAGCTACAACCTTCGAAAGCTCAACGTCAGCATTGAAAAAATCCAAACTCACCTTCGATGAAAAACGAGAATTAGAAGCCTTCTTGGGCAAGAAATCCTCTACATATCTAAACTTTATCTTAGCCGACCATGCAAGAGAATATTCCTCCCCGCCAATCTCCACTTTGGGAATTCCGAAGAAATCAGTCTGGGCTGTAACTCCCAATGAAAATGCCGCAAAAAAGAGCAACAAATAATACTTTATTCGATTCATATCCTTTTATATAATCTCCTTATTCGTATATTCCGTTGACCCCATTATGCTTGAAAATTACCATTCCATCGCCGCTTTTACAAACGAGACGAATAGTTTATGAGGTCTAAGAACTGAACTTTGCAATTCTGGATGGAACTGAGAGGCAATAAAGAAACGATGACTTGGAATCTCCACTATTTCCACCAACTTGGTGTCGGGGTTATATCCAGAAGCCACCATGCCATTCTTCTCAAATTCGGCAAGGAAGTCGTTATTAAACTCATAACGATGACGATGACGCTCTTGGATCAAATTAGATCCGTAGATCTTCTCTGCCAACGTGCCGCCCTTGATTTCGCAAGGATAAGCACCCAAACGCATCGTACCTCCCATTCCAGAAATATTCTTTTGGTTCTCCATCAAATCGACCACCTTGTGTTCGGTTCTAGGATTAATCTCTGTTGAATGAGCATCGGCGTAACCCAAGACATTGCGGGCAAATTCGACCACTGCACATTGCATTCCCAAACATATACCAAAGAACGGCACATTGTTTTCTCTTGCATATCTAACAGCCTCTATCTTGCCCTCGATACCTCTGTTACCGAAACCAGGAGCAACCATGATACCCTTCATGTCGCCCAAAACCTCGGCCACATTATCAGCCGTTAGTGTTTCAGACTGTATCAGATGAAGGTCAACTTTTACTTCGTTGGCCGCACCTGCATGAACGTATGATTCGAGAATTGACTTGTAAGCATCCGGAAGTTCCACATATTTACCCACAAGAGCAATCTTAACCACCTTTTTCGGATTCTTGTAACGCTCCAAGAAGGAAATCCACTCTGTCATGTCTGGCTCCTTCGTGTTAGGGATGTCCAACTTGCGCATCACCACCGTATCCAACTCCTCCTTGTGCATCAACAATGGCACTTCGTAGATAGTCGACGCATCGATACATTGGATAACAGCATCCTTCTCAACGTTACAGAACAATGCCACTTTGCGACGCAAATCTTCGCTCAAATCATGCTCTGTACGAAGCACCAACACATCTGGCTGGACTCCGCTCTGAAGCAAAGACTTGACTGAGTGTTGTGTCGGCTTTGTCTTCAATTCATGAGAGGCAGCCAAATAAGGAACGTATGTCAAATGAATGCAAAGACACTCATTGCCCAACTCCCATTTCAATTGGCGAACAGCCTCAACATAAGGCAAAGACTCGATATCACCAACCGTACCACCAATTTCGGTAATCACGACATCGTATCTCTTCGTGTTGCCCAAAATCTTGATGTGGCGCTTAATTTCGTCAGTAATGTGAGGGACCACCTGTACGGTCTTTCCCAAATAATCACCACGACGCTCTTTATTGATGACCGACTGGTAAATTCTACCTGTCGTCACATTGTTGGCTTGAGTCGTGCTCTCACCTAAGAATCTTTCGTAATGTCCCAAGTCCAAATCTGTAACCGCACCATCCACCGTCACATAACATTCGCCATGCTCGTATGGATTCAAAGTATCAGGATCGATATTGATATATGGATCCAGCTTTTGAATGGTGACAGACAATCCTCTTGCCTGTAATAACTTGGCCAAAGAAGCCGAAATGATTCCCTTTCCTAAAGAAGAGGTTACACCTCCCGTCACAAAAATGTACCTTGTATTCATCTTAAATCAATCTACAATCAATGTACAAAAATCCCCATTTTTGACTTTAACTGCAAATTAATCGCCTCCAAAGTTAATCATTATTTGTCATTATTTTAGAACAATTTGTGGATTATTTTTAAACGGGAACAATCAAGGATTGATAAAAAACAAATCGATTATTTACAAGCAAAAAACATAACAATCTGAAACCAAAACTATATTTAAATGATTTTTTTAATTCAAAACAAGGCATAAAAAAAAGAGGGGCGAAAACCACCCCTCTACAAAATCCTTTTGTCTGAAGAATATTATTCCTCCAAAGCTTTGGGATCTGGGCCATATTTGTTATCGCCCTTGTCGCCTTCCTTGCAAAACAAAACTATCAACCAAATAGAACCTACGATAGGAATGAGCGGAATCAAAAACCACCATCCGCTCTTGTTGATATCGTGAAGACGACGAACACCAACGGCCAAAGAAGGAATCAAAACACCCAAAGAGTAAACCAAAGCTGGAAGAGTTGCGACGAAGCCCAATGAATCGACCAAAAGACTACCGACCAAATTCAACCCCCAACCGAAAATTGCATTAAACAACACGAACATCCAATACTCTTTTCTTCTTGCTCTTCCTTGAAAAACTGTGTAGTTCTTCAAACATTTAATAAACCATTCCATTTCTTAAAAATATTGATTATTGATTATTGATTTGATTCTTGTTATACTTCTCGTTGAACGAGACATCTGTCATAACTAATAGTTTCACGAACTCGACCAACACCCAAAGGCCTAGTGGAATCCATGCTATTCCGAAAGTGAAAAAGCCCGCTACGAACAACACTAGTTGAACCAAACCCTTGGTTTTGTTTCCCAAATAAAAGTTTCCTACGCCAATGCCTCCCAAAAAGAAAGTCAAGATGGCTGCCATCATTTTACTTTTCATTTCTATAGTATTTTAATTATTAATAATCTCTCGCCTTCTCTTCGCAAACATCCCTATAATAGAGATAATCATTATAAAGTTGCAGAAGGAAAAATCTTGTGCCCTTCAACTCTGTAGTTAGCTGCAAATGCTTCTTCAACCGCTGTGCCACGACATCCGCTTGTGTATAGTAGAGGATATCATAAAGGGCCTTCTTCAACAAATCAAAGTCTTCCTCCGCCATCTCCCTAGCCTCTGGATAATGTGGTTGATAATCAGGATTCGTATATCGGTAATCTTCCGCCAACGAAACACGCTCCTCCTTGCTACTCTTCTTCAAAACGACCATACAACCGGACGCCATATCACCCAATCGTTTTGCCTTACGAGATATCAAAATCGCGCCAATCAGCCAAAAATCTATCGTATATAACAAAGATCGTATTGCACATTGCATAAACGACGGTGGCGTGCACTCGTCCGTCACAACCATAATCCTCATCATTTTTTTCCCGATTGTCTGCCCATTCATAAAGTATTCACAAAAGAATGGCAAGAGCCAAACCATCGTGTAAACAACGAAAAAAAAGACGTAATTATCATCAGACACATCACCCTTAATACACTCAATAAAAATAAAAATAACGAGTATATATTGAATCAATCGATCTATGGCCAACGCTATAACTCTCTTGACAATAGGTGCAGGAACATATTCCAAGTCAACGTATAATCCAGATAATATATTCAGTTTGTCAACCATACCACACTAAAAACAATCACTCAGTTTTCCAAACAAAAATAAATTAAAATCGTAATATGACAAACAAAAATGATTGTTTTTAGACTAATATTCGTACGAAAAGCCTTGTCGTTGCGGACAAGGCTTTTGGATATCAGTTCACTGTTCTTAATAAAGAGCTTTTTCTTGCTTCATCTTCCTTTTAGAACGGATTACTATTGTCTGGCATTGGCATCATTGGCAGATCCGAAGAAGTTGGTGCTTGACTTTCGAAATCCGCCTCCGAATTAAACTTCGATTCATGCACAATTCCTTCCGGAGAAAAGCCCGATTCGTAGTCGCCCGATAGGTTCATAAACTTAGCCAACTCACTCTTAAATCGCAAACGGACATCACCAACCGCACCATTACGGTGTTTTGCAATGATGATTTCTGCCAATCCTATCAACGAATTGCCTTGTTTGTCTTCTGTTATCTTATAATACTCTGGTCGATGGATGAACAACACCATATCGGCATCTTGCTCAATGGCTCCAGATTCACGCAAGTCGGCCAACTGAGGTCGCTTGTCATCTCCCGTTCGGCTTTCCACACCACGGTTCAACTGAGACAAGGCTATGATTGGAATGTTCAACTCCTTCGCCAACTGCTTCAACGAACGGGAAATCATACTGACCTCCTGCTCACGGCTTCCGAAGTTCATTCCACTCGCATTCATCAACTGAAGGTAGTCGATGATGATGCAACTCACGCCATGTTCCTTCACCAATCGACGGGCTTTCGTATTAAGTTCAAAAATGGAAAGGCTTGGCGTATCATCCACATAGATAGGCATATCGAATAGTTTTCGAACTCTATGGTGCAACTGTTCCCATTCGTACTTGTCAAGGTTACCATTCTTGATCTTTTCACCAGGAATCTCACATACGTTCACGAGCAGACGGTTGACCAACTGCACGTTCGACATTTCCAAAGAGAACAAAGCAACAGGGCTATTACTTTCGGCCATGTTTCTGGCCATAGAGAGTACGAAGGCCGTCTTACCCATGGCAGGACGAGCGGCAATAATGACCAAGTCAGAACGTTGCCAACCGGAAGTCATCTTGTCCAAATCGTGGAAACCACTGGTAACACCGCTCAAACCATCGGCACGATTGGCTGCCACCTCTATCTGGCGCAAAGCCTCATCGATGACAGGGTTGATTTGCGTATAATCCTTCTTTACGTTTCGTTGTGAAATTTCAAACAAGGCACCCTCAGCCTCCTGCATCAAGTCATCCACGTCCGTCTTTTCATCGAAAGCCTTATTTTGTATATCCGTAGAAAAACGAATCAACTCACGAGCAAGATATTTTTGTGCCAAAATACGAGCGTGGTACTCGATATGAACGGAAGTAACCACCCTTGACGTCAACTGTGCTACATAATACGGACCGCCAGCCTCTTCAAGCTTACCATCTTTTCTCAACTGTTCCGTCACGGTCATCATATCCACAGGATCCTGCTTGGAAGAGAGGTTCATGATTGCCGTATAAATGTATCGATGCGCGTCCTTGTAAAAGCATTCTGGCTTCAAATAATCACAAACCTGACTATACGCATCCTTTTGAAGCATAAGAGCTCCCAACACGGCCTCCTCCAAATCCAATGCTTGAGGTGGCAACTTGCCATATTCGTTCAATAACGGTGTATTTGTCTGAGAAGCTTTTCTTGTTCGCGTTCCCCCTTTCGCAACATCTGCCATAAATTCTATTTCTTTTAGGATTCGTTTGCAAATTTAGCAAAACAAAAAAGAGAGACTGACTCAGCCTCTCTTTTTTTATCGACAAGATAAGAACATTAATCAAACATGCTTCTGAATCTCTCAAAGAAACTCTTTTTAGCCGTATCAGAAGGTTTCATATTCTCCGAATCTTGTAACTTTTCAAATATCTTGCGCTCGTCTTTCGACAAGTTTTCTGGAATATAAACACCAATGTTAACAAGCAAATCACCGCTACCATAACCGTTTACACGAGGCAAGCCTTTGCCTTTCAATCGCAAAACCTTTCCTGGCTGCGTTCCTGCATCGATTTTCACCTTAGCCTTACCATCGACAGTCGGAATATCTATCGTTCCTCCGTTCACAGCAATCGGCAATGTCAACAATGCGTTGTAAATAAGGTCGTTTTCGTCCCTCATCAACTCCGGATGGCCCTCCTCTTCTATCAAGACATACAAATCTCCATTCACACCTCCATGACGAGCCGCGTTACCCTTGCCTCTCAAAGGAATCTGCATGCCCTCCATCACTCCTGCTGGAATGTTGATAGTAAGAACCTCCTCTTCGCTTACCACGCCTTCGCCGCCGCAATGGCTACATTTCTTGCTGATAATCTTACCCTCGCCACCGCAAGTAGGACAAGCCGATTGCGTCTGCATACGACCCAACATAGTGTTTTGAATCCGAGTCACAACACCCGAACCATTACAAGTGGAACATGTAGAGTAATTATTTCCCTCAGCACCCGTACCATTACAATGCTTACAAGCCACATGCTTGCGAACTTTAATCTTCTTTTCTACGCCCGTAGCGACCTCTTTCAATGTCAACTTAACACGGACACGCAAATCCGATCCTCTGCGAGTTCTGCGAGCGCTTCCGCCTCCGCCAAAACCGCCGAAGCCTCCAAAACCGCCGAAGCCTCCGCCGCCGAATATGTCGCCAAAATGAGAGAAGATGTCTTCCATAGACATGCCTCCACCTCCAAAGCCGCCTGCACCACCAGCACCGCCTACACCAGCATGGCCGAACTGATCATAACGTTGACGTTTCTCTGGGTCACTTAGCACTTCATAAGCCTCAGCTGCTTCCTTGAATTTCTCTTCAGCCTCCTTATCATCCGGATTTTTATCTGGGTGGTATTTGATGGCCAATTTTCTATATGCCTTCTTCAATTCGTCTGCACTTGCCGTTTTTGAAACGCCAAGCACTTCATAATAATCTCTTTTCTCTGCCATAATGCAATCTCCTTTCAGATTAAACCAAACATAGACTTATAGCTACAAAAAGGATTTATTCCCCATAAACCACTTTCGCGTAACGAATAACCTTGTCGTACAAAGTGTAACCTTTTTGCGTACAATCTATAACCTTGCCCTTCATATCTTCAGAAGGAGCCGGGAACTTCGTAATCGCTTCATGGAACTCCGTATTGAAAGGTTGACCCACAGCATCGATTGCCTTTACGCCTTTCGAATCCAAGAATGAAATCAACTTATTGTAGATAAGAGAAACTCCTTCTTTCACGCCATCAACAGATTCTGTCTTCTCCATAGAAGAAATGGCACGTTCAAAGTCGTCCACCAAAGGCAAAACGTCCACCAAAACACCCTCGGCAGCCGTCTTGATCAAATCAGCCTTCTCCTTCATCGCACGCTTGCGGTAATTGTCGAAGTCTGCATACAAACGCATATAATCCTCATGCATCTTTTGGCATTTAGCCTCCAATTCGGCAACAGGATCTGCCACCTCTGCGTTTTCCTCTTGAGTATTTTCCTTTTCAGTACAAGTCTCCTCTGTCTCTTCCTTTTGAACTTTCTCTTGAGCTTCTTGCTCCATATCTTTGTTATTTTCCATAAAACGCTATTTTTTAATCACCCTACATAATACAAAACCCTTGCCGTTGTCTTTTTCAAGCAATTCTGGCAGATTATCCCCGTTACTCGGAATTTTTGTCAGTATCATTTGACAAAACGCATGACAATTAGACAAGATCATCCTCCTTTCCCAATACATCCAAAACAAAAAAAAGCGATTCGATATAAACCGAATCGCTTTGGTGAGCCAGTTGGGGCTCGAACCCAAGACCCCATCCTTAAAAGGGATGTGCTCTACCTGCTGAGCTACTAGCTCTCCCTCATTTGCTTTATTTTTCAAAAGCGATGCAAAAGTACAAACAAATCCCCTTATTTCAAAAAAAACAGGCATCATTTTTCGACTTTTGGAACCAATATTTCATAACTAAATAGTAATTAACAACTTACAAACCGCTTCAACTTCTAAGATCGTCAGATTTAAAGTTTTCAATTCTAATATCAGGCTTCCTTTTCTTTCCTAAGTTTCACCCTATCTAATTTTATCATTTTCAAAATAATCACTACTTTTGTGAGATATTACTCGAAGGGTTAACAATAGGCAATTCGTGCAAAAAAATAGATTTGAGAGGAAAGACTGATGAACAACAGCAGGGATTTCATATTAGAAAAGGCTTTCGGACAATACCTTGAATATGGGTATGACGGCGTTTCTATTTCTGTGCTTCAAGAGTCCATGAATCTCGGAAGAGCCACGATTTACTACCACTTCACCAACAAAGAAAACCTTTTCAACGAGGTAGTTCGCGAGTATGTAGTAAAAGTGGCTTACATTTTTTTGGAGAAAGCAAACAAAACGGACATAACAATTCCTCAGCTCATCCAACTCCACACCGAGAAGATTGAACAAATTGTTTTGCTCCTACGAATGGTCAACCCAAAATTGAGGTTCACCAATTACCTCGCCCTCATTCTTCACGCATATACGCATGACGAAGAGTTCCGCAAATTCACAAACGAGATGGAGACAAAACTTCACTCTGCGTGGACAAAGGCCATCCAGAACAGCCAAAACGAGGGAATATTGGCGGATGAAGTCAACCCACAAAACTTGGCAACTCTTTTCTGCGGAATAAATGAGTTTGCCCATTGGGAAGCATCAGCAGAGGATATCATCCCTGAAGAATGCACTTTCGTCAAGAATTGCCTTCTCCTTTTCGAATTGGTTAAAAAGAAAGAAAAATAACAGAATGGACCTCAATCAACAAACAGGTCCGAAGCAACATAAAAGAATATGGAAAGACGCGTTGTCATCACAGGAATGGGCATTTACTCATGCCTCGGCAAAACAATGGAAGAAGTTAGAGATTCTCTCTACAACGGAAAGTCAGGTATCATTTTTGATCCTGTTAGAAAAGAGATGGGATTCCGTTCTGCTTTAACAGGAAATCTTGAAGTGCCAGAATTGAAAGGAGTTCTCAGTCGCGGACAAAGAGTCTATTTGCCCGAGCAGGCCAAATATGCTTACATGGCAACTGCCGACGCCCTAAAAAGTGCTGGTCTTGACGCAGACTACATCGAAAGTCATGAAGTTGGCTTACTTTACGGAAACGACAGTAGTGCCGATGCCGTGGTGAAGGCCGTTGACACGATGAGAGAGAAGAAAGACACTACCTTAGTCGGATCCGGTGCCATCTTCCAGTCAATGAACTCTACAGTCACTATGAACCTTGCTTGCATTTTCAAGTTGAAAGGTATCAACTTAACCGTTTCTGGTGCATGCGCCAGTGGTTCTCATGCAATCGGTTTGGGTTCACTTCTCATTAAGTGGGGATTGCAAGACTGCATCGTTTGTGGTGGAGCGCAAGAAGTCAATCCATATTCAGTAGGTAGTTTCGACGGAATAAACGCTTTCTCTCTCAGAGAGAACGAACCAACAAAGGCCTCTCGCCCATTCGACCGCGACCGCGACGGATTAGTTCCTGGCGGTGGTGCCGCTACCGTCATCATCGAAAGCTACGAATCTGCCGTAAAACGTGGAGCACCAATATTAGCAGAAGTCATCGGCTACGGTTTCTCATCCAACGGCGACCATATTTCTGTTCCTAACGTAGACGGTCCAAGCCGTTCGTTGGAAATGGCTATCCGCGAGGCCGGCATTGACATCCGTAAAATCGGCTATGTAAATGCACACGCAACTTCCACCCCTGTGGGCGACAAGAACGAGGCCAAGGCTATCTACAACGTGTTCAAAGACTACCGTCCAGAGGTGGCATCCACCAAGGCTATGACAGGCCACGAAATGTGGATGGCAGGTGCCAGTGAAATCGTCTATTCTATGCTGATGATGCAAAATGATTTCATCGCACCAAACATCAACTTCGAAAATCCAGACGAAGACTCTGCTAAATTGAACATTCCTGCTCAACGAGTAGAAAAGAAATTCGACACCTTCCTATCCAACTCATTCGGATTCGGAGGAACCAACTCAACTTTGGTTGTCACTAAATTCAAGGAATAAGCAGCAACAATTATGACAAGCAACAGCACAGAGAAACCCATCTTTCAAGGAGAAGAAATCAAAAGCCTGATTCCTCAACGTTCTCCTATCATAATGGTAGACACGTTCTACGAAGCGACAGAAGAGAGTTGCAAAACCGGACTCACCATTATAAGCGACAATATCTTCTGCGAAGATGGGACACTCTTGGAGACAGGTTTGATTGAACATATAGCTCAATCAGCCTCCGCTTTTGCTGGCTACACGGCTCTGAAAAATGAGCAACCGACTCCAATCGGATTCATCGGTGAAGTGAAAAAATTCCAACTCACTGCACTCCCGAAATCGGGAGACCGACTAATCACCGAAATAAAAATATTGTCAGAGATAATGAACGTATCTCTACTTACGGCAGAAACATTCTTAGGTAATGATTGCATTGCAACTTGCCAAATGAAGATTTTCATCCAAGAGAGCAAAGAATAGAAGTTTCATATCCGTTGTAAAAAGGAGAAAATGAGACACTCTACAAAAATAGACAGCAACAAGAGACTTACAGATAGAATCGAAATTAAGATTCGCTTCAGCGAGGTCGATTCCATAAAAATGGCTTGGCACGGAAGTTATGTGAAATACATGGAAGACGGCCGCGAAGCCTTCGGCCGCCGATACGGATTGGAATATATGCGTATGTTCGACAACGGCTATCTGGCCCCTATCGTCGATATGCACTTGCAATACAAACAACCCGTGACGGTTGACGACGAGATTATCATCGAGACGTCTTATGTGCCTTCTTTGGGTGCGAAACTCCTCTTTGAATATGACATCTATCGCAAAAGAGACATGGCTCACGTGCTTCACGCAACCACCATCCAGTTATTTATGACTAAAGATGGCGAGTTCGAAATTGCTGAACCAGCGTTTCTTGCAGAATGGAGAGAAAAGATCAAAACTGAAAATTGGACAGAAATTCACGAATAGAATAAAAAGTTCGATACCAGAACATGATGAAATACGATGCAGTGATAATCGGCAGTGGCCTTGGTGGTCTTCAATGTGGCTACATTTTAGCAAAGAGCGGACTACGTGTCTGCATATTGGAACAAAACGCCTTAATTGGTGGTTGCCTTCAATCTTTCAAACGTGGCAAAAACACCTTCGACACAGGATTTCATTATATCGGCGGATTAGACGAAGAACAACCGCTCCACCAAATTTTCCGTTACTTCAACCTGCTCAACCTTCCCTGGCAACGATTAGACAACGATTGTTTTGATGAAATAACAATCTATGGCAAAAGATATTCATTCGCCAATGGCCATGCGAATTTTGTGGAAACTTTAAGCAAAGAATTTCCTCACCAAAAGGAGAATCTACTTCTCTATTCGCAAAAATTGCAAGAAATAGGAAGAAGCCTCTTCGACAACTTCAAAAGTGAGAACTACAACTTCTTCGAATCGCCCTACTTTACGCAATCTGCGAAAGAGTTTTTAGACGCAACTATCGATGACGAACGATTGAAGGCCGTTCTTACGGGTGCATCTCTAAAAATGCAGTTGGACGAACATCTTCCTCTCTATATATTCGCTCAAATTAACAATTCATTCATAGAAAGTGCTTGGCGCATCAAAGGCGGCGGATTGCAAATTGCAGAGTCGTTGGCCAACGACATTCGTCAAATGGGCGGAGACATTTTCACCCAACAAAAAGTAACAACCCTTGTTGAGGAAGAGGGCAAAGTCACCAAAGCCATCGTGAACAATGGGGAGGCAGAATTCGAAGCCGACTTTTTCATCAGCAACGCTCACCCTGTCCGCACGAACGAATGGTTGGAAGAGAGCAAGGAGATTCGCAAAGTCTATCGAAAGAGAATCATCAACACACCCAACTCTTTTGGCATGTTCACCGTCAATCTTCAACTGAAAGAGAATTGCATACGTTATCGCAACTGCAATCAATATATTTACGAAACAGAGGACATTTGGAATCTTTTTGACAAAAAGAACGATAATAAAAGCTTACTCATCAGCTATCAAGTCCCCAAGAAAGGAGAATTCACACAAAACATCGATTTGCTCATGCCTATGAGATGGAGCGAGGTGGAAAAATGGCTTGGCACCCGCATCATGCAACGAGATGACGCTTACGAAAGTTTAAAAAAGGAGAAAGCTGAAATATGTATTCGATTAGCCAGCAAACATATCGAAGGGTTGGAAGCAAGCATCGAAAAGGTCTACACCAGCACTCCTCTAACCTACCACGACTATACTGGCACATATTGCGGAGCTGCATTCGGCACCCAAAAAGACAATACTAAATTGTTGCAGACTATTCTTCCTGTCAGAACGCCCATCAGCAATTTGTACCAAACAGGACAAAACATCAACCTACATGGCATACTCGGAGTCAGCATCACCTCTTTGCTCACTTGTGCCGAAATCGTAGGCATGGATCATATAAAGGAGCAAGTAGGAATCTAAATGCTCCCTCACTAACATTCTCCCCTTTATATCAACAACAGATTAAACAATCCAATAACGCCGCCCAACAAAGCACCCAACCAGACAATAGCTCGGAGTTCCTTCTTCATCACTTGGAGAATGAGTTTTTCCATCTCCTCTACATCCATCTCCTTAATTCGCTCTTCTACGATTTTTTTCAAATCTATTGTCTCCATCACCTTGGGCAGATGGTCTGTCACCATACTTTTATAAGCCGACAATATCATATCTTTCACCTGGCTACGAGTCTCATTCTTATCCTTAAACAACTTGCTCATAGAAGTATCAAGGAAGCCTTCCACTTGACTACCCACCATATTATGGACTATTTCCCCAGCATTCTCCTTCAGAATAACATCAAGATGCTTAGACAATAAATTTTCAGCAGGTTCTGCCAACGCAGATCCAAACATACCAAAGAGGCCCATATTCGAAGAGACCTTCTGCATCACGTATTCAACGACCTTGTGAGAGATTGTACCTGCCAAATCAGACTCTGTAATTTTCAACGCCACCTTTTTAGAAAAATCATCCGATACAGAAACAGCCATTTGATCGACCGTCTCCGACGAGAAAAAACGAGAGGCAAACTGACGTACGGACTCTTGATTCTCACTCTGCTTTGCAAAGAAAGAATCCACACCTTCCGATATTTTCGCTAACATATCCTCTGAAAGAAGATTTTTCTCCACCGTCTCCTTATTCAAAAGATTTTCTTTGATAGCTTCGGCTACAGAAACCGCCAATCTGTTCTTCTCTTTTGGAATCAACCCTGGGGTAAAAGGCAACTGCCAACCAAAAAGATAATGAGGATAATGAGGACGAAACAACATCCTTATGGCAAGATCATTTGTAAAATAACCGATTACTGCCCCAATTACAGGAGGGATAAGGTAAGTGTACCACATAGAAAATATCCATTAAAGTTTAAACCTAAGATTAGGTAAAACAAAGATAACAACATTTTGTTTCGAGAGCACAAAATAATTAGACAAATCACACTCCAATACAAACAAAAAAGGCAGAACCGAAATTCTGCCTTAGAGCGAAAAACGGGACTCGAACCCGCGACCCCAACCTTGGCAAGGTTGTGCTCTACCAACTGAGCTATTTTCGCATTTATATTTTCTGGTGCCCAAAATGAGATTCGAACTCACACGCCGAAACCGGCACTACCCCCTCAAAGTAGCGTGTCTACCAATTCCACCATCTGGGCGTCTTGAGCGAAAAACGGGACTCGAACCCGCGACCCCAACCTTGGCAAGGTTGTGCTCTACCAACTGAGCTATTTTCGCATTTTCAATACCAAAATTTCTTTTAGTGCATTTCCTTCTGAATTGCGGTGCAAAGATAACCTCAATTTTTGATTTTTCAAAATATTTACAAGAAAATCTTGCAAATTATTTTTCCTATAGTCAAGAAGCAAGTGCAATATTAGTCAAAAAAACTGAAGAAACTCTTTTTAGACGAGTCAAAGTCGAGTTTTTCTCAGGCGACAATGAAAGCAAGTTTCTCGTCAGAAATAGAGTTCAGTTCCATCTCTTTAGGGATATACTGATGAATAAGTTCGTTGGCATTTTCGATGGCTCCCTTCTGCCCTACAATGACTGGCGAGCACCCCCGAGTTGTCATTTCTGATGATTTGGTAAATAGCCTCGTGAGAAACCTTTATGGAATAGTTCTTTTCAAGCCATCCAGCCGTTTATATAGGAGACCAATCCTTCGTATGCAACACTAAATTATCAAACCTATTGGAGACTTCGGTCTCCATTTTTGTTTTTTTCATATTGCTTCATCCGGCTCCTTTCTTGCACTTCTAAATTGAAAGTGCATGCTGTTTTTGTAAAAATCGAGAGGAATGTGCTCTTAAGAATAATATCGACTATGTCCTATTTTGTGACTGATAACACACATGGTTAATCCCCTAACGGGGAATCTGTTTGTTCAACGCATTGTGATTCTACCGACATTAAACGCCTAACGGTGTTTTGTAACCGACCTTCCTTTATGGATTATATGTCGATGAAAACCCAATAAACATCTAAAATATTTTTCCGTTAGGGAATTAACGGATTGATTCTCGTTATCCAACAAATAAATCAGTCATAAACTATGATAGAGCCCCAAAAAAATAGCCGTTTCAGAGAGTTTATCTTGTCGATTATACCTCTGAAACGGCTTTATTGTTATCGAAAAATGACAAAATGCAAGTTGAAAAAATCAGATTTTACATTTTGATACACCCTCATTTCTGTTTTGTCTATCTATCACCCGTCATCGTCTCAACAGCGTGAAGTGGCCGACGTACTGCTTGTCGATCTCCTCGATGTCGATCTCGTACCAG
>JAKSKZ010000001.1 GCA_024401475.1 Paludibacteraceae bacterium | reverse complement strand
TATAGGCATAGCGGACTGGAGTTTTATGCTTTTTAATTTTTAGCGGACAGCAATAGTTTCAAATCCATATTGCTTATTAAAAACAAAGGCATCATCACATCTCGCATATAATTCTGAAGGAGATGTTAATAAGAAAGCGAAATCAAAACCTTTTTCGGTAGTTATTGGGTAGTCTCTTCCATCTGCTGTATTTGCCAAATCTATGAAATCATTTGTCCCAAATGTAAATCCATGACTATTTGCCAAGCCATCCCTATTATCGGTAAAATGTATGGCCCATGTATTTTCCATAATTATGGGGTCTGTAAAAGTAATTTCGGGGGTGGAAGAGGATGCATCGTCCATCATCAATATTACAATTATACCCACGAGTTATTTGACCTATACGTCGGATTTAACCATATCCATTTTTGAACCTAATTGCATTAGTTCCCATGGATAAAGTAGGCAAGAATTTTCCCTGTTTGTAATTTCTTCTAATTTTCAACATCGATTGTGCGAATAATTTGCACATTGTTGTTTGTTTCTTTATCTTTATACACTAAACATAGTTTGTAAATATATGACAATTTTGCAATTTTTTATTAATAGATGATATGGCACTAACAACTTTCAAAAGGTATATTTGGCTGATTAGCACCGTTCAGAATGGGAACGGTCTTACATTTAAAGAGATTGGAGAAAAATGGCAGGAATCGCCTTTGAATGATACGGGTGAGGAGTTTCCCAGACGAACTTTTATTGCTCATAAAGATGCCATATTAGATCTTTTCGGCATTGAAATCCGATGTAGGAAGGGAAAGGGAGCGAGGTATTACATTGATAGTTCTGACGATTTATATCAAAATTCACATTTGAATTGGATGATCAATTCATTTGCTGTGAATAATATGCTTCAAGAAGGATATCAGTTGAAGAATAGAATCATTTTTGAAGAGATACCGTCAGGTCATAAGTTCTTGACTTGCATTATAGAAGCCATGCAAAGTAGTGCGAGAGTTGAAATAGCGTATCAAAAGTTTGGAGATATGGAGCCTTCGATTCGAGTGTTAGATCCATATTGTTTGAAGGTGGATAAGCAACGTTGGTATTTGTTGGCTCGTTCGCAGGATGATAAATTGAAAATTTACGCACTCGACCGTATTCATAATGTTACGATATTGGAAGAGAAATTCGATTTTCCAGAAAGTTTTTCTGTGACGGATTATTTCAAGGATTCCGTGGGTGTTTATGTCGATGATTCTAAAGTGGAGAGAGTTAGGTTAAGGGCTTGGGGTAAGGCAATCAATTATTTGCGGACATTACCACTGCATCATACTCAAGTGGAATATGAGATAAGCAATAATGAATCGATATTTGAGCTGAATGCAAAAAGTGATTATCAGTTACAGCAGGAGTTGTATAAATATGGTTCGGAAATCGTTGTCCTCGAACCTCGAAGTTTGCAGCAAAAAATGTTGAAAACAGCGGAAATTGTGCTGAAAGAAACGAAAGCGGCAATGGATGATTGTTGATGGTTTGTTAAATAGTAAGATTTTTAATCAGTAATGTTACGGTTTGAAATCAAAGTGAGGTGAAAACGTTAGAAATGTATGAATGTCCCTCAAAATAGAAATGACGCTTTTGGGTTTTCGTTTTTTTTATTAATTTTGGAGATTGTAAAATAGTAAGATTTTTTTTAGTAATATTTATGCAATTTAATTACGATAATTTTATTGATTCCCTCACATTGATGGGAGTCGGTATAGCAACCGTTTTTGCCGTGTTGCTACTCATTATTTTCCTTGGTAATTTGTTGATTTCTTTCGTCAACAAATATGTGCCAGAAGAGGCACCTAAACAGAATGCACCAGCGGCACCTGCATCTTCAGCCGTTGATCCTAATGTTGCAATGGCGATCAATCTTGCAATCAGCAAGTTGACAGGAGGCAAGTCGAAAGCAGAGAAAATAGAAAAAATATAAAAATACATAACTAATAAAATGGCTAAAGAAGTAAAATTCAGTCTCGTTTTTAGAGACATGTGGCAAGCAGCTGGTAAGTATGTACCTCGCGTTGACCAATTAGTAAAAGTAGCTCCTGCAATCATCAAGATGGGATGCTTCGATCGTGTAGAGACAAATGGTGGTGGATTCGAGCAAGTGAATCTTTTGTTCGGTGAGAATCCTAACAAGGCAGTCCGTCAATGGACAAAGCCTTTCCATGAGGCAGGCATCCAAACTCATATGTTGGATCGTGCTTTGAATGGTTTGAGAATGAGCCCAGTTCCGGCAGACGTTCGTAAGCTTTTCTATAAAGTTAAGCATGCACAAGGTACTGATATCACTCGTATCTTCTGTGGTTTGAACGATTCACGAAATGTAATCCCTTCTATCAAATATTCGAAAGAGGCTGGCATGATTGCCCAGGCTTCTCTTTGTATCACAAGTTCACCAATCCACACTGTTGATTACTACGTGGATTTGGCGAAAAAGTTCATCGAGGCTGGTTGTGATGAAATCTGCTTGAAGGATATGGCCGGAATCGGTCGTCCAGTATTTTTGGGTGAGTTGACTCGCAAAATCAAGGAGATCAAGGATATCACTATCCAATACCATAGCCATGCAGGCCCTGGATTCAACATGGCTTCTATCTTGGAAGTATGTAAGGCTGGTTGCGACTACGTCGATGTAGGTATGGAGCCATTGTCTTGGGGTACAGGTCACGCAGACGTCATTGCCGTGCAAGAGATGTTGAAGGACGCTGGTTTCAAGGTGAAAGAGATTAATATGGCAGCATATATGGAGGCTCGTACATTGATTCAAGAGATGATGGACGACTTCTTGGGTTACTACATTCCTGCTCGTAACCGTCAAATGAATTCATTGTTGATTGGTCCAGGTCTTCCTGGTGGTATGATGGGATCATTGATGACCGACTTGGAGACTAACCTTGAGTCTATCAACAAGTGGAAGGAGAAGAACGGAAAGCCTAAGATGAGCCAAGACGAGTTGTTGATCAAGTTGTTCGACGAAGTGAAGTATGTATGGCCTATGATGGGTTATCCATGCTTGGTGACTCCATTCTCTCAATATGTGAAGAACATGGCGTTGATGAACGTTATGCAAATGGAGAAGGGCAAAGAGCGTTGGTCAATGATTGCTGACGATATTTGGGACATGATGCTTGGCAAGTCAGGTAACTTGCCTGGTCCTTTGGCAAAGGAATTGGTTGACAGAGCAAAAGAGCAAGGTCGTGAATTCCACACAGAGGATCCTCAAAGCAACTATCCAGACGCTTTGGATACCTTCCGCGAGGAGATGAAAAAAGAGGGTTGGGAACTTGGTCAAGACGATGAAGAGTTGTTCGAGTTGGCTATGCATCCACAACAATATCGTGCATACAAGTCAGGTAAGGCTAAGGCTGACTTCCTAGCTGATCTTGAAGAGCGTAAGGCTAAGAAGGCTGCAGGAAACGGCGGAGCAAGCTTGCCACAAACTGTTACTGTTGACGTTAATGGTGTTAAGTATAATGTTACAATCGGTGCAAACAATGGTGGTGCTGCTCCTGCTGCAGGTGCTCCAGCTGCTGCCGCTGCTCCAGGTGAGGGCAACGATTTGACTTCTCCATTGGAGGGTAAGTTCTACTTGGTGAAGAATTCAGGCGATACACCAGTTAAGGTTGGTGATACGGTAAAGAAGGGCCAAGTAGTTTGTTATGTGGAGGCAATGAAGACTTTCAACGCTATTGCGGCTGAGTGTGACGGTGTTGTTACTCAAATTTGCTTGACAAGCGGTTCTTCTGTTTCTGAGGATGATGTATTGATGAAAATTAAATGATTTGAGTCATGGAAGAATTGTTGAATATATTAGGTAAAATATATGATATGACGGCGATTGGCTCTTTTGTCGAAAATCCGTCATCTCTTATAATGATTGCTCTTGGCTTTTTCTTGCTCTACTTGGGTATTAAGAAGGAGTATGAGCCATTGCTGTTGATTCCTATCGCTTTCGGTGTTTTGATTGCTAACTTCCCTGGTGGTGGCATGGGCGTTTATGCTACAGATGGAGATGGTTTTGTGCACTACATGAAAGACGGAGTGGAGGTCGCTAAGAATGTGTATGAGATGTCATTGCCAGAAATCGCTCACGATTTGGGTATTATGAACCTTATATACTATGCATTGATCAAGTCTGGATTGCTTCCGCCTATTATCTTCATGGGTGTAGGTGCGTTGACCGACTTTGGTCCGATGTTGCGTAACTTGAAGTTGGCTGTGTTTGGTGCTGGTGCCCAATTCGGTATCTTCGCCGTTCTTTTGATTGCAAGCCAATTCTTCACAATGCAGGAGGCAGGTTCTTTGGCTATCATTGGTGGTGCTGACGGACCTACGGCAATCTTTACAACTTTGAAGTTGGCTCCTCACATGTTGGGTCCTATCGCTATCGCAGCCTATTCTTACATGGCTTTGGTGCCAGTGATTGTGCCATTGGTAGTGAAGTTGACCTGTTCAGAGAAGGAGTTGAAGATCAACATGAAGGAGCAAGACAAGAAGTTCCCTTCAAAGCAAGAGTTCAAGAACATGCGTGTGTTGAAGATCATCTTCCCTATCGCTGTAACAACTATCGTTGCCATCATCGTTCCTGACGCAGTTTCTTTGGTAGGTATGTTGATGTTCGGTAACTTGATCAAGGAGGTTGGAGAGAATACTTCTCGTTTGTTCAATGCTGCTTCTAATGGTATCATGAACGCTGCTACCATCTTCTTGGGCTTGTCAGTAGGAGCAACGATGACAGTAGATGCATTCTTGAATTGGAGTACGATTGGAATCGTTGCCGGTGGTTTCTGTGCATTCGGTTTCTCCATCTTCGGTGGTATCTTGTTGGTGAAAATCATGAATCTCTTCTCAAAGAAGAAAATCAATCCGCTTGTTGGTGCAACAGGTTTGAGTGCCGTTCCTATGGCATCTCGTGTTGCTAACAACATTGCTTTGAAATATGATTCTCGTAACCACGTGTTGAACTACTGTATGTCATCTAACGTGGCTGGTGTGATCGGTTCTGCAGTTGCTGCAGGTATTTTGATCTCTTTCTTGGGATAATTAATTAAGGTGACCTTTATAATTTGATTCCGAGAGATTTTTGAATTTGTATTAAGCAGATTGCTGTGGGGATGGAAGGCGCAGTGTGTGAACTGAAACTGTCAAACAGCAAGATGCAAAAAAATCAAAAAGCTCCGAAACGTTTATAACAAGTCGCTTAATACTAAAGATTTTAGAAACGGTGAATTTATAGAGGTCACCTTAAAAGTTTATAAACTGGAAAAAGGGCCGCTTAGGTGGTCCTTTTCCTATTTTGAAAATATTGCTCGCTATGGTATAGGTGGGCGATTAACAGCAATTTTGAAGTTATGAGTTATCGTTTAAAACAAATGGTGGCTGTCTTGGGTTTAGCGGCAACAGTTTTGTTCGTCTCTTGCACTCGTCAGGGTGAGGATAAAAAGACTTCTACAGGTGATTCTACACCGATCAATTTGATTATTGATACGGATACGGGTAATTCGACGGATGATCTTTTCGCTCTTCAAGCAGCTTTCCATTACCAAAATCAAGGAAAGTGTAAGTTGTTGGGCGTGATGCAAAGTCGTAAATCATCTCAAGCACAAAAATTGACCGATGCTATTCTTCATTACTACAAGGCTGATAGCGTTCCGTTAGGCGTGATGGAGGGCGAAGAAAATTTCTTTGAGATTATTCCTTATTGCCATTTGATTGATAGTGTTCGCGAAGATAAGACGCCGCTATTACCTATGACTGGAATTGCGATTTCCGACCGTATGCCAAGTTGGAAATTGTATAGGAAACTCTTGAGTGAAGCCAATGACCAATCTGTCAAAATCGTAGTAGTGGGTATGTTCACAAATCTGGGAAGACTTTTGGAGTCTAGCGCGGATGAATATTCTCCATTGTCAGGCAAGGAACTCATTCAGAAGAAAGTGAAAAGTTTGGAGTTAATGGGTTGTTGTTTCTCAAAGGTGAAACAACGCTATTCGTCCAACCTTCTTGATGTGGAGTATAACATAGCCGGAGATGTGCCTTTGGCCAAGAAAGTGATTGAAGAGTGGCCTACAGAGATGTATGTTTTCCCGCTTGAAGCAGCTCTTTGTTTCCCGTCTGTTCATGACGAGGTGATCAAGGATTATAGTTATGATCCATACCATCCAATCTCTCTTGCCTATAAAAACTATGATGAATGGGCGAAGGGGGATGTTGGCCAATATTTGTGGGATTTGTTCCCTGTTGTTCACGCCGTTATGGGGGATGACCTTTTCATTGTCACCAAAGCAGGAAAGATTAGTGTCGATGAGACGGGAAAGACCTCTTTTAAGGAGGCAGCCGATGGTAAGACTAAAGTCTTTTATGTTCCAATGGAGAAGAATGCCGACGTCTTTGATATGATTCGTACATTCGCTACGCTTCAATAAAGTTATTCTTATATAAGAAAGCCGTTCACACAAGATGTGGGGACGGCTTTTTTTTTGCTAAAATGTATAGGAAACATTTATTCCTCACCTTCTACCTTGCAAGGCATAAAGTTCATCTCTTTTTCGGATTTCTCTTTTGAGAATGCAAAGAATGTGCAAGTGGCGACAGTACATACTTGACCAGCCGAATCGGTTAGTGTGGCATCAATGATGATGATGTTTCTGCGTCTTTCGCGGATATGGCCTCTTGCTGTCAGTTCCGGCTCTTTGGTAGAGATCGGGCGTTTGTATTGAATTTCCATTTTGGAAGTTACGCCTGCCAATTGGATTTTTCGGGTGACTACCCATCCGCAGATCTCATCCAAAATCAGGGCTTGGATGCCACCGTGAAGTGTGCGAACCCAACCCGAATAGTTGTCAGATGGTTTCCATTTGCTCATAATGTCATCGCCATCCTCATAGATGCAAAGGTGCAATCCAAATGGATTGTCGGGAGAACATCCAAAACAGTTATAACCTTCCGATCCAACCCAAGGGTTGATAATTCTTTTTATGTCTGTCATAAGCTTACTCTTTGATTGTTTAAGATGTGTAAAGTTACTCATTTTTTCTTTGAGTTGAGAACTTATCAAGAAATGTCGTTTCCTTAAAATTTGCCATTGCGTTTTTTTTGCATTAATTTTGCAATTAAGTTCCATCGTTACGGTGGAACGTCCTAATTCTGAATAAAACAGTAAGTTAGATATGAGCGATCAAAGGTACAATTTACGTGGCGTCTCTGCGAGCAAAGAGGATGTGCACAATGCGATTAAGAATATCGACAAGGGTATTTTCCCTAAGGCATTTTGTAAAATTATTCCTGATATTTTAGGAGGGGATCCTGAGTATTGTAACATCATGCATGCCGACGGTGCGGGTACGAAATCATCCCTTGCTTATATTTATTGGAAAGAGACGGGCGACCTTTCTGTATGGAAAGGTATTGCTCAAGATGCGCTTATTATGAACATCGACGACCTTTTGTGTGTTGGTGCTACTGATAATATCCTCGTTTCATCAACCATAGGAAGAAATAAGCTATTGGTTCCTGGCGAAGTGATTTCTGCAATCATCAATGGTACGGACGAACTTCTTGCTGAATTGAGGGAGATGGGTGTCGGTGTATATGCTACAGGTGGTGAGACTGCCGACGTGGGCGACTTGGTTCGTACAATCATCGTCGATAGTACAGTGACTTGCCGTATGAAGCGTTCGGATGTGGTGAACAATGCAAATATTCGGCCTGGCGACGTGATAGTAGGTCTTGCTTCTTATGGTAAGGCGACTTACGAAAAGGAATACAACGGTGGAATGGGAAGTAATGGCTTGACTTCTGCTCGTCACGATGTCTTTTCTAAATATTTGGCAGAAAAATATCCGGAGAGTTTCGATGCGGCTGTTCCTTCTGAATTGACCTATTCAGGCGGTTTGAAGTTGACCGATGCCGTGGCTGATTGCCCGCTCAACGCTGGTAAGATGGTTCTTTCTCCAACAAGAACATACGCTCCTGTTATTAAGAAAATCTTGGATAAACTTCGTCCTCAAATTCATGGTATGGTTCACTGCTCGGGTGGTGCTCAGACAAAGGTGCTTCACTTCGTGGATAATGTGAAGGTGGTTAAGAACAATATGTTCCCTGTTCCTCCATTGTTCAAGACAATTAAAGAGCAATCGGGTACTGATTGGCAGGAGATGTATAAGGTGTTCAATATGGGACATCGTATGGAGGTTTATCTTTCTCCTGAGCACGCTGATGAAGTCATTAAGATTTCGAAAGAGTTTGGTATCGATGCTCAAATCATTGGTCATATCGAGGCCTCGGAAAAGAAAGAGTTGGTCATCGAGAGTGAATTTGGAACATTCAAATATTAATAAAGAAATAGGAATAGGGTTGCTGAAGAGGCAACCCTTTATTTACTCATTAAGGAAATAAACGGAATATGTCGGAAACATCTTTGCTGGCTAAATTAGATGGCTTGGAGAACAAGTTCAAAGAAATCTCTACGCTTATTACTGACCCTGCCGTAATCGCTGATATGAAACGCTTTGTTAAATTGAACAAAGAGTATAGCGATTTGGAGCAGATCATGAAAGCAAGAAAGGAATATGTGATGATGCTTGGACACATCGCAGAGGCGAAAGAGATTTTGGAAACGGAATCTGATCCAGAAATGAGGGAAATGGCAAAACTCGAATTGGATGAATTAGAACCTCAAATTCCAGCAAAGGAGGAGGAAATTAAGCTATTGTTGATCCCTGCCGATCCAGAGGATGGCAAAAATGCCATTATGGAAATTCGTGGTGGTACGGGTGGCGACGAGGCGGCTATTTTTGCTGGCGACCTTTTCCGTATGTATTCGAAATATTGTGAGTCGAAAGGCTGGAAAATTGAGGTGACAAGCTTCAACGAAGGAACTTCGGGCGGTTATAAGGAGATTATATTCACGGTTTCGGGAGAAAATGTCTATGGAACTTTGAAATACGAATCGGGCGTTCACCGTGTTCAGCGTGTGCCTGCTACGGAGACGCAAGGTCGTGTGCACACCTCGGCGGCAACGGTTGCCGTTCTTCCCGAGGCAGACGAATTTGATATTGATTTGAAGGAGTCTGATATTCGTACGGATATTTTCTGTGCCTCTGGTCATGGTGGCCAGTCTGTCAATACGACCTATTCCGCTATTCGTTTGGTCCATATTCCAACGGGTATTACCGTTCAATGTCAAGATGAGAAGTCTCAGTTGAAGAATAAGGCTAAGGCTATGATTGAATTGCGTACTCGTATCTACAATATGGAGTATCAAAAATATTTGGACAATATTGCCTCAAAAAGAAAGACGATGGTTTCTACGGGTGACCGTTCTGCTAAGATTCGTACCTACAATTATCCTCAGGGTAGGGTGACCGATCACCGTATCAATTTGACTCTTTATAATTTGCAAGCCATAGTTGGCGGTGATATTCAAGAAATTATAGATAAATTGATTATTGCCGAGAATGCAGAACGATTGAAAGAAAGCGAGTTGTAAGTCGTTTGTCATAAACTAAGCAAAACAAAAAGCGTTATCCATTGCTTGTCGCGATGAATAACGCTTTTTGTTTTGCTTGTTTGAGATTCTCTTATTGGAATTTCGCCACGTAATTATTCATAAAGTCATCTCTATACATGTTTCCAATAGGAATGACAAAAGTCTTGATGAATATATCATTGTTGTCGAAAGACTCGATTTGTTCTGTGTTTACAATGAAGGATTTGTTCACTCTCATAAAATGATTGGATGGGAGAATGTCGTTGATGCCTTTCATATTCATTCGGGTGACGATTTTCTGTCCGTCTAAATGAATGATGACGTAGTCTTTCAGTCCTTCGACGAAAAGAATGTCATCGAACTTGATTCTGAAGAATTTTCTGTCCGATTTTACCAAAAAATACTCTTGGTTGTTAACCTCCAAACTGCTTTCTGACTCGTCGCCATCTTCTTTCTTGGAAAGGAACTCGTGGTAGGATTCTGCTTTCTGAACAGCTTTTTTGAAACGTTCATCATCTATCGGTTTGGTTAGATAGTCGATTGCGTCTACTTCATAGCTGTCGATTGCGTATTCCGAGTAGGCCGTTGTAAATATTACAAGTGTGCTGTTGGGAATTCGTTTTGCAAATTCCAACCCCGTGATGCCTGGCATTTGAATGTCAAGAAAAACCAAATCGACAGGGTTGCTGTCCATGTAGGTTGCAGCCGCTTCTGCATGATTGAACTGACCAACAATTTCCATGTTGGGAGCGTACTCTTTGATTAGAGATTCGACGGCCTCCCTTGCAAGAGGCTCGTCATCTATTATGATGCACTTCATTTAGACCTTTATCCTTAATTTCACCGTATACGTGTTCTCTGTCTCTTCTACATTAAGAGTGTGTGAAGTGGGGAATAGTAAATATAGTCTTTTTTTGATGTTAACCAACCCGATGCCCCCGACATCCGACTTTTCGTATGTCTTATCTTTCGTGTTTTGGCAAAGGAAAAATAAACCCTCTTCATCTCTTTTGAAAGATACAATGATTTTTGATCCGTCGTTCGGATTGTATTTCACTGCATTTTCGACAAAAATAATGAATAAAAGGGGAGGAAGCAAAACATCTGCCGTATTTCCTTCTTTATTTATCTCATAAAAGAAATTATCCCTACGTATTTTTTCCAAAAGAAGGTAATCGTCAAGCAATTTTATCTCCTTGTCGAGGTGGACGATGCTTTTAGTGGCATTGTGAAGTTGATAGTCTAAAAGTTCTTTTAGTTTTTGGAGAATGTAAGAGGCGTTCCCTCTGTCTTTTTTCATCAACATGTTGGCGTTGTTGATAGTGTTGAAAAGGAAGTGAGGGTTGACTTGATTCCTTAATATCTTCAACTCTGTTTTCAACGTGTCGATTTCTAACTCTTCCTGGCGCATCTTGTTTCTAATCCAAGCTTGCAGCAGAAGAAATGACGAGGTTCCCGTAACCAGCATGCTATAGATGATGTAGGAAGAGAACATCAGAATGATGAAGAATCCGATTAGTTGGTTTTTGTTGAAGCCTTCTGGAGGACAGAAATAGAAATGTGAGCCATTTACAATTAAAGCCAGAATTGTTGAGTATATCAAGGCCCAAGTGATGTATTTTGACAGTTTGCCTTGAAGCATGTATTTGGGCGTCAAAATATAAATGTTGAGATAAATGGCTATGTTGACGGAAATAAAATAGCACAACCAACCTTTTATGAAGTTTGGTTCGAAAGAGAGTGTGCAATTTGCCCTGTCGAGAAAAACAACTGATGTGATGAGTAATATGACCAGTTGCAGAACTATATGCCTTAGAATCGCCCATTTGGGGTTTATGACCAATAAGTCAAGAATATCTTTGCGTGTCATTTCATGTCGAATTTTATTTCGGTTTTTGTCAATTCACAGTTGACGGACCATTTGTCGCCGAAAAGAATTTTTAGTCTGCGCAACATTTCAATGTTAGGCATCACTCTTTCTTTCAACTCTTGGTGGAAACAACTGAATAAGACTACTTTATCCTCGCAAGAGATATTGATGTCAATTCTGTTCCCCTCGTTATCCTTGTCCATTCTTCTTGTGATGATCTGAACTAACGAGATGAGGAGGAGCGGCGGGATGAGGAGAGCTTGCAGATTCCCCTCTGTTTTTATGCTATATTCGAACCCCTTTGATTGGTATGCCCAAAGTTTCAAAACGTTGTTGATGAATGTTATTTCGGAGGACAATAATACTTTCGGCCGTTTGCAGTCGTATAGTTCATATCGGAGCACAGAGCTTAAAAGTTTGATTCTTTCGCTGGCCTTGGTTGGGGCTTCCATCGTCATTTCGCTGGTCCCTTGAAGCGTGTTGAGCAACAATTCAGAGTCAACCTGTTCCTTTAATGCCTCTAGTTCTAGTTTGAGCTGTTCGCTCTCCACCTTTTTTAGTTTCTTCTTCTCTTTTATCCAATTTTTTAAAAGGAAGATAGACATGATTCCGTATATGCAGGTGAGGGTGGTCACGAATTTTGTTGTCCATTCCCAAATAGCAATGGGACCGATGCCGTTTTGCATCGTACTATGCATGTTAAACTGTTTGACGAGAAAAATCTCTATACCGAATTTTATTAGAATGGAACTTAACACTATGCCCGCTGATGACAAAACGAAAATCAAGTATTTTCTGTTTTCTAGGCATTTTTGTAGCAAATCCCTTAATATTAATTTGGCTGGATATAAATTGACTAGGTAATATATGATAATAACCAATAGGCCACCTAACTTAAGATTCCCTAAGCCGGATTGATAGGTGAACAACACTTCTCTTAAAGAGATTAGAAATATCAAAGTTGCAAAAGCAAAGTAACGCCATTTGCTGAATCTAGGATTCATCAAAAAGTTATATAGGGGATTTTTGCTTCTGCGTTCCATCTTGATTATCATAAATAAAACGCAAATTTATAGAAAAAATAAATTGACCATCCATGTTTGCTCGTTAATAAGTATTGATCGAAACGATTTTGTGCGAAAAGGCAACCGAAGTTTCACACTCAATGGCCGTTTTAATTCTTTCCTGTGTCTTGAAGTATCCTTGGAGAAGTGCGGAATTCCGCACTCTCAAGGACTAATATATGATTCGTTTCTAGGTTCGGCTTCGGTATTACCAAAGCATTAAATGATTAAATGTACTGTATATGTTAAATTCTATGTCTCAACATCTAACAATGCAAAGGTATGCTGTTATTAGACTTCCGACTGATTTTATATATCAAATGAGCTTTTTTGTATATCAAATGTTTATATGAGAGATGAATCTTCTCTGTTTGGGAGACAAGATGGTGAATTTGTGCGGTCGAAAATCATCTATTCCTTAATTGTTCAGTTGTCCTAAACGCTATTTTTGTCTAATTTTGTCCTTGTCTAAAAATTGGGATATATGTTGATTGCAAAACAGAAAAGGGCTGAAAATATAGCCGAATACATTTTATATATGTGGCAAGTGGAGGACATTATACGTGCTTGTCGATTTGATATTTCAGTAATTAAGTCGGGTTTGGTTGATAAATTTAGTCAGACGGAAGAGGTCAAGGCCGAAATGGTGGCTTGGTATGAAAACCTGATTGAGATGATGCATGTTGAAAAAATTGAAGAGAAGGGGCATTTGCAAATCGTGAAGAATATTGTGGCGGATGCCAATAGCCTCCACATGGAACTTTTGCAAGAGCCTAAGGAGATCCAATACAACGCCTTGTTTTTCAAGACCCTTCCTTATTTGGTCGATTTCAGAAAAAAGTTAGGTGCGGGAGCCGAGGTGGACGATGTTGAACTTTCCTTAGATGCTCTTTATGGAATTTTGATGTTGCGTCTCCAAAAAAAAGAGATTACGCCAGACACTCAAGAGGCTATCAAGCAGATTGGCCAGTTTATGGCCGTGCTTTCCTCTAAATATAAAGAGGCCGAAAGTGATTGATTGGTTATTTAGAGGGAGCGTATTCTATGAATGTGCGCACCTCTTCGCGAATCCAGGCACAGCCGGGACCTTTCTCTAAATCTATTTTGTCGATGAGCTGGCTTGTCCTTTCCAGATCTCTTGTGCTTGCTTGTTTCAGAAATCTGGCAACGGAGGAATAGACGGCAGCCTCTTCGCTGTATATGTCTTTTTCCGCGTTTTGGAAGATGATTGAAAAGTCTTTGTCGTTAATTGGTTTCTCCTTGTCGGCAGCGGCAGCCAAAATGTAGGCGAGCGAGTGGTTCATCTTCTCTTTGCCCTCTAATAGTTTGCACACGATAGAAGAGGCGAAGCTTCTCTTTGCGGCGATGTTCCTTGAAAATTGTTCTGCCAATTCCATGTTGGAGCAGTCCAAGCTCCATTTATATGCCTTTTTTTCATCGAATGACTCTTCGGGGTGCAACAAGGTTGCCATGATTTTCATCTCTCGACAATCGGATTTCCAAAGGCAATCGGCAAGTTCTTCGCTTTTTTTGAATCTGGTTGATAGTTCTTTTATGCGAAGTAGGGAGACACCGTAATTGAGTTTGTATCCTAAATGTTTCATGTTGGTGGATGCCACTCCATTCATGGAGGCTATCAATAGTTTTTTGATAGAAGCTAAATCATTGCTTGTCTCTTGGTTGAATTTGAATATGTTCCACATGATTGTTGGGCGTTGATGAATAAGTTTTTAGGATAAACTCGTAATGATGAATAAAAAAAGCCTTTCGGAATTCCGAAAGGCTTTGAAAGGGTGAAGAATGGGTTTCGAACCCACGACCTTCGGGACCACAATCCGACGCTCTAACCAACTGAGCTATCCTCACCATTTTTTTTCTTTTGCGTTGCAAAGGTATCACGCTTTTTTGGTTTGTGCAAGTGTTTTTGCGGAAAAATTTCGATAAAATTTTTCGATTGCTTTTAATTGGTTGATATGTAGTCGTTTTAAGATGTTTTTTTTCTGATTTATTTTATGACTGATATTTGTTGAGGCTGAATGTTGTCTCCTTGATTCCATGAATTCCTTTTGTACAGGCTGTCGTTTATTTCTTTGAAGGCAAATTATTAACGAGCATCGACTATTGTGATATTGAGGTCTGACCTATATATATATCGGAGTACAATTCTCATTACAAAAAAATAAACCTTGTCCTAAAATAGAAGGCATATGTTTTCCTCGTTTCCGAAAAATATATTACTTTTGCACCGCTTTTCGCACGATGCGGAAGTGTGATGGGAAATTAAGCCATTACGAATAACTTAATTTTGAGTAACACAAAACAAAATGAAGACATTTGAATTAAAAGGAACAAAGAGAGAAGGTCTTGGAAAGAAGGCAACAAAGGCAGTTAGAAACAGCGATAACATCCCTTGCGTACTTTACGGAGGTGCTGAGAACGTAAACTTCCAAGTTACTAACGGTGATGTTAGAAAGTTGATCTACACTCCAGATATTTTCGTGGTTTCTTTGTCAATCGACGGCAAGTGCGTTAAGGCAATCTTGAAGGAGATTCAATTCCACCCTGTAACAGATAAGATTCTTCACATCGATTTCTTGGAAATCTTTGATGAGAAGCCTATCGTTATCGAGGTTCCTGTTAAGCTTGAAGGTTTGGCAGAAGGTGTTAAGTTGGGTGGTAAGTTGAGCCAAGACATGCGTAAGATCAGAGTTAAGGGTCTTTACTCTAACGTACCTGAGAAGTTGGTCGTTCGCGTTGACAACTTGGGTATCGGTAAGACTATCCAAATCGGTGCTTTGTCATTCGAAAACTTGACTATCCTTAACAACCCAATCAACGTTGTTGCTTCTGTTAAGGCTACAAGAGGTTCTAAGGGTAACAACTAATTGTAACTGAATGAAATATCTGGTAGTTGGTTTGGGTAATATTGGCTCGGAATACGAGAATACCCGACACAATATCGGATTCAGGGTATTGGACGCCTTTGCTAAGGCGTCCAATCTTGTTTTTAAGGAGGACCGTTATGGCGCTGTTTGCGAATTCCGACTTAAAAATCAGACGGTTATATTCCTGAAACCGAATACATTTATGAATTTGAGTGGTAATGCGGTCCGTTATTGGATGCAGAAGGAGGGCATAGATGTTGACCATCTTCTTGTGGTGGTCGATGATTTGGCTCTTCCTTTTGGAACGCTCCGTATGAAGGGCAGTGGTAGCGACGCTGGTCACAATGGATTGAAAAACATCCAACAGTTGATTGGTACGGATAAATATCCTCGTTTGCGTTTTGGCTTAGGAAATAATTTTGCTAAAGGGCAACAAGTGGATTTTGTCTTGGGCGAATTTACTGCCGATGAAAATCAAACGCTTCCTGCTCGATTGGAACTTGCTGGTGAAATGGTGAAAAGTTTCTGTCTTGCCGGTATTCAAATCACTATGAATCAGTATAATAATAAATGATGATTGCCGTCTATGGAAGCAAAAGAGGTTAGGATTGACAAATGGATGTGGGCTGTTCGTCTGTTTAAGACGAGAAGCATGGCCGCTGATGCTTGCAAAAAGGGCAAGGTGATGATGCAAGGTTCCAACGCAAAGCCTTCGCGAATGGTGAAGGTGGGTGACGTCATTCAAATCAAGCGTCCTCCTGTTGTCTATTCGTTCAAGGTCTTGGCTTTGTCGGAGAATAGAATGGGGGCTAAATTGGTGCCAGACTTTATGGAGAATGTTACTCCACAAGAGCAATTGGAATTGTTGGAGTTGGCTCGCTACTCTGGGGCTGGCGTTCGTGACCGAGGCACGGGAAGACCGACCAAGAAAGAACGCCGTGACTTGGATGCCTATGTGGTGCCAAGTTATGCTTCGGATGGTGATTTTGATTTTGACTTTGATTTTTCTGATGATAATGACGAAGAGGATGATTGATATCGTCCTCTTTTTAATTAATAACTATGTGTCGATTTTTTAATTTCTTTTTTGTTCTCTTCTATTCGATTTCTGCCTTTTCGCAGTCTCCTTTGTATCGAGTGGGAAAGGGTGAGACTTGTGCTTATGCAGACAAGAGTGGTCGCGTCGTTATATCCGAAGGGAAATATATTTCGTCATGCTCTAAAATCAAGGCTCCAGTGCTTATGCAGTCTGCTGTTTCAGACTCTTGTTTTTGGGTGGATGTTGATGGAAGGGAACTCTATTCGGTATATATGAAAGACGATCGTGTGGATGATTTTTCTAATGGTCTTATGCGAATCGTAAAGAACGGAAAAATTGGGTTTGTCGATAAAAAAGGGACGCTGCAGGTTCCTGCTGTTTATTCAGATGCTTCCAAATTTATCGGAAAGTATGCTCTGGTAAGCCAACGTGACGATGCAGGGTCGGCAACGGACGAAGCGGTGGCTGACTATTCCCTCAAAACTCAACTTTGGGGCGTTGTCGATAAAAAAGGCAAGGAGATAAAGCCTGTAAAATATCGCTTGGTTTGGTCTCCCAATTATGAGTATGCCATCTATAAATCGGATGTGGATGCGTTTAAAATTACAGATAAGGGTAAAATCGTGAAAATAAGCGAGAAATGAGAATGGATGTACAATTTTCGCCACGATATGAAACATATCTAACCCATCGTGATGGAATGATTTTCTTTCCTTTGTACAACTACAAATTTTATAGGAAAGGCTACTTACTCAAAAACGACTACAGAGCAATCTTGTAGTCGTTTTTTTTTGTTTCCGCTTCTTGAGCGTCATAATAAAACGCCGAAAGATTTTGGCCTGACTTTCGGCTTCTCTTCATATTTGGCAAATCCTCGTAGTTTTGAGTTGTGTCTCCTTTGTTTGTAAAATTAGAATGGAACATAGGCTGATTACCAATGTTTGACCGATAATTTCCATTAAATGACACAAAAAAGCAGAAGGGGAAGAGCGTGTCATGTCTATTTTTGCATTACAACCAAAACAAAAAAACAAATACCATGAAACACTTAAAACTCAATGAATGCTTTGGAAAACAGGGGAAAACTCTATCTCTTCTTTCCTTCCTTTTTATTGGAGCATCTTTGGCTCCAGCTGCCAATGTGAACGGAAAGACGGGTGGAACGAATTATTATGTAAATAATCGTCGGGTTTATGTCTATGCTCCCAATAGTATTCAAGCTAATCGTCCGTTGCTCATCTCAATGCACGGAAGAAGTCAAGACATTAACTATCAAAAAGAGCATGCTCAATGGGAGTTGGTGGCTGATACCGCTAATTTTGTTGTTGCCTATCCACAGGGAAACAATAATTCTTGGGATATTTCGGGCTCCTCGGATTTGAATTTCTTGGTCAGTATAATCAAGAAGATTAGCGAAGATTATCAGATTGATGAGACAAGAGTTTATTTGAGTGGTTTCTCTATGGGAGGAATGATGACCTACCATGCCATGAATAACATCCCTGACTATTTTGCTGCTTTTGCACCTGTTTCGGGATATCAATTCGGAAGCACGAATCCCAATCCTTCTACTCGTCCGCTTCCTTTAATGCATACGCATGGAACATCTGACGATGTGGTTGGTTATAATGGGGTGGCGTCGGTGATTGATGCATGGCAGAAACATAATAATTGCCAATCTAAGGAGACTTCAAAAATCAATAATTGCGCGACACGAACCACCTATAGCGATGGCGATTGTGGCGCGGACGTTGTGTTGAATTCTCTTCCTAATAAGGGGCACTGGCATTCAAATGATGAGGCATGTATGCACTCTTCCCGAGAAATCTGGCGTTTCGTAAGCCGTTATTCAACTCAATGTTCGAATATTGAGGTGCCTGATGTTCCTCAATCTCCGTACAATGGTACGCCTGCAGTATTACCAGGAAAAATCGAGGCCGAAGAGTTTGATTTCGGAGGAGAAGGCAAGGCGTATCATGATACGGACAGACAGAATCGCAATGGCGGGGATCGTAACGAAGGAGTTGATATGAGCAATACGGCAATAGGTTACACGCAGAAAGGCGAGTGGCTGAAATATACAATCAATGTGGAAAAGACGGGCGTTTATACTATGTCGGCATACGTGGCTTCTGGTTCTGATGGCTCTTCTTTTATGCTATATCTTGATGATGAGCCAATTACCGGAGAGGTGGCGGTTCCGAATACGGGAGATTGGTCCACTTACACAACGGTGACCGAGACGGTGGGCACATTGACGGAAGGTGAGCATGTCTTGAAATTGGCCATCACGGGTGATTGGGTAGATATGGATTATATGAGATTTGCACCAGCCAATACAACAGGCGTTGAGGCAGTCGGTGCAAACGCAGTGATTTCCAACGGAGAATATGAAGTCTATGACGTCTTAGGCACGCGTTTGAAAAATTGTACTGTCGTGGATGGTAAATTCAATTTGGATCATGGCGTTTATTTGTTGAAGAGCTTGAAAACGAATAAGGTCGTTAAAGTGGTGGTTTCCAAGAATAATTGATGGGTATGCGTTAGATCAGATAGAGAGGGGCATCTTGATGGTGCCCCTTAATTATTCCACAAAAGAAAGAGGAGCGTTCACTCCTCTTTCTTTTTTTATTCGTATAGATGATTAGAACTTAAATCCGAAGAATACCTTAAGTCCGTTTGCTTTAGAATCGTAGTTATCTACGTTGTCGTCATAGTCTTCCAATTCGATTTCTCCCAATTTGTATTCAAGTCCGGCTTGGAGGAATTTCCAACGGAAAGCAGCACCGATATTATGTGTGAAACCGAAACCTCCCATGAAGACGTCATCATCATCGTCCTTTTCTGCTTCATAGACAGCAAGCATATAAGTTGGAACAATGTTGTAATAACCATCTACAGCCATATCATGACCAAAATAGAATGTGTACATTGGACCGACACCAAGCAGACCCATTTCGAAGTTCATGACATCAACGGTTTCTGAGGAAACTTTTTTGCCGATTACAGATGTTTTTGTTGTTATTTCGCCACCGCCCAATGATATGTCCATCCAACGAGCGTGAACAGCAACGCCCATCTTGTCGTTATGCCATACATACCAGCGATTTTCCAATCCTAATCCAAACATTGCACCGCTGTACTCATGTTTAAGAGAATAACCGGTTTCGGAGTAATTTTCGGGACAAGCATAGTTGTTTCCTGGAATACCGACGTGCAATTTGATACCGAAACCATTATCCTCTCCCGGATTTTGAGCAGACATGTTAAATGTCAAACCCATCATAGCCGCTAGGGCCAACAATACTTTTTTCATTGTGATTATTTGTTAATAGATGTTTGAAAATTTGTTGCAAAGTTACACGTTTTTTTTTCTGTTGAAAAAATATGTAACAATTATTTTATTTGTTTGAACAATAGGGGTATGGATGTAAGGAATTGCCACTACGGAGGTTCGTCGGAACGTAGGTGGTCTGGAGGTCATGTGTCGTTTGTTTTATAGTAGGCGTTTGAATGTTAAAATGTTGTAGTCTGCTGATTTTGTGGCGTCTACGACGAATGTGGTAACCGAGAGGATACCTACACTATGATGATTACCCTGCGGAGGTCTGTTTTTCTTTATTTTGTTGACAAAAATTATAATTTAGAATGCGTTTCTCGGTTAATTATCACTAAATTTGCAATCTATAATGGAATTTTCAAAAATAAAAATAAAATAGAGCTATGGCTTCACAAGAAGAGGTTTTTAAACAATTGGTTTCTCATTGTAAGGAGTATGGTTTCGTATTCCCTTCTAGTGAGATTTATGGAGGTTTGGGTGCTGTTTATGATTATGGTCAAAACGGTGTAGAGTTGAAGAATAACATAAAGAAATATTGGTGGGACGCAATGACTTTGTTGCATCAAAACATTGTTGGTATCGATGCTGCCATCTTTATGGATCCAACTACTTGGAAGGCTTCCGGTCACGTTGACGCTTTCAACGACCCATTGATTGACAACCGTGATTCTAAAAAACGTTATCGTGCAGATGTTTTGATTGAAGATCAAATCGCTAAGTACGATGATAAGATTGCAAAGGAGGTTGAGAAGGCAGCCAAGAAGTTTGGCGATGCTTTTGACGCAGAGAAGTTCAAGTCAACCAATCCTCGTGTTTTGGAGAACGTTGCTAAGCGTGATGCTCTTCACGAGCGTTTCGCAAAGGCTTTGAACGATAATAACTTGGACGAGTTGAAGCAAATCATCCTTGATGAGGAGATTGTTTGTCCTATCAGCGGTACAAAGAATTGGACAGACGTTAAGCAATTCAACTTGATGTTTAAGACTGAGATCGGTGCAACTGCAGAGAACGCAATGAACATCTATCTTCGTCCGGAGACTTGCCAAGGTATCTTTACCAACTTCTTGAATGTTCAGAAGACGGGTCGCATGAAGATTCCTTTCGGTATCGCCCAAATTGGTAAGGCTTTCCGTAATGAGATCGTCGCTCGTCAGTTCATCTTCCGTATGCGTGAGTTTGAGCAAATGGAGATGCAATTCTTCTGCAAGCCTGGAACTGAAATGGAGTGGTTCAAGCATTGGAAGGAGTTCCGTTTGAAGTGGCACAAGTCTTTGGGCATGGGTGACGATATGTATCGCTACCACGATCACGATAAGTTGGCTCACTATGCTAACGCAGCTACAGATATCGAGTTCCGTATGCCATTCGGATTCAAGGAGGTTGAGGGTATTCACTCTCGTACTAATTGGGACTTGTCTCGTCACGGACAATTCTCTGGCAAGAAGTTGGAGTATTTCGATCCGGAAGAGAATAAGTCATATATTCCTTACGTTATCGAGACTTCTATCGGTGTTGACCGTATGTTCCTTTCTGTTATGGCTGGTGCTTATAAGGAAGAGCAATTGGAGGGCGGAGACAAGCGTGTCGTTTTGAACTTGCCAGCTCCTTTGGCTCCTGTTAAGTGTGCTATCCTTCCTTTGTTGAAGAAGGACGGCCTTCCTGAAAAGGCTAACGAAATCATGAACGAGTTGAAGTTCGATTATAAGTGTATCTACGAAGAGAAGGATACTATCGGTAAGCGTTACCGTCGTCAGGATGCTATCGGTACTCCATTCTGTGTGACTGTTGATCACCAGACTTTGGAGGACAATACAGTTACTCTTCGTTTCCGTGACACCATGCAACAAGAGCGCGTGAAAGTTGCTGATCTTCACAGGATTATCGGTGATGCGGTTAACATGAGCAACTTGTACAAAAAATTGATGGAATAATAGGTTCGGATTTTTTCATAAGTTTTAGTTTATAGTTGGGCGGCAGGAGATTTGCTTTGAAGCATTTCTCCCGTCGCTTTTTTTTATTGAACTGCGGATATGTGGGGGCATAGCTCTCACGAACTATGCTGTGAAGTGTCGCCCTTTTAGGGCTGGGTTGCTCATTTCGAGGAAAATACATATTTTATAGCCTTGCCCTTACGAACAAGGCTATTGAGTGTCGCCCTTTCAGGGCTGGGTGGTTTCTTTTCGAGATAAATTCAAAATTCTTAATTCAAAATTCTTAATTCTCTTCTTCCATCATGGCTTGTAATTTCTTAGTGATTGTAAAGAGCAATAGTGCTGATATGCCTGCAGAAACGACAAATACCATGAAGAACTCGTTCAGGTTTGTAATCTCAAAACCTAATATGGATTTTGCTTGAAGAAGATGCCCTTGTTCGTCAAATTGAGGGTATAGGGTGCTTAATATTCCGGCAAACTTGTTGGCCGTTGATGTAGATAGGAACCAAACACCCATTAACAAGGAAGCAAATCGCACAGGGGATAATTTGTTTACCATTGATAATCCGATGGGAGAGAGACACAATTCTCCGAGTGTGTGAACGAAGTAGAGGCTGATGAGCCAGAACATACTGACTTTAATGCCAGGTTCGACGCCCTTCACACCAACGGCAATGATTAAATATCCAATGGCGAGCAATAGAAGACCTATAGCTTGCTTAGTGGGAGAGGAAGGCTCTTTCCCGTGTCTCTTCAGCCAAGGCCAAATGGCAGAGAAAACAGGTGCCAATATGACGATGAAAATAGCATTGAATATTTGAAAATAGCTGGCGGGCATTTCCCAATCAAGAATCATTCTGTCGGTCTGTTCTTCTGCGAAGAAGGTGAGCGAGGCACCTGCCTGTTCAAATGCGGCCCAGAAGAAGATGACGAAGAAAGATATGATGTAAATGACCCAAATGTGTTGACGCTCGACTTTAGTCAGGGACTGGTCGGTGATGATGAAAATTGGAATGGAGATACAACAGCTGAAAATTCCTGCTCCGATCCAATCTGCCTCAAATAAGTAGCGGAATGCAAGTAGCAATGCCAATTCTCCTAAACAGAGCAATGCTATAGGGCGTTTCCTTGTCTCTGTTTCATTCCCACTCTCCCTCTTCACATTAGGCGTGGTGCCGATAGGTTGCAGGTCGGGTGTTACAAGATATTGGTTTTGGAATAGTTGGAAGATGACAGTGCCGATTATCATGCCGATGCAAGCTGCCAAAAATCCCCATTTGAAATCTTCTGGATGCCCCGTGTCTCCTAATGCTCCGCAGACAAGGGGAGAGAAAAACGCACCTAAATTAATACCCATATAGAATATGGTGTAGGCGGAATCTTTTCGTTCGTCGTCAGGTTTGTAGAGTTGCCCAACCATTGTTGAAATGTTCGGTTTGAAGAATCCGTTTCCTATGGTGAGCATGGTCAGACCGGCTAACAATAAAATTTTGGAAAGCGATAGGTCTGTATAGAAAGAGGCACTGAAGAATAGGAGCAGTTGGCCCAATGCCATCATCAACCCTCCGCTGATGATGGATTTTCTGTTGCCTATGTATCTGTCGGCAATATAGCCTCCAAGAAGAGGTGTCAGATAGACGAAGCCAGTGTAGCTTCCATAGATGTTGGATGCAAGGTCCTTGTCCATCATTAGAGCTTTGACCAAGTAGAGCGTGAAGATGGCTCTCATTCCGTAATAGCTGAATCGTTCCCACATTTCGGTTACGAATAGCAAGTAGAGTCCTTTCGGATGTTTAATGCCCATGTTTTTATCCTTGTTATTATACTTTTACTTCATTCGGTGAGTTCATGAAATTCACATAAAACAAAAATATAAATTTTAATGATTATCCGATGTTATGCCTATAAGTTTTTTTGTGTGATATCCCAGTAAGAGGTAATCTATCAAAAAGATTGTCTCCAAAGTGACATCTGTTTAATTTAAGGCAGAATTCATTTAATTTTTTTAGCGTTGTTTGAAATATCTCATCAATCAATCGCAAGGTGTGAAAATGTTTTTGTAATATTGCAGATTGAATTGTTATATGGACTTTATTCGGGAGTCCAAGTATGAAATTTATTTGAAAAGAATGAAGCGTTATATTATTTCGTTATTGTCGTTATTTGCAGTTTTGAATGCCTATTCAGAGGGTTTCGTTGTGAAGTCGGGTACAGGTGTGAAGGCAGATTCAAGAAGCAATGTAATTCTGACGAATGTTGCGAAAGATCTTACGATCGAATTCTCGTCAGGCTCGATAGATTCCACGGGTTGTCGTTGGTACACCTATACGACGGATCCTGATTCTGCGGTTGTTTTGAAGGAGAATGAATATTCTGTGGATTCGGCCTCGACTGTCTTGGAAAATGTTATGATGGATTGTGGTTACATTGTAGAATATGGAGATTCTACTTGTTCGTCTGGAGAACGTTGCCGTAGTTACCTATGGGTGGCCAAATATAAGGGCATCAGTTCTGTGACATGGAACAATAGCGAAGCTACTTGCGACGAGCTTTGTTTGAAGATTCAGCCAACCATGTATTATGTCAACTCTTTGGGCGTTCGTCGTCCCATTGTTAGACATTTGTCTTACAGCTATAAGGATTACACACTTTCGGATAAGTTCAAGCCAGACACGACGGAATTTTCTGATAAGACAGATGCTGATACTATGATGTGTATTCCTAAGCCTGCGTTGGATACAAAGATTACGATTACGGATGAGTTGGTTCAGAAATTAGGGCTGCAATTCCCTGCCTATACGACAGAACTATTTAAGACTACAGCACCTAAGGCATTACCTTTGATGCGTGTGGATGACAAATTCGAACATGAGGCAGATCCTAATCATAGCACTTGGAGTAAAGATGACGACGGAAGAATTGTTCTTCCTTTCAATACTGATTTTAGTCAAGCTTTGGCAGATACGTCTAAATTCAAGTCCTCTTCGCCGATTACGATTGATTTGATGAGTTATCCTAACTCATCGGTTTCTCCTACAGGTTATGTTTGGGAGTTCGTAAGCGGGGAGAGAATTTCGGAAGATGATTTTGCAGGATCTCTTCGTCAGTATGATTCAACGGTTTATGCTTATAAATTTACGGATCCAGGTCTTCATTGTGTTAAGTTGACGGTGGCGTCGCGAGATTCTATGACAAGATGTAAAAGTTCTTCGTATGCTTGTTTCCGTGTTTCAGAGTCGGCAATATATGTACCGAATGCCTTTACACCCAATGGGGATGGCATAAATGATGAGTTTAAGGTGGCATATCGTTCCATAGCATCCTATCGTTGCCGCATCTATGATCAATGGGGTACAAAGGTGTACGATTCGGAGGATATCACTTCTGGTTGGGATGGTACGGTCTATGGCAGTGCCGCTTCCATCGGCGTCTATTTCTATGTGATTGAGGCTAAAGGAGTGGATGGAACATCTCATAATAAGAAAGGTGCTGTCAATTTGTTGAGGTCTAAATAAGGGTGTTCCCCAAAAAGAATAAGAAAGGTCATGATGTCTTTGCGTCATGGCCTTTTTGCATTGAGGAGGGTTGGTGTGTCGTGTGAAATAGTAAATTGTAAATGGTCAACTTGTAAATCTTTCCCATTCTTCCCGTTGTTTGCAATATTTGTATTAAATTTGTAGTCCAATGTTTTAGATATTTAAATAGAAAATTCTTATAGAATATTATGGCAGAGAGAAAAGTGAGGGTGCGTTTCGCCCCAAGTCCGACAGGAGCTCTTCATATAGGTGGCGTGAGAACTGCCTTGTTCAATTATTTATTTGCTAAAAAGCATGGTGGTGATCTTTTGTTGCGTATAGAAGACACAGACTCACAGCGTTTTGTGCCAGGTGCAGAAGATTATATCATCGAGTCGTTCAAGTGGTTGGGTATCAAATTTGACGAAGGTGTTGGCATCGGTGGTGACCATGCTCCATATCGTCAAAGTGAACGTCGCGAAATCTATAAGAAATATGTGAAGCAACTCTTGGACGCAGGCTATGCATATATGGCTTTTGATACGCCAGAAGAGTTGGAGGCAAAGAGAAAGGAGATCCCTAATTTCCAATATGACGCTCACACTCGTATGAGCGGTGTTAACTCTTTGACACTTTCAAAAGAGGAAGTGGAGAAGCGCATTGCTAACGGTGAAAAATATGTGGTTCGTATCAAGGTAGAACCAAACGAGGATATTGAGGTGAACGACCTTATTCGTGGCAAGGTGGTAATCAATTCTAATGTGTTGGATGACAAGGTGTTATATAAGGCTGCTGACGAATTGCCAACATATCACTTGGCTAACATTGTCGATGACCATTTGATGGAGATTACTCACGTTATTCGTGGTGAAGAGTGGTTGCCATCGGCTCCGCTTCACGTCTTGCTTTATCGTTATTTTGGATGGACTGATACTATGCCTGCATTTGCGCACTTGCCTTTGTTGCTTAAACCAGAAGGCAATGGAAAGTTGAGCAAGCGTGATGGTGATCGTCTTGGTTTCCCAGTGTTCCCTCTTCAATGGACTGATCCTAAGACTGGTGATGTTTCAAGTGGTTATCGTGAGTCGGGTTATTTCCCAGAAGCAGTAGTGAACTTCTTGGCGTTGTTGGGTTGGAATCCAGGTGTTGAGAAGGAAGTCTTTACAATGGATGAGTTGATCGAACTCTTCTCTTTGGAGCGTTGCAGCAAGGCTGGCGCTCGTTTTGACTACGAGAAGGGAAAGTGGTTCAACAAGGAGTATTTGGCTATGAAGTCGGATGATGAGATTGCTGCGTTGTATGCACCAATTGTTGAGGCTAAGGGATATACTCGTGACATGGCGACTCTCAAATATATGGTTTCGTTGGTTCGTAACAGAGTTCACTTTGTGAAGGATCTTTGGTATGAGACAAACTATCTTTTCGAGGCTCCTACAGAATACGACGAGAAGTCGTTGAAGAAGCGTTGGAAGGAAGAAAGCCCAGCTCAGATGAAGGAACTTTATGCCGTATTGGATAGCCTTCAAGATTATTCTGCGGTTGAGGAGAATGAGAAGACCGTTCTTGACTGGGTGGCTTCAAAAGAATACAAATTGGGTGACGTAATGAATGCTTTCCGTATTACGATCGTAGGTGCAGCTCGTGGTCCTCAAATATTTGACATTCTGAATATTATTGGTAATGAAGAAACTTTGAGACGTCTTTCTAAAGCGTTGGAAGTTTTGAAATGATTTATAGGCGACGATTCTTCGGAGTTGTCGCCTTTTTATATAAGACACATTCATATAATTATGAAGTTGTTATATAATCTTGGCATATTATTTTATTATGCTTTGGTGTACATGGCTTCTTTCTTTAATGATAAAGCGAAGAAGTTTGTAGAAGGAAGGAAAAATGTGTTTTCTTTCTTAAAGGAGCGCATTGTATTTAATGACAAGTTCATTTGGATGCATGTCTCTTCGTTGGGTGAGTTCGAGCAAGGGCGTCCAATTATAGAGGCGATTAAGAAGGAACATCCTGAATATAAGATTATTCTGACTTTCTTTTCTCCTTCAGGATATGAGGTACGTAAGAATTATGACGGAGCAGAAATAGTCTGTTATCTGCCGATGGACACATCTTGGAATGCAAAAAAGTTTATTCGTATCGTAAATCCTTCGATTGCCATCTTTATCAAGTATGAATTTTGGGGAAATTATTTGGCGGAATTGAAGAAGCATGATGTTCCGACATATATAGTTTCGGCAATTTTCAGAAAGGAACAAGTCTTCTTTAAATCTTATGGAGGCTGGTATCGTAATTTTCTTTACAATTTCGAACATCTTTTTGTTCAGGATGCCAATTCCAAAAACTTGTTGGAATCAATAGGAATAAAGAATGTCTCTGTCGTCGGCGACACTCGATTTGATCGTGTGTTGGCAATCGCGAAGGCATCTAAAGAATTGCCGATTGTATCAGCTTTCAAGGGAGATAAGAATGTACTTGTGGCGGGTAGCTCTTGGCCTAAGGATGAGGCATTTATGCTTCCATATTTCAATGAACGTCAGAATATGAAGTTGATAATAGCCCCTCATGAAATACATGAATCGCACTTGGAGGAGATTATCTCTAAATTGAATCGTCCGTATGTTCGTTATTCGAAGACGACGCCAGAGGAGGCTGCAAAGGCTGATTGCTTGATTATCGATTGCTTCGGATTGTTGTCTTCCATATACCGTTATGGTGAAGTGGCTTATGTTGGAGGTGGTTTCGGTGTCGGCATTCACAACATATTGGAAGCGGCCGTTTATGGTATGCCGGTCGTGTTCGGACCTAATTATCATAAATTTAGAGAAGCGGTGGAGATGGTCAAGGTTGGTGGAGCGTTCCCTATTCAAGATGGAAATGACTTTGGCAAGTTGATGGATGATTTAATGAACACGGAGTCGGATTCATTTAAGAGGGCATCGGCAGAAGCTCGACAGTTCGTCTCTGACAATTGTGGTGCAACGGAAGCTGTGTTGGCTGCTTTGTTCGGAGAAAGATAATAACAAAATTGTCAATAGAGAATTTGTTCTAATATTTAGAAAAGGAATTTCTTTGTGGTTACAAGGAAGTTCCTTTTTTCTTTTCGTCGAAAGCGTTATTTTTGTGTTCAAAGGCTGCCTTAGGCCACCTCAAAATTTATAATTCAAAATTACTATGCGTGTTAGTGTATATTGTGCGTCAAGTTCGCAGATTTCAGAGTCTTACAAGCGAGAAGCTTATGAGTTGGGCAAAATATTGTCGAAAGAGAAAATTGCTTGTAATTATGGCGGTGGCAGTGTAGGTTTGATGGGAGAATTGGCACAGGCCATGCTTGATTTTGGTGGGTCTATAACAGGTATCATCCCCCAGTTCATGGTGGATCAAGGTTGGGATAATCCCAAGGTCAAAATGGAGGTTGTCAATACGATGCATGAGCGAAAGCAACGTATGGTGAAAGATGCTGAAGCTGCCATAGCAATGCCTGGTGGTATTGGGACTTTCGAAGAATTATTGGAAGTGATCACATGGAAGCAGTTGGGCTTGTTTTTGAAGCCTATCATTATCCTCAACGTGGATAACTATTATGGACCGATGTTGGCTATGTTGGAAAAGGCTGTTGACGAACAATTTATGCGTAAGGAGCATCTGAATCTTGTGACGGTGGTCTCTTCTGCAAGCGAGGTTTTGCCGGCTATCCGTAAATCGGCAGAGTGGACTCGCGACGAAGCCTTGGGAATTGCCGCATTGTAAAACTATATAGTAAAGGTATGGCCGATCTTTTCAAAAAGTTACACGATAAACGAGCTCGATTGTTTACTCAATTGAGTGATCCTGCCGCCATTGGCGTGTGGAAGATGGTGGTTGATAAGTATTCGGATCAGGCTCATTTCCTTTTTGAATTGTTGCAGAATGCTGACGACGCAGGTGCAACGTATGTCCGTGTACAATTATATTCCGATAGGCTTTGTTTTATTCATAATGGAACGATTCCATTCTCTATTACTGATGTGGACGAGGAGGATGTTGGTACGCCTGTTGGTCATTTGAATGCTATTACATCAATAGGAGCCAGTTCTAAGACGGGTTCTAATTCTATCGGAAAGTTTGGTGTCGGTTTCAAATCCGTTTTTCAATATACGGATGTTCCTCATATTGAGGATGATGCTTTTTGTTTCAAAATCGAAAATTATATTGTTCCAGAGAGGGAAGAACCAATGCCTTCTTTGAGAAAGAGAGGGGAAACTCTTTTTTCTTTACCTTTCAGAGATCCATTGAAGGCCTATGGAGAGGTCTTGGGAAAATTGAAACGATTGAAGCATCCTTTGTTGTTTCTTCGTTCTTTGTCTCGCATAGAGTGGAATTCTGATAGTGGAGAAAAGGGCTCGTATGAACGTGAGTTTTTGGCTTCAAGTATATTTTCATCGACAGAATATGCTTTTGTAAAGGAAACTCAAATGCTTGGAACGGATTCTTCCTCAGTGTATTATCATTGTTTTTCGCGCGATTTCTCACTTTTGAAAAATGGTTCTTTGAAGGGCAGTGTGGCTTATTCTGCATTGGCAGATGGTAGTTTGAATGAGCAACCTGATTCTGATGAAGTGGCTTATTGTTATTTCCCGACAAAGGAAAAGACAAATCTGAATTTTTTGCTTCACGCTCCGTTTTTGTTGACGGATAGTCGTGAGGGTATCAAGCAGGGGGAGCCTTGGAATGATACTATGTTGGATCAGTTGGCCACGTTGGCAGCAGATGCTTTGGAGTATTTTACGATTTTAAAAAACAACAACGGAGAAACCATCTTGAATGATAATCTATTCAATTTGATTCCGTTAGATTCAAAAACATATTTTAGAAAAACGAAAGAGAGTAGGGAGTCCATCTCGCTTTTTTCTGTTTTTTATGATCGTTTCGTGGAAAAATTGTCTGTTGCACCATTGTTCATCTCCTCCCGAGGGTATGTTGATTGTCGTCACACTTGTTATACTAAAGACAAGCAATTGATGGCATTATTGGATGAGGCAAAAGAATCGCATCTTGTTTCTGAACTATTGGATGTTGGTTTCAATTGGTCTTTTTTGACGTTGAATCTTGAAAATGAGAATGTTTTCAAATACTTGTCGAATCATCATCTATGTGCTTTGCAGATCACTTTGGACAAATTCATAGAAACGATAACACCCTTGTTTTTTCAAGTTCAAACATTGGAGTGGTTGCGCCGATTTTATATGTATTTAGCAGCACATTCTTCGGAGTGGAGTGTTGAATACGCCCAACAAAACTTGCCTATATATTGTGCGGATGGACAATTTCTCACTGCTCGTGATGCAAACGGAAAATCGTTGCTGTTCCTTTCGTCTGGAACTTCAAATGCTTTTAAGGTGATCCATCCAGATTTGTTGGAGGATTCGGGTTGTCGACGTTTGTTTTCTCAACTTGGCATTGCCCATCCCGATCTTTTATCGGAGGTGGAGTGTGTCGTTCTTCCTCGCTATCAGTCGCATAGTGTTGTTGACGATGATTGGGAAACGATTTTCCGAGATATGAATCTTTTTGTGGATGCATTTCTGCAATTCCGCTTTATGGATAGCCGCCAAGAGCGTTATCTGGCTATGTTTAAGGATGTCTCATTTATTCCTTCCTCGGACAATCAAGGCGTTTGCACTTTGCGAAAGCCATCGGAAGTATATGTTGAGTTGGAGGATTTAAAGACCTTTCTAGCTTATGATCGTACAGCTGCATTCTTGGATGCGCGTTTAGCAAAAGAAGGTTTCCTGCCCGAAAAAAGGGAGGGCTTTTATAAATTTCTTTCAGCCATTGGTCTCTCTTTTGGGTTGAAATTTAAGAAAGTTAGACGAGTCCCTAATTTGGAGGATTGTCAGCGATTCTTGTTGGCTCCCAAAAGTTTGCGGCAGTATGATGATGGTAATCAGCAAATTGAGGATTGCGAGATTGAAGGGTTCGATTCTTTCGTGGCACACATAACGGAGCATTCTTCAAAATCTTTTTTGAGATTGCTTACAGCTCAGATAGAACGACAAAGCTCTTATATGTTGCAACTTTCCATGGAGGGTTGGTATCGTTATGTGGAGCGTTCTAAAAAGAATTATACGGAAGAATTGATAAAACATACCACGGCATGGCATTCCTTGTTTTCAACCCCGTGGTTGTATGATGTTCACGGAGTATTAAGAACGCCTTTAGAGGTGTCGTCTGTGGTTAATCTTTCTTCTGCTTATGATATTGAATCTGCAGATGTTTTATTCTTTTTGGGTATTTCCGACGATCCGTCTTTGCGAGGGTTGAACCAGGAGCAGCGTAAGGCAATTACCTTGGTACGTTCTTTCGAACAGGCAGGAGTTTCCATCCAACAGTTGGAGCAGTTGTTGGACGATTTTAGACAAGGAAAATTATCGGATGAATTGATTTCCTATTTTGGGAAAGGAGCGTGATAGGGGACTTCGCCTAACATCTTTCTTTTGGTTTTGTTTCCTATTCCATAAACTTTGTCGTATATTTGATTGATGTTTAACTTTTAAATGTACACTATATGAATCTAATTGGTAAGTGGCAGATTAAATACACTGAATTCTCTTTGGGAAAGTTAGGTGCACAAAAAAAGACTCGTGAGGAATATTTGCAGTCAGACGATAAGGAAGACTTCTTTATGGCAAACTCTATTTTTGTGTTCAGCGATGATGGTACTATGACAACATTCTATAAACTTCCAGAAGGAATCAACCTTGATGATATGGGTGATGAAGAAAGGGCTCTTCTTACGGATGATAAGAAATATATCCGCGATGAACATCAACGTACTTGGAAAACGGAAGGAGGCAAGAATTTCATTAATCGTACGACGAAAGGAGAGATCTTAGGCGAGAAACTTTCGCCATGGATTGAGATCCAAGAGAACGAGGATGGCTCTATCACCGTGACGGATGTTTTTGCTGCTATTACATATGAGCGAATAGCTGAATAATTCAACGGTATAAAGATAAAGGCTTTCTTGCATAAAGCGGGAAGGCCTTTGGTGCTGATTTTTGTCATCTATCTATATTCCGTTTGAAACTGAGAAAAGTTGATAAGTGTAATTAATTTTCTACTTTGGATAAGGTCTAATCTTTTTTTTTTGTTTGTTTTGTTTGTCTTTTTAGAGTTATTGGTTACTTTTGAAAAAAATTTAGTTGGATTATATTATTGTTTAGGTTCAATCACAAAATCGAAAAGAAATATGACTAGGGTATTTTATATTTTGTTATTTCTTTTGTCTTCTCATTTGTGTGTGATGGCGAAGACCGTATCTATTGATAGCCTTCCCGTCTTATATGCGCGTTATGGTAATGTGTTTTCTGTTTTTGATAACTATACATTTACATATACAACATCGGACATTCAAAGAAATTACTCTAATAGAAAAATAAAAGGCGTTTTGATGAAACTCTTTGATCGTAAAGAGTATTTGAAAGCGAGGGGAAGGGTGACCAACGAAAATTCAATGGAAAGGGCGTTGATGGACACCGCATACTCTATGCAGCCTTTATATGATTATATGGCGGCTGAAAATTTGTTGTGTAGTTTTAAATGGCCGGAGGTCTATAACAAGGTTTATGATTTGTGGACTTCTGATGGCAAATCGGTAAGTAGTCATTGGTTTGGAGTCTTGTTGGGTTTTCACGATCCAGATGCAAGGTTAATGATGGATAACTATTTGAAGTCGATAGACAAAAAAGGATCGGTTATATCCCATCCTATGCACGATTTTATTAGAGATGCCATTCATAGTAACTATGGATCATATTCGGAAGATGTGAAGATTCGTCTTATCAACAAAGATTTCATCGTTTTGGCAGACTTTGATTATCAGCCAGTGAATGTGGCGATAATTGGTTATATGGAGAATGACTTTGAAGGCAATTGCAATCCCAATGCAGGGCATTATCTTACAGACGTAAAGGATCGTATTTTGAAGCTTTGCTCTGACATGGAAATATATTCATATAAGAAATATCAAGAGGTTAGCAGGGAGGTGAAGCGGAATAGCTCTTCGGCCAAGAATTGGTATTTGTGTAATAAGGCGAAACTCGAAAAAGAAGAAGTTTTTTGGAAGTCTAAACTGAAATATAGGGCGGATAACTAAATATAGGAAGGTTGAAAAATCGAATGGTTTTTCAACCTTTTTTGATGAGTTGTTTATTGAACGTAGTTGTTTGTTTTGTGCGTTTGTAAGAATAGGTCTGTAAATGTGGATGACTCCTAATATGCTCACTTTAAGAATCTGATTTCTATACGTCTGTTTTGTGCATGTTCCTCTTCTGTTAGAGCATTTTCAATAATTGGTTTCTCGACTCCATAGCCCACTGCTTTTAGTCTGGAAAAATCTACGCCTTTACGAATTAAAGTATTCCGAAGACGGCTTGCATGTGAATTCGATAACTTTTTGTTATACATTTCGGATCCACGGAGATCAGTATGTCCACTGATTTCAAACTTAGCGTCTGGATATGAATTGATAAACTCAACTATTTCTTCTTGTTGAACTTGAAGATAATCTGGATCAGATGGATCATGACATGCAAGATCATAATAGTACCAGCAAAACTCAATATCGGTATGGCTGTCTAGACTGAGGTCAACATGTTCTTGGTCTTCTATCATGTTCTTGCCGTTGGATACTATTCCTTTTTTTGCTGAGCACCCAGGTGCGCAAATCATCAGTATAGTTATAAGTGTATATATAAATTTCTTCATGTAAAGACACTTGAGAGGTAAACATTTGTCTTGATATTTATAGTTTCAAATATAGCAAATAATCATATACATGCCTCATACAAGTCATGTATATGGCACATTTCCTTTTCTCTTGCCATATTTTTATTTTTTTTGTGTTCGCGACAAAGTTAAGGGGGATGGCGAGTTTTGGATTGGATGCTTACAAATGCATGCATGATTTCCAGTTGATTTTTTGAAGGGCTACAGTAAGTCCTTTGAAATCAAGAGAAATTAGTTCTTCTTTGTTGGGAGCATAGCTGCAAGAGTTCACTTTTTTATCCCATGAAACAGAAACAAAATTAGTAGGGCGTTTGCACCCTAACAGGCATGATGGACTTTGAAAAGGTTTACCGTTTGCAATACTAGCAAGTTGTTTTGGGGTTGGAGTATTGCTGAATTTTTGTGGAACTACAATTATTTGATCAGAGTTGATAGATTTCAGTAATTTAATATACACAGCTCTTGCCGCTTCTATTTTGTCAGCGTTCACCAATAGGTTTACACCAGGCTTAATGTTTGTTGTTTTTAGCAATTCTAGTTGTCCTAACACCCGCTCTACCTCGTTCTCGTTGTCAGGATTGTGGATGGTTATATGAATCTTGTCTGGACTATGAAGTGTCAATAGTTTCCAAACATTGTCTTTCATCAGAGGTAAACCGTTGGTGGTAACGGAAAGGTAGCATTTGGAGTATAGCGCATCTATGATATCAAAAATCCCGTCATATTCAAAAGGTTCACCACCTCCGAGTGAGACTGCTTTGATACCGTTTTCTATGCAATCTGTACAGAATGCGATTACTTCTTGCGGTTGCCATAGGACGTTTCCTTCCTTTGTGCTATGATTATAGCAAAAGGAGCACTGTTTAGAGCAATAGTTGCTGATGTCAATGGAAAGTAATTCAATCATTTAATCTATTTTTCTTTTCTGCACGTCCGAGTTTGCATAATTCTTCAAACTCTTCAATGGTGTATTTTATTTTACGGTCATCAGTCACTGCAGCCTCTTCAGACAGAAGGTAGGCTTTCGTTCCGTCAGGTAATGGCAATAGGTTGTATTCATATCCATCGATAAGGAATAGAGGATCTGCCATGCAGTATGTTGTACTGCTTGGGTAGAGTTCCGCTATTTGAAAAGTGTCTAATTTTTCAAAATTACCAGGTATATGGAGAATCTGGCTTTTGATTTCATCCGGAAGTTGGTCGATATTTACAGGATTTTTAGGGCTTGACATCTTTTCTGGCAAGTAATCTTCCCAATACGGTTGGTGGTATAAGAAGAAAGAACAAGAATCATAATTTTTTGTATGTACGGGTTTTTCGTAACCCTGCTTAAAAGTATCGTCATGGCCGAATTCATTCAACCTATATACAGACTCTATTATTCCTTCTTTTAGAAGGGCTTCAAGCGGAGAACCTTCGATCACTTTGTCATGTTCATAATCGAAACTATACATAGCATCAAAGATGTATAAACCTTCATCTTCAGATACACAGATACATTTGTAGATGTCTTTATGGTTGCAAAGTTGTCGGAATCTTTCAGTCTTGTCAACTTTTATTTTAACTATAAGGTCACTCCAAAAATCCTCGTCATCAGGAGAATGCCTTTCTGAGATGTTCTCGTATATTTGATCTATCGTTAGTTTGATAGGTATCTGTTTGTATTTTTTGTTGTTATCGCAGAGCCCCCACACAAGTTCAGCTACTACGTGTTCTGCTAAACCGTTTGGGACAGGACCATTCTCGTTATAATCGAGAATTCCAACATTCCCATCGTCGTCAACGATGTACCATGCTGTGGACATGGAGTGTGTTGCCGGATATTCTATGGTTGTTTTCATCTGTATAAATCGTTAGCCGTAATTCGTATACAAAATACAATAAATATTTGGTACTCAATGTTAATATGAATAAATGTTTATTGTATTTTGTTTATTGTATTTTGTTTAATAGCTTCGCAATTTGTGAGTTTCCCTTTTAAGAGTAAGTTGGTGCCAATGATTGTTGAAAAATAATGGACGAATAGTGGAAAGTGGAAAATGTACCCTTATATTGTTTGCATCGGTTCTGACTTTGCAATTTAAGTGCTAACTAGGGTCTTTTTACATGTTATGAATGGCCGGGATGGTAGTGATTTGAAATGCCTAATAGAGAAAATTGAAAACAGCAAGCTTGAATGAAAAAAGGTGCTGTGAGATGTCCCCCGTTTAAGAGCGAGGAGAAGTGTTTTTGATTCATTGGTAACCTTCCAACTTTTTGGGGCACAACAAGATGGATGTTTTACACCTAATAACCATGTGAGGAGGTAAAGGCAATGCCTTACTAAACAAAAAAGGTCGCTCATCACTGAACGACCTTTTTTGTTTTATATCACTATCAGTTTAGAAACTGATGCTTGTCATATACTCATAGATTGGACTGATGAATCCAAGAACTATCATGCCAATAGTACAGATCGCCAATCCGATGACAGTCATGGCGTCGCTTTTGATCGGTTTGATTGGATCGTCAGAGGTCTCGATAAACATTGCCTTTACTACTAACAAATAGTAGAATAGTGAGATGATAGTGTTTAACAATGCTATGAAAACCAACAAGTAAAGACCTTGTTGAGCAGCTGCCAAGAAGATGAAGAACTTGCTGAAGAATCCAGCGAAGAACGGAATACCTCCTAAAGAGAACATTGCCAACATCATGACAACAGCCAACTTTGGATTTGTTTTGTATAGTCCATTGTAGTCATCCATGCCAACTTTGCCTGTTTGGTTCTCTATGTTAGAGATGATTCCGAACGCAGCCAAGTTTGTGAACAAATAGATGAAGATGTAGAACACTGTTGCAGTCATACCTTGAGCCGTGTTGGCGATGACACCCAACATAATGTATCCTGCTTGGGAGATGGATGAAAATGCAAGGAATCTCTTCAAGTTCTTTTGACGGATAGCAAACAAGTTACCAACTGTAATTGTCACTACGATAATCCACCAAAGAATGTTTTGCCAAGACTCAGGGTAGTTTTGGAATGCCTTCTGAAGAATGCAAAGGAACGCGAATGCAGCAGCACCTTTTGACATAACAGAAAGGTAAGCCGTAACAGCCGTAGGAGCTCCTTGGTAAGTGTCGGCTGTCCACAAGTGGAAAGGAACCAAAGAAATCTTGAAGCCCATACCAGCCATGAAGAATATCAATGCCATTACTTGAAGAGGCTCAGCTTGGAATGCTTGAGTGACTCCGGTAAAGTAAAGTGTACCGCAAGTACCATAAATCAAAGAGATACCAAACAACATCACACCTGATGAGAATGCTGCTGTCAAAATGTATTTTGCTGCAGCTTCAGCAGACTCTTGAGCCTTCTTGTTGAAAGCAACCATTGCAGCCATCGGAATGGAAGCAGTCTCCAATCCTATGTAGAATAGAAGGAAGTTGCCAGAAGAGATCATCAAGTACATTCCCAATAGGGTAGAGAGTGTCAAGAAATAGAACTCGCCGCTTTGTGTCTTGTTTTCATGTTCGTTCCAATAGTGAGCGAAGAAGAAAACGAGAAGCGTACCAATGTTCAAGATGTTCTTAACCAAGATGTGCATGTCAGAAGTTACATACATACCAGCGAAACTATCCTCGTAGGTTGATCCGATTGTCAATGTGAATCCGTAAACCACATTGAGGGCGAATGCTGCGATAGCGCTGAGTTGCAAGTATTTTTTGCCTTTTTCTCCAAGAAAAAGGTCTGCAAGTAGGATGAATACCAATACAAGAACCAAGCTGACCTCTTGATTCATGATTGAAAATCCACTATAAAATTCTTTTATCATGTCCATAATACCAAATTATTTAAGCATGTTCACAATACCGTCGCTAATCATGTTGGACAACCAAAGTGGAGCAAGTCCGATACCTGCAATGGCTATGATCAATCCGATTGTAGCAATCTTCTCATACCAGATTGCATCGCGAAGTGGATAGCGATGAGTCTCGCCATCGTGCTCAGAAATATAAAAGCTCTTTACGCTGCCTTCTTTCTCATTTTTCTCTATTACAATCTTGTAAAGAGGGCCAAACAAGATCTTGCCAACAACGCGAAGGATATAAACAGCTGTGATTACGATTGAAGTACAACCTGCAATTACTATTACTCTGTGGAACATATCCTCATGCTCGAATGAACCAACGAAAATTGTCATCTCGGCAACGAATCCTGACAAACCAGGAAGACCAAGAGATGCCAAACCTGCTATCACATAGCAAACACACAAGAATGGCATAACCTGCATCAAACCGCCAAGGTAACGAATGTCACGAGTGTGTGTCTGACCATAAATCATACCGATTAGAGCAAAGAACAATGCTGTCATCAAACCGTGAGAAAGCATTTGTAGGATAGCACCTGTCATTGCCGTTTGATTCATCATCAAAAGGGCGAATAGCACCAAACCACAGTGGCTTACTGATGAGTAGGCGTTGATGTACTTCAAGTCGTTTTGTACGCAAGCACTGAATGCACCATAAACAACGCTTATACCAGTCAAGATGATGAATATCCAAGCCAATTGGTCTGCAGCCTCTGGCATCAAGTACATGGCAACACGGAAGCATCCGTAACCTCCCAACTTCATCAAAACTCCGGCGTGCAACATTGATACTGCTGTAGGGGCTGAAGCGTGACCGTCAGGCGACCATGTGTGGAATGGGAACATAGCACCCAAAACACCAAATCCAACGAAAGTGAGAGGAAAGAAGATCAACTGCTTGTCAACTGGCATAGCGTGATTTTGTGCAATCTCAATGATGTTGAATGTAAAGTTGCCATCTACTGAAGAGTGGTAGTAGATACCGAAGATGCCGACCATCAAAAATGCAGAACCACCCATCAACATAAGGGTAAGCTTCATAGCAGAGTACTTCTTCCTACCAGTACCCCAAAGACCGATGAGAAGATACATCGGAATAAGGGCAATCTCGTAGAATAGGAACATTGTGAAGAGGTCGATAGAGATGAAGAATCCGAACACTCCCAAAGAAAGCATAAGGAACCACAAGAAATACTCCTTAGTTTGATCTTCCAACCCCCAAGAGGCAAATACGCCAGTAATCACTACGATAGTAGAGAGTAGGAGCATTGCAACAGAAATACCGTCAACACCAACTGAATAGTGAATGTTGAACGTTTCGTACCATAGAATGTCGCTGCGGTAGAGGAATTCGGCTGTGTCACCGAGTTCGCGCTGTGCGAGGAAATCTACCGTTAAATATACGGAAGTTCCCAACATGGCCAAAGCGCCCGCAGCCATTACCTTGCGGATGAGGTCTTTCTTCTCGCCGTTGATGCAGAAGATGATGGCCATCATCACCAATGGAATGATTACAAATGTTGATAAAATATTCATTGCCTTTAATTTTTCAAATTATAAATAGAGTGCCAATGCTGTGATTGTAATAACACCCATGATAAAGAGCCAAGCGTATTGTTGAACGCTTCCGCTTTGAATCTCCTTAGTCTCCTCAGATATTGTGTTGGTGCTCCAACCTAACATATCCATGAAACCGTCGATTACATGTCTGTCAAACCAAGCAATGGCAGTGCAGATACCTCCGAAGATGATTTTGTTTGTGATGAACAAATATACTTCGTCGATATAGAAGCGGTGGCTAGCCCATGTGTAGAAGCTGTTGCAAGCGTTTGCAATACGATCAGGAATGTTGTTCTTTTTGTAGTATAGGGCGAATGCGATTCCGATACCGAGAAGTGCAACCGCCGTACTACCCAAGGCGATTGGCCAGTGTGTATGGATGTCATAACCGATCAAGTCGCTTGAAATCCATTTGCTGAATGGGAACCAACCACTAAATACTGTATATACACTCAAAATGCATAGAGGAACCCACATGTTAGCTGGTGCCTCGTGTGGAGTGTGGTGCTCATACTTAGGCTCTTCGTAGAAGAAGATGCGGAAGAAAAGACGGAACATGTAGAATGCGGTCAAACCTGCAACAAATGTTTGACACCAGTAAAGAACCTTGTCAGCCTCCCAAGCAGCAACCAAAATCTCGTCCTTTGAGAAGAAACCAGAAAGAGGGAAGATACCTGCAATGGCGAAACATGCAAGACCGAATGTCAAATATGTCTTCTTCATGTAGTGGCGAAGACCACCCATAGCGTCCATCTCGTTGCTATGAACAGCGTGGATAATACAACCAGCAGCCATGAACAAAGTGGCCTTAAACATGGCGTGTGTAAACAAGTGCCACATTGAAGCCGTGAATCCAAGGCCGTCGTGACCTCCGTATTTAGAAACACCAAGAGCAACCATCATATAAGCGATTTGAGAGATGGTAGAGAACGCAAGCACGCGCTTGATATCAGTTTGTGTGCAGGCAATGACTGCAGCGAACAAACTGGTGAAACCTCCGACGTAGGCGATGACAGTCAATACGTCAGGAGCCTCGAAGAAGTAAACTGGGAACAATCTTGCTACCAAGAATACACCGGCAACAACCATTGTTGCTGCGTGGATCAATGCGGAAGCAGGAGTTGGACCCTCCATGGCATCTGGCAACCAGATGTGGAATGGGAACATAGCTGATTTACCAGCACCACCCAAGAAGATAAGCAGCAAAGCGATGGATGTTACAGACAATCCCATGAACATCTTTCCACCCATTGTGTTGAATACGAGAGTGGCGTGTCCGGCCTCAGTGTCAACTGCAGTGAGTGCTTGGAAGTCGAAAGTCTTTGTGTAGTAAGAAAGAATCAAGATACCGATCAAGAAGAACATATCTGCGAATCTTGTTACGATGAAAGCTTTCTTTGCTGCTCTTACAGCAGAAGGTTTGGTGAAGTAGAAGCTGATCAACAAGAATGAAGATACACCCACCAACTCCCAGAAGATATACATTTGAAAGATGTTGGTTGCAACTACCAATCCGAGCATCGCGAAAGTAAACAAAGAGAGAACTGCATAATAGCGTTGGAATCCCTCTTCTCCGTGCATATAGCCCATACTATAGATGTGTACCATCAAAGATACGGTGGTGATGACAACAAGCATCATTACTGAAATAGGATCGAGTAACATGCCTATTTTAATCATCAAGTCTGGGCGGTTTGCATTTGACAAGTCCAACCATGTGAAGTTGAACATGACGTTAGTTTCCCACGCTCCTTCGGCAGCTTGGCCGAACTCGGTGAAGAAATAGCGGTAGGCCGTGTAGTATGCCAAAGCTGTGACTACAGCCAAACCTGCTGTGCCTAACAAGCCCGAAAATTTCGGCGTCATCTTGTAGCCGAGAAGTCCGATGGTTAGGAACATCAGGAACGGAATAGCTAATAATAATATTGTATAATCCATGACCTTAGTTCTTTAATTCTTTAATAGTGTTCACATCTATGTTCTTCATGCTACGGTAAACATTGATGATGATGGCGATTGCGACTGCGGTTTCTGCTGCGGCAACAACGATCACGAACAAACCGTAAATGTATCCTTCCAATTTGTCTGGGAAGAGGAATCTGTTGAATACAACGAAGTTGATATTCACAGCGTTGAGAATCAACTCAACGGACATCAAGATTCCGATTAGGTTCTTTCTGACGATAAAACCAAATACTCCTATGAAGAATAGGAGGGTGCTGAGCACCAAGAAATATTCTACTGGTATATTCATCTTTTCTCCTCCTTATTCTTTTGTGCAACTACAACACTACCGATGATGCAAGCAAGCAACAAGATACTGGATGCCTCGAAAGGTAGCAAGTATTGATATTGGTCAACACCCATCAAAGTCTCGCCGACAGTTTGCATTTTTACTGTCTCTGCAATAGCGTCTGCAGATTCATTGATGATGAAACCGTACTTGAAGATTGTAATCAAACTCACAATCACTCCTGCTGCAGCGGCAATGCCACCGACTAACTTCTTTTGACAAGAGACTTTCTCTGTCTCCTCTCCAAGATTCTTCACCAAAAGGATGGCAAAGACAAAGAGCACGACGATACCTCCCGCGTAAACCGACAATTGCACCGCAGCAATGAAATCATAGCTGAGGAATAGATATAATCCAGCAATTGCGAACAATACGAAGAAGAGGCTAGTTGCAGCTCTTAAAATCTTCGTTGTCGTCACTGATATAACTCCAAAAACAAGGATTATCGTGGCGAGTAGGAAGAATATAATGCTATTCGCTGAAAATAATTCCATCTCTTACTTGTTTTGTTATTGAACTTTTTTGTCGCCCGTTTCGCCCTCTTTCTTAGGAGCAGCAGCAGGAGCGGCTACTTTTTTCTCTGCCATTTTTGAACCTGGTTGGTTGAGCTGTTTCTCCAACTGAGAACGTCTGAAGACAGCGTGTTCAAAGTTTGGCTTCCAAGAAATTGCTTTCTGAGGACAAACTTGAGTACACAATCCGCAGAATGTACAGCTTCCCAAGTCATACATGTATTTGTCGAGAACCTTCTTTGTCTTTCCATCTTCAGTTGTCTCCTGACGGGTGACAATCTTGATGGTGTGGTTTGGACAGTTCATTTGACAGATACCGCAGCCCGTACATTTGTGCTCGTTCTTTTCGTTGTGTTCCATAACAAGTTCGCCACGGAAGCGCTCGCACATGTTTTGTAGCTTCGTCTCTCTGTTTTCCGGATACTGCTCCGTCACCTTTGGTCTCCAGAAGTTGATCATGGTGATTCTCATTCCTTTAAGCAATGCCCATGATCCAGAAACTAAATCTTTAATATATTTAATCATCTTCTTATTATTTTACTCAAAAGATTAATACCCATACACTCATGAGCAATAGATTCAAAAGACTGATTGGCATGAGGATCTTCCACTCCAATTTCAACAATTGGTCGATACGAAGACGAGGGAATGTCCATCTTACCCACAAACTAAGAAGAATGAGTCCGAACACCTTGCCAAAGAACCATGCCCATGTTGGAATGTAAGCCATGATGTTGTTGAATCCTTCTGCCCATTCTGCATTGATTTGGAATGGTTGGTAACCTCCCAAGAAGACCATTGTAGCGATACCCGCAATGATGAACATGTTCAAGTACTCTGCCAAGTAGAAGAATCCGAATTGGATACCTGAATACTCAGTGTGGTAACCTGCTGTCAACTCAGACTCAGCCTCAGGAAGGTCGAATGGACCACGGTTGGTCTCGGCGTGACCAGCGATCAAATAAATGATGAACGCGATGAATGCAGGTAGGGGAGCTTGGAATATGTACCATGCTTTTGCCTGTCCTTCAATGATTTCAGAGAGTTGCAAGCTTCCTGACAAGACAACCATCGTAAGCAATGCGATACCTGCTGAAAGCTCGTAGCTGACCAATTGGGCACCACTTCTCATTGCACCGATAAGGGTGTACTTGTTGTTGCTGGCCCATCCTGCCAAAAGAATACCGATAACACCCAAAGATGAAATGGCAATCATATAGAACAAACCTACGTTGAAGTCAACTCCGCAGATGCCTTTGCCGAACTGCAACGCACCGAAAGTACAGAATGAACCCATAATAACGATGAAAGGAGCAACCTTGAAGAGAATCCAATCGGTTTTGTCGATTTTGATGATCTCCTTCAACAAGATTTTGACCATGTCGGCGATTGGCTGAATCAATCCCCAAGGTCCAACACGAGTCGGACCGAGACGGCATTGGAAGTATGCACAAATCTTACGTTCCAACAAGATTAGAATCAATGCTAATACAGCGTAGAGGGCAAGGAAGCCAACGCCTATGAGCACATATTCTATTAGCTTTACCAACCACTCTATATCGATAGCGTCCGCTAGAGTGCTGTGGATTAGCGTTACTAATTTATCTAATTCTAACATAATTTATTTTTCTGTTAAATGAATACCTTGGATGTTATCTGTCGATACAAGGGATAACATAATCCAATGAACCACTAATCATGATCAAGTCTGCAATCTTTTGCTCTGTACACATTGGGTCGAGAGCGGTAACGAGGCTTAAACATGGAGAGCGGAACTTCACCCTGTATGGGTTCTTGTCGCCAGTACTGTTGATGTAAACACCGAAGTCACCTCTTGCATTCTCTACGCGTTGGTAGTATTCGCCTGCAGGCAACTTGATGATGGCAGGAACTTTTGCTCTGCAATCACCCTCAGGAATGTTGTCGATCAATTGCTCGATGATGCGCAATGATTGCTCAATCTCTTCCAAACGGATCATATATCGGTCAAACGTTCCACCACCTTGGTGAAGCATCTCGTCGAATTTGACTTTGTCATAAGCTGCGTATGGTGCAATCTTACGAACGTCGCAAGACCAGCCGGAAGCTCTTCCTGATGGACCTGTAACACCCAATGCAACGGCTTGCTCCTTGGTCAAGAATCCGCAGTCCTTCATACGTCCTGCAGCGATAGGGTTGTGTGTGAAGAGTGTGTGATACTCTTCAATCATCTTTCTCATATAAGGGATGAACTCCTTCACACGATTGACGAAGTTAGGGTGAATGTCTTGTGCAACACCACCGACAACATAATAGTTGACCATCAAACGACCACCGGCTGTCTCTTCGTAGATGTCCATGATCTTCTCACGGTCACGCATACCATAGATGAACGCTGTGATGGATCCCATATCGTTACACATACATGCCCAACCGATAAGGTGAGATGCGATACGTGTCAACTCGTCGAAGATGGTTCTGATGTATTGTGCTCTTGCTGGAACTTCGATGCCCGCAGCCTTCTCGATACACATACAAAGACCGTGACGGTTCATTGTTCCGCAAAGGTAGTCAAGACGCTCTGTCAAATATAGCATTTGAGGGTAGGTCATTGACTCACACATCTTCTCGATACCACGGTGGATATAACCAAAGTGTGGGTCGATGTGCTTGATGATCTCACCTTCCAACTTGGTGCGCAAGTGAAGTACACCGTGGGTTGAAGGGTGTTGAGGACCGATGTTTACAATATAGTCTTTGTTTTCGAATAGAGATTTCGTCTTTTTTACCAACTTGCCCTCTTTGTTGAGAGAGTAGGATGGGACTGCTTCGTAGTCGTCTGGATCTGGCACCTTGGTAGGCACTGGGTTGATCTCGTCGTTGACTACATAATCCTTTCTGAAAGGGAAACCTACCCAATCCTCGCGGAGGAATAGTCTTCTCATGTCAGGATGGTTGACGAAAATGATGCCATAGAAATCGTAAGCCTCACGTTCGTAGTAAGTGGCAATCTCCCAAATGTCAGAAACCGTTGGGATGGCTGGCTCCTCACGATTGGTAGTGCTGGTCTTAAGAACGATGACCGTCTCTTTTTCTTTAGGATTAGAAGACGAGATGTGGTAGATGACACCAAGACTCTCTTTGTAGTCCATACCTGTCAAACACATCAAATAGTCGAAGCCTTTCTCCTTCAAGCCGGTGGCAACTTTCCTCAACGCGTCAGGCTCGATGGTTGTGGTAAGATATTGTCCGCCCTCTTCAAACTGAGCTTTTGGTGCAAGGGTTTGAATGTATTTTTGCATGTTATCCATTACTTGTTTCCTCCTTCTGTTTGTCCGTTAGAAATGTTTGGCTTCTTAGGAAGTTTGAAGAAATTCTCCAACTTGATCTTTCTTTGAAGCTGCATCATGCCATAGAGCATAGCCTCTGGTCTTGGAGGGCATCCTGGAATGTAAACGTCAACAGGAATAATCTTGTCAACTCCGTTTACCACGTGGTAAGATTCCTTGAACGGACCACCAGAAATGGAGCAACCGCCTACTGCAATGACATACTTTGGTTCTGCCATTTGATCGTAAAGACGCTTCAATACTGGAGCCATCTTGTAGGTGATTGTGCCTGAAACGAAGATTACGTCTGCTTGACGAGGAGAGTTACGGGTAACCTCCCAACCGAAGCGGGCAAAATCGTGTCTTGCCGCAGCCACACACATGAACTCGATACCGCAGCAGCTGGTTGCGAAAGTGAATGGCCATACAGAGTTAGATCTTCCCCAGTTGATAAGGTCGTCCAACTTCTCTGTAGCGATGTTCAAACCGTCTTTTTGGAGTTCTTCAATGTACTGTTGCAAGTACTCATTGTCCTTGAAGTCCTCCGTCTTCATGCTTTTGATTTTGATGTCTTTTACTTCCATTCTAACGCTCCTTTCTTCCATGCATAAGCCAATCCGAGAACGAGAATAAACAAGAAGAACAAGACGCTGCAGATTCCGACAGCTCCAAGACTCTTCATGATGACTGCCCATGGGAACAGAAGTACTGTCTCCACGTCAAACATCAAGAATAGGATGGCAAACAAGTAGTAACCTACTCTGAATTGCATCCATGATGTGCCTCGAGTCGGGATTCCACACTCGTATGGTTCTCCTTTTTGCTCGTTGGTTGAACGCGGTGATACAAACATCGCGATAATCAACGCAGCAGAAACCAGAATTATAGCCGTAAGAAATACGACTATGAAGATTTCACCTTGACTCATCTTTTCTTGTTATTTATTTGTTAATTGTATTGTTTGTTCTTTTTTATTCAACAAAAAAAATCCATGACAATCATCCTGCAATTTTGGACGGTAGCCATGGCGATTAGGGACATAAACATATAGGCAAACACATAGCCGAAGCTTTGGGTTTGCTTACAAAATTTTGTTTTATTGAAGAAAATGCCATCCCTATTTTTTTCTTGTTTTCGGCAAATGGAGGGATACTGATATGGTTATCCTTTCCTTGGTTTATGCTCTTTCCCAACGGATTAATAATCCTAACATCTATGATGATCTTGTTCGGGCCGTTTGGTGGTTCGGACAAATAGATGTTTTAGGGATGAATAAACCACTATTTGCAACGCAAATTTGTAAAAGTTATTTGAGTTCACCAAATAATTCTATCGATAAATGAACGATTGTTGAAAACTGAACTACCGCTTTTTGTTCGCTAAAATGTGCGAAAAAAATATTCTATTTGGGGCGGTGCTGACGTTTTGTGTCTATTGTGCCTCTTTTTTTGTCAAATCGAAATCTCTTGCACAGATATTGTGATATTGTGCATTTTCCACTGAATCCTTTCTTGGGATTTGTTAAAGGTGCTTGTTTAATAGAAAAAATAGAATACTTGTTTTTCTTGCATAAATGTTGCTCCCAAGAGTGGGGAAGTCTGCTTATATGTATCTTCTGATTTTTGATTTGTATTTTGTGTAATCTTCTCCAAAAGCCCTCTCCAAGAACTTCTCTTCGTTGAGAATCTGTGGCATTGCATGGAAGGCAACTTTCATGATTTTTTCATGATTGATTTGCTCTAAAGGCTTGTCTCCTTCTCCGAGAATCATGGCTTGGGTTCCTTGCCTTTTTGGTTGGATTAGTTTTGCGAAGTAAGCGGTGTAAAATGCTAACATGAATAACATCGCTGCTATTTGTGTGGCCATATTTTGTATTGTATAAGAAAAAAGCCCCCAAAAGTTTGGAGGCTTTCATATTGTTTGTCGAAAGTTTTACTTGCTTGCGGCTTCTCTTTTCTCTTTGAGTCTCATCTCCCAATTCCAAGCGGAAAGGAGGGTCTCTTCCAAAGAGGTTTCGGCCTTCCAACCGAGCTCGGTGTTGGCAAGGGACGAGTCGGCCCACACTTGGGTGATGTCACCATCTCTTCTTGGGGCTATTTCGTAAGGAACGTTTACGCCTGTTGCCTTTTCGAAAGTGCGGATGATTTCCAAAACCGAGACGCCACGGCCAGTTCCGAGGTTGAAGATCTCAATGCTCTTTTTGTTCTTTTGCTCTACCAATCGTTGGACGGCGTTGACGTGAGCTTTAGCCAAGTCAACAACGTTGATGTAGTCGCGGATGCAACTTCCGTCTGGTGTGTCATAGTCGTTTCCGAACACGCGCAATCTCTCACGAATGCCGGCGGCAGTTTGTGTGACGTAAGGGAGCAGGTTGTTGGGAATTCCATTTGGCAACTCACCAATTTCAGCACTTGGGTGTGCACCGATAGGGTTGAAGTATCTCAACAAGATGCACTTCATGTTAGGGTAGGCATTGACGGAGTCCGAGAGAATGGTTTCGCTCATCTGCTTGGTGCTTCCATAGGGGGAAGTGGCAGGTTTGATCGGTGTGTTTTCTGTGACGGGCAATTCGTCTGCTTGTCCATAAACGGTGCAAGATGATGAGAATACGAAGTTGTCTATCTTGTATTTGCGCATCAATTCCACCAAATTGATGAGGGATAGTAGATTGTTGCGGTAATAGAGCAACGGTTTCTCTACTGATTCGCCTACAGCCTTGCTTGCGGCAAAGTTGATGATGGCTTTGATGTCTGGATATTTTTCAAAGAATCTATCAAGTGAAGTGTAGTCCTTGCAGTCGATGTTTTCAAATATTGGAGCGACGCCAGTGATGGCTTTGATGCCTTCCAATACATCGATGTTTGAGTTGGAGAGGTTGTCGATGATGATGGGTTCGTAGCCAGCGTTGATGAGTTCAACTACAGTGTGTGAACCGATATATCCTGTACCTCCCGTAACTAATATACGAGTTTTCTCCATTTCTTATTAGAACAATTTTGATGGGTAAACGCCACTCTTGATGAGTCCTTCAATCTTGGCAACAACAGAATCTCTATCCTCCTTGTAAGTCACGCCGAACCAATGACAAGGAGTTTTCATAACCTCGATGGAGGCTGTTTTTGTCTGAATCAATTTGTTCACCATTGTTGGAATGCCGTATTCTGCCTTGATGTTGTCGGCGTTAGCTTTTAAGAAAGCCTTGAAGTCTTCGTCTGAATGTATGAAGTAGTCGGGAGTGAAGCCCCACATGTTCATAGAGACAGGCAAGTTCTCGTCGATTTCCTTGTATTCGCCTGTAGTTTGGTCTTTGTGGACAACTACGGCGCCCTTGCGTTGAACTTCGTAGTGTTCTACTACGGTTGTGAGTTTGTTCTCCTCGTTTGTGCTGCATACACCACGAGAAACGTGTCCGCTTTCGGATAGGGTATTGCCTAAACGGTAGCCTACCATGCAATATTGGTTTTGCTTGCCTTCCATGGCTTTTAATGCATCAGCCAAGATTTGGAAACTCTCTTTCCCGTAGAAGTCGTCGGCATTGATTACGGCGAAAGGCTCCTTTACGGCGTCTTTAGCCACAAGGATAGCGTGGTTGGTACCCCAAGGTTTTACGCGTTCTGGGTTGAGTGTGAATCCTGTTGGAAGAGAATCCAACTCTTGAAAAACGATCTCAACATTGATGGCGTCTTTATATTTGCTGATTACCTTCTCTCTGAAGTCTTGCTCAAACGCATGGCGTATAACGAATACTACTTTCCCGAATCCTGCGCGGATTGCATCAAAAATAGAGTAATCCATAATGGTCTCGCCGTTAGGTCCAAGTCCATCCAACTGCTTCAAGCCACCATAGCGGCTTCCCATGCCAGCTGCCAAAACTAATAAAGTTGGTTTCATTTAGTTCAGTATTTTTTTATTGTAAGGCATTTCGGCCCTTCAAATATAGTTTTTACTAATTTATCTAATTTGTGCGGCAAAATTAGAATAATAAATATTTTTTACCAAGGGAAAGGGAAAGTTTAAGAATCAAGAATTAAGAATTAAGAATTAATAGTTTTGTATTTGGTTGAATGTTAGTTTGTTGTAGTGCTGTTGGCCGTCTAAAATTTTCTAATTGTAACCGATTGCTGTCGGAAAAATGAAGTGACGCTTCTTTGTCCTGTCAACTATTCCAATTAAATCATTGGTTCCCAACCAAATTCTATCATTCCCTCATCTGTAGTGTGAAAACTAATTCTTACTTCTTCAAGTATTTTTCTAATCTGTCCATTCCAATCTTGATGTTTTCGATGGAGTTGGCGTACGAGAAGCGTACATAACCCTCTCCGTTAGATCCGAAATCGATTCCGGGTGTGATGCCTACGTGTGCATTTTCTAATACGTCGAATGCAAATTGTAGGGAGTCATTCGTAAAGCGCTTGGCATTGCAGAAAATGTAGAATGCACCTTGGGGTTCTTTCTCGATTACGAATCCCATCTTGCGTAGTCTGTCTATCATATAGACTCTACGTTCGTTGTAGATTGCTCTTCGCTTCTCTACATCGGGTTCAGACTCTCTCAAGGCGGCGATGCCTGCTCTTTGGGCCGTGCTTGGAGCACAGATAAAGAGGTTTTGTTGGAGAATCTGTAACGACCTCATATATTTTTTAGGTGCGATGAGGAATCCTAAACGAAGACCAGTCATGGCATATCTCTTGGAGAAGCCGTTAAGCACGAAGGCATTGTCTGTAAATTCAAGTACGGAACGTGCACGGCCGTTATAGACCAGTCCGTGATAAATCTCGTCGGAGATGATAGGAATATTGAGACGAGCAAGCTCTTCGTAGATGGAATCAGAAACAAGCGTACCTGTCGGATTCATTGGCGAGTTGACAAAGATGGCCCGCGTTTTATCCGAGATAGCAGCCTTCACTCCTTCGATAGGGTATTGAAAACCATCGTTGGCAGAGAGCGCGACGCTCACAGGGTTGGCATTGCAAGCCAAGACGAAGTTGCGGTAGCAAGGGTATCCAGGGTTGGAAAGGATGACTTCGCTGCCAGCTTCGCAGAGCACCATCAAAGCCATAAGGATGGCGGGTGACGAACCTGAAGTGACCACGATTCTGTCTGCTTCCACGTCAACTCCGTATTCACGTTTGTAGAATTTGGAAATCTCCTCTCTTAACTCCAAATCTCCCAATGAGTGGGTGTAGTGCGTCTTGTTGTCGGAGTAGGCTTGTCTTGCTGCGTCCAACACACATTCGGAAGGGTCGAAGTCGGGTTCGCCCACTTCCATGTGAATGATGTCGATGCCTTGTTTTTGCATTTCGACGGCCTTTTCCAAAACGTCCATGACGATGAAAGAGGTCATCTGCGAAACGGTAGGATTTATATTTTGATTCATGTCTTTGTCTTGTGTTTTTTATAGTGTGCCTTTAGTGCTTGGCAACTCGTATTTATAGATGTCTCGTTTGATGGCCATTTTGATGGAGCGTGCCAAAGCCTTGAAGATGCCCTCGATTTTGTGATGCTCGTTTGTGCCTTCGGCCTTGATGTTGAGATTCATCTTGGCTGAGTCGCTGAGCGATTTGAAGAAGTGGAGGAACATTTCAGTTGGCATATCGCCCACATATTCGCGGTTGAATTCTGCGTCCCATACCAACCATGGTCTTCCGCCGAAATCCAATGCTACGGAGCATAGGCATTCGTCCATTGGTAGGCAGTAGCCGTAACGCTCGATGCCCCGTTTGTTGCCCAGAGCTTGGAGCAAGGCTTCGCCTAAGGCGATGGCAGTGTCTTCTATCGTGTGGTGCTCGTCAACATTGAGGTCGCCCTTCACCTTGATGGTCAAGTCGCAACCAGAATGCTTGCCTATCTGCTCCAGCATGTGGTCGAAGAATCCTAAGCCGGAAGAGATGTCGCACTTGCCAGTCCCGTCGAGGTTGATGCGTATGTAGATGTCCGTCTCTTTCGTTGTGCGTTGAACCGTGCCGATTCGTTCGCCGGCGAAGAGAAACTCGGTGATAGTGTCCCAACTGTTGGTGGCGAGGGCGCAAGTCTCTTGCAAACCTTTTTCTGCCAACTGCTTCTCGGCTTCGTTAGGATCGCAGATGTAGATGGCACGACAACCTAAATTCTTGGCCAACTGCACATCCGTCAATCGGTCGCCGATTACGAAAGAAGCCTCCATGTCGTAGTCACCGTTCATGTAGCCCGTAAGCATGGCTGTTCCCGGCTTGCGAGTCGGAAGATTGTCTTCGGGGTAGGAGGGGTCTATGAAGATATTGTCGAATGTCACACCCTCATTTTGGAAGGTCTGCAACATCTTGCCTTGGATGCGGTCGAAGTTGTCTTGCGGGTTGGCTGGTGTGCCTAATCCGTCTTGGTTGGTGACGATGACCAATTCGAAATCCAAATTCTTACGAATGAAATGCAAGTTGCGGATAACGCCGGGCAAGTATTCCAATTGGTCGAGTGTATCGACTTGGAATGTTACAGGAGGTTCTACGATAAGTGTGCCGTCTCTGTCTATGAATAGAACTCTTTTCTTCATTATATATGTTGTTTCTTTTTTTGTTTGCGTAAACTTTTACAAAAGTACATCAAGAATCTTATCTTTTGAAATGAAAGCGAGAAGATTTGTGATTTTTAGGCAGAGAAGCTTAGTCTCCTTAATAGTGTTGCCTTTGGGGCAACAGATTTGGGAGTATGCTATACGATGCAGTAGATGGTCACATCTCCAACCTCTCAATCTTGCAAGTGTGCGTCTTGGTCTTCTCGTCGTAGTTGATGCCGACGAAGAGGAGGTTGCCTCGGTAGTGGTGCAGCCTTTCGTCATAGACCTTGTCCTTGATTTGCTGGATGGCGGTCTCGGTAGTGTTGTTATGTTTTAACTCAATCACCATCGCTGGAACATTCGGCACGTATGGTATCAAAGCCATGTCGGCGAAGCCTTTGCCCGTGGCGAGCTCCTTGATGACGGTGTATTTCGTGTTGGCGTAGAAATAAGCCAAATAGATCGCGCTATGCAGGCTATGCTCATTGTTGTAGGTCCAGTGGCTTGTCACCTCGGTATGCGACGCGTCGAGTGCCTTGGCAACAGCCTCCTCGTCGCCATTGATGGTGTCGTCAAGAAGTCTCTTTGAGGCGTTGACTACAGCCATCACTTTGGAATAATCCTCCTCGTCCTCGATGCTGTTGATCCACTCACGACGCACCTCCTCGTTGGGGATATGACAAGTCTTATCCTTTGAATTATAGCATAAATAGCCAAGATGGATAAGGTAGGTGAAGGCATTGTCCTTGTTGGTGATGGAGTCGAGCGTGTTCTTGAATTTTGTCACGTTGACAGGAACACTTGCCCCTGAAATCATATTTATCACGTCCTGGCGGATGCCATTGAAATCCATCAAGATATAATCTTGAAGTGCCTCGAATGATCCCGTTGCCGACCAGAAACTATCAAATTCGCCGTCTTGAATGGCCGTCACGATAGAGAGTGGATTGCAGATGCTGATTTTATCATTCATCTTATAGCCGTCGTACCAACGTAAGCACTCATTATAGTCTGCACCATATTTCTCACATAATGATTTTACCTCCTGCTCCGTGAATCCGATATGCTCAGCAAACTGACGAGGTTTGAGCATAGTATATTCCATGAACTCATTCAACTTGGATTGAATCTTGTCGCGCACAATCGGAATAATACCTGTAAGGTAGGCCAGGGCGATGGCCGGACGGAGAGTTGTGTCTTTGAAAAGTCCGTTTAGAAAAGTCAAATATTCTTTAAATAAACTTTCAGAAACCTGCTCACGCACAAGCACATCATATTCGTCAATCAAGATAACGAATTTCTCCCCTGTTATAGAATAGATTTTTTTGATACAACCTACTATACTTTTATCTGCGATTCCAAACTTTATTGATGGAAATTGCTGTTTAAACTCCTCGAAAAGAGCTTTGTTTAGGTCGGAGAAAAGGTGTCTGATGCGTTTGGTCAAAAACGCATTCTGATACCATCCATTCATGTCCAATTTGATGACATTTAGCTTATTGAGATACTTATCGAATCCCTCCGTCTCGCCAACTTTCATTTGGGAGAACATATCACGGGTGTCACAACCCTTGGAATAGTAGGCTGAGATCAAGTTTCCTATCATGCTTTTTCCGAAGCGACGCGGACGCGAGAGGCAGACGAAATTTGATTGCGTGCCAACAAGTTTGTTCAATTCCATAACCATTTGTGATTTATCCACATAGATTTGAGAATTGACACCCATTAGAAAAGCGTCAGCATTCGGATTCAAGTATAGTCCCATAAGCTAAATTTATTTGGTCTTGCAAATATAGTGAAAAAGAGGGAATTGGGTTTGGTTGAGTAGAGCATTGTTCAGTCCAACTTCTGGGAGAGGCGTGTTAAGGGGAATCCCCTCGTCCGTAGGACGATACCTCCATATCCATGTACGTCGTAGCGACAGCGAAGAGGTGCGAGGACCCAAGTAGATGATATCTACAAATCACAGTTTCTACGTCCGAACCAGTTAAAGCGGGAACTATAGACACTCTATAACGACTACGATATAAATCCATCAACACAAAGAATGGAACCTTTTCTCACCTAAAGTTTTGTCATCTTATACCCCAATGTCTTGAGCTGCACGGCGGCACCCATGAAAAAGAGTTGGCGAAGCGATGCGACATAGGCCCAAAGTGCCTCCTTGGTTCCTGGCTCGAAATCACCGTGCATCAAGAGATTATGGGTGCGGGAGGCACATTCCGCCACCAAATCCTCCGTCGCCTTGAAATCCTCTCCCGAAAGAGACAAAACCTCTTGACGGATGTATTCGTCCATCAAGTCGTAACCACGCTTGTCACGAAGATAGAGATAGATGTTCTCCAGTTCACCATATTGTTCCCAATCTTCATCCCACATTTGAGCAATGGCCATGCCCACATACATCATCCATCCAAGGGAGACGGTAGGGTAGCCTTGAAACTCACGGATACCGTCGGGTAAATAGGCTTCCGCAATTTCTTCCCACTTGTCTTCGATGTCAGACGTTTCGGGAAGTCGTTCATCTACTTTATTCCTCTCTTTCAAATAGAGGTGGAGGTCGCTCTTAACTCTCTCTTCGTATCGAATTATAAGGTCTTCCATAATATATACAATTTTGTATTTACAAATTTATAATAAAATAGGAAATTATACATTTGTTGCCGTTAAATGGTCTGTGCGAATGGAAAAATATTGGGGGTATTAGGCGATTTTATCATTAGTTAAGTACGTCGATGTTAGGGAGGTATATAAAAAAACAACGCATTCGATATGAGAATACCGGATGCGCAATCAACCTTAAAAACTTTCTTTTTACTCAAAAAGTGGATAATCCTAATTAGAACTTAGGAGCGTACTTTTTACAGAGAGCGATGATAATCAAATTCAAGCAAGCCATCTTATTTGTTTTTTATCTGTTAGTAATATATTTCCCTTATTTTGATGTTGCAAAATTATGTTATAAAACATAATCCTGCAACATTTTTTCGATGTTTTTTCTTGGACGGATATGACGCTTTAATTCGTCTTGCTTACGATTTGGCTGAAATTTAAGTGTTTTGCTGTTGATTTGTACGATGGACGGTTCGCTTAGTCCTCTTAATGTTTGAAAATGGTCGTTTTTGGTTAATCTTTGCATAGTAGTTAAATTTTGTAAACGCTTTTGATGCTATAGCTTCGGTTTTAGTGTTAACATCTTCTTTTTGCAATGGTTGTCTGTTAATTGTTTGATTTATATGTAATTAATAAAAATAGGATGAAAAGTTTTTTAGGTGTAGGTGATTATGATTATCTTTGCATAGAACCTTAGCCTGTGATGTTATAATAACTCAAAGGCTGTCTGACTGTTGTCAGACGTTGCCTGCAAACGTTTGCAATCTTTTTTGCAGGCAAAAATAGATGCTGGTAATTCGTTATCAGCATCTTCTTTTTTTATCAAAATGGGTTAAGAAAATCTCAATCCGAGGCCGTTGCGGCTTTACATTGTTTCGGAAAGCGGAAAAATAGAGTTAACTTTGCCGAGTCAAACTAATTAAATAATAGATATATGGATGAAAATGTAATTGCAGACAGCACGGTGGTCGATTCTGTCGTGGCGAAAGTTCTTGATCCTGAAGTGGTCGCAAATACCGACTACCAAGAGTTGCTTAACTTGGTATGGGAGAAAGGTGTGGATATGTTGATGAGTTTTGGCTCTCGCATTCTATTGGCTTTAGTGGTTTTCTTCGTTGGTCGTTGGATTATCAACCGATTGAAGAGTCTCTTTGCCAAGATGTTGGAAAGACGTAATGTGGAGGTCTCTTTGGGCTCTTTCTTGAAGAGTTTGGTAAGTGTTATCTTGACCTTCTTCTTGATCATTTCGGTTATCGGAATTTTGGGTATTGAGACTTCGTCGTTTGTTGCCCTTTTTGCTTCGGCTGGTGTTGCCATCGGTATGGCGTTGAGCGGAACTTTGCAGAACTTTGCAGGTGGTGTGATGATCCTTTTGTTCAAGCCTTTCAAGGTTGGTGATTTTGTTGAGGCTCAAGGCATTATCGGAACCATTAAGGAGATTCAAATCTTCAATACTATTTTCAACACTTTGGACAACAAGGTGATTATCGTTCCTAACGGTGGTTTGTCAACTGGAATTGTGACTAACTATTCAAAGGAGGAGACTCGTCGTGTGGATTGGGTCTTCAATATTGCTTACGGAGATGATTACGATAAAGCTAAGGCAGTCATCAATGATTTGTTGGTCTCTGATGCTCGTGTTTTGAAAGATCCAGCTCCATTTATAGCTTTGACTGCTTTGAACTGCAGTTCTGTTGATTTGGTAGTTCGTGCGTGGGTTAAATCGGCTGATTATTGGGATGTGTTCTTCTCAATGAACGAGAGAGTTTACAAGACATTCAATTCTCACGGTCTCAATATTCCATTCCCTCAGATGGATGTTCATTTGCATCAAGATTGATGCTGAGGAAGGCTGTCGCTTGAAAGATAGACAGATTGAAATAGAAAACGCAGAAGTCGGTTGGCTTCTGCGTTTTTTTTGTTCGGGAAATCCTTATTTGATAATCTCTTTTACAGTGTCTTTCCCTTTGTAGTTCACATGCTTTTGATTCTCCAGATATTCCATCAGCATGTCTGAGCAGACTTTGAACAAACTCTTCTCGTCTCTTTCGTGAGGGAAGTCGCAGATGGAAGCAATATAACTATTTACAACCACCTTGTAAACGCGCTTCATGTCGAATGGTTTGCCGTTCTCTTGGTAGAGTTTCAAACCTTTTACTTTCTGCTTGTTCTTCTTGTCAATGGTGATTTCGTATTTAGCACCTGAGATGACTGGCGAACGGTCTTCGTCGTGAAGACGGCAGTCGATGAGCAAACTCTTCAACTCTTCGCCTGTCAATTCATACATGACTGCTTCATTTCCGAACGGGTCGAGTCGAAGCAAGTCGTTGACAGTCATGTTTCCTTTAGGAAACTCGCCATAACGGATTCCTCCGAAGTTTTGAATGGCAATGTCAGCATCGGTCATTTTCTGCAATCCGTCGCAGAGAAGATAACCCAATTCGTTGAATGTTGTCAAATCCTCGTCGATCATAACGACTGGACGCTGAAGTTCTTTGTTGTCGCTAAATTTATCCACCATGGCTTGGATGGAAGCAACGGTATTCTTAGATTTCTTTACAGGCAACAATTTAGTGGTCTTGTTGACTACCTTGTTGTTTTCCACCTCGATTTGAGTGTGAGAAACATACTTTAGTTTGTTCTCTGTTTGTGTGACCAAGACACCGTTGTGGAGATCCACGCCCTCCACTTTAGTATGGGAGTGCCCTCCGATTATCAAATCGAAATAAGGGAATTTCTTGGCGAATTCCACGTCTGCCTCGTAGCCGCAGTGGGTGAGGAGAATCAAAACATCGCATTGCTCGCGCATCCACTTGTATTTGGCGATGGTTTCTTCCTCTGGATAGAACTTAATGCCTTTGATGTTGTTTGGATGAGTATCGGGAAGGCCGTTAGTGCCACGTTGGATGATGCCTAATACGCCGATTTTAACACCGTTGCGTTCGAAGAATTTGAATGGTTGGACGTTGATTTTCAAGGTGTCATTAGGTTCAATGTTCGCACAGATGTATTTGAAATTAGATTGGTTGGATTGCGACCTGAAACCAGACACTGTAGCATCGAACTCGTGGTTACCGATGGCCGAACCGTTGAAGCCTACGGCGTTCATAAGAGCCGTCATAGGGTAGGAAGGGTCTTCGTATCGGTCGTTAAGTGGGTTCCCCGTGCGATTGTCGCCTGCCGATAGGATAAGAACGTCAGGGTCGTTTTTACGGATGCTATCCACGATGTAGGCCAATTTCGGGAAGTGCTCTATGCTGGCGTGCATGTCGTTCACCGAAAGGATGTTTATTGTTTTCTTCTCCTCTGCCTGTAGGTTGGGCAGGAATAGGAGAGAGAGAAGTGCTGCTTTGAAAAGTGTTTTCATTGTTCTTCTTTTATAATGAAGGTTATTGATGATTCTTTACTAAGTCTTCCATCTAGGTCGATGATGTGCCCGTCTTTGTCTTTTACTTCGGCATTATTGACTAATGATGTCTCTTTTTTTTGTCTCGACAAATATCTTGTTACCGCATCTCTGACCTTCGCTCCTTCGAATATGCGGATTTTCTTTTCGTTGACGTAAATGTTCACGATAATAGAATTAAGAGACGTCTTATCGTTGAACCTTTGTAGGGGCAATCCCTTGTGGTTGCCCGATTGCAATCCCTTGTGGTTGGTTCGTTGGGTGGACGTCCAATTGATGTGTGAAAACAAAGGGCAAAAGCGAAAGAATCGTTTTGCCCTTTGAAATTAAATTCTCTTATAGATTAACGGATGGAGCACTGCTTGCACCTTCGTCTGATTTGAAGTAAGAGTATTCCTTGAAGCCAAATAGGTTGGCTATGAGGGAGGTTGGGAACAAACGAATCTCTGTGTCGTACTCCTTCGTGATTTTGTTGTATTCAGAGCGGACAAATGCGATTCGGTTCTCTGTGCCTGTCAATTGAGCTTGCAACTCCAAGAATTGTTCGTTAGCCTTCAAATCAGGATAGTTTTCTGAGATTGCCATCAAACGACCGAGTGCGCCGCCCAATGTGTTTTGTGCAGCCTCCAATTGCGCCAATTTTTCGTCGTTCAAATCATCCATGCTAAGTTTGATTTGAGTAGCCTCGGCTCTTGCCTTGACTACGGCTTCGAAAGTCTCTTTCTCATGGGTGGCATATCCCTTGACCACTGTGACCAAGTTAGGAATCAAGTCCGAACGACGTTGGTATTGTGACTCAACGTTAGCCCAAGCTGTTTTCACTTTCTCTTCTTTGTCAACGAGACCATTATAGGTTGAGATTACCCAAAGAACGGCAGCGGCAAGAACGCCGAGCACGATTAATGTTGATTTGTTCATGTCCTTATTTTTATTTGTTTTGTTAGGGTAGGGTGCCTACCATTGTGTGATTAAAATAAAAGGCAAAAACAGACGTTTTTGCCTTTTGTTTTGGGGAATCCTATTAGTGTTAGGATTTTAGAATTGTACAGTAGGAGCCTTTTGTGCACCCTCGTCAGCCTTGAAGTAAGGATGTTCCTTAAGACCGAAGATCATTGCTACAAGTGATCCTGGGAATACACGGATATCTGTGTTGTATCCTTGCGCAGTCTCGTTGTAATTACGGCGAGCGTTAGCGATACCGTTTTCTGTACCTTCCAATTGAGATTGCAATTCCTTGAATTGATCGTTTGCCTTCAATTCAGGGTAGTTCTCAGTTACAGCCATCAAACGACCGAGAGCGCCACTCAAAGAGTTTTGAGCTGCTTGCATCTTAGCCAAGTTCTCTTCGCTCAAATCGTCGATGCTAAGTTTGATTTGCGTAGCCTCTGCTCTCGCCTTGATAACAGCCTCGAATGTCTCTTTCTCGTGAGCTGCATATCCCTTAACTACGTTAACCAAGTTAGGAATCAAATCCATACGACGTTGATATTGAGTCTCAACGTTAGCCCAAGATGTCTTAACACCCTCTTCTTTTGTCACAAGACCATTGTAAGTGCTGATTACCCAAAGAGCAAGTGCTGCGACAATACCTAAAACTCCTAATGTTGTTTTGTTCATTTTCTTTAATGTTTTATAGTTAAAAATAATTGTTTTTTTACTGTTAAAAATGTCTTCCGGCACCACCGCCACCAAAATGGCCGCCTCCGAATTTACCGCCAGGGTTGCTTGGTGCATCGCCACCGCCACCGATGTAGCCGCCTCTGTTCCTGTTCGTCGAACGTACTTTGCTGATGGTTTGTTCTCTCTTCACTGTTTGTCCGCAGTGCTTACAAACAAATACGTACTCAACACGTTTGTAAGTGTTCGTCTCAGACAATGTATTGACTTTCTTTTGCTCCAAGCCAATCTTTTTGCAGTGTGGACATTTCTTTGCTTTGCGGTTGAGATACCAAGCCAAAAGACCTGTCAAACCAAGGCATGTCAATATCGTTTTGATGAAATCACCATCCTCTTCGTTGTCGATTTCTGGCTTCATTGAACCATCAAGGTAGCCACATACTGCACGGACACCGGCTGTCATGGCAGCATCCCATCTGCCTTCTTTTAGGTCTTCTTCCATGTAGCGACGTTGAATTCTGTCGCAGATGGCGTCGGGTAAGTAAGCTTCCAAACCAGAACCAGGTGCGAATTGTATGCATCTGTCTTGTGTGGAAAGAAGAATTACCATACCGTTGTCTTTCTTTTTTTGTCCAATTCCATAGTGGTTACCTAAATCTGTTGCGAATTGTAGGCAGTCTCCACTTTCGATTTTCTCTACGGCAACAACGACGATTTGGATAGATGTGCTATCTTCCAAAAACTCAATCATAGCATCCATTTGGGCAACGGAGTCTTCTGATAGAATTCCATCAGGGTTGCATACATAACGAGTACTATCTTCCAAATAGACCATTTTTATTTCCTCTACGCTTTTATAAGTAGCAGCGTAAGTGCTTATGGTACAAAATAGAGATAGTAAAATAAATGCAATTCTTTTCATTTCTTATAAGAGATTGAATTGTTGGGGGAGCGTTTCCCGCTTCCCCCAGTTTAAGTTTTATTGCTTTACATACCAGTCGTTCATGCTGACTTTATTGAGTTTGTCAGCGCAAAGAACGTAAACGCCAGTAGAGATGCTTTCTGGAGCTCTCTCGATGTAGTAAATTTCAATTGACTTGTTTTCTGACTCAAGAACACAAGCGATGCTTGGAGCGTTCTTGATATTGTCATCGTCGTCAACATTCCAATTTGCCTTACCGTCAACCAATTCGATTGACTCGTCGTTAGAAAAGAAAGAGCCATCCTCTTTGAATGCGATGACAGAAGCGGTTACTTTGTTGTCTTTTGCCTTGAATTGAACTTGGTACAAGTTTACTGAGTTGTTGTTGATGTTGGCGAGCCATTCGGAGTGCTCAATTTCAAGACCATATTTTTCAACCACCTTGGCTTGTAAACTGTCTTCCATCTTTCTAATGTCGTTCCAACTCTTCTTGTCAGTGAAACTGAGAACTTGGCGACTTGCCATGCTCTTCTCTGTGAATGCAACTGGCATCAAATCAAACCATTGAGTGTTCATCTGCTTAGATAACTTAACAGTCTCTTCTTGGTCGATTGGAACGAAAAGTGGACCTCGCATTGTCTCGAAGTTTTCTGGCACGTACATGTTTGCATTAGCACCACTAACGAATTCGCCAGAAGCAATCTTCAACACGAAATCTTTCCAAAGAAATTTGTTATATTCGTTTGAATTGCTGATAGAATCGTTTTGTTGAGTAGGGTGGATGAATTGCTTTCTGAATTTATCTGATACCAAGAAAATAGGATCACCTTCTTGCATAACGTAGTTGCCTTCAGCGTCAACTTTTGGCCAACATTGATTTTCTGTAGCGGCTGTAGTTTTGTCGTCTCCAGAGTTGTTGTCGTTTTGTTTGTTACCATTTTGGCATGATGCAAGAAAAGCAAGAGCCGAACCTAATAAAAGTAATTTTTTATTCATTCGATATATCCTTTTTAATGTGTTACTAAATAGTTGGAATTTAGCAGATAAATATCTGGGTCATTCTAGTTTAATACTCCGAAATTATCACTCTGCAAAAATATAAAACTTTTTAATGCAATTAATGATTTGAGTGGTAAAATATTGATAAATGTCTTCTGTTTTTTCTGTCTAATTGAATGTTTTTGGTTTTCTTGGAAGTTTTATCCCTAATCTAATAATTCGTATTCCTTTGAATTTATTGGTGATCGTGTGTGTTATTTTGTTATTTTATAGATGATTGGAGTTGCTTGATACGTCGTTGAGTTGAAGAATACCTTCCCTAAAATGGATTGTGTAAAATTTTCAACAAAATTGTATAATGATACAATATTTTGCTAAAAGTCTTCGTTGTATAGTTGTAGTCAACTCATATTATTAATTTAAACGTTATTGGATGGATAAAACCTTTACTCAGATTTTAGAGGATCTCGAATTGTCCTGCAATAATTCGAAAGAGAAGAAATCGCAAGAGGAACCTTCTCAAACATCTTTAAACATCATTCTTCAATTCGCTAGGGCATACAAGGTGTGCAGACCTGAAATGGCAGATCTTCCTATGCTTTCAATGGTGATGAATTGAAGTGCGAAAAAGATTTTGAAGCTTCGGCTTTTTGAAGAACGCATCGCTTGGTCAGGTGCGTTCTTTGTTTTTGTGTTAACATTTGAAAAAAAGAACCGAAGTCATCTCTCGACGCCTCCGGTTAAAATGGAAATTTAGTCGCTGTAATTTGCGAACTAAACTTTAGAAACATTTGCTTAGTTTCTAAAACCAAATTCTTACGTTTTTCTTTTATGTTTAATTCATGTTCAAAGTTTTTGTTTTTATATGTGATATTCCCTATGTTTCACATTGCAAATATCAACAATGTCAGTTGATTAATTCTTAATTAAAAATTCAAAAAGATGGATAAAAGTGGCATCTTGTAAAATATAATGAATGGATGTTTTTTTGGGGGGCGGTTATGAATCTACCGCAGATATGTCATTCTTTCATTTTATGCTCTTTTGCATAGTCTTTTTTTTACTCTCTTTTGACGAGGATGGTAATTGTGAATATTGGAGAATGAAATCAAATGTTTTTGGCTGAGTTCTGTTTTGTGACTGATAACGCACAAGGTTAATCCCCTAACGGGGAATCGGTTTGTTCAACGCATTGTGATTCTACCAACATTAAACGCCTAACGGCGTATTGTAATCGACCTGTCTTTTGGGGTATATGTTAATGAAAATCAAATAAATACCTTTTTTTGTTGGGGATTAACGGATTGATTCTCGTTAATCAAGCAAATAAATCAGTCATAAACTATGACGGAACCATGTTTTTTTTACTCTAAAACCTTTGTATAAATCGTATTCAATGCCTTGGATACGGCATCGTAACTGAAAATTTGGGCTCCTTCTCTAATTTTTTGAGCATCATATTCGTGAAGGTGGTCCATCATCCAGTTCATGGTTTCGGCAAGTTTTTGTGGATTTCTAAACGGAATGATTGATCCATTGTTGGAACCATCCTTGTTGATGACATTGGAGGCTATTCCAACATTGGTTGTTATGACAGGTTTTCCGCAGGCAAGGCTCTCCATTATCACCACGCCCGAAGTCTCGAAATTGGAATTTAGCACGAAGACATCCGAATGTTGGAAATGGTTCATCACCTCTTGGGGCGTTTTTTCTCCTAAGAAATGAACGGAGTCTAAAACTTTTATGTTTTCGGCATAGTCGTAAACTGACTGATAATCAACGCCTGTTCCGATAATCGTCAATTCGAAATCGTTTCTTTTCTCCGTCAAAAGTTTGACAGCCTCTAAAATTCCTTTCACATTTTTTGCCTCTTCGTCAAAACAGGATATATGAAGAAATTGGGTCTTGTCGTGCTTCTCGTTCAGTAATTTAGATTGGAAAAAGAAGTCGTCCACAACGTTGTTTATTATCCTATAATCATTGTGATATAATCCGTTTTCAAGCATGGCATCTTTTAAGCAAGTGGAAACGGGCATAATCGTTTTTGCATTGCGCACAACTAATTCTGTCAATCTTTTCCTCAACCAACCATTATAACTTTTCCTTGCTTTTAAATAGCGACTCCAATGCTCCGTTACAACATACGGAATTTTGTATAACCATTGGGCGGTTAGAGCTATGATGGCGGTCCTTGTCAGAATGTTGGCATGAATGAGGTCGGGAAGACCCTCTGATTTTTTTAGGGCATGAAAACCTATCCAATAGGCTCTTGTCCAATTGATTGTCTTGATTAGTTTCCCCACAATGGGGAAATTAGATTCTGGATAGTAAACATAGATTTCGTGTACCTTTTTAAACCAGTTTTCCTCTGTTTCAAAGGCTTTCCCTTTCGCCTCTTTTACGAAGAGTACGGAAATATCTCCAATGCGAGAAGCTGCCTCTGCGTGCTTCCTGACAAAGAGACCTTCCATCGCATCATAGCGATTGGGATACCATTTAGATAAAAAGAGGACTTTCATATATGTTTCTTAAAAAACTCGATTTACAAAAATACTAAAGGATTTAAAAAAAATCTAAAAGGACAAGCCTTTTGTCAATAACTTACTATATTTGTTCTCTATATAAAGTTTTTTTGAATTATAATCATGGATATATCGAAAGAAATTGAGCGGTTAGAAAATGAGCTTATTAGTCTGAAGGTAAATCAGCAGAATATTTCTAGTCGTTTGACATTAATGAACGATGAAATGGGAAGGCTTATACCAACCTTAACTCGTTTGTCTCAATCTCTGACCGAGGAAGAGTCCGATGTTCTTCGTCGTTTGACTCAATTTCAAGTCGAGTTGAATTTGTTAAAAGAAAATTGTAAGGAGGGTCTTGATTCCTTTACTGAAAATACACAACAAAATGAAACTCCTTCAGCGGAGTTTGAAACTCAGATTCCGGAAATTGAGACGGTGCCTCAGCAAGCGGCTTGCCAGATGGAAGACAAAGATCCTATTATTGTTGAGCCCGTTGAGGATGAAACGAAGAATTCTGAGCCTCTTGAATCGGGAAAAGAGAATGAAAAGCCTGAGATTATTGAAACTCCGTCTCCAAATCAAGTGCCACCAACACCACCAACTTCTAAAAAAGAGGATTTCTTCCCTTCTGTGGATTGGGAAAAGTTTATCGGAGAGAATCTCATCAGCAAATTGGGTATCTTGATTCTTTTGATAGGTGTTGCTATTGGAGGAAAATATGCCATCGAGCATGAAATGTTGAGCCCATCGGTTAGGATTATTATCGGTACTGTTTTTGGGCTTGCGATGCAAGGCGTAGCGATTAAATTGAAGAAGGATTACAAGAAATTTAGTGCAATTCTTTCCAGCGGATCGTCGGCAATCTTGTATTTCATGACCTATTTCGCCTATGGATTCTATGATTTATTGCCGAAACCAGTCGCATTTGGACTGATGGTTTTGATAACGGCCTTCTCCGTCTTCACTGCCTGGTGGTATGACATGGAGATTGTTGCGATAATAGGTCAGGTAGGAGCTTATGTTATACCGTTCTTGTTGAGTGATGGTAGTGGTTCGGTCTTGACTTTGTTGACCTATATTGCGTTGATTGACGGTGGAATATTAGCCGTTTCTGTAAAAAAATATTGGCAGAAGCTCTTTGCTATAGCGTTTGTCTCTTCTTGGCTAATCATGATTTGCTCCTATAAAATTACGGAGTGGGAGAGTTTGTCAGATTGTTATTATGTGTTAGCGTTGGCTTTCGCTTATTTTGCGATTTTCTATGTCGCTGTTTTGGCATACAAGGTGATGAAAGGTTTCGAATTTATTCGTTTTGATGTTGTTGCCTTGCTGTTCAATTCGTTTATATTCTTTGCGTTAGGATATAATTTGATTTATAATCACGAGGAGATGATGATTTCTTTGCCAGTCTTCTCTCTTGTGAATGCGCTGATTCATTGTTGTGTGGCCTTCTTGCTTTATAAGAAGCAATTGGTTGATAAGGCTTTGCAACGTTTGATTTTGGCATTAGGTTTTGTATTCATTACCGTCACCATAGCTATTGCAACAAGCGGACATTGGATTACGATATTCTGGATGTTAGAGGCGTTGGCTCTATTTTGGGTCGGTCGTTCGAAGAAGAAGGCGTTTTATGAGAACATGTCTTATCCTATATTCCTCATTGCTGCCATTAGTTTGATGGCCGACTGGGGAAATCCTGACGGTGCTAATTTCAGACCTTTGGCCGCTTTGGCATCCCTCTTCTCCGAGTGGAGAGGCATGTGGGACGTTCACCCACGTTCCGAGCAAGGCGTTATTTTGCCTTGGATTACCACTGTTATATCGTTGTTATCTACAGTGGCACTTGTATGGATTGATAATCGTTATCCGGCGGAGAAGAAGGATGGTTCGGACACCTTGAAGACAAAGATCTTCAATGGCTCATTCCTTTTCGTCTTGACCCTATCCATTTTTGTTCATTTCTCGCATCTGTGGATTACGATTCTTATCTCGCTCGAATTTGCGATAGTATTCTTCTTTGCAAGAAAAAAACAAAACCTCTTTATGGAGTATGGCTCTTATGCGTTGATTGCGATAGCGACAATTGCTTGCTTTGGTTTGGTTGCCGCTGAAATGTCGGATCTCATAATTTTTGATTACTTGGATGATGAAAGAATGGATGAATTATCGGGTTTGATTGTTGGATATTATCAGCAAGTGATACCAAGTGTTATGGTTTATCTTTTAGGGTTGATTTCAGTTGTTAATTTCGACAGAATAATGTCATCCGTCTCATCCGATTGGCAGAAATCATTCTCTACTATCATTCGTGTTTTGATGGTATATATGATTGCATTTGCATGCTTTACAATGTGTAAGCCATATTTGGACATGCCATGTAATAACTTGGTGGCACTTCTGATGCTCGAAATCGTAGCATTCTTCTTTATTGGTAGATATTTCAAGAATGATCTATACGAGAAGAGTATATTGCCACTCTGTTTTGTGTTGTTGAATTTGTGGTTAGGTTGCTTAGTTGTGGGCATAGAGCCAGTGAGCGTGGTTGAAGGTTCGGATTCGGCTCCTTGGTGGCCAACTATTTTGACGTCATTGTTTGTCATCGCTTCACTTGTCGGCATTTTGATAATCAATGAAAAATATGAAGTCACTTATTCTAAGACATTGTCGGCTGTGCTTCGTTGTTTCATATCCGTTTTAGTTGCTGTTTTGGTAATACGCGTGATATTTGCATTCGATAGAGATCCTGTGATTTATTCCATAGATTTTGCCTTGGTTTATTTTGCCTTGGTCAGCTATTTTGCTTCCAAGAAAGAGTTCAAAATGTTGGCAAAATTCGATTTCATTTTATTGAGTATGTCAATATGTGTTTTTGCAGCAATGGGATTGCTACAATTGAGCATACTTAGGGATGCACTTCCACAAATAAGTTTGGGCTATTATCTGTTTGTCCGATATTTGTCGTTTGTGATGGTTGCAATGGCTATTGCCGTCTTCGTTTACTATCGCAACTCTTCTTATTGTAATTTCGGTTTGAAGAGAAACGAGAAGATTGTTTACTACGATACAGTTTTGGTGGTGTTCGGATTGATGATAGGAACATCAGAGTTGTTCAATATTTTTGATTTGTTGCAGTACAACGATTCTTATAAATTGGCATTGTCTATTTTCTGGGGTTGTTGTTCAATGTTCCTCATCTATTTCGGCTTGTTCAAGCAGATGAAGCACCTTCGTATTGATGGATTCATCTTGTTTGCAGTGATTATTGTTAAACTTTTCTTCTACGACCTCAAACATTTGGATACCTTGTCAAAGACTATCGTCTTTGTTTCGTTGGGTATTTTGTTGTTGGTTTCTTCGTTCTTCTATCAGAAGATTGCCAAGAAGCAACAAACTGAACTTGGACAGGCAGAATCGAGTTCTTCGGATTCGCAAGAGGTTGAAAATAAATAAGTTTTGAGAAGTTATGGTTGAGGAGAAGTATATGCAAAGATGCTTTGAATTGGCTCAGCGTGGCATAGGAAATGCCGCGCCTAATCCAATGGTCGGAGCTGTGATAGTTTGTGATGGAAAAATAATAGGCGAGGGATATCATCGAAAATGCGGAGAGGCTCATGCCGAGGTCAATGCGGTGGCTTCGGTGAAAAATCCCGAGTTGTTGAAGCGTTCCGTAATGTATGTTAGTCTTGAACCATGTTCGCATTATGGCAAGACGCCACCTTGTGCCAATTTGATTTTAGAGAAAGGCATACCTGAGGTGGTTGTTGCGAATGTGGATCCGTTTCCAGAAGTGAGCGGACGTGGCATTCGTCTTTTGCGTGAGCATGGCGTGAAAGTGACGGAGGGTGTCATGGCTGAACAAGGCTGGGAGTTGAATCGACGATTCTTTACATTCCATACGAAGAAACGTCCTTATGTCATCCTAAAATGGGCTCAAAGTGCCGATGGATATATGGATGCCTATAGAGACTCGGCCGTAGTCACACCTTTGCGTATCTCTAATACGCAGACTTCGCTTTTGTCGCATAAGTTACGTGCAGAAGAGAGTGCTATCATGGTGGGAACTCGTACGGCTATTTTAGACAATCCGTCGCTTACGGTGCGTAATTGGTCGGGCCGAAATCCAGTTAGAATACTCTTGGATAGAGCTTTGAGAGTGCCTCAAAATTACAAGTTGTATGACGGGCAAGCCCGTACGATTGTTCTCTCTGGGTCGGATCCTATTTCTCCGCATCCAATGGTTGAATATCATAAAGTGAAGTTTGATGCCAATGGTAAGGCCGAACTCTCATCTTTGTTAGAGGTTCTCTATCAATTGCAACTGCAATCGGTAATAGTGGAAGGCGGTGCAGCCATGCATCGATCTTTTATTGAGGCTAATTTGTGGGATGAGATGCGTGTTGAAATCAATACACAGTTGATGGTTAAAAATGGAGTTGAGGCTCCGACTGCGTTAGGCACGTTGGTGGAAGAGCACGATTTTAACGGGCATCTCTTACAGGTTCGTAGGAATTTTTAAAAGGAGAAGATTTTTCCAAATATGATTTAGGGGGACTATAAAGTTCCCCTTTTTTATTGCTATGCTGTCATAAATAGTGAGTATCTGTCTGTTTGTAAAATTATCGTTCTAAGATGGTTTTAGTGACTAAAAATTTGTATCTTTACCAACTAAATTGCGGTTGATAGTGTTATGAACCGTTGACTTATGTTTAACGAAAAGAGTGTATAGTTGTTGTTGATTGGAAATCAATTATTTATGCTCGTTTTATTAAAATTTTGAGTTAGTAATGCTTTGGGAGATAACCACAATAATAATTGCAATAGTCTATGTGTACACGATATTGACAACCGTCATCATGGTCATGATGGAAAACAGGAATCCTGTTAAAACAATAGCGTGGATAGTAGTATTGATATTAGTCCCTATTGTAGGATTTATTTTTTACATCTTTTTTGGGAAAAACCTTAGAAAGCAATTTGTCGTTTCGAGGCGAAGTTTGCAGAAGCTGAAGGGCTATTCCTATTCGGTGGAAGACATACGCAGGGTATCTTCGGATATTTTGCCAGAGGAGCATCGGAACTTGGCTACGTTGGTTATGAACAGTTGTGACGCTGAGGCTTATCCTAACAATGATGTGCGACTTTATACGGACGGAAAGTCTTTGTTTGACGACATCTTTGTCGATTTGGAATCTGCGACCCATCATATTCATTTGGAATATTACATTTTCCTTTCGGATGAAATCGGAAGGAAGGTGATTGACATTTTGTTGCGTAAGGCGCGCCAAGGAGTTTCTGTCCGTGTGATTATAGATGATGTGGGTAGTTGGCAGATGAAGAAGAGTGCTATCGCCGAAATGCGTGCTGCAGGTATTCGTGTCGAGTGTTTCCTAAAGGTTGGTTTGCCGTTCTTGAGCAGCAAGGTCAATTACAGAAATCACAGAAAGATATTGGTAATCGATGGTCGTGTCGGTTTTATGGGAGGTATGAACATTGCCGACCGTTATGTGAAAGGTTTGAAGTGGGGGCCTTGGCGAGATTCTCATCTTCGTATTGAAGGTGCTGGTGTGGCAGGCTTGCAGAAGACGTTCCTCTATGATTGGTATTTTGTTGATCGCAAACTGATTTCTGATCCCAACTTTTTCCCATTACCAGAGCCAAAGGGAAAGACATTGTTGCAAATGGTGACAAGTGGACCGGATACGGTTTGGAATAGTATATTGCAGATGTGCTTTACCGCCATTGTGCAAGCTCGAAAATACATATATATCGAAACTCCGTATTTTTTGCCGAATGATAGCATCGTTACGGCCTTGCAGAATGCAGCGTTGAGTGGTACGGACGTTCAGATTATCTTGCCAGAGAAGGCGGATGCAAGTTTCACTCTCATAGGTTCTTATTCTTATCTTAATGAGATGTTTAAGGCCGGTGTGAAAATTTATTTCTACAAGAAAGGTTTTATTCATAGCAAAACGATTGTTATAGACGATAAAATTTCGACGGTCGGTACGGCCAACATGGATATGAGAAGTTTTGAGCAGAACTTTGAGGCGAATGTCTTGATGTACGATCCGGAAATAGCCATAAAGATGAGGAATTTGTTTGAAGAGGATAGGTCTAATTCGGAAGAGGTCAACAAAGCTATTTGGGAAAAACGCCCAATCTCTCAAAGGGTGAGAGAGTCTGTTGCTCGGCTATTCAGTCCTGTGTTATGATGATTTGATTGATAGAATATATGAAAAGGGTAGTATTATCATTTTTGATTTTAACATTCAGTGTCTTGACTTTTGCCCAAACTGACTCTACTGCTTTGGACAACTCATTGAATAGAAAAAAAGTGGGTGTGGTGTTGAGTGGAGGTGGAGCGAAAGGTGTTGCCCATGTTTCTGTTTTAAAGGCTATTGAAAAGGCTGGAATCCCAGTGGATATCGTTGTGGGAACGAGTATGGGAGCCTTGGTCGGTGGACTCTATTCCATTGGATATACAACTCAACAATTGGATAGCTTGGTCTCGTCCTTAGATTGGATGTATTATATTAAGGATGATATCTCTCGTTATGATCAATCATACGATAAGAAGCGCCGTTCTGAAAAATTCCTTTTGTCTTTGCCTTTTGGGCGAAAGGGAAAGAATATTTTGGGCGGAGGTATTTTCCAAGGTCAAAATGTTACCAACTTGATTGCCGAGTTGACTTTCGGCTATCATGATTCCCTTGATTTTAATAACTTCAAAAGAAAATTTGCTTGCGTTGCCTTCAATGTGGTGAATGGTGACGAGGTGGTGTTCCATAATGGAGTCCTTTATAAGGCAATGCGTTCAAGTATGGCCGTGCCTGGCGTTTTCAGTCCAGTGAGAATGAACGGAATGGTTTTGGTGGATGGCGGAATGCGTAACAATTTTCCTGTGGATGTGGCCAAGGAGATGGGTGCAGACATTGTCATCGGTGTAGATTTGGGCGACGAATTGCTGAAGGAGGATGAAATTAAAAATGTAGCCTCTATTCTCGACCAGATTGTTTCTTTGGCTTGCAAGGCGAAACATGAGGATAACGTAGCAAAGACCGATGTCTATATAAAGGTTGATGTGGAAGGATTCTCTTCTGCTAGTTTTTCTCGTGAAGGTGTTGATTCTTTGGTGGCAAGAGGACGAACCGCTGCTGATGAACATTGGGATGAGTTGGTGGCTTTGGGTAAGACCTTTCATTTGGATTCTGCCAAGATTGCATCTCCTATGGAGTTTAATATGTTAACCGACAAGGATACCTTGATGTTAAAGAGCGTTCGCTTTGTTGGTATTGATAAGTTGGATGAAAGAATCCTTCTTCATAAATATAAGTTGAAGGCGAATGAGACATCTTATATCACATTAGGGAAAATCAAAGACATCGTTGCCTATTTGAATGGTACATTGGATTATCGTTCAGTTAATTATGATTTGAAATACTCCTCTGAAGGTTATGGGTTGGATTTTGTGTTGCAAGAGAAGAAGAACAATTCGTTCAATTTGGGATTGCGATACGATACGGAGGAGAAAGTTTCAGTTTTGGCCAATCTTACCTATCATTTAGATGTGCCGTTCCCTTCGCAATTTTCGATAACGGGTAGATTGGGAAATCGATCTTTGATTCGCGGCGATTTTTCTGTGAAGTCGTGGAATTTTGCTGGAGCAAACTTCTCGTATATGTACCAACACAACGATATCAATGTTTACAGCAAAGGCGATCGTTTGTATAATGAAACCTATGATTATCATTTAGGCGAAATTTCGCTCTATGACGTTGTCTTCCAGCAGATGAAGATGCAGGCGGGTGTTCGATATGAATATTATCGTTTCAATGATTTTTTGGTAAATCCAAACGAGGAGAATGGTCGGACTGAAGTTGAGTCGGATGGTTATGTTTCCTATTTCTTTGGAATGGATTTGAATCTTTTCAATAAGCGTAGTTTCCCAACAAAGGGTATCTCTTTCTCTGGTAATATATCATTGTTGACAGACAATATGTTGACATATGGAGAGAATGCTCCTTTGGTCGATTTCGCCTTTAATTGTAAGAGAGTTATACCAGTTTCCTCTCGATTTGCAGTGATTCCTTCGGTAGCCAGCCGCTATGTCTTTTCTGATGAAGACACCCCATATCCTTATCAGAATGTGATTGGAGGCTATTCTCAAGGTAGGTATTCTCCTACGCAGATTCCGTTCGTTGGCTTGGGTTATATGGAATTTGCGGAAGATGCTCTTGGTGTGCTTCGTCTTGATTTTAGAGAGCGGATCTTGAAAAATCATTATGTGACATTAGCGGGAAATGTCGGTTTTGCAGGCGATGAGTGGCCTAATCTTTTTGACAAGGATCCTTTGATGGGTGCTAGTTTTGGTTATGGTTACGATTCCTTGTTTGGTCCGTTGGAGGCATTTCTCTATTATTCTGATTGGTCATCTCAGTTGGGCTTTTATATTAATTTAGGTTTCAATTTCTGATGCCGTCCCTTTTGATTTATGGGTGATGATTTGAAGCAGCAGACCAAACGTTCGATTGTTTGGAATGCGATAGATAAGGTTGGATTTCAGTTCGTTGCATTAGTCGTTGGACTGATTACGGCTCGTTGTCTCAGTCCGAATGATTTCGGACTGATGGGGGCACTTGCCATATTCACAGCGCTTTCTAATATTTTAGTGGAGAGTGGCTTTACCTCGGCAATGGTGCGCCGCACGAACAATACTGATGCCGAATATATGGCGGTGTTCTATTTCAACTTGTTGTTAAGTCTTGTGATTTATGGATTGCTCTATGTTTCGGCCCCATTTATCTCAGCGTATTTTAATATGCCCGAACTATTGTGGCTTTCGCGCTTCCTCTTTTTAGCCGTCATATTCAATTCAGTTGGCATTGTTCAAACAATTGTTTTGACTAAACAGTTGGAATTTAAGGTGCTATCTTTGTCAAGCCTTTTGTCTGCTCTTTTTTCGGGAGGTATTACGCTTGTCTTAATCTATTTCGATTTTGGTTATTGGGCTTTGGCTGCGCAGATATTGATGCAAGTTGGATTTAAGTCACTATTCCTTTGGCTGTTGAGTTCTTGGAAGCCTGTTTCATCAGCCGATTTCCGTGTTATTAAGGAGTTGTTTGATTTTAGTTTTTCTCTTATCCTTTCGAGCGTTTTGGTGACAGTGGTGAAGTATGTCTATAATTTGGTGATAGGTCACAATTTCCAACGACAAGATTTGGGATATTATTCGCAGGCTTTCAAATTCCACCAAATACCCAGCAATGTGGTGTCGGGCACTATCTCAGGCGTTGCCTATCCAGTTCTCTCCACGCTCAATGATGATGAAAGCAAGCAGTTGAGTTATTTCCGAAAATTGATTCGTGTCACTGCTTTTTGCATATTCCCGGTTATGTTGGGATTGTTTGTCGCTTTCGATAATTTGGTTTCGATTATTCTCACGGATAAGTGGTTGCCGATTGTTCCCTATTTTAGGATTTTGTGTGTGGCAGCCATCCTATTCCCTCTTCATTCGATGAATGTGTCGCTCAATACGATTAAGGGGTTCCCTAAACGTTCATTTGCCATAGAGATGGTCAGAAATGCGTTGATTTTAGTCTCTTTGCTTTTCTGTTTGGATAGCATCACCAATATGTTGGTCAGCTTCTCGTTGACCTACTTAGCCGCCTATCTCATTAGTGCTTTCTATGTGAGTCGAATATTGCCTTATACTATTTTTGCACAGGTGAAAGATGTCTTGCCTTATGCGGCAGTTTCGGTATTGATGGCCGTCATTATGTATTTTGTGCCGCAGATAGGTTTGGAACTTTATCCAACAGCTGCTTTACAACTTGTTTTAGGTGGTTTATTCTATTGCTCGGCTCTCTATATTTTAGGATCCAAGGTCTTTAATGATGTCTTGGAGGTTATGAAGAAAAAATAAGTTTAATGATTAAAATAAATTTTATGCGTAAATATTTACTATTCTCCTTATTTTCATTCTTGTTGGTAGGTTGTGCCCAACAGGCAAAACAATCCTTGGTTTATTATGTTGCGATGGAAAATCTCCTATTGCCGCGATCCATTGGCAATGGCATAATGTATGATTCTATCGTTTACAGAGGAAAAGAAAAGCAGTTGAGTTTTTGCTATTCGTTTGAAGATGGAGAGGATAGAGAGGCTAAAGAAGAGAGAATTAAAAATTATGACGATAAGGATTATATGTGGTTTGGCATACTCGATGAACTTATACGCTCTGGAGCCTCATCTGAATCGGTTTTGATAGAGGCAAGTATGGCCGGTTTGGATTTGTCCTATTCCTACTATAATAAGAAAGGGGAAGATATAGGTCAATATGTTTTTAGTAAGAACCAGTATAATCTATCACCAGATGATTTGGAAGAAGTGTTTGACTCCTTACAAAATGCTTATAGCCAAAAAGTTCAAACGGAATTACCTGCGGAGATTGATGAATATACGATATGTGATAGTTTGCTGTTGTGTCCGAAGAAATTGGTATATTGCTATACCGTGCATGATTGGAGCGTAGAGAAGGATAGCGTTGAGTCAACTTTTGCTATAGTAAAAAATAATGTCATGTCCTCTGATTTTGAAGGTGCTAGGAATTTTGAAGCCGTTTATAATTATGGATGGATTTACGAGTATGTCTATTATATGGATGGAAAATTGTTGGCTTCATACACTATCCAAAAAGAGGATATAGAAAATCATATCTTCGTGACGGAAGAAGAAGAGGAGTAGTGTGTGGTAGAAGCAAAAAAGCCAAGAAAGTCACTGCTGGCTTCCTTGACTTTTTTGTGGAGATAACTATAATATGATTCTTGAACTCTTTCTATTAGTGTTCTGTCCTGTAGAACAAGTTGGGATAGTTAAGAACACATGAGACTGGGTTCCCTTCGATCTTGGCAGGTTGCCATTTCGCTTTTTTTATCTCCTCTATAACATAATTTGTCAGTTGAGCGTTGGTCGATTTTAAGACGGAAATCTCGCTGATGCTACCATCTTTATATACGATAAAGGTAAGAGCCATACTGCCTTGTATTCCTTGTTCCAAAGCCCATTTGGGGTAGGGTGGAACTTCTGAATGAAAATAATACCCAGTTTCCGATTTACTAAAGTGTGTTTCCCATTTGTCGTTTTGGGGTGGCTCATCAACAGATGATATGGTGTGTAAATTGTCGATCAGTTTCAAATTGGGACAATTCTCGTGCCAACCCCATCCCATAGTTTTTAACGATTTGGGAATGATGACAATCTCCAATGCTTGGCAGTTTGCAAAGCATTCGTCAGGGATATTTGTGATTTTTGACGGTAAAACGGCACTTTTCAACGATGCACAGCCCTCGAAAGCCCCTATGCCGATATATTCTAATTGGGTATTGGAAAAGAGGTTTAAAGTACGCAACTTCCTACAATTTAAGAAGGCATGGTTGCCTATATATTCAATGCTTTGGGGTAGGTTGATCTCTTGTATTTTAGTGTGTTGGAAAGCGTACGCCATGACTGCCTTTACGGGGTAACTCTTTCCATTGTAGTTTATAGCATTTTTAATGGTCACTTTTGACAAGTCGGCTGTTGTATCTACACCTACCACATAGGCCATGTCGTTATACACCAAATAGCGTACCGATTGTTGTAGAATACCGTCTAATGGTCGATCGTATTCAATCGGGCGGTCTGCCTCTTTATCGTAAGCAGTAACCATTCCATTCATTGAAATTATGTCGTAATCGTGGTAGTTTTCGGAAGGTCTGAAGGCGGCTTTCGCTTTCATTCTTATCTGTTTCAGATTTTTACAGCCGGTGATAAATAAGCGAGAATCCCTTAACAATACAGAATCTTCAATCGTGATAGACTCCAACTTGGGGCAATTCTCAAAAGCTGTTTCATAAAGGGCTTTGACAGGTATGTTTTTGTCCTTTACTTTTACCTGTTTCGGCATTACAAAATTGCCGGCATAAGAGCCTTCGCCCGGAAATGACAAAAGCAGACCATTCGATTCTTTCGTGACATTCCCATTACTCTTTAGAATGGCTTTTGTCTCGTTCTCTATAGTGAAAACGTTTGTGCCAACGCGCAAATCTTGTTGAGCTAAGGCGAATATAGAAGACATTCCAGCAACAATGGTAAAGAGTTGTTTCTTATTAAACAACTTAGAAAAAAGCAATGATTTAGTTGTCTTCATAAGTGAATCTAAATTAAAGAAAATAACGCGTTTTATCGTTTCCTCTTATCTATTTCGTCTCCCAACTTGTCCAACCACTCTCCAAAACGGAGAATGATGTTTTTGGGTTTTGTGCGCACTCTGTTATGAGGATTCATGCCCATTCCATTATCCAAATCCGCCTCTCCTTTGATTTTTTTGTAGATGTAGGTCCAGTCGGCCATGCCGTGAATATCTCGGTCGTCAATGAACATATCTACGTTTAATTTGCGTGGTGTCTCTGGCGAGTATTCCTCTTCAGGGTCGTTCTTGTTTACTGCGTAAAATTCCAACCCGCGCTCTCGGCAGAACGCAACGGCTTCTTCGAGCAATTCGCCTGTACGATAGCTCCATAATATGAGTTGGTGCTTCTCTTCAGTTTGTAGGCGTTTGAGGACATCTATGGCAAAAGGTCTCTCTTTGCCTATGTTGGGATATTCGTGTGTGACGATTGTGCCGTCGAAATCAACTGCTATTTTCATATTTGTGGATTTTCTGGGTTAGAAGTCTCTTCTTCTTTTATTTCTAATTTGTCTGGCTTGCAGAAAAATAGAATGACGATGGCGCAAATAAGTTCGCAATAGAGCAATGATTGGTCTTTGGTGGCTGCGTAGGCCAAGGCGAGCACTATCATAACAATATCGTTGGCACAAAGCTTGATGATATAGATGTTGATGATATAGCGAATCTTGTCAGTCAAGTTAGATGCGAGAGCTTCGTCGAATTTCTTTTTATAGAATTTCAAGGAAAAAGGGATGACTGCCAACATCAAAAGAATGGCAATTGATTGAATGGCCGTGTTGGTTGTAGCTTCCAATTCAATGCCCTTGATGAAAAATCCTGCAGCAGCGGCCGCAAGGGCGTTAATCAAAATGAGGATATAGGCCATTGTTGTCCTTTTCTTGTGATTTTTTAATTCTTCTTGTAATTCTGTCGTCATGTCTCAATAATTATTTTCTTGATAAGGGGTTCTGTTGAGGATGGAACGTCCTAATGTAATCTCGTCTGCATATTCCAACTCGTCTCCGATAGCGATGCCTCGTGCAATGGTGGTGACATTGACAGATGCACCGGAAGCTATTAACTTTTTGTATATGTAGAAGTTAGTAGTATCACCTTCCATGGTGGGACTGAGGGCGAGAATCACCTCGTTGACCGCTCCTGTACACACTCGTTCAACCAAACTGCTGATGTTCAAGTCGCTTGGCCCAATGCCATCCATGGGGGATATGACTCCGCCTAAGACATGGTACAGTCCGTGGAATTGTTGTGTGTTCTCAACGGAGAGAACATCTTTGATGTTTTCTACCACGCAGATGGTTTTTGCATCGCGTTTAGGGTTGGCGCAGATGCCGCAAACTTCTGTGTCTGAAATGTTATGGCAACATTTGCAGTATTTTATCTCGTTGCGAAGTTTGATGAAGGCATTACCGAAGTTGTTGACATCTTCGTTGCTTTGCCTTAGGAGGAATAGCACCAATCGGAGTGCGCTTTTGCGGCCGATGCCTGGCAGTTTGGCGAACTCGTTGATGGCATTCTCCAAAAGTTTAGAAGAAAACTGACTGTCGCTCATTTTTTGTCGTAGTATTCTAATGATTTGAATACTTCGTCGTATTCTTCCTCTTCAGCATCGGATAGTGCATCGTCATCCTCTTCTTCCTCAATCTTTCTGACTTTTTTCTTTTTGGATGTTTTCTTCACTACCTCATATTCATCGTCGTCGATGATGGATACGATGCTATCTACGATATATACGCTGTTTCCGCGCCAAGGCAAAACGTTTTTGTATTCGTTGTAGTGGAGTTCAAGGCTCTTTCGACCCAAGCGTTCCAATCGTTTCGCTACTTTCTCGTCTTCGACAGAGAAGGTGAATTCATACGATTGGATGGTGTTGGCTTGCGTTCCTTTGAAGCCTGATTGGATAAGACGGCCTTCGTATGTTTTGAAGATTGTGCCTTTCAATACGATTTGGTTCAATTCGCCGCTTTTGATGCCTGTTCCGAAGACGAAGTAGTAGCGGTAGTAAATGATTCCTGCCACCGCAAGTACAACGCTTAAAACAAAGATTGAGATAATCTTAAAGAATTTCATTGTTTTGCGTCTATTTTGTTGTATATTAGTTCACGAGTCGGAATGTCACGCAGGAATTTGTATCGGTTGTTTTCGTAATCCACTTCACAGCAGTAATGCGTCAATCCGTTGGATACAATTAGGAATGAGACTTTCAACTTGAAATTGTACATGGCAATTTGGTCGAATGTCTTTTGCGTGATTTCGATGTGAGGAGCCTTGTATTCGACAATCAGAATGGGTTCGCCTTCTCTGCCGTAGATGACGGTGTCGCAACGTTTGTGCATTTCGCTCACGTTAACTAGAACTTCGTTGCCAATCAGAGCTTCAGAAAACCCTTTCTCGTTGATGAGGAACTCAACCATATTTTGGCGCACCCATTCCTCAGGGGTAAGGGCGACAAATTTTTTACGGCATCGGTCGAAAATAACCTTCTTGCCATTCGTTTCCTTTATCTTAAAGGAGTATTTTGGTAAGTTAAGTTCCAACATTTTATTATATTTGCACAACTACAAAAATAGATATTTTTGATTGAATATGAAAACAAAAGGGGAGATAGTAGAAAATTGGTTGCCTCGTTATACGAAGCGTCCATTGTCGGAATTTACCCGATATATTTTGCTGACAAATTTCAACCATTATGTTGATTTGTTCGCAGAATGGTACAACGTGCCAGTCTATGGTCGTGATGGAAATATGCCCAATGCTTCGGCAAATGGAATAACCATCATCAACTTTGGCATGGGCAGCGCTAATGCGGCGATCATCATGGATTTGCTTTCTGCAATTAACCCTAAGGGCGTGATTTTCTTGGGTAAATGCGGAGGCCTTAGTTCTTTGAATTCGTTAGGCGATTATATTGTCCCTTCTGCTGCTATTCGTGGTGAAGGTACTTCCAATGACTATATGCCTCCAGAAGTTCCCGCACTTCCTTCTTTTGGTATTCAAAGGGTGATATCTTCTTGTGTGCGAAATGCAGGGCATGATTATTCGGCTGGTGTAGTTTATACGACCAACCGTAGGGTTTGGGAGCATGATGACACCTTCAAGGAGTATCTTGTTCGTACTCGTGCCACAGCTATTGATATGGAGACCGCAACGCTTTTTTTGGTGGGTATTGCCAATCGTATTCCATTGGGTGCGTTGTTGCTCATTTCTGATCAGCCGATGGTCTCGTCAGGAGTGAAAACGGAGGAGAGCGACCGTATTGTAACTGACAAATTCGTAGAAGAGCACGTACGTCTCGGAATTCAAGCGTTGGAGTTGCTTATTAATGGTGATGTCTCTATCCGACACTTGGTTTCTGAATAAGTTATTATATAGATTTTTATGGCCGCAAAGGGAGTTGATTTCCAATCGATAATGTCTGACCTGAAGCAGAAGGTTTATAAGCCCGTCTATTTTTTGATGGGAGAGGAACCTTATTATATTGACGAAATCAGCAATTATATTCAAAATAATGTGTTGACGGAGGAGGAACGAGAATTCAATCAATCGGTTCTCTATGGTGATGAAGTAACCACAAAAGAGGTTCTCACTATGGCTCGTCAATATCCAATGATGTCCAAATATGTAGTGATAATAGTCAAGGAGGCCCAGAACCTTTCTGATTTAGAGGATTTAGCGTATTATCTTCAGAAGCCGCAATCTACAACAATTTTGGTCTTTTGTCATAAATATAAAAAGGTTGATGGAAGAAAGAAGTTCGTGGCAGAATTGCCGAAGGTTGGTGTCTTGTTTGAATCTAAAAAATTGTATGAGAACCAAGTTCCAACGTTCATTGTTAATTATTTGAAAAATAAAGGTTTGCAGATAGATCCTAAAGCTACACAGTTGTTGACCGATTTTCTAGGTACGGATCTCTCGAAGGTGGTCAATGAGTTGGACAAATTGGCCATATCGAAGCCTCAAAATAATATGGTGACGGCAGATGTTGTAAGTGCCAACGTTGGAATCAATAAGGATTTTAATAATTTCGAATTGCTCACGGCTTTGATCAACAAGGATGTGTTGAAGGCAAATAGAATAGTTCGTTATTTTGAACAAAATCCCAAAAACAATCCGTTAGTCTTGACTATCACAGTATTGTTTAATTTCTTTACCAACTTGATGCTCTACTATTATATCCCAGACAAGTCGCCGGCTAACGTGGCGAAGGAGTTGGGCATCAACATCTATTTCGCAAAGGATTATCAAACGGCCGCTTCGAAATATAACGGCTGGAAGACTTTGCAAATCATCTCTTTGCTTCGTACTTACGATGCGAAATCGAAGGGCATTGATTCGAATGGTGTGCCAGACGGACAATTGCTCAAAGAATTGGTTTATTTGATTTTACATTAAAAGGAAAGAACGTTTGTGTCTCTTTCTTCTTGAAACTTTATAAATATGGATATTAAATCAGCAGAATTTATAATTAGTAATTCGGAAGTATATAAGTGTCCGAAACATAATTTGCCAGAATATGCGTTTATCGGTAGATCGAATGTGGGAAAATCTTCCCTCATCAATATGTTGACAGAAAGGAAAGACTTGGCTAAGACATCTTCAAAGCCAGGAAAGACTTTGCTCATCAACCACTTTTTGATCAACAAAAATTGGTTTTTGGTCGATTTGCCAGGTTATGGCTATGCTAAGGTGAGCAAGTCGGACTTGGTTAAGTTGGATAAGATCATCAAGGGGTATGTGATGAATCGCGACTCTCTTACGAACCTTTTTGTGTTGGTGGATGCTCGCCTTGAACCTCAAGCCATTGATTTGGAGTTTTTTGAGTTCTTGGGTGTGAACGGTGTACCTTTCTCAATCATCTTCACGAAGGCAGATAAGTTGTCGAATGCTAAGTTGCATGCCAATGTCACCGCTTATCGCGAAAAGTTGTTTGAGCAATGGGAGGAGCTGCCACCGATTTTTATCTCTTCTGCTGAGACAAAAATGGGGCGCGAAGACATACTCAACTATATCGAGTCTATCAATGAGAGCGTCTCTGCTAAAGGTGATGAATAATTGAGTTATGGCAGTCCTTTATTATATCACATATTCGCTATTATGGCTGCTGTCTTGGTTGCCTTTGCGAGTTATGTATTTGGTTTCAGACGTTATTTATCTTCTTGTCTATTATGTTGTTAGATATAGAAGAAAGGTGGTCCGTACGAATTTGGTCAACTCTTTCCCAGAGAAGAGTTTGGAGGAGATTGTTCGTATAGAAAAGCAATATTATTTGCATTTTTCCGACCTCTTCTTTGAAACTGTAAAATTGATGCACATCTCGAACGAGGAGATAAAGAAACGTATGCATTTCTCTAATCCAGAGGTGATGTATGACATTTGCCAGCATAATAGTGCAGTGGTGTTGTTGGGGCACTATGGCAACTGGGAGTGGATACCTTCCATTTTTATTGATGCTAAAGGGTTCGTTGCAGGCGAACTTTACAGACCTTTGAAAAATAAGTACTTTGATGGTTTCTTCTTGAAGTTGCGTAGTCGTTTCGGAACTTTCAATATTCCCAAAAACGATGCATTGAGGGCTGTTGTTAACTTTAAACGAGAGAAGAAGAATTTTGCTTTGGGCTTTATTGCAGACCAGACTCCATCGAAAAACAATTTGCATTATTGGGCTACTTTTTTGAATCAAGACACGCCATTCTTGAATGGACCTGAGCGAATTGCCCAAAAGAATGGTTATGCGGTTATCTATTTTGATGTTCGCAAAATTAAACGAGGCTACTATAATTGTGATTTGATTCTCTTGACAGAGGATGCAAGCAATATAAAGGAAAATGAGATAACGGATCAATACGTTGCACTGTTTGAACAGACGCTTCGTCGTGATCCTGCTTGTTGGCTTTGGTCTCACAAGCGTTGGAAACATAAAAGAGAGAATGTGCAATGAAAGTTGCAGTCGTAATATTGAATTGGAACGGGCGGCAGATGTTGGAAAAATTTCTGCCTTCCGTTTGTCGTTTTTCGCAGCAGGAGGGCGTAGAGGTTATTGTGGCCGATAATGCTTCTACGGATGATTCTTTGGCTTTCCTTTCAGAGTCCTATCCTGGTGTCCGTCAGATCGTTTTGGACAAAAACTATGGATTTGCAGAAGGGTATAATCGATCTTTGGCACAAGTCGAGGCTGACTATTTTGTCCTTCTCAATTCAGATGTTGAAGTGACCGAGCATTGGATTGATTCAGTTGTTTCATACATGGATGAACATCCTGATGTGGCGGCTTGTCAACCTAAAATACGAGCCTATTATGCAAAAGAACATTTTGAGCATGCGGGGGCTTCCGGCGGTTTTATGGACAAGTATGGTTATCCTTTCTGTCGTGGACGCATTCTTTCGGTTGTGGAAGAGGACAAGGGTCAATACGATACGGAAAAGGATCTTTTTTGGGCGACGGGTGCGGCATTTTTTGTTCGTTCGAAAGTCTATCGTGCGTGTGGTGGCTTGGATGCGGATTTCTTCGCTCACATGGAGGAAATCGATTTGTGTTGGCGTATGCGTAATCGTGGTTATCGTATAGTTTGTGTGCCACAAAGCGTGGTCTATCATGTCGGAGGAGGGACGTTGAATGCAACCAATCCAAGGAAGACTTACTTGAATTATCGCAACAACTTGTTGATGATTTATAAAAATGCGCAACCCTCGCAGTTGAAAAAAATGCTTTTTGCTCGTTATTTTCTAGATTATCTATCGGCATTTGTCTTCTTGTTGAAGGGTGAAATTGGCAACTTTAAGGCGGTATTCAAGGCTCGTTCAGACTATGCTAAGATGAAAAGACAATTCGCAACAAAGAGAAATGAGAATGTCTCTCAAATGAAGAGTCCGGAGATAAAGGAGATTTATGGAAAGAGCATCATTTTTGACTTTTACCTTCGGAAAATAAGGAGTTTTGCTTCTTTAAAATGGATATGAGATGGTTAGTTTTCTCACTCGACTGTTATTTATTATTGCATTCGTTTCTTTCCCTGGCCGATTAAAGGCTCAATGTGTAGAGAAAACACAGGCTTTTGAAGTTGGCGAGGTCTTGAATTATGCGGCTTATTATAATTGGGGTTTTGTCTGGGTGAAGGCGGGTGTGGCAAAATTCTCGGTGGGAGAGGAGGACGGCAATTACAAGTTTACGATTGTGGCCGACAATCTTCCAAAGTGGGAGTGGCTCTACTCTTTGCATTCTCGTCATACGGCTTCTGTAACTAAAGATTTCGTTCCTCTTTATATGTCTGCCTCTACAAGTGAGAATGGCTTGGAAACAAAGGATTATTATAAATATGATGGGGATGTTATCTACAAAACGTATTCAACAAAAAGCAATCCTAATCCTCAAACCAAAGTTTTGCAACATCCTGCTTGTTCTTGGGATATCATAAATGCTGTCTATGTGGCTCGTTCTATGAATGTGCGCGATTATCCAGATAAGAGTAGGATACCATTCAATGTGATGTTCAATGATTCCGTCTATACAATCTATGGTGCTGTTTTAGGTGAGGAACGAATTAAGACACGCACGAACAAAGAGTATGATTGTCTGAAATGTACGGCTACGGTGGTGAAAGGTACGATGTTTGAAGCTGGATCTCCCGTTTATGTTTGGATAACCAATGATGTTCGTCAGATACCTATAATGGTAGAGTCTAAAATAAGGATCGGGGCCGTTAAGGTTTATTTGGAGTGATAGAATAGATAACTCTCCAATTCGTTGTGGAACATTGGTTGGGTGTATACAATCAATAATCATAAAAATAGGAAGAAGGGGATGTGTCATTGACGCACCCCCTTCTCGGTTTAAGGGAAATCCTTATTTATACTTTCGTGAGTTATTTCAACTTTTGAGCACCATAACCGCTCTTTGCACCAAATAGTTTGAGAGCTTCGTTGTATTTGTAGCGGTTACCGTACATTGATACGCGGATAGTCTCAGTTCCTTGCATGTTTAATCCGTTTGCTTGTCTGTATTGGTTAGCTGCAGAGTTTGCATCGAAAGAAGATGAAGAAACCGTCTTCAAAGTAGCATATCCCTTAAGATAAGCTTGGTCAAGTGCGTTTACGAAAGCGTCGCCTTGTTGAAGTTCTTTGTTACCATCAACCTTAGGAAGAACCTTTTCATCTACATCCTCAAACTTGCTGCAAGGCACGTTCAACCATTTGCCACCACCTGCGCTTGGCAATTGAAGGTCAGCTGCATTCATGAAGAAGCAGTTGTCATAAAGGTTAGTGACTCTCTTCTCTTCGATAACCTTGTCTGGACCAGAAAGGATATGAGTACGAGCAAGTGCTGCATAGTTGTTGCAAGCGAAGATGTTGTGGTGAACGTCAGCGTTTATCTTTGTCATGAATTCATAACCGTAACCCATGTCTTCCATCACCTTGTCGCGACACCAAGCGAAGCAAACTGTGTTGTGGTGGAAGTTGATGTGAGAGCGATAACCTTCCTTGTCCCAACCTTCGATTCTTACACCTCCCATACGGTTGGAGATGATGACGCAGTTATAGATTTCAACCTCTCCGCAACGAGATGCGAATTGAATGCCGAAATAAGGGCTGTTGGCGATAAGACAGTTGGCAATTACTACGTTTCCAGCAATTGCTGATTCGGAGTGGATGATTTGGTGTTGAGGCTGGTTAGCCACGTCATCAATCATACGGCCAGTCTCGAATTCTTTTGATGGACAACCATTCTTAGGATCGCTTGGGTCGTTTGGCTTGTAGTTTGTCTCGTATCCAAGATTAAGCATGAAACCATCGATGGTAACCGTTCCAACTGGATTGTAATCCGTGTTGTCAAGGTTGCTCAATGTGATGACACCCTTGTTTGAATTGTGACCTTGTTGCTCTTTGGTTGGTTCAATCTTTGTTTGATACTTCAATGGATCGCGTTCTGTGAAGTTGCTGTTCCATCCACCCTCGATTGTAATCCAGTTCTTGATTTCGATGTAACCTTGATCCATGTAGCCCAAGTAGTTGCCCTCTGCTACGCGAATAGTTGCTCCATCTTCCTTGTTGTCGTAGATGAGGTTAAGCACCTTTTGAATCTCCTTTTGTGGAGTTGATGCCGATAGACCATCTGCACGGCCACTACCATTAGTGCTTACATAGTAAATCTTGTCACATTTCTTAACTTCAGATGATTTTGATTTTGAAGAAGATGATGATGAAGAAGAACTTGAACTTGAGTTAGAACTGCTGTTTGAAACTTTGTTCTTGATTGAATTGACGTTGGAAGGAGTAGCCGCTTTGTTGGCTGCTTTTTTTAGTTCCTTCGTAAATTGTGCTTCTGCAGGAATTAGCATCATCGCTGCAAAAACGAAAGTGAACAACTTTTTCATTGACTGTAAATATTTTAGAGTTAAATTGTGTCGCTTTTTCTGGCTTTTTCGAGAATAAAGTAACATCTTCCTTGGCTATGTTTAGTGTTTTATGATTTATGCACTTCAATGTGCCATTCTCATGGCAAAGATAGAAAAAAACACTATTTTGCTTCAAGAAAAACTAAAGATTTTATTGGTCATTTTTTGCCTATCACGTTGTTTTTAAAAAAATAATGTTATTTTTGCCTAACCGAATGAATTGATTACCGCATTAGTTGCGGGTTGGACATGTAAAACACTTTAGACCAAACGGAATAATCCAGATTTTGCCCACGACATGATGGTTTGTGCTTTTTTAGCATGGATTACGTCTTGCATAGGTAGATGAATGACTAAAACGCAGAATTAAGAAATCGTTAGGAATGTGGTGTGAAGATTGTTTTGAGGGTGCCTCATGAACTTCTTTATGCATATATATACCATAATGAAAATCACGTTCTTTCCATTGGTCTCATATTTAGGATAATTTATTAGGGCTGTAATGCTCTCCCAAAATATGTGGAATATGAAAATTAATCGTTTACTCAAACTTATTGGAGGGGCTTTGCTATTGTTGAGCCCCACACTTTATGCCGAAGTCAAACCAATGGTGCTTTGGTACGGTTCCGATGCTGGTACCAGTTTTACCGACGCCCTTCCTATTGGTAATGGCTACATGGGCGGCTTGGTCTATGGCGGTGTTACGAAAGATGTGATAGGACTGAACGAGAGTACAGTATGGTCGGGCGGACCAGGCGATAACAACAAGGCGGGCGCTGCAAATTATTTGGCAGATGCTAGAAATGCACTCTTTTCTGGCAATTATGCGGCAGCAGAATCCATAGTCAACGATCATATGATAGGCTATGGTCCTGCAAGTTTCCAGCCTGTAGGTAATTTGGAATTGAGCTTTTCTCATTTTGGTGCTTCCAATTACTATCGTGAATTGGATTTGAGTACGGCTATTGCCAAAACGAAATATGTCCATGACGGTGTGGAATATACTCGCGAATATTTTGCAAGTTACCCCGACCATGTTATTGTGGTGCGTCTCTCTGCCAGTGCGGCAGGAAAGGTTTCTTTCGATGCCACTATGACGACTCCTCACAGGAATAACTATATGTCTGCCGATGGAAACACGTTGGTCTATGATGTGACTGTCAACTCCATTAAATTCCAAAATCGTTTGAGTGTAATGACAGACGGAGGTTCTGTTTCTGTGAACAATAGTAAGTTGAGTGTCTCGGGTGCCAATACGGCAACATTGATATTGACTACAGCTACAAACTTCAATTCATTTGAAGATGTCTCGGGTAATCCGGGCTTTCGTGCATCAGAAATCATGAGCAAGGTGATGACCAAAAGTTACGAGCAGATTTTGGAAGACCACTTGAAAGATTATAAATCGCTCTTTGACAGAGTTCATCTGGATTTGGGAGAGGCTCATGAGAGTGCTGGCGATATCACGACAAGTCGTGTGAAAAACTTTAATTCAACCGACGATCCTGATTTTGTTGAGTTGTATTACCAATACGGACGTTATCTGTTGATCTCTAGTTCTCGAACTGGTGGTCAACCTGCTAATTTGCAGGGTATATGGAATAAGGATACCAATCCAGTTTGGGGTAGTAAATATACGACCAACATCAACTTGGAGATGAACTATTGGTTGGCAGAGTCGGCCAATCTTTCAGAGTGTGCGTTCCCTCTTATTGACAAGGTGAAGTCGATGGTTAAACAAGGCGAAAAGACGGCCAAAGTTCACTGGGGGGTAAACGAAGGTTGGGTGGAACATCATAACACAGACTTGTGGAACCGTGCGGCACCGATAGATGGTGCTTGGGGTATGTGGCCTACGGGTGCAGGTTGGTTGTGTACGCACCTTTGGGAGCACTATTTGTATAATCCGACCGACAAGGAGTACTTGGCGGATGTCTATCCTACGATCAAAGGCTCGGCTCAATTCTTTTTGAATAGTGTTGTTGAGGAACCAGTTTCGGGACATAAATATTTGGTGACGGCTCCGAGTTGTTCGCCGGAGAATGCACATGGAGGCTACAATGTATGTTTTGCTCCTACCATGGATAACCAAATTATTCGTGATGTTTGGAATTATACAATCAAGGCCTCTGAAATATTGGGCGTGGATGAGGAGTTGCGTGCGAAAATGCAGGCTGCGGTGAAACGTTTGCCTCCTCACAAAGTGGGTAGATATGAACAATTGCAAGAGTGGTTTGAGGATTGGGATGATCCTCGAAGTGACCACCGTCATGTTTCCCATTTGTATGGTATGTTCCCAAGTGCTCAAATTACGGTAGGCGAAACTCCTGAGTTGGCCGAGGCAGCTAAGAACACGTTGAAACAGCGTGGCGATTTGGCTACGGGTTGGTCTCTTGCTTGGAAGATCAACTTGTGGGCTCGTTTGCACGATGGAGACCATGCTTATAACCTTATTCGTATGCTGTTGACTCCTGATAGAACATACAACAATATGTTTGATGCTCACCCTCCATTCCAAATCGATGGTAATTTCGGTGCTGTTTCGGGTATCAACGAGATGTTGATGCAGAGTCATAACGAAAAGATTCAGTTGTTGCCTGCCATGCCTTCTAAGTGGCAGAAGGGACATGTGACTGGACTTCGTGCTCGTGGCGGTTTCGCGGTTGATTCTATGGCTTGGAAGGACGGAAGTTTGGATTATATTGCAATCACTTCTCAATGTGGTGGTTCTTTGACTTTGCAGTACAAGAGCAATCAAGTCTCTTTGGAGACAAAAGCAGGTGAAGTTTATGTGTTTGATTCTAACTTGAAATTGATCAATCAACCATTTGAACCTATCGTTATCCCAGCTAGGATTGAGGCAGAAGATTATATTTCGATGTCGGGTGTTCAAGTGGAGCCAGATAAGGATGGCGTTCTTAATTTGGGTTGGATTAACGATGGTGATTGGTCTCAATATTTCGTGGATGTGCCAGTAGATGGTAAATACATCTTCCGTGCAAATGTGGCTTCGGAAGCAGAAGAAGCAAGTTATATAATCGTTCTTGATTCAACGGGGACTGAGTTGGGAAAACTCACGGTTGATCCAGAGAAGACGAATGGTTGGAACGATTGGTATATTGAAGAGTCAAATGTGACATTGTCCAAAGGAGTTCAGAAGTTGACGTTGAATTATACAGGTGAAAGTGCATTCTTGATGAATATTGATTGGTTGGAGTTGGAGCCTGTGGACAATACATCCGTGGTCGAAAAAGCCTCCTCTACGGGGGCAATCAAAGTGTTGTCTAATATAGAAGGCAAGGTGGATTTGCTAATTACGCCATCGTCAAATGAAACCTATACGGTTTATCTTTATGGTGTTGGCGGAAAGTCCTTGTCTTCGTTTACGGGCAAGGGTGTTAAACATTTGCGTTTCGGTGATTATTCTCCACTTCCGGCAGGTGTTTATTGCATTGTAATGCAAAACGAAAACAGCCAAGAACAGATAAAACTCGTGGTAAAATGAGTTAGTATTTAAAGTTGTTTTTTTTGTAAGCCCGCCAATGAATTTTTTTTCTTGGCGGGCTTTTTGTGTTCGACTTGATTTTTGAGTACAATTTGTTGCTTTCCTGGGTTTTGCAATGCTGATTTAAATGGAAATGTGAATAGCCAAGATTTTCATAATATGGCGAAAATGAGAGAAATTTTTGTGAAAGTTATAAAGAATAACAACGAATACATTCAGTTCTCTCCGATTTAAAGGAAGATGGGCAGGGTGTTTGTGAAAATAATCGTTTTGTCAGAAATCGGAACTGATTTTTCTTTTGCTCTTTTTTGAAATTTGTTTGGATGAAAAAGTTTTTTTACTTTTGTCTTATAATAATTCCTATGTGTATTGTTTTATTTGTTAGGCATCATTTGCTTTGAATGATAATCATTAGATAAATTGTGATGAAGAGTTTGATTTTGTTAGTTGAATTTTTAGGTGTCGTTTTGGTGACGATTGGAAGTACGGCTTGCTCAAGAACCCATGGCCATGAATATGTAGATTTGGATTTGCCAAGTGGCAATTTGTGGGCAACAAAGAATGTTGGAGCGAAAGTGATAGAGGAATCTGGTGATTATTATGCGTGGGGCGAAGTGGAGACTAAGCCAAAGTATGACTTGGAAAATTTAAAATTTTCTAATAAGGCCAAGAATTTTTTCGGTATGCTTTTTTCCAAATATGTCCGAAAGAAAGAGAAGGATGTGATAGGGTTGAACCACTTTTATGACAATAAGGAGTCTCTCGATTTAGAAGATGATGTGGCTCATACAAGGATGGGAGGAAAATGGAGAATGCCTACGAATGTTGATTTGGATGAGTTGAGAGAACATTGTTTGTGGTTTTGGACTTCAGTGAATGATGTGGATGGTTATAAGGTGACGTCAAAAGTAGACTCCACGAAGTTTATTTTCTTGCCTGCATCTGGGTTTCGCTTGCATTCCGATTGTTTTGTGAATGGTTTGTGTGGTTATTATTGGACTAGGTCTTTGGAAAAAGATTGTTCACACCTTGCTTATGAGTTGTATTTTGATGCAAACAAGGTGGAGGTGGATGTCGATTTCCGTGAGGGCGGATATCCTATTAGAGCTGTTTGTTCTTCGGATAGTAGTGTGTATTGAAAAACAGAAAATTGATATTGAGGGACTTTTGAACGGTTTGGCTTTGCTTCCGTTCAGTAAATTCAAACAAGTTTGGTTTGTATTCGCTTAATTGCAACTTTCATGTTGCGAACACTATGACTGACACCAAAACAAGTCAAAAAGCACCGAAAAGTTTTGATGTATCACTTATGTATTAAAAATTTAGAAACGGTGGATTTATAGAGATCATCTAAATAATAATAAGGAGGGCGGCTGATTGAAAAATAATCATTTGGTCGCTTTTTTTTGTAAGGCTTATTGAATGTAAGAGAAATATACCCAGATAGTGGTTAGTTTGGGAGGGATAATAGAAAACGCAAGAGATTATTCTCTTGCGTTTTCTATGTTTTATTTAAGTCCAGACACCTCGTCTTTAAACTCTTCGCAAGGTTTGAAGAACGGAATGTTATGTTCTGGGACAATTACTGTAGTATTTTTTGAAATGTTTCTAGCGGTCTTTTCTGCACGCTTCTTCAATTGGAATGTGCCGAAGCCTCTAAGATAAACATTGTCTCCGCTGGCAAGAGAACCTTTGATAGTTCCCATAATGCCTTCAATCACCTGTAGTACATCTTGAGGATCCAAGCCTGTTGTCTTGGCTACCTTTGATGTAAGTTCTGCTTTTGTCATTTTATTTATCGTTTTTGTATTTGAGTCTAATATTCGTTCCGAATAGATAACAAAACCCAATGCCGCCAGAGAGGATTATAGAGATGATCTCTATGAATTTAAAATTGTAAACCAATCTGCCGATACCTATGCATGCACGCGTCATCGTCAAAACGATGATGAAAGCCATGACGGCTCTGAAATAGGGTAATGGCCTTTTTACAATGCCTGCTGCGGAAAAACCATATAAGGCTCCAACCGCAAGAGTCAAGCTCATAAATAGGCTTACCAAATACGGAACAAATTCTCCATATTGTGTTATTTGGTGAATATGTTCTTCCATTTGGTAGAACTTGCATACCCAATCGAAGAAAAAAAGGCTGAGAAAATGCCCTACTGCTAAAAATAAGCAACAATAGGCTCCTAATTTAGCAAATAGTTTTTCAGCGTTGCCATGTTCTCTCTTTTCAGATGCAAAGGTACTCATAATTTTGGAAGTTTAGTTAGTCGGGTAGGCGTATGATTTACTGCTAAATCATGATTGTTGTTGCAATCCGCTTTCCCCATTTCGCTGCAAAGATACAAAACTTTTTTGAGTTTTATTTTATAAGAATTATCATTTCCTTATTTCTCCTTTCATTTGCAAGTGAAAATAAGAGTTGGTTTACGATGAAAATGGCATTTCTTTGATGCTCAGCTGTTTTTATTAAGGTATGTCAATAAATATCAACTGCCGAAATTCCAAACTATGTTTGTTGGAAAAATATTCTTAATTTTATGAAAATACTTAATTCCTAAATGCAAATGTGCTGTGGTTCGGCACAGAAGACTTCTATCTTTGAAATAAATTTAGTTATGCTATGGTAAGAGTTAAAATTAAATGGACAATGGCTGACAATCAGGTGGTTGATAGCCGAGAGTTGGATTTGACTGACAATGGATTGCTTACGATTCAGCGTGCAGGAGAGTCTGAGATGAATAGTATTGTTTGTGGATTGCTTGGATTGGATGCAAAAAAAGTGAGTGGAGTAGAGTTGGAATTTATGAATTATGAGGATTATGAATAGAATTATGCGTAGTAAATCAATATTTTGTCTCTTCTTCTTTTTGACATTGACTATAAGTTGCTTTGCTGAGAATATATACGTTGGTAGGGTGGTAAAAGTCAGTGATGGAGATACTTTTACCCTCTTGTTGGCGGATAGTACGCAAGAACGTGTGCGTATGCATGGTATTGATGCACCCGAGAAGAAAGGTGGTCAACCATATAGTCGTGCGGCCAAAGATTATTTGTCGAGTTTGATTGCAGGCAAGACAGTGACGGTGAGAAGTCAATCAAGGGATCGTTATGGTAGAATTTTAGGCGTGGTTTCGACATCTGAAGTGTCGGATGTTAACTTGGAGATGATTCGCACGGGAATGGCCTGGCATTATTCCTATTATGATAATACGGAGGCATATAAGGCGGCGGAAGTCTATGCCCGTAAGAATAAGTTGGGTTTATGGAAAGATGAAAATCCTGTCAATCCGTATGGATGGAGAAAACGATAGTTTTTTCTGCCTTGCAGTAGCTTGATGTTTGAGGTGAATTATAAAAATTAGGAGAATTATGATGAGAAGAGTGGTAACTATTATAATGGGTGCTTTGGTGTCGTTGAATGCGTTTGCTCTTGACATGCCCGATATCTTTGGCGATAATATGGTGCTTCAGCAGCAGAGCCAAGCTAAAATTTGGGGCTGGGCGGACTCTGGTAACCAAGTGAAGGTTACGACGAGTTGGAATGGCATGGACTATCTTGCGAAAGCGAACAAGGATGGCTATTGGTCGGTGCGGGTACAAACGCCTCAAGCAAGTTTCGTCGATTATACCATTGATTTTGAGGAAAGAAATGGAGAGGGGAAAAAGTCTCATGTAGTAGAAAAACGAACTTCGTCGCATGTTTTGATTGGTGAGGTTTGGTTTTGTTCTGGGCAATCGAATATGGAGATGCCTTTGAGGGGATTCTGGAATTGTCCGGTAGAGGGAGCGCAGGAGGCAATTGTCTCTTCTGCACGTTATAGTCAGATGATTCGGATGGCCACGGTTCCCAAAACATTGGCGCAGACACCGCAGAGAAAGGTGGTGAGTCCGTGGAAAGAGTGCCAACCCAAAAATGTCTCTGAGTTTTCGGCCTGTGGCTATTTCTTTGCACAGACGCTGGTTCAACTGTTGAAAGTTCCTGTTGGAATCATCAATTGTTCTTATGGTGGTTCTTGTTTAGAGGGGTGGTTGCCCAAGGAGACACTCTTGACTTATCCGGATGGCTTGGTTCCGATGGACAACACCGACTATCACTCAAAAATGGCCATGTATAATGCCATGCTTTACCCTTTGGCTGGCTATACGGTGAAGGGTTTTTTGTGGAACCAAGGCGAATCCAACGTTGGAAAGGAGAAGGAGTATGCCGACCGTTTTTGCACTATGACACGCTTGTGGAGAAAGCTTTTCGACGATGAGGAGAATCGTCTGCCTATGTATGCGGTGGAACTGCCTCCTTATAGTTATGGCGATGCGAACGGAACGTTTGTGGCTGATTTTCGGGTGGCTCAACACAATATTGCTAAGACTTTGGAGAATTATGCTTGTGTTTGCACCAGCGATTTGGTGTATGATTTTGAAAAGGAGCAAGTTCATGGTTCACAAAAGAGAGCCATTGGCGAACGATTGGCTTACTTGGCCTTGAGTAGGGATTACGGATTAGAAGGGATTCCTTTCCAATATCCTGAGTTTGAATATATGGAGGAGGTCGAGGCGGACAAGAACGAGCAGGCGGTCATCGCAGGTTCGAAGGTGGCTCAATCGTCAGTTTCTTCTGGTAAGGTTTTGCATCTCTATTTTTCCAATGCACGAGATGGCTTCGACCGCTTGTCCGACATTGAAGGCTTTGAAGCTCAATCTTCGGATGGCTCTTGGCACAAGGCCAAAGTATGGGCCTCTTCTGTTTGGGACGAGAAACTTCAAAAGGGCGGTTGCTATTTGGTCTTGTCTTGTCCTGAAGCAGGCACTATTAAAAACATTCGCTATTGCTACCACAACTTTATGATGGGTAGGTTGCATAATGTATATGGTATGCCTGTTGTGCCTTTCACAACGGAAAAATAACCGTACATTATCGTAAATATCCCCTCTGTCTCTTTCGATGGAGGGGTTTTTAATGCGTTTCTGTATAGCTTAAATCTCTTATCTTGTTGAATGTGCCTTTCGTTGAAATTATCTAATAAAAATTGAGCAAAGTGAATTATAGTCTTGAAAAATAGTTATATTTGTGCCTATCTAAATGTTATGAGATAGATTTCATACATGAACCATTAGAATCATAGAGAGTAGGTGGCTGATAGCTGTTGATAGTATTTGCGTTTCTTTGTGATTCCTTTAGATTTTTTGATAGAGAACCTTCGGCAATACATTCCGAAGCATCTCCTTTGGACTTTCTGTTTGAAAATTGAGTCTGTAAGAAGTGTGCATGGTTGTTTTGTCGTATAAATTAATACATAAATGAAAAACATAAAAAGCATTGGAAGGTATGCCCTTCTTCTGTCTTCTTTATCCGTGCTCCCTTTTCAGTTGGCAGCTCAGTCTGAACGGAAATCGATGGTTGTCAAATTGAACGGGCAAGATCAAAGTGTAGTTGTCTTTTCCCTTTCGGAACAACCTAAGTATTGGTTGGAAACCAATGAGTTGCATGTGATGGCGAATGCAAAGTCGTCACAATATACACTCTCCTCTGTTGATGAAATCTCTTTCACGAATGAACAAACGCAGGTGGCGGTGAATCCTTCTGTCGATGTGTCGGTTTTCCCCAATCCGACTCGAGATTATATTCGTGTCTCTGGTCTAACCCATGATTCAAGTGTCGATTTGACGGATGCGTCTGGTGTTAGGTTGGAACATCTCCTTGTTATTGGCAATCAAGAAATATCGATTTGTGTGGAGTATCTTCCTGACGGGCTCTATTTCTTGAAAATCAATGGAAAATCTTATAAATTCGTGAAGAAATGAAAACGTCGGTCTTGATTTTTTTGCCATGCTTTATTGTGAATTCAGCCATGGCTCAGCAGTCGATAGTTCGATTGCAAATGGTAGATGGGGTTAATGATGTCTCAATAGATGCCCATTGGGTGGATACATTGATTTCAACCCCCTTGGAGCAAAAGGTACAGCTCTCTTTCCCTAACTCGGAAATATCATCTTTATCGTACACTCCACAAATAGGGGAAGACGATGTGGATCTTCATCGAGAAGACCATGCTCAGTCTGATAATTTACTTCGTTCCATATCTTTTTTTAAGGCGGATAATTCATTCTTGCCATACGATATTAGGGTGGATGCATTGGAGAAGCAAAACCTCAAGGTTGTTTTACCTCCTCTTGCCGGCATTTCCTCTTTAGTTCCTGTTTTTGATGCTTCGGCGACTTTCATCTTTGTTGACGGGAAACGATGGGGACAAGGAAACAAGGTGGATTTTCCTTCGTCTATGGAGATAAAACTGGTTGCTTTCAATGGCGATGTTAGATCCTATTCTTTACAATTGATGGTGTCTGAAAATCCAATGCTTTCTATTCATACAAACGGATTGGTAGGTAAAACTTGGGTTGATGGTGCGAAGATGAAATTAGGCTCCATAGATTTGGGCACAGTCAGTATCAAAGGAACGGGCAACCATTATGCGGATAATTTGAAGAATAATTTTCGTATTAAGTTTGAAACTAAAAAGTCGCTCTTGGAGATGACTAAAAACAAGCGTTGGGTCTTGTCTTCTCTTGATGGTGACAAGTCGTTGATGCGTGTGGCTCTGTCATATAAAGTCGCATCCTATCTTTCTGGTCTTAAGTGGACTCCAAATTATAGATGGGTGGATTTTTCGTTGAATGATTCTTATTTGGGTACCTATCTTTTACAAGAGCAAGTGAGAGTTTGCAGAGGAAGGGTGGAAGATGGTTTTGTGGTCTCCATCCAAGATTCCTATGATGAGGGAGATGACTTTTTCCATAGCGAGAAATCGCATTCCTTGTTTGTGATGAAAGATCCTGAAACTGGTTTGAACGGGGCTGGCTTGTTGAGGACAAAGGATAGAATAGATGAGTTTGAACGTGCCCTTTTTTCTTCGGCGAATATCTCCTCTATGGTCGATATGCAGAGTTTTGTTGATTATTGTCTTGTTAATGAGATAGTTAAGGACGAAGAGGCTTTTCTTTCTGATTGTTATATGAATGTTCGTGAAGATGGAGTCATAGCAATGGGCCCAGTTTGGAATTTGAATAAATCGTTTGGATATGAAGGTGTTTCGCCAGAAGGATTCATTCGTGATCGTTCACCTTGGTTTGCAGAACTATCCAAAAGTTCTGCGTTTATGACGCTGTTGAAAAATCGCTTCGCTGAAATTTATGCAAAGAAGGTCGATTTGTTTAATTTGATAGACGAGTGGTCTGACGAATTGCTTTTGGCCGAGGCTTGTAACGATGGAGTTTGGAAATCGCTTGATGCAAAATCGAATGATTTGACGGATGTTCAGTTCGTTTATCAAACGGAAATCGCTAGCATAAAGCAATGGATAGAGCTCCGTTTGGAATGGATGAAATCACAATTAGAATAAAAGTGGAATTATGAAAAAGAACTTAATCATATTATACATGCTCGCTTCGTTGATGACGCTGGGAGCACAATCGTCTGTTGTCCTTAATGGGGATGGTGTAGATGAAAAAATAGATTTCAATACGGTAGATACTATTTATACAAAGGGGGATGTGCGTTACCTCAATTTGAAATATCCTATGTCTAAATTGGAGAAAATTAAGATAGCACAAGGCACAACCCCGAATCTTTCTGTGGCAGATTATCCGACAGAGAATAATAAGATGACTCGTTTTTATTTTTCATCGGTGTCTAATGAAGGAAATCTTGTGAGTGACGTTGAAGGCGAAATAGAAGGTGATGAAATATCAGTGTTTTTGCCTTATGTGGTCGATTTTCATTGTTTGAAACCATCTTTTGAGACCAAGGGTCATGTCTATGTGGAAGAAGAAAGGCAGAAGAGTGGAGTCTCTTCTCAAGATTTTTCTAATGAACTATCTTATAAAGTAGTGGCATCTGCAGGTGAGGTCAGAACCTATAAAGTGAAAGTTTATAATTCGCAATTGCCCGTCATGCGTTTGGATGTCCCTAATTACGGAGCCTCTTATGATGATTGGTTGGAAAATTGTTCTTATAGAGCGGAACTTTCTTATAGGTCTAATGGCAACTATTGCGGTCTTTCTTCTTTAAAAAGAAAGGGGTCTCGTTATCAATCAAATAAGTGCAATTATTCATTGAAATTGAAAAATAAGGAGCCTTTGTTTGGTATGTCGAATGGTAAACGATGGGTTTCTCTTTCTAATGCAAAAGATAAATCGATGTTGCGTGCTTATGCTGGGTATCAATTAGCCACTCGTTGTCAAGCATTGGGGTGGACTCCGAATGCGAAACATGTTGAATGGGTGCTTGGGGAAAAACATTTAGGAACTTATCTCTTTTGCGAACAGATTCGTGTGCAGGATGGACGTGTTCCTAATGGTGTGGTATGGGAGATTGCCGATAAATTTGATGCCGATGATGTGACATTCAAATCTGAAATTTCCGGTCTTTCTTTTTGCTCAGAAGATCCTGAAGTTGGGGCGGGATCAACCGAATTTTCTTCTGCAGAAAAATTGATTGGGGATTTTGAGTCTGCACTATATGGAAACAATTTCAAAGATGCCACATTGGGTTATCGTAGATATGTGGATGTCAGTAGTTTTGTGGATTGGTGTTTAGTGACTGAAATTGGAAAGAATAGAGAGTCTTCTTTCAAGGAGAAATGCTATTTTACGATTAATTCAGAGGGTAAAATTGTTATGGGGCCAATTCCGGATTTTTCTTCAGCCTTTGGCTTGGAGGATGAATCTCCGGAAGGATTTGTCACGAAAAATGAAGGTTGGACGAAGCGTTTGTTTGAAGACCCTTATTTCGTTGGATTGCTTGCTTCCCGATTGAATGAATTGATTTCAGAAAAGAGTGGTTGGTTGGCTTCCGTAGATGAGGAAGCGGAGGCTCTTTCTCTTTCTGTGGTTTCAAATGAACGATTGTGGAGTGTTCTTGGTTTGGCTAACGGCACTGCGGGCGCGATTCAGTCTGCCTATCGCGAGGAGGTTAGCTCATTAAAAAATTGGATTGGAAAACGATTGGAATGGCTCTCTTCTCATATTGAGACTGAAAAACTCTTGACGAAAACGGAAAGCCGAAACGCTGGCAACGAAATTCGAACATTTGATTTGAAAAAAGCGAAGAACTCCAATGCCCTATTGTCAGATTATTCGGCGACGATAACAGCAGATAGTATCAAGGTGTTCATTCCTTATTTGGCTCATTTTGATTTGATTGCTGATTTTTCGGTAGCACAGGGTGCCGAGGTTTATGTGAATGGGGAGAAACTATCGAGTGGCGTCTCTATTGTCAATTTCCAGAAACCGATTGAATACAAGGTGGTTTCGGCTTCTGGTGATGTGCGATGTTATAAAGTGCATATCTACAATAGCGGACTTCCTGTTGTTTACGTGTCAACCAACGGCAAGCGTTCGATTAATGACAAGGTGACTTGGTTGCCGCAAACCTTTGAGGTATATTATGAAGATGGTCGTTTAGATTATAAGGGAACGACAGATTCCATAAAGGGTCGGGGTAATTCCACATGGTCGGCCTCAACCAAAAAGCCTTATGCCGTGAAACTGGATCATAAGGCGGAGATCTTGGGTATGTTGGAGCATAAGCGTTGGTGTTTGATGGCAAACTATTATGATGCTACCTTCTTTAGAAACGAGTTGGCAAATTATTTGTCAAAACGCTACACGTCAGCCTATTGGTCGCCTTCGGGCTACAATGTGGAGTTGGTGTTGAACGGTGAGCATGTAGGGAACTATTATCTTTGTGAGCAGGTGAAAAACTCAGGCGATAGAGTCTCTGCCGACTTCTTGATAGAAGTGGACCGTAAGGCTAACCAAACGGAGAATCAGCGCGGAGATATAATCGGAACGAAAACGAACAACCACTTCTTCTTCAAGGATCCTGAGCGTAAGGAAATTACTGATTCAGAATATAATCGGGTGAAGAAATTGTTGGATGAGTTTGAAACGGCTCTTTATGACAACAGCCGTTTCTTGGATGCCACGAATGGTTATCATAAATATGTCGATTTGGAGAGTTTTGTCGATTGGCTTTTGATAAAGGAACTCAGTAAGGACTATGATGGCAATATGTTCACGAGTTGTTATTTCCAAGTGACGGAAGATAACAAGTTGGTCATGGGGCCTATATGGGACTTTGACTTGGCCTTTGGCGGCAACCCATTCGAGACGCTGATGGGCGGATTCGGAGGCACGAACTATGCTTGGTATAATGAGCCGCAGGATTATTATATTGCCGAAGCGGATTGGTTTGTCCAAATGTTCAAAGACCCTGATTTCATCGCCCTTTTCCGTCAAAAAGTCAATTTGTTAGTGGACCATATGGATGAGATAATGGACTATATAGATGAAAATACGCAACGATTGATGTTGTCTGCCTCAGCCAACAAAGTAGGTTATTCTGCAGGAGGCGGCGGTTTTGGTGGCTTTGGCGGTTTCGGCGGCTTTGGCGGTTTCGGTGGCTGGGGCGGCGGTGGCGGCGCTACAACCGATTCTAAGACCTATCCGGAAAAGATGGACGTGGTTAAGAAGTTTGTCCGTGAACGTCTGCTTTGGATGCAAAACGATTTGAACCGTAGGTGAGATATGGAATGAGAAGAAAGGACGGGGTGGGGACGATAAGAGCACCATCGGACGATTTGCGGGGAGGGCATCAACGGAGAGGGCACCACAAGGAGAGAGTGTGTATCAAAATTGAACTGAACCCCGAAAGTTGGACAAAAAAACTTTCGGGGTTCAGTTCAAGGTCGAGTGCCCTCTTTGTTATTTAAATATCTTCATTGTCGCTAAAGCCCCTCCAATCATTAAAAGTCCGGCTGCGATGGTGCCATACCAACCATATAAACTCCAAAGGGTTCCAGCCAAGAAAGTTCCGAATGATCCTCCAATGAAATAGGTCACCATGTAGATGGTGTTCATTCTGGAGGATGCTTCTGGACAGAGTTTCATCGTGCCGCTTTGATTGCTCAACTGAATGCATTGCATACCTATGTCGATGATGAGAATTCCGACGATGAGTCCAATGTAAGAATTGTGAAATAGGGCGAGAATTACCCATGCAATGGTTTGTAAAATGAGTCCGAGATGGTTAATCTTTTCCGTACCAAAGCGAGGAATGAATTTACCTACATTCGAGGCGGTTAGAGCTCCCGCCATTCCACAGATGCCCAACATTCCTACGACATCACTTCCAACAAAGTAGGGTGCCTCCTTCATTCTGAAGGCAAGACATCCCCATAGGCCAAGAAACGAGCCGAAGCAGAAGGCTGCCCTGATGGAGTAGAGCAGGGATTTGGGGTGTTCGATTGCCAATCTTCGAATGCTTGTCATCAGTGAGATGAAGCGACCTTTGTAGGTGGCCTCCACATTGGGAAACCATAAAAAGATGTCTATGGCAGATAGTCCGATAAGGGCAGAGGCTATTATATACATCGATCGCCATCCGAATAGATGGCCAACATATCCACTTATTACTCTGGAGCCTAGAATACCGATGAGTAGCCCCGTTAGTATGATTCCTACTTTTCGTTCTTTCTCCCCGGGACGAGAATAGAGGGAGGCGAAAGGCATAAACACTTGAGGTGTGACAGAGCAAAATCCAGTTACGAAAGAGGCCGCAAGCAAGGTCAATATGCTTGAAGAATTTGATATGGCAAGTAGAGAAAGAATGCAGGCTGCAAAACTTAGAAGTATTGTTTTCCTGCGGTTGTATAAATCTCCCATCGGTATGATTAGCAATAGGCCTAAGGCATAACCCACCTGTGTGAATACAGGCACGAGATTTACTTGAAATTCGGAAAGCGAAAGGTCTTCGCGAATCATATTTAGTAAGGGTTGGCAATAGTAGAGGTTGGCCACAGAAATGCCAGCCATGATGGCAAGCATCCAAGTTAGAGCAGTTGGTATGCCTTGATTGGGCTTTAGGTTAATCATTGTTTGTCTGAAAAATATTTCTTTTGAAACGCAAAGATAATATGCTTAGCTGATTTTCGGAAATGTGGTTGCTATATTTGTCGAAATGTCGGTTTTCGATTTCCCTCCCAAATCAAAAGTGTTATCTTTGCAAATGTTATATTTCACGAAAGAAGAAGATGAATAGAGACTTTTTTTACGGCGTTTTTTTGATTGTTGTTATTTCTGTGGCGGCATGGCTGATTTCAACGATCCCTGCAGTGGAGAGTTTGAGTTTTAGTCCGCTTATTGTTGGTATCATCTTGGGCATGATATACGCGAATACATTACGGTCTAAGCAGCCTCAAAGTTGGAATGAAGGGTTGAAGTTTTGTTCCAAGCGAATGCTTCGGTTGGGTATCATATTGTTTGGTTTCCGTCTGACGTTTCAAAACGTTGTGGAGGTAGGTGTGCCTGCCTTGATTGTTGATGCGATAGTGGTCAGCGTAACCCTTTTGTTGGGATGTTGGATAGGCAAACGCTTGGGTATGGATAAGGAGACTACTTTGATGACTTCGGCAGGTAGTGCCATTTGTGGAGCGGCTGCCGTTTTAGGTGTAGAACCTATTGTCAAGGGCGAGTCGGCCAAGACAGCCGTGTCGGTTTCTACGGTGGTGATTTTTGGTACGCTTTCAATGTTCCTTTATCCTATTTTGTATAAGACGGGAATGCTTGATGCCTTGAGCGACCAGCAAGTCGGCATTTATACGGGTTCTTCCTTGCATGAGGTGGCTCATGTGGTAGGCGCAGGTAATGCGATGAGCTCGGCTACAGATTTGACAATTGCTAGTACGTCATTGATAGTTAAGATGGTGCGTGTCATCTTGCTCGTCCCTGTTTTGCTGATAATCAGTTATATGGTGACGAAAGACAAATCGTCGGAGGGGGGCAAGAGTAGTATCACCATACCTTGGTTCGCTATTTTCTTCTTGTTGATGATCGGTGTCAATAGCCTTATGAAAGGTTTTTGTGAAGATGGAGCAAGTGCCTTCTCTTCGTTTTATACGGAAGCCATTCATATCATTAAAATCGTTTCGACCTTTATGCTTACGATGGCTATGACGGCTTTGGGGGCAGACACAAGTATTGACAAATTTAAGCAGGCAGGAGCAAGACCTTTCCTTTTGGCAGGATCTCTATATGTATGGTTGGTCGTTGGAGGCTATTTGATGGCCAGATTTTTAGTCCCTGCCATTCAATGAGATTGTTCTATTGCTGAATTTGTTGCTAAAAAATGACGACAGATGGCTTTGCTGCGGATAAATAATGGAAATGCAAGTCTTTTGATGGTTGACACCTCTCAAATTATTCATATTGAGGCGGATGGCAACTATTGTGTCATGCATTTGGCGGACGGTACGGAAGAGAACCTTTGGATTTCTATGAAGCGCTTTGAGGAGTTGGCCTCGGAGCAAGTGGAAGGAGCGACAGAATTGATTCGTGTGGGTAAGGGAACTATTGTCAACAGATCTTATATCTATAGGATAACTCCTAAAAAGGGCGAGTTGGAATTGGCGGGAGGCGTTTTGAATCAACATGTTACCATCCATGCCTCGGAGAAAGCATTAACTACCTTGAAACTATTTTTTGAAGGAGAGTGTGAATTATGAAGCAAGATATGAATGACGATGATGAGGTTATAATCATCGGTGGAGGAAAATTGTCGTACGATGGAATGTCCAAAGAGAAGCACTCACGTCAAGGTGAGAATTCCTTTTCAAAAAAGTTGGGGCGATTGGTGCTGCCACTTATCGTATTATTCCTTTGTATAATAGCTTTTTTGTTATATCTGCTATATTCCCGTAGCTCCATAGGTGACAATCCGTATGCCACTTCAAGAACGACAGAAGAGGTAGTTGCTGCTTTATTGAGTTCAAATTCCAATGAGGACTCCACCTATTCTTTAAACGAGGGTAAACCTTCCGTTTCTATGGTTACGGATAGTCTGAACGGGGTGGTGTTTAAACTCTATACGATTCGTAATTTAACCATGCATATTGAGATGGAACACTATCCGGATGAATCGGATTCGACAATTTACTTTATTAGTAGGGCTATGGATTATCGAAAGTATGACAGAGAAATGATCGGCGAGTATGTCGTCGATGGAACTCTCTATGGTGACGGCCGTCATCGTTTAGCATATTTGGCGTCACTGCCAGATGGATTGCCTCAGATTGGAATTGGTCGTGAAGATGAAGTTGTGGAGTTTGTTCAGAAAAATAGAGGATGTATGATCCGTCAGTTTGCCCTTGTCTCGGCAGGCCAAATCTGCACCTCGCAATTTGAATTGAAAGGGAAAGTCACTCGTGCGGCCTATGCAAGGAAGGCGGACGGCCCCACTGCTTTATATTTCGTAGAGACTCTAACCAAGGAGACGCTCTACGATTTCTCTGAGGCGTTGGTCGATTATGGATTTACCGATGCCATCTATATTACCGACGGTGTTTGGTTGAACCGTTTTTATAGGGATGTCGATAAGGTGGTTCGAGAAACGACTGCGGAGGAGAACAAGAAGGATGCTCGCCAGTATCTCGTCTTTAAAAAGATTTCATCTTGTAAATAGGGCATTTCAACACTCCCACGACCCACTTCACCCATCCCTGCCTTAAATATTTTTCCATCGCCTAAATCCTTCTTTACTTTGCATCAACGAAAGGTTAATTATCCTTTCTAAAAAATTGATTCAAAGTAATTTAAAAAATAAGGATATGGAAAATGTAAATGCAAACGAGAAGAGAAATTCTCAAGTGGTTAGTTCTTTCAGTAAGAAACTCTTTCTTAAGACTTCGTTTATTGGTCTGCTTATTATCTTGTTGTTTATCCCTACGTTTAAGGTCGGAAGTTTGGTGACGGAACGGAAAGAAACGGCTCACGAAGCCAAAGGAATGGTCTATAAACAATGGGGAAGTGAACAAGAAGTCACCGCCCCAATCATCCAATTGACAAGAGTTGTGAAGGGTCATTATAGTAATGTACATTTGTTACCCAATGTGGTCTCTATTGAGGGAAATGTTGAGAAAAAAGATTTGAAGCGTGGTATCTATGATATTGTCACCTACAATGCTCCAATCTCGATCAAGGGAGATTTCTTGTTCTCGGAAAGTGAATTGGCGATGTTCTCTGATTGCTTGTCAAAACCAGCCGAAATCTCTATCTGTATTTCAGATTTAAAAGGCATTTCAGATGAGGTTTCTTTGAAGATTGGAGATGCAAATGTCACTTTGATGCCTAATGGGGATGGCCTAACCCTGGAATCTCGAAAAATGTCGGCACGAATTGACATGAAAAATTTGAGTGCAGGCGTGAGCCTCCCTTTTGAGTTGACTTTGAATTTAAAAGGTTCAGAATCGTTAAAATTCGTGCCAATTGCCAAAAAGACAAGTGTCCATTTAACATCCAATTGTTCGACTCCGAGTTTTTGTGGCGAGTTTTTGCCTGACCATAGGGAGGTTACCGCAAATGGCTTTGATAGCGACTGGTCTATTTCTTATATCAATAGGAATTATCCACAAATCATAGATGAAGGGCAGAAGGCAGACGGATATAGATGGGATATATCACGCTCGGCTTTTGGTGTGGATCTCTTGGTGCCTGTGCAACACTATCAGAAGGTGACTAGATGTGTGAAATATGAAGTTTTGTTCGTCTTTTTGACCTTCGCATTGTTCTTCTTCATCGAGATGATTCAAAAGAAACGTATTCATCCTATTCAATACACGTTGGTTGGTTTGGCTTTGGTCTTGTTTTATTCTTTGTTGCTCTCGTTCTCCGAGCATATTGGATTCACTCCAGCCTATGTCGTTGCTTCATTGATGACGATTATGCTATTGACTTTCTATACGATGGCAATATTAAAAATCAGAAAGACAGCCATTTGCATAGGTTGTGCATTGTTAGGTCTTTATGCTTACATCTTCGTCTTGATACAAATGGAAACGTACGCGTTGCTTGCTGGTAGCTTGGGCTTGTTTGCGATACTTGCTTCGTTGATGTATTTCTCTCAAAAGATAAATTGGAATGCAGAAATTTATGATTGATAGGTAAATATGGCCCCTATGTCTATGAATTGTAGATGTAGGGGCTTTTTTATTTGTTCTAAATAAAACAATCTTACGCTTTATTCCTATATTTGCAAGGTGACTGAATAAAAGAGTCTTGAGACTCTGAGTTGAAATTCTTGGTTATTTACTATCTTCGGTAGAAGGCTTATATTTTTGATATGATAAAGAATTTATTGTTTTTTGCCGTTTTAGGCATGTTGTTTTCTTGTAGTGACAGTAAGGATTGTGAATGTACACGTACGGATGTTCAAAATGGAGAACCTAGTAAAGTAGATGTTTACGATTACGATGGCTCATGCAGTGAGTTGAACGAAAAGGATGTCGATTGTAAAGAAATATAATCATCAAATATGTCGAAGAAGGTAGACTTTCGATTGTTTTGCCGATATGCGTTGGGAGTAGTCTTTGTTGTTTCGGCTTTGCTGAAATTTATATCGACCGATGCTTTGGGTACTTACATCTATGGTCTGGGCCTTTTCTCTTTTGAGTTTTCCGCCATAGTAGCCCGATTGGTGATTGGTTTTGAATTCACCTTGGGCGTGCTTCTCATCACTCGTTTCTATGCGAGGGTGGTCGATGTTTTGGCATTTCTCTCATTACTCTTCTTCTCTATGTTCCTTGTCGGATTGGTGGTGAAGGGAGAAGATGGGAATTGTTATTGTTTTGGCAATGCACTTGAGTTTTCTCCGCTGGCTTCTCTGTTAAAAAACATCTTGTTTTTTGCTCTGTTATATGTGGGTGCTAAGACTCCAGCAAGAGAGTGGCGCTTTGCTAAGTATTTTCCCCCTTCATTGTTTTTGTTGTCCTTAGCCCTCTGTTTTATACTGAAATGGCCGGATGCCTTTTCTTCCAATCGAACGGTAAATTATGATGAGAAGGCATTTGAATCTTATGTGGAACAGACTGAATTCCGGACGGATTGGAAATCTGGAGCGAAAATGATGGCGTTTGTTAGCACCTCTTGTCCCCATTGTAAATTGTTGACCAGAAAAATACATACTGCCTTGTCTAACAGCGGGTTGTCTGATTCTTCTGTGATATGGGTGGTTTACGATCCAAAGGGAAAGTATGAAGAACTGTTGTCAAATGGAGAGTTCAAAGCTCCGGGAGCCACCTTTATGGATGGTCGAATTCTAAATATAACAGATGGATTTTTGCCCCTTGTCTTGTTGTTGAAAGATGGTGTCGTGGTTGACAAAATGAGCAACCGGACCTTCTCTGAACAAAGGTTGGTGGAATTTTTTGAACTCACCTTAAGTGAAAATAATGATAACCCCTATTCCAAATGAATATTTGTAAGTGTTTAGTTTTGATGGCGTTTGGTTGCCTTTCAATGTTAGAAGGTCGTTCTGCCACTGCGATTGATATTCCTGATGCACATGCCATTTCGATTGAAAAGATGGCGGTCTTTGTCAAGCAAAAATGCAGTACTAAGGAAGATCGGTTGTTCACCATTCAAAACTGGATTTCTAAAAATATTGTGTACGACCTCTCTTGCTCAGGTGTTACGAATATGCCTTTTAACCTATATGGTCAAGACGAAGAATTGGCAAGGCTGACGTTGCAAAAGAGAAGGGCTGTTTGTGTTGGATTTGCCAACTTGTTTGCATTAGTTGCCAATAAGGCTGGCGTGAAGGTGTTTTGTGTTGAGGGGTATGCTAAAAATAGTGTGACTACGGATGGTCACATGTGGTGTGCCTACATGGAAGATAGTGTCGCCTATATAATTGATCCAACTTGGGCAAGCGGTAAAATAGATTATGCAACGGGGACCTATGTGAAAAAGATGGATAAGAAATATTTCATGACCTCGCCAGATAGCGTTAAGTTTAGCCATTTCCCAACAGATAAACTGTTCCAGTTTAGTAATCTCCCGTTAACCTATGGTCAGCAAGTTGCTGGGGTGGAGGTTGATGAAAATGAAGTTCCTTATTTCAACTGGCAAGATTCTTTGGTGGCTTATATGCAACAAGACGAGGTTACGAGAAACGAATTTATTAGCAGAAGAATTGATCAGTCGTTGAATGGTGATAAAAATGTGTTTACCAAGGAAATACGAGATAAAATCATCAACAAAAGGGATGGCTTGCTGTATAATAGTCTGGTGGAAAAGTATGGAAGAATCCAACCCAAGGTCAGCGACCTTCATAATTGGATTGTAGATACAAAATATGTGAATCATAGTGTCGAAACACTTGTTCGAGATTCACTAACGCACATGGATGCTGAATTGGCCGCTTCTGAAGCAAAACTTAAAACCATCACGACCAAGGAAGTGCTTGTGTTGGTGAAGGAGGCCAATAAGTTTGTGGCGATGGAGCGAAAAAGAATTGCGATATGCTTCTCACGTTTGAATGAACGCGTAAAGCAGAGAGAAAAGCAAGAGAGACGTTAGCCTTTTATTCTAACTCTCTCTCTAACTCTATCTTGCTGATTACTTGTTGTTTCAAGTTGTTGTCAAGGTAGTGCTCAATCAGAATGTTGGATAGTTGCAATCCTCTCAACCAAGGGTTGGAGAGGTTGGAGTAGAGCAGAATCGGCTGGGCTGCATGGAAGTATTCGCAACGAAGGTGGTAGGCGAATTCTGTCATGAGATAGCCATAGAGCGATGATTTCAAAGTTCTACCGTCATCGAATATTTTAGAGTAAAGATAATCTTGGTTTTTGAAAAAAAGATAATTAGAAAGTCCCAGGACATTAGCCAAATTTTTGTTTCTGTTCCCGCCATTATTTAAGGCCGAGAGGACATCCTTGGGTGCCCAAGGGGTTTTGGCTATGCAGTCGCGGATTTTATAGAAAAGATGGCGTTTCGCCTTTTCGATCTCTTGAAGTTCTTTGCCTTGGTTTCTGTATGAATTGAAATAACTTGATACTAATCGTTTGCCATTGTTTGTTTGTACAAGCCAATTTTGCAAACATTTTTTTTCGGAGTCGAGAGGGTATTCGTTGTCGCCCGAAGCTTCGGAGATGGCCGCCATACTATTGTATATTCCGTTGAATGAACGCCAGTAGTAGGTGAATTTCTCCTCCTCGCAAACCTTCGTTTTGGCGAAAATGTAGGAGAAGATGGCCGCAATGGCTTCCTCGTAATCGCTTTGTACCGTATTCATTAAGTAGTTGGTAATGAACTGTGGGTCTCTTATGGGAGAGAGGTCAATCTTCCCGTTGGGAATGAGCGAATAGACCATTTGATTGGTGAATACACCCAATGGTGTGGAGGAACCGGCTTTTCGAATGATTGCCTCTTTGAATGGAGGGTTCTGCCCAAACAAAATGAGTTGAGCCAACAAACATTTGCGAGTTGCATCGTCCACGATGTTGGATTCCCAAATCTCTTGCCCGCTCTTTTCGGCCGAGGTTTGGTAGAAAATGCTGAAGCACTCTTCCTGTATGCGGACGACGACATTCATCCTGCTATAGGTGTAGGAGAATTTTTCGCCATTCTTAGCCTCTCCGTTGACGTGTATGATGTAAATGTTTTTCTCTGCCATAAGAGTTCATCCTTTTAATTTGTAACAAATTTAATAAATGTTTTAACATTTCTATGCATTCCTTTGGTTTTGTGGTGGTTTTGTTTGACATTAATTTCTTAAATTTGCAAAGCGTTATTTTGACGTTTTAAATCGAAAAATATATCAAAAATATGATTGAGATAATTCCAGCCATTGATATAATTGATGGGAAGTGTGTCCGCTTGTCGCAAGGCGATTACGAGCAGAAGAAAGTGTATAACGAAAATCCGTTGGAAGTGGCCAAGATGTTTGAAGGCGTAGGCGTTCGTCGTTTGCACTTGGTGGATCTTGACGGAGCAAAGGCTCAACACATCGTCAATTACAAGGTTTTGGAAAGTATTACAAATTGCACCTCGTTGGTGGTCGATTTTGGCGGCGGTTTGAAGAGCGACGACGATTTGCGTATTGCTTTCGAGTGCGGAGCCAGCATGGTGACAGGAGGAAGCATTGCCGTTAAGAATCCGACCGTGTTCCGTTCTTGGATTGAAAAGTTTGGCTCGGAGAAGATTATATTGGGAGCTGATGTGAAAGATGAGAAGATTGCCGTAGGCGGTTGGTTGGAAACTACGCAGGCTGCTTTGATTCCTTTTGTGCAGGATTATCACAAGGCTGGAATTGACAAGGTGATTTGTACGGACATTAGCAAGGATGGTATGTTGCAAGGCCCTTCTATCGAATTGTATAAGAAGATTTTGGCGGAAATTCCTGAACTTTATCTTATTGCCAGTGGAGGTGTTAGTTCGATGGCGGATATCGAACAGTTGCAAGAGGCTGGTGTACCAGCCGTTATTACGGGTAAGGCCATCTATGAGGGCAGGATAAAAATGGATGATTTGGCTAAGTTTTTGGCTTAGAATTTATAACTTTGCAAAATAGATAATTAGCGTATGAATTTGGATTTTGATAAGTTGGGAGGTCTTCTCCCTGCCATTATACAAGATAATGCTACTGGTAAGGTCTTGATGTTGGGCTTTATGAATGAAACAGCCTATAAAAAGACGGTGGAGATTGGCAAGGTTACGTTCTATAGCCGCACACGTCAATGTCTTTGGACCAAGGGAGAGACAAGCGGTAACTTTTTGAATGTGGTTTCCATGAGGGTTGACTGCGATAACGATACGCTTTTGATAAAGGTAAATCCGGTCGGCCCGGTTTGTCACACGGGTGCTGATACTTGCTGGGACGAAGAGAACAAGGCTGATTTTAGTTCTTTGCAATTTATCGAGGAGGCAGTTTTGAACTCGGGAAAGCAATGTCCGAAAGATTCTGCGTTGGCTGTAAAGTCAGCTCAATTGGTTGACTTGATGCGTTCGCTTTCAGCGGAAGGCTTGTCGTTGAAAGATGTTATTTCGTTCTTGGCTTCTCAATACGGCACTAAATAAGGAAAAAGATGGATGATTTGTTGGTTGAATATACGAATGTCAGCATCAGTCACGAAGAGTACCCCGTACTGAAAGATGTTTCTTTGCAGATCAATGCGAAGGAATTTGTCTATTTAAGTGGTAAGGTGGGCAGTGGAAAGAGTACTTTCCTCAAATCGCTTTATTGTGAAGTGCCCATTGTGAATGGCGAGGCTGTTGTCATGGGTTATGACCTCACTTCGATAAAAAATCGACAAATCCCTTATTTGAGACGTGAGATTGGAATCGTGTTCCAAGATTTCAAATTGCTCATCGATCGTTCGGTTTATGAGAATCTTCGTTTCGTATTGAAGGCGACGACCAAGATGAAAGACATAGAGATGGATGTCCGTATCTCAGACGTGCTTCGCTATGTGGGTATGTCTAACAAGGGTTATAAGATGCCTCATGAATTGTCGGGTGGCGAGCAGCAACGTATTGTTATTGCCCGTGCTCTTTTGAACAAGCCAAAGTTGCTTTTGGCCGACGAGCCGACTGGAAACTTGGATATGGAGACTGCCGATGAGTTGATGAAGCTTTTCTATCAAATCAAGGAAGAGGGTACTGCCGTCATTATGGCTACGCATAACCAATTATGGTGTCAAGCATATCCTGGTCGTGTCTTGAGATGTGAGAATGGAAACATCACGGAATTGACCAAGGGGAATGCTCCTCTTATAGCAGATGCTCCTTTGATTGTGTGAGGTAAAGAGTAAAAATAGAGTATATAATTTATATGAAGGTTATTGATTTAATAAATAATAGCAAGTCAGCTGCTTTCTCTTTTGAGATTTTGCCTCCGTTGAAGGGTAACTCAATTGATATGGCATATAAGACAATTGATATGTTGCGCGAGTTTGATCCAAAGTATATCAATATCACAACTCACCGTAGCCAGATGGTTTATAAGACGACAGAAAATGGCTTGTATCAATGTGTTGCCGAGCGTCAACGTCCTGGCACTGTGGCAGTTGCTGCCGCCATCAAGAACAAGTATGGCATCAATGTCGTTCCTCATATCCTTTGTAGTGGTTTCACAAAGGAGGAGACGGAGTATGTGTTGATCGATTTGGACTTTTTGGGCATTCATGACTTGTTGTTGTTGCGTGGAGACAAGGCTCGTCATGATAATTCATTCAAGCCAACGGTAGGCGGTTACGAACATGCGGTGGATTTGCAAGTTCAGGTGAATCGTTTCAACGATGGTTTTTTTGTGGATGGGTCAAAGCAATTGCAGGAGAAGTCTGAAAAGTTCTCTTATGGAGTTGCCGGCTATCCGGAGAAGCACGATGAGGCTCCAAACCTCGACTCTGATATTTATTGGTTGAAGAAGAAAGTGGAAGGCGGTGCCGATTATGTCGTAACGCAAATGTTCTTCGACAATCAGAAATATTATGATTTCGTAAATCGTTGTAGAGCCGAAGGTATTACTATTCCGATTATCCCAGGTTTGAAACCTGTAATTTCGATGAATCAGTTGACTGTTTTGCCTAAGATTTTCCATTGCGACATTCCTGAAGACTTTGCGAAGGAGTTGCGTAAGTGCAAAACTGACGAGGAGGCTCGTGCCGTTGGTGTCGAGTGGTGTACGATGCAAGCTCGCGATTTGATTTCAATGGGTGTTCCAAGTATTCACTTCTACTCTTTGATGGCTGCAAAAAGCGTGAAGGAAGTGGCTAAGAACGTCTATTGATAGAGGCCTTAAAGTCAGGTCATATTGAAATCTAAATGAAGTGGTTATGTGGCTAATCTTTGTCTTTTTTGTCTTTATTCTGTTGTTCGTGCTCTCTGCTGCCTTGACATTGGTGAGTAGGGTGCTTGGCGGAATATTTGGCTTGTTTGGAGCAAAAAGAGCATTCCAAGGATCTTCTTATGGCCAATCTTCGAATGGCTCGAATGAAAGCTCCTCTCCGTTGGTTCGCTCGGAGTTGGGTACCAAACGCATGAGGCAGTTTAAAGAGTTGGCTCAAGAGACGGAGTTTGTCGAGGAAAAGATAGAAAACCAATAATCATCTTTTTTAGATGGCTGATTATAATAGAATTATATCATTAAATTAAATATAAAAAATGGACAAGAAAGTATTATTGATGATCCTCGATGGTTGGGGATTCGGAAACAAGAGCAAGTCTGACGTGATTGCTTCAACACCAACTCCTTATTGGGATTCTTTGTTGAAGAACTATCCTTACTCTCAGTTGCAAGCATCTGGTGAATTCGTAGGTTTGCCAGACGGACAAATGGGTAACTCTGAGGTTGGTCACTTGAATATCGGTGCTGGTCGTATCGTTTACCAAGACTTGGTGAAGATCAACATGGCTTGCAAGGAGAATACTATCATGGAGAACCCAGAGGTCAAGAGCGCATTCTCATACGCAAAGGAGAATGGTAAGAACATTCACTTCATGGGTTTGACTTCTAACGGTGGTGTTCACTCTTCTTTGGATCACTTGTTCAAACTTTGCGATATCTCTAAGGCTTACGGAATCGACAATACATTTATCCACTGCTTCATGGATGGTCGTGATACTGACCCTAAGAGCGGTAAGGGATTCATCGAACAATTGTCTGCACACACAGCTAAGTCGGCAGGTAAGATTGCTTCTATCATTGGTCGTTTCTATGCAATGGACCGTGACAAACGTTGGGAGCGTGTCAAGGAGGCTTACGATTTGCTAGTTAAGGGTGTTGGTAAGAAGGCAACTGATATGGTTAAGGCTATGCAAGAGTCTTATGATGAGGGTGTTACAGACGAGTTCATCAAGCCTATCGTTAACGCTAATTGTGATGGTACTATCAAAGAGGGCGATGTTGTAATCTTCTTCAACTATCGTAACGACCGTGCTAAGGAGTTGACTGTTGTATTGTCTCAAAAAGATATGCCAGAGGTTGGTATGAATACAATCAAGAACATCCAATTCTATTGTATGACTCCATACGATGCTTCATTTACAGGCGTACATATTCTTTTCCCTAAGGAAAACGTGGTTAATACATTGGCTGAATACCTTAGCAACAAGGGCTTGAAGCAATTGCACACTGCAGAGACTGAGAAGTTCGCTCACGTTACCTTCTTCTTGAATGGTGGTCGCGAGGCTGAGTTCCCAGGCGAGGAGCGTATTTTGGTGCCTTCTCCAAAGGTGGCTACTTACGATTTGAAGCCAGAGATGAGTGCATACGAGGTTAAGGATAAGTTGGTTGAGGCTATCAAGGCTCAAAAGCACGAGTTCATCGTTGTTAACTTCGCTAACGGAGATATGGTTGGTCACACGGGTATCTATGAGGCTATCGAGAAAGCTGTTGTGGCTATCGACAACTGCGTTAATGATACAGTTGAGGCTGCTAAGGCTAACGGTTACGACGTAATCATCATCGCTGACCACGGTAACGCTGATAACGCAATCAACGAGGACGGAACTCCTAACACAGCTCACTCTTTGAACCCAGTTCCATTCGTATATGTTAGCAACAACAAGTCTGCTAAGGTAGAGGATGGTAAGTTGGCCGACGTTGCTCCTTCCATCTTGTATTTGTTGGGTCTTGAGCAACCTAAAGAGATGACTGGTAAGAACTTGATTAAGTAATTAGGACTTAACCTAAAATAGAATGAGAGGGTGTGATGTTTTCATCGCATCCTCTCTTTGTTTATTATCGCCCCCTTCGGAAAACATCTATCCGTCGAACCCCTGTAGGGGCAATCCCTTGTGGTTGCCCTTTTCGTGTGGTTGCCTATTTTTCGTGTGGTTGCCACATTTCACAATATTTGCCCGTTTCGTGTTTGCCACAAATTCAAACGTCGTGCGAAACATCATCCTCTCTATTTTATTATCACCTAAAACGATTGAAATAATTTGCAGTTTAGCACAATGCTTATAACTTTGTAAGCAAGGCGATTCAGATGCCGAGTTGCCCAAAATCAAATTAATTGGATGCTTTATGGAAATTAATGATTGGAGTAGTTTTATTCTAAGAGGAAAAGTGAAGGAAGTCCGTGAATACAAGGCACGCAAGAAGTTTTTTCTTTTTGGTCCGATGGTGAAGGATGAAAAAAACTGTCTGGTTTATCGACGATTTGATAAAGATGGGTATTTGATTGAATCATCCTTTGAAGGTCGTGTTGAAAAATTGAGTTATAAGTATAATAAGTTGGTCCGTTTGGACAACCCCAGCCAATCTTACATTTTTGAGTACGATGAAAAGGGAAGGATTGTTTCTGAGAAATGTGATGATTACACGACGAAATACGAATATGATGAGTCTGGCAAACGAGTTGTTGTTACCAAAGTTAATGAGATTGACAATTCTAAAGAAGTAAAAGAACTCGTATATGATGATTCCGAACGTTTGTTGGAGGAAATTCTGTATGACGATGATGGAACAGTCATAAGTATAGAGAAGTATGAATATGATTCGTATGGAAATAATGTCTGTATTGAACAAACATATCCCAAATGCCCAGAAGATTATTCAAAAACCGTGTGTGATTATGATGTGCACGGCCGTATGACACAATTAATAGAGTATGACTATCAAGGTGTGGAGCATATGCGGGCAACTAACAAATATAATGCTAAAGGTGATCTCCGTGAGAAGGATACGCTTTATATTCCATACGATCCTGCGATGAACAGTTTTTCTCGTTGCCAGAAATTTGAATACGAGTATGACGAAAAGGGCAATTGGATAAAAAAAACGGTGCATGATGAAGACGAAAAAGAGGATACTGTTGTATTTCGTGAAATCATGTATTATTAAATATAAGTTTAAAAAGAGGTGGTTTAGTCCACCTCTTTTCTGTTGCAAGCGTTTGTTTCTTTGATGATAAACTTTGGTGTGTTTTTTTTGGGTGACCTAAGTTGAATGTATATATGAAAACTAAGATTTGTTTATTCTTGGCATTGTTGATGGCAATGCTCTTCTCTTCTTGCTCTAATCAAAACTTCCATCCAGCAGTAGAGGAAGAAGGGCAGAAGACGGATTGTATATTAGATGGGTTTAAAGGAAAGGTTAAAAATGTCAAGTTCTTTCCTGTTGTGGTGAAATCTGGAGTCTTTGAAACGAAGTGCATTGAGAGTAGTTGCGCATACGATGAACTAGGAAATAGGATTGAGGAGTGTGAGTATGATAGCGATGGTTCATTAACGCGAAAACATATATGCAAGTATGATGAGAAAAGGAATGTGAGAGAGGAGTGCGAATATGGAAACGATGATGTATTAAAGTGGAAGAACCTATACCAATACGATGAGAGGGGAATGTTAATTGACGAAAGGGAGTACGGAAGCAATGGCATTTTAAAGTGGAAATACGTTTACGCATACGATGAAAAAGGAAATAAAGTGGAGCGATGTGAGTATAGAAGCAATGGCTCGTTAAAGAGAAAAAATACTTACGCATACGACGGCAAGGGAAATATGGTGGAAATGTGTGAGTATGCTGGTGATGGCTTGTTAGTTGAAAAAGCGACATACATCTATGATGTGAAGGGAAGAGAGACAGAGAGGTGCGAATATGTTGGCGATGGTTCGTTGAAGTGGAAATACGTATACAAATACGACGATGATAGTTACAAAGTGGAGGTGTGTGAGTATAATGGCAAAGGTTCGTTGGCTGATAAATATACCAATGAGATTCCTGCTCCATTGACGTTGAAAAACACAAACAAATACGATAAGAAAGGGAACGAGATTGAGAGGTGTCTTTATGATACGAACGGCTCTTTAGTCGAAAAGCACACTTACAAATATGATGATAATGGGAATAGAATTGAGGATTGCATGTATAACAGCAATGGCTCATTGGTTATAAAGGATACATACGTATATGATAAATATGGAAATTCAATTATAGGAAAACGGTATGAGGGAGAAGCCGAAGTGTTGATAGATGGGGGAGTAATTGAATATGAATATTACGAATAACAAGCTTTACACTTGAATGTTGGATGAGAGAAAATTGATGCTAAATTCTTGATTCTTGACTTAAGGATAATTTCTGTGTTAAAAAGAAAGATTTGTAACCGTAATGTTTGCAAGATTGAAAAAAATAGATAAAATTTGTGGTGTGCAATTGCACTATTTAGTATATTTAAAGTAAAATGTTTTATTATGGTTTTTAAAAGTACGTTTAAGAAAATGATGGCAGTGTGCGGTTTTGTTGCATGCTCGTTGTCAATGTCAGCAGCCGACTATCCTGCTGGTTCTCCCGTTTATTTGAATGGTAAGCTTTCTGTTCAAGGAACAAAAATGGTGAATGAGTGCGGCAATCCTGTCCAATTGCGTGGTATGAGTTCGCATGGTTTGGCGTGGTTTCCGAAATGTTATACAGAGGATGGTATCAAGGCTTTGGTCAACGATTGGGGAATTGACATTTTCCGTTTGGCTATCTACACTCACGAGTGGGGTGGATATACTACGGAGCAATGGAAGTCTATGGAGGATTACAACGAATACATCGACCAACTCGTTGACATTTGCGGTAAATATGGTATCTATTGTATGATTGACTGGCACGTTCTTAATCAAGGTAGCGGTAATCCTAATAATACGCTTGAGGACGCAATTCCTTTTTGGGATTATATGTCAAAGAAACACAAGGATGACAAGCACGTTCTTTACGAGATTTGTAACGAGCCTAATGGTAGCACTGTGACTTGGGATGTTGTTAAGGAGTATGCCGATCAAGTGATTCCTGTGATTCGTGCTAACGACCCTAGTACAATCGTTATTTGTGGTACTCCAACATGGAGCCAGGATGTTGACAAGGCGGCAGAGAACCCATTGTCTTACGATAATGTGATGTACACGTTGCACTTCTATTCAGGTACGCACTTCCAATATTTGCGTGACAAGGGAGATGTTGCCTTGAATAAGGGCTTGGCTTTGTTCGTGACAGAATTTGGTACGTCAAAGGCTGATGGTGACGGCGGTGTCTTCACTGAAGAGTGCGATCGTTGGATGGATTGGATGAAGGAGCGTAAAATCAGTTGGTGTAACTGGAGTATCGCAGGAAAGGCGGAGACTTCTAATGCATTGAGTGGTGGCGCTTGTGATAAGGGTGAGTGGAACAACACGTCTGCTTCCGGTACCTACATCAAGGCTAAGATTTCTGAACCTGATGAATTCATTGCTTGTGGTAACTCTGTTGACATGGTCTCTTATAACGACCAGATCTTCTTGACGCCAAATCCTGTAAAAGATGCCTTCTCTCTAGTTTTGCCTGATGGCGCACAGGCTAACTCGGTTGAGATTTTAGATATGACAGGACGCGTACTATTGTCTGTTTCAGATCCTAACGCATCTATCGATGCTTCAGATTTGACTCAAGGTATCTATTTCGTGAAAATTTCTTTTGCAGATGGAATCTCTGTTAAGAAGTTCATGAAGGAATAATAATATTAGAATATAATTTAGGTAAATTGCTGCGCTTCCATAGCTAATGGGGGCGCAGTGTTTTTTTTGATTATGGATGTAGAAAGACGACAGATGAGTGGCGGGGCTGCTATGAGAGAGGAACCTTTTTCAATTCGCAGACTGGATGAACGGTGTTATTGGATGTGTTGTCCTACGCCTATGATTCGTTCCGTCGTAAATAGTTTTGTTTTCTTGACTAAGGGAGAGATGTTGGTGGAAAATGCGGAGGGCGATAAGTTCATAGTTAAGCAAAACTCTATTTTGTTAGTTCCTCAAGGTGGAGCATTCTCTGTTAAATATTATAAGGAAGCTGTTGGGTATATGGGCGGATTCCATAGCGGTTTTGTGAACTGTGATTTGTTTAGAACCGAATCTTTGTTTGCCTCCAATCCAATTCAAGCTTTAATACAAGTTCCTATGGATGAAGACACTGCCAATCTTGTCGATGCCATGTTTGCAAGGATGATGAATGAGACAAGACTGAATGTTCCTCGGAATATGATAAAAGCAATCTTGGTCGCTATTCTCTCCCTTTTGAGTGGAGAAGTCAACGTCTCTCAAGAACCATTGAAAGATAACATTAGCAATGCTTTCTTGGAATTGATATTTGACGAATCAAAGCCTTTGCTCTCTGTGAAAGAGTATGCCGACCATTTTTCGGTGACCCCAAATCATTTGAATAAAATGATAAAAGGGCATACGTCAAAACCAGTATCTCATTGGATTGAAGAGTCCATAATCATGAGAGCCAAACTGTTGTTGCTGGAGACGAACAAGACTGTGGCTGAGGTTGCCGAAGCCTTGAATATAATGGATCAGTCCTATTTTTCGCGTAAGTTTAAGAAGATGGTTGGCGTTTCGCCTTTGAATTATCGTTCGATGAATAAAAAGTCCTAAAAAAATCATATTATGTCCTATCTTGAAAAATAGTATCGTTGTATCTTTGCTTTTGAAAACAAAAACAATAAACTGATGGCAAAGAAAATGTACCGAGTCATATTTCTCGGCTTAGCCTATATTTTATTTGTAACTTGTGTTGCTGCTCAGCAAGTGGCAGACTCTATCATATCATTGGATGAGGTTTCGATAGTGGCGGTCAAGGAGAGTCGCCCGGTCAGACAACGACCGGTCTCATCGACCGCATTCTCTATGGAGCAAGTCTCCCGGAGTTCTGTCTCTTCAGTGAAAGATTTTTCGGCTTCTATTCCTAATTTTTATCAGCCCGATTACGGTTCTCAAATGACCTCGTCCATCTATATCCGAGGTTTGGGTGCTCGTATCGATCAGCCAGTCATGGGCTTGAATGTGGATGGAGTTCCATGTATGAATAAGAACAATTATGATTTTGATTTGTTTGATGTTTGTCGTTTGGAGATGTTGCGAGGCCCACAAGGCACTTTGTATGGCCGAAATACGATGTGTGGAGTGATGAATCTTTTTACCCTTTCGCCTCTTTTTTATACGGGTACGCGTCTTTCGGCCGACTACTCCACAGGAAATACAGCGAAGGTGAAGGCATCAACCTACCATAAGTTGAATGATAGGTTGGGTTTTTCTATTGCCGCAAACTACAATCATACGGATGGCTTTTTCACAAACGAGTATGATGGCGACAAATGCGACGGGTCGGATGCGGGAAGCCTACGTGCACGTTTGGTTTGGCAACCCAATAGGAAGTGGAATGTAGATAATGCGCTGACGTTAGGATTGCTTTCTCAAGGTGGATATGCCTATGCACGATATGATTCGACACAAAAGGTACTTTTGCCTGTCTGCTATAATGATGTTTCGAGCTACGACCGATTCTCTTTGATGGACGGTCTCTCTATCAAACGAATTTCCGATAGGTTTGTCTTTTCGAGTGTCACAAGCTATCAATATTTAGATGATGAGATGAATCTCGACCAAGATTTCACATCAGAGAATGTTTTTACATTAACGCAAGCCCAGAAAGAGCATGCAGTTACGCAAGATTTTGTGCTGAAGTCGAAATCCAATAGCTTTTGGCAATGGCAATGTGGCTTGTGGGGATTTTACAAACATATTGGTATGAATGCCCCTGTGACGTTTAAGCGAGGTGGCATAGAAACCCTGATTTTGGATAACGCTAATGCAGGCATTCAAAAGGCCTTTCCAAACGACCACTTGGATGTTTCGGAACAACAGTTTGTTATCAATAGTGATTTTGACATGCCTACTTATGGAACGGCTGTCTATCATCAATCGGAGTTTTCGTTTGATAAATGGTTGTTGACGGTTGGCCTGCGTATGGACTATGAATCTGCAAGCATGGATTACCATAATCGTGCCGATATCCATTACTATTTTTCGCTCTTGATGGATGACTATGAACCGCTTTGCACGTCGATGGATGGCAAGGAGACCAATCATTTTGCAGAATTTTTGCCAAAGTTATCTTTGCAGTATAACATCGATAAATCGAGCAATCTTTATGCCTATGTGGCAAAAGGCTATAAGGCGGGAGGTTTCAATACGCAAATATTTTCGGACATCTTGCAAAATAGGATGATGAACGATATGATGGATGCTCTCGGCGTCCATCTGGACGGAATGGGGGAGACATCCTATAATTCGGCCAAGGCTACCACTTACGATCCAGAGTATAGTTGGAACTATGAGGTGGGAGGCCATTTTTCGGGCTTTCAATCAGACTTGCAGACTGATGTGTCCATCTTTTACATAGATTGTCGAGACCAACAACTAACCGTATTCCCGTCTGGCAAAAATACAGGAAGAATGATGACGAATGCAGGAAAGACAAGAAGTTTTGGTGGCGAAGCAACGGTGACTTATGCTCCTAACGATTGGCTCTTGTCCGTTGCCTACGGATATACTAATGCAAAGTTTGTCGATTATGACAATGGCTTGGCAGACTTTTCGGGCAATTATGTGCCATACTCTCCATCGAACACGCTTTCTGCTTTGGCTCAATATACTTTCCGTTTGAATTCGTTTGTTGACAAGGTGGTGATGAAGGCCGACGGAAAGGCGTTGGGCAATATCTATTGGGACGAGGCCAACGAATACAAACAAGACCTCTATTTTCTTTTGGGTGCTGGATTGTCACTCCATCACAAAAAAATGGAACTAAGTTTGTGGGGTAAGAATTTGAGCGGAGAAGAGTATAATACTTTCTATTTCCGTTCTATGGGAAATGACTTCTTCCAGGCAGGAAAACCACGCCAGTTAGGGTGCTCGTTTAAGTATGAATTTTGAATTGAAAAAAATTAATTGATAAAATACTATAGATATGAAATTTAGATTTTTGACATGGGCAATGTTGATTGGTGCCCTTTCTTTCGGAACCGTTGCCTGTGATGACGACGATGACGATGAACCAAAGCAAGACCAAGGAGTCGATGATGGCGATATGAATGGCCAAGGGCAGGAAAATGGGAATGAGGCTGCTCCAGTTTCTTATTTGGGTAAAATGAATGTTGAGTTTGCCGATCTTACTTATGAGACGGATTCAATCAACATCATAAGTTCTTATGATTCATTGGGAATGCTTGTCCTTGATTTCAAGGGGGTTAAGTTCGTCCCTCAAATGCCAGTCAAGTTGGATATTACAGTGCCAAGTATCCCTTGTCAAAAGAATGGTGATGTAGTGACATTCCAAGCAGACACGATTATCCCGACTATGTCGTCAAAGCCAATGCCTAAATATACTGCATCGAATATCAAAGGTGAGATCAAGGGAGATTCAATCGCTTTCTCTCTGAATTTTGCGGATTATCCAACTTCATACAAGGGCAAGGTGGTGAAGTGATAAAAAGTAGAAGATATTTTGAAGGGAACGCACTCGAAAGGTGCGTTCCTTTTTTTGAAGATAGTTTTATCAAAACTTTACGAAAATGTACAGGTTTGATGCAGGAATGTAATCCTTTGGCTCAAATTTTTGCGGTGTGTTGAAAAGTAGGCGTGATAATTCGCTTTTTTTTTCTAATTAAAGATTATATTTGTACGCTTTGAAAAGTGTAGATTAAACTAGGTATAAACAATAATAATAATTAAAAAAAATTCGAAGTATGGAATTCGGACATTATGATGATGCGAACCGTGAGTTCGTCATTACCAATCCTGCAACCCCGTTCCCTTGGATTAACTACCTTGGCAACGAGGATTTCTTCGGTTTGATTTCAAACACAGCCGGAGGTTATGATTTTTATAAGGACGCTAAGTTCCGTCGTATCACACGTTACCGTTACAACGGTGTCCCTATGGATAATGGCGGTCGTTACTTCTATATCAATGATAATGGTACAGTTTGGAACCCAGGTTGGAAGCCTTGCAAGACTCCGCTTGATTCATACGAGTGCCGTCATGGTATGAACTACACACGCATCACTGGTTCAAAGAATGGTATCGAGGCTTCAGTTTTGTTCTTCGTTCCATTGAAGACTTGGGCTGAGGTTCAAAAGGTGACTCTTAAGAACACAACTACTTATACAAAGAAGATTAAGTTGTTCTCTTTCGCAGAGTGGTGTTTGTGGAATGCTGCTACAGATATGGAGAACTTCCAACGTAACTGGTCAACTGGTGAGGTTGAGATTGACGGTAGCGTAATCTACCACAAGACTGAGTATAAGGAGCGTCGTGACCACTATGCATACTATGCAGTAGCAAACGCTAAGATTGATGGTTACGATACAGACCGTGAGTCGTTCATCGGTCTTTACAACGAATTCGCAGATCCTCAATGTGTTATGGCTGGTAAGGCTGGTAACTCATTGGCTCACGGATGGTCTCCAATCGCATCTCACTACATCGAGGTTGAGTTGAAGCCAGGTGAAAGCAAGGATTACATCTTCGTTCTTGGTTATGTTGAGAACAAGCAAGAGGAGAAGTTCTGCAAGGAAGATTTGGCTCGTAAGAAGAGCGGTGAATTGGTGACTTCTCAAGCTTCTGATGTTACTTTCGTTAACAAGACAAAGGCAAAGGAGACTATCAATCGTTTCTCTACTGTTGAGGCTGTTGATGCTGCATTCAACGAGTTGGCTGCTATGTGGGATAAGTTGTTGGAGTGCTATGTTGTTAAGTCTGACGATGAGAAATTGAATCGTATGGTTAACATCTGGAGCCAATATCAATGTATGATTACCTTCAACTTCTCTCGTTCAGCTTCATTCTTCGAGAGCGGTGTTGGTCGTGGTATGGGATTCCGTGATTCTAACCAAGACTTGGTTGGTTTCGTTCACCAAGTGCCTTCTCGTGCTCGTGAGCGTATCATCGATATCGCATCTACTCAATTCCCAGACGGTGGTTGCTACCACCAATACCAACCATTGACTAAGCATGGTAACAATGACATCGGTGGTGGATTCAACGATGACCCATGTTGGTTGATCTTCGGTACTGCTGCTTACCTTAAAGAGACAGGAGACTTCTCAATCTTGGATGAGCCAGTTCCATTCGATAACAAGCCTGGTACAGAGGTTTCTTTGTTCGAGCACTTGAAGATTTCTTTCAACCACGTTGTTGAGAACCTTGGTCCTCACATGTTGCCATTGATTGGACGTGCTGACTGGAACGACTGCTTGAACTTGAACTGCTTCTCTTGGGATCCAAATGAATCATTCCAAACTACAGAGAACAATTCAGTAGGTTCAAAGGCTGAGTCTTTGATGATCGCTGGTTTGTTCGTTGTAACAGGTAAGGACTATGTTGAGCTTTGCAAGCAAATGGGCAAGAATGACGAGGCTGCTCGTGCTCAGAAGTGCATTGACTCAATGGTTGAGGCTGTTAAGAAGCATGGTTGGGATGGCGAATGGTATCTTCGTGCATACGACTTCTACGGAAACAAGATCGGTTCTAACGAGTGTGAGGAGGGTAAGATCTTCATCGAGAGCCAAGGTTTCTGTACAATGGCAGGTATCGGTTTGGAAGAGGGTATGGTTGACAAGGCTATCGACTCTTGTAAGAAGTATCTTGACTGCGAGCATGGTATGGTATTGAACAACCCTGCTTATACTACATATCACGTTGAGATGGGTGAGATCTCTTCTTATCCTGCTGGTTATAAGGAGAACGCTGGTATCTTCTGTCACAACAACCCTTGGGTTATCATCGGTGAGACAGTTGCCGGACGTGGTAACGATGCTTGGGAGCTCTTCAAGAAAATCAGCCCTGCATACTTGAAAGACCAAGCTCTTCACAAGGTTGAGCCTTACGTAAACTGCCAGATGGTTGCTGGTAAGGACGCAGCTAAGCCAGGTGAGGGTAAGAACTCTTGGTTGACTGGTACTGCGGCTTGGATGTGGTTGACTGTCAGCCAATACTTGTTGGGTATCAAGCCTGCTTACACAGGTTTGGAAATCAATCCATGTCTATCTTCTGATATGAAGGGATATTCTGTAAACCGCGTGTTCCGTGGTGCTGAGTATAGCATCAAGGTGACTAACAACGGTGCACAAAAGGGTGTTAAGAAATTGATCGTTAACGGCAAGGAAATTGCTGGTAATATTGTTCCTATGCAACCTGCAGGTTCTAAGAACACTGTGGAAGTTATCATGGGATAATCTGAAATAGGTAAGGGGACGCTTGCTTGCAGGTGTCCCTTATCTTATTTTTATTTATAATTAATAATTTACATAATGAAAAAAATTTTCATTGGTGCATTGGTTGCTGCTACTTTAGGTCTTTCGCTATCTTCTTGTGGAGGATGTGCTTCAAAGCCTGAGTCTGTTACAACCGTAGATAACAGGTCTGTATATCCTGAGAATTCCCCTGTTGCTAAGCATGGAAGACTACAAGTAAAGGGCAATCAGCTTTGTGATGAAGCAGGTGAACCTGTTCAATTGGCAGGAATGAGTACGATGGGCTGGCAGTGGTGTGGCGACTGCTACAGCAAGGAGTCTATCGAAACTTTGGCCAAGGAGTGGAATATCAACGTGCTGCGTCTTGCAATGTATGTAGAGGAGGAGGGTTATAATACCGATCCTGAAGGCTTCCGCAAGAAGATGTGTGAGTATATCGACATTTGTGGTGAGTTGGGTATCTATTGTATCATTGACTGGCATGTGTTGTGCCCAGGTAATCCATTGGATCCTAAATATGCTGGTGCCGACGAGTTTTTTCGTTTCATTGCGAACAAGTATGCTGATAAGTCACATTTGCTTTACGAGATTTGTAATGAGCCTAACAACTGTCAGGAGAAGGGTGACACTACTAAGCCTTGGGTTTGTACGCAAGAGGCTAATGTCACTTGGGATATGATTGCAGAGTATGCTAATCGCGTCATTCCTGTAATTCAAACCGAATATGACGCTGCTGGTGCTTCTCACCCAATCATCATCGTCGGAACTCCTCAATGGGACCAATTGGTTGACGCATGTTTGAAAGACGGTATGTGTCAAGGCAACGGTAAGGATATTTGTGATGAATATCCTGCTCGTGATGCTCGTTTGAAACAAGACAATGTGATGTATACATTCCATTTCTATGCTAACGAACACAATGGGGGATTTGAAAAGGATGGTAAGCCTGACTTCTATAACATGTATTCGTACATGTATGATGTGTTAGGTAAATTGCCGATTTTCTGTTCTGAGTTTGGTCCTACAAACGCAGATGGAAACGGTCCTGTTGCTTACGATTGGACAGATACTTGGTTGTTGATGTTTAAAGGCAATAATGCTGGAAAGCAGATTGTCAGCTTCTGTAACTGGAGTTATTCTGACAATTTCAGAACATCATCAGCTCTTCAACCTGGTGCTTGTGAAAAACAAGAGTGGAACAATGTTACTCCTGCAGGTGAGTATATCAAGAAAGTATTTGCTGTGGTTAATACAGGTGCTACTGATACTACTGTCTTGAAGGCGAAGAATATTTACACTAAGTAATTATATAAAAGGGAAGGGCAAGGTTATTCTGAGGCTTTTCCCTTTTTTAATATTTAAAGTATGAAGATAGTTAAAAACCTTATAGTGTTGGCTTCTGCTACGCTTGCGTTCTCTTCTTGTACGCAGCAAAAGCAAAAGTGCGATGTCGTAAAGCCAAGCTACGAGTTCACTGCAACTGACACATCTTGGAAAGCGTTGTCTCTTCGTGAGAAAATCGGTCAAACTATGATGGTGGTTGCGAAATATGAGGACCATAAGACTGCTGCGAATGGTACCATTAAGTCGTTTATGGAAAAGTACCCTGTGGGTAGCCTCTTCATTGCAGACTGGTACTTGAAGGAGAAGTCTAAAGGGCAAGATCCTTTGGAATTGTTGGCTTCTCTCTTGAAAGAGTATAATGCTAACGCAAAGGCTCCGTTGCTCGTTTGTGAGGACTTCGAAAGAGGTATTGGTGAGACTTATTCAAAATATACTCACCTGCCTGTAGGTATGGCTCTTGGTGCAGCTGGCGACACTTCCTTGGCTTATGACTTAGGCCAGTCTATCGCTCTTGAGGCAAAGGAGATGGGCTTTAACTGGTTGTTGCATCCTGTGTGCGACTTGAATATGAATCCTTTGCAGGAGTTGGTGGTGGAACGTTCCGTTTCTGACGACGTGAATAAGGCATTGCCAATTTTGAAGAGCCAAATGAATGGTCTTCACAAGCAAGGTGTCATCTCAACAGTTAAGCATTTCCCTGGCGATGGTGTTACAATGCGTAACCAACACATTGTTACGACAGCCAACTCTTTGTCTAAAGAGGATTGGAATGCTTCGTTCGGAAAATTGTTCTCTGGTTTGATTGACAATGGTGCTGCTTCTATCATGGTTGGACATATTCAGTTGCCTGCATATCAAACAGAGAAGATCAATGGTCAGTTGCCTCCTGCGACTCTTTCCAAGGAGTTGATGGTTGATTTGTTGAAAAACAAGTTCAACTATAAGGGTGTAATCATCACTGATGCCTTGAATATGGGAGGATGTGCTGGTTATTACAAGAATGAGTTGGAGGTTTCTGTTCAATGTTTTGCTGCAGGCGCGGATGTTGTTCTTTGGCCTGATTTGGCATACATGGACACTGTTGAGGCTCGTATCAACCGTGGTGAGATTCCTATGTCTCGTTTGGACGATGCGGTTGCTCGTGTTTGGGCTATGCGTGAGCGTTTCGGCTTGAATGTTAAGACGGATTCATTGTCAACGCCTTTGACCGACGAAGCAAAGCAATTGGTTCAAAAGACTGGTACTGCTATTGCAGAGAAGGCTGTCACTTTGGTGGAGGATCGCAATAGCTCTCTTCCATTGAAGGTGGAGAATGGCAAGAAGCTCCTTATCATCGAGGTGGGCGAGGAGATGAGCGAAGCTAAGATGGAGGTGGCAAAGAAGGAGTTCCAAAGCAGAGGCTTCGAGGTTGATGTTATGGATAATCCTCACTTCTATCAATGGGGTTATAGAATTGATTCGTTGAATTCATACGATAAGATTCTCGTTTGTTTTGAAAATAGGTATTTCCACCCATTGGGTACTTGCTTGTTGAAGAACAAGGAGGTTTTCGCTGTGTGGACAGCCAACATGACAGATCCAAGCAAGAGAATTGCTATCTCTTTTGCTAATCCGTACACGTTGGATATTTACGAGGCTCTTGCCCCTGTAAAGATCAATGCTTATAGCATCGACGCTTTCTCTCAAAAGGCAGTCGTTAGAGCTTTATGTGGTGAAATTCCTTTCGTGGGTGTTTCTCCTGTGAAATTGAATCCGGATGCGCTTAAGTAAAAAATCGTAAAAAAGTCGTTAACGAAATTAAACCTTGCCCCATTTGTTGAGTCAAAAGGTAAAATAAGGTTAATAAATATACGTTTCGTTAACCAGAGAATGAAAACTTAAGTCAATCTAATTTTAAAATTTAATGTTTATGGAAAACAAAAAATTATCAATCGTTGAAAAACTCGCATACGGAGCAGGCGATTTGGCTTGTAATCTGTTTTGGGGTATCGTTTGTATCGCTGGTATGTTTTACTCTGATATCTTTGGATTGGATCCAGCCGACGCGGGATTCATGATGATGATTATCGGATATTTGGATATTGTAATCGATATCTTTATCGGTGGTGCGTCAGATAGATGTAACACCAAGTATGGAAAGTTCCGTCCATGGATCCTTTATGGATTGGTTCCATTCTGTGTGGCAGGTGTATTCGCGTTCATGACACCAGACTTCTCGGTGGGTGGCAAGTTGATCTATGCGTACATCACTTTCTTCTTGTTCAGAATTCTTTACGCTGTGGTAAACGTTCCTTACGGAGCTTTGTTGGGTGTACTTTCTGAGGATCCTCAAGAGAGAGATTCAGTTTCCGCATATAGAAACATTGGTGCTCAAATCGGTTTCTGGTTGAGCTTCGCAATGGTGATGAAGTTCGCTCAATTCATGAAGGACGCGACTGGTGCTTCTACCTCTAACTCATTCTTCTATGTGGTTTTGATTTATGGTGTAGTTGCCATGGCTCTTTTGTTCTGTACATTCTTCTTCACCAAGGAGCGTGTGAAGCCAGTTAAGGAGCAAAACAACAGTTTGAAGGATGACCTTGGCGACCTTGTGAAGAACAGTCAATGGTGGTGTCTTTCTTTGGCTGGTATCGCATTGATCCTTTTCACTGCATGTCACAACTCCGCCGCAACTTACTACGCTAAATACTTCTTGGCTGACATTGAAGTTGTTGAGTCAGGTAGCAAGATAGTGGAGATCACTGAGACTCAAGATAACAAGAAGACTCCAATCTATATCCTTGAGAACGGTAGAATTGATACCGCATCAGTTGGTGTCATCAAGGTTGACGGTAAGGATGTCGCTATCGAGAGATGTTTCGAGACTGTAAATGCTGAAGGAAAGAGCGTCAATATCAAGGCTGAGTCCGCAAGAGGAGAGAAGGCTTCTCCTGAAGTAGGTGATCGCTTGAGCTTCTTCAAATATAACATTGAAGGTAAATGCTTCGGTGTGACTGTTGACTGGGAGTTGTTCTATGCGTTGTTCGCCTCTTTGGGTACTTTGTTTACCATCCTTGGCACAATGTTGATCAAGCCAATTGTTACTAAATTCGGAAAGAAGAACACTTGGATCGGCTGCTTCTTGTTGTCAGCGTTGATCTCTATCCTCTTCTTGTTCATCCCTAAGGATGGACTTTCAACCATCATCGTTTTGAACTGTTTGTTTACCCTAGTGATCGGACCTACAGGTTTCATCATGTGGAGTATGTACGCAGACGTGGCTGATAATGCGGAGGTTGAGACAGGTCGTCGTGCGACAGGTTTGATCTACACTTCAGCAACCATGGCTCAAAAGCTTGGTTATGCGATCGCCAACTCACTTCCTTTGTTCGGACTTGCAATGGTTGGATTCATCGCTAATGACGTTAATATCACAGGTGATATCAAGGATTCAGTGAAGACAATCTTCGTTATCGTTCCGTTGATTGGCGCCGCTCTTGGTGTCATCGCTTTGATATTCTATACAATCGATAATGCGAAGATCGCTGAGAATTCAGCTAAGTTGGCCGCTATGAAGGCTAACAAAGAGGCTTAATCTAGTTTGATTATATTTAGAAGGCTTGCTCTTTACCGGGCAAGCCTTTTTTTGTGGGTAGTGGCGTCCGTAGGACGAAATTGATCTACGCCTTCCTCTCATTCCTATTGCTTCGTTTGATGTATTCAGTGGTGAATGTACCTTATGGTGCTCTTATGGGTGTGATTTCAGAAAACCCTCAAGAACGCACATCGGTTTCTGCGTATCGTAATGTTATGGCTCAGGTTGGATGTCTTGTAGTATATGGTTCTTTGTTTATCACTGTTGGATATTTTAATGAGTCAGGTATGTCAAAAACTGCAGCGTTCTCAACGGTTGTTGGTATTTATGCGATAGTTGTATTGATATCACTTCTTTGTACATTCTTTTTCACACGTGAGCGTGTTGCTCCTGTTAAGGAAGAGAAGAACCCTCTTGGCCAAGATGTAAAAGACCTTGTTGCTAACAAGCCTTGGATTTGCTTGACTATTGCTGGTATTGCAATGCTTGTATTCATCTTCGTTCACAATGGGCTTACTGCGTACTATGCAAAGTATTATGTGGCAGATATTGTAGCAGATCCAACTGCTGAGGATGGAATTCGATTTGTTGTTAATGGTACATTCCTAGGGTTCAACATCAATTGGGAAACTCTTTCAACAATCCTTCTTTCAATTTCTTCAGCAGTGACAATCGTAGGAACAATGTTGATTCAGCCAGTTGTTAGGAAGTTAGGTAAGAGGATAACTTGGATCGGATGCTTCGTATTGGCGTCTTTGGTTTCTCTTTGCTTTTTGTTCGTTGACAAGACTAACATCGGAGCAATCATCGTTCTACAAACATTGTTTACTTTGTTCATTGGCCCTGCTGGTTATATCATGTGGAGTATGTATGCTGATGTCGCTGATGATTCAGAGGTGCAAACGGGCCGTCGTGCTACAGGTCTTATCTTCTCTTCCGCTACAATGGCACAGAAGTTGGGTAACACTTTGGCTCAAACACTTCCTCTTTATGCTCTTGCTGCAATCGGATTTGTGGCTAACACGCAAATTTCTCCAGATGTGGCAGACAGTGTTAAGAATCTCTTTTGTTTATTCCCTCTACTAGGTTCTGTTATTGGTGTTGGTGCTTTGTTGTTCTATACAATTGACGAGAAGAAGATTGAGGAGAATTCAAAGAAGCTTGCTGAGATGAAGTCTGCTAAGAATTAATATTCTTCTGAATTATTCTTATACGAAAAGGGATTGTTTCTCATTGAGAGGCAATCCCTCTTTTTTTTTTGCTTATCTTTGAGCCCAAAATCGTTGTTACTATGTCTGATAAAGAAAACAAGAATAATTGAAAGAGGTGGTGGAAAAAGTGATTGCCCACAAATGGTCAAATCACAATCAGAGGAGATTATCTCTTCTGTTGGCGATGTTGTGGCAGACTCTGTCACGGATGCATCGTCTGATGCTGCCTTTGATTCTTTAGTTGATCGAATTGTCGATAGTCTCTTTGATCCTTTATAAAATTTTTTGAATTATGAATATAAGATTAAGATTTCTAGCAATGGCTATGATGGCCACGCCATTGGCCTCGAATGTTGTTTGGGCTGATTACAGTAATGAACATTTCCAAGCGGAATATGAGAAGATGTTGTCTAAGCAAGGTGAGCCAGGTATGGACCAATATTCCATAGATACTTTCCGTGTTAATCGAGCGTTAGACAAAGCGTTGGACAAGGAATATACCACTTTTGGTATGGTTTCGGTTATAGATGATGCGTCAACGGTTTACGAGAACCTCTCCAACGCCTATTATGCGAAATTGGAGCGTATGTTGCGCCCCGAGGATAAGGCTCTTTTGAAGAGTGCTCAACAGGCTTGGAATAAATTCAAAGAGGAAGATTTGAAGTATTATCGGTTGGAGGAGAGTGATGATTATATGGGTGGAGGTTCACTTTCAAGAGTGAACATTATTGATAGGATAAGATCGTATCATGCTCATAGATTGGATGTCTTGCATGATTTCTTGCTTCGTATGGATGATTCTAAATTGCACCGTACGGACAACAAGGCAAGCGATCTTGCCTCCATCGAGAAGAAGTTGGCGTCAGAGGATGCTGAACTCAACCGAATTTATCAATGGATGATGAAGTCTCGTCTCCAATCAGAGGACGACAAGGCTACCTTCAGAAGTGCGCAACGAGCATGGTTGAAATATAGGGAGGCAGAATTGAAGTTCAGTCAACTCTTGGCCGATAAATATTCGAATGGCATGGGTGCTCAAACCATCGATGCGGAGCAATACAAATTGACGATATTGTCTAACCGTGTCAAGGAGTACAAGAGAATCGAAAGCAACATGGGAAATTCGAAATAATTGGGCGGTTCCTTGTGGTCACCCCCGATACCAACACAAAATGGAGAAATCGTTCGGTTTCTCCATTTTTCTATCGTGCTATACGATGATTTCAAGGAGAGTATATGGATATACCAAAGAACTTAACTAAAAAGAGATTTGATCGAGAGAGTGTGGTCTTCATTCTCACCTTCACCGAAGGGAAGACTAAGTTGATATATCAGCCGGAAATTATTTGATGAGGTGTGGAAAAAAACATTGAAACAGGCTTTGGATAAGGCTATAGATGTTAGTTGTGTTATTATGGTGAAATGTAATTCACAAGAATATAGAATTTTTATGGATTGAGAGGGTTGCCCGAAAGCAACCCTTTTATAATCCCAATCATATATCAAAAATTGTCAACATGAACCTCGAAATAAGATTGAGGGTGGTTGCAAGTAGGACAAACCTCTGGAGCGTTCGTTCCAACAACGATGTGTCCGCAGTTGCGGCATTCCCAAACCTTAACCTCTGATTTGGCGAAGACTTGTGCAGTCTCGATGTTCTTCAAAAGGGCGCGATAACGCTCTTCGTGGCGCTTCTCGATGGCACCAACCAAACGGAACTTTTGAGCAAGTTCAGGGAAACCTTCAGCCTCAGCTGTCTTGGCAAATCCTTCGTACATGTCTGTCCATTCGTAATTTTCTCCATCGGCTGCTGCTGCCAAATTCTCAGTGGTAGAACCGATTCCGTTCAACTCTTTGAACCAAAGTTTAGCGTGCTCTTTTTCGTTGTCTGCTGTCTTTTGGAAGAGTTCGGCGATTTGTTCAAAACCTTCTTTCTTCGCTTTTGACGCGAAGTATGTGTACTTGTTGCGAGCTTGGCTCTCTCCTGCAAATGCAGCCTCCAAGTTCTTCTCTGTTTGTGTTCCTGAATACTTATTAGCCATAATTTTATTTTTATATTAAATCACTTTCTACAAAGATAACTTAATCTGTAAAGAAAGTCAACCCCTATAATCCAAAGTTTGATGTTCTTTTGTAAATATAGGTACCTTTTATAATTTGATTTCGATGAATATAGGGAATTTGATGCAAGTTGTCTTTTATTACTAAATTTTGAAAAAAAAGTGAATTTGTAAAGATCTATTATAGTTGTTGGAGTAGTTGGAAATGATAGGGGATAGTGTGTCTATTCTATACGACAAGCCCCGAAAGTAGAACTTCCGGGGCGCTGTTTCGTGTTTATGTCTTGGATTCGATCTTAATTAGAATGCGAATTGAAGACGTGTTTGAATTGCATTGTTGGTGAATTCAGTCTCGCCTACCTCAACCTTAGCAACTGAGTAGTTCAAACGAAGATTTACGTTCTTATTGAAGAAGTAGTTCAATCCAAGCGTGAAGTCTTTAACTGTTTGCTCTGGGGTAGCTACTACACCATTTTCTGTGATAGCGTCGAATTCGTCGATTGCCAAATAGTCTACACGAGCCAAAACCTCCAAGTTCTTAGGAGATGCGTTGGCTGCCAATCCGGTCTTCTTGTTGTAATTTTGCTTCTTACCGATCAACAAGAAACTTGCTTGAGCATAACCGCCGTTCATTTGTACGTTATCGATTTCGTCCATCATGTTGACAAATGCAGTCAAAGCGTGGGTCTCGAAGTAGAAACGCTTGTAGATATAGATGATTTCAGCCTCTCCACGGTTGATGTTGATTGCTTGGCTTACAGGGGCAGTGTATTTCATGATGTTTCTTGATGTGAAAGTCTCAGGTTGGTTAACTGAGAATGCGTAGTCATTAGCCACGTCTGTGTACATTCCTGCTGCTCCAATGTGAAATACGCTGCTATCGCCGCAGATAGGGCGGACAATGAATTTAGCACAAGCAGAATAGCCTTGGTTGGTTCCGTTTGCACCGCCAAGGTTGTCGATGTTTGCGTCGCTATAGATACCTGCTGTTGCCTTGAATGGGTTTGATGTGAAATCGTAGCTGACACCAATCTTACGAGAAGGACAGATGGCGTAGTCAGCTTGTGCATCTTCGATGAACTTGTAGCCCAAACCTAAGATTTTTGCTCCGAATGGTTGGAAGTGGTTACCACCAGTCAAACTCATCTTGTCGTTGATTGAGTAGCCAATCCACAAGTCACGGAAAGAAATGGCCTTGTTGGCGTAGCATATTTCGGCTTTTGCCATCCAATTCTTGTCGAATGAAGCAATGACACCAAGACGAGTGTCGTTCATCTTAACTCCATAATCGAGACCGTCGCTGTGGGGAATATAGCGTCCATAATCTAAGTTAGTACGACCGATGAGACGAAGACTCAAATCACCAGAATTTGTTTTGACAACTACTTGTGCCATTGCACTTGTTGCAGCCAATACTAAAGCTGCCAAGCTGATTAATGTTTTTTTCATATCGAAATTAAAAATTAATATCCAAAGTGAAATTCAATGGAGATGGGGAAGCAACCCTTTGAATTTTGCGGGTGCAAAGTTACCACTTCTTTGAGACATTTCATTTATGAAATGAGAATATAATCTTGACAATGCGAATAAAATTCAATGTGAAGGCATTTGCAAGTTTGAAATGCGATGGGTGTTGATAGATTCTTATTGATTGTTGGAATGTGGTAAACAAAGAAGGCTGTCCTTCTCGAACAGCCTTCTCCATTTTTATGTTTTTTTTATTACTTGATAGCCTTTGAAACGACTTTAGCGAACTCTTTACCAGCCTTAGAGTATGCCTCGCCAACACGGTCGCTAACTGCGTAGTCGCTACCGCTGAAAGTTCTACCTGGAGCCTTCTCGATAGTTACCTTGCCCAATACTTTGTCTGGGTTTGCAGTTTCGTAAATCTTGATTGTTACGCTAACGTAAGCATCTTGTCTCATTACGCCGATGTTGAAACCAGGTTCGAAGAAGTCTGTGTTAACCTCGATAGTGTATTGCTTTTCGCTCAAGTTGTCAGTGTTGATTTTGCTGTGTTTTGAGAACAATTCACAGAAGCTGATAGGATAAACCTTCTCCTTGTCGCTTTCCCACATGTTGAACCACTCGTCACCACGACCTGGCGTTTTTGCGTTGTACTCGCTTACCTTCTTGTCAAGATAATCTTTTTCTGACATCTTGCCGACTCTCATGTCGTTGTATGTAAACTTATAGTTTACAGACTCTTGTCCTTTTAGACATTTAAGATCGCCTTCGCTCTTTGTCTTCATTGCATTTGCTGCAAACATTGTGCAGAAGAATGCCAACATCATAAATACTACCTTCTTCATTTTCTTCTTTTTGTTTAATTAGTTTAAAATATTATTTAATTCTTAATTCTTAAAGGTTCCTTCCACATTCTCATCTTTAATGCTCTCCATGCCATTCATGCGAAGATAGACGCGTGCTGTAGCGAGAACATCCTTCTCGCAATATTTTGCGATTCGGTCGCAATCTTTTTCGTTGTAGAACACGCCAGCCACTTGACTGCCGTCGATATCGTCTTTGGGCGTAGGAATGCCAAAAATGGCACAAAGTAATTTTAGGGAAGTGAAATGTTTGTAGTCGCCAAACTTCCACATCTCCATCGTGTCTAAGAATCTGCATTCCCAAGGCTTTTTCCCGCCCACGTTGAGAATCTCGGGAAGATGAATGCCGTGAACTAACATTCTGCGGGCGATAAACGGAAAGTCGAACTCTTTGGAGTTATGCCCACAGAGGTAGTTGTTCTCCTCGTCCTTGTATGCGTTTACGACATTATAATGTCTATTGAGAAGATCTGCGAATTCTGTTAGAAGTTTTTTCTCGTCTTCGCCATAGAACGATTTTTCTTTCAGATGAAGTTCGTTGCCTACTTCGTAAATGATGCCAACTGATATGCAGACAACACGGCCGAATTCGGCGAAGATTCCGGCTTCTTGAAACATCGTTTCGCCCGAACAGCCTTCGTCATACCTCTCTGGGGCTCTTTTTTTCATCTGTTCAGTCTTTTCGTCCCAGAGGTGAGCAAGAACAGGGTCTAACTCGGCATATGAAGCTGTCAATGGAGCAGTCTCGATGTCTAGAAATAGGATTTTTTTTATGTTAGCCATTGCTATCTTAGAATCATTAAATTCGTAATCCTTCGCAAATGTATAAAAAGTTTTTTTACGAAACTTGGATGGGATTATAATTCTTTGCGATAGATATAAATTTAGATTTATAATAGTCAAAGCCTTTCCATATTTTTTTTTCTTTTTTTAGATAAATTTCAACATTCATATCTCATAGAATTTTTTAACTTTGAGTATGTCTAACAAAAAATCTTATGCTGATGAGAAATGATAATGATCTTTATTCGCAGATAAAAGCAATCGCGGAGGGGCAACAGAAAGAGGGGAATCCTATAAAGCGTGATGATTTGGCATATATACTTTGTCAGAAACTCAAATTGGAGGAATTGGACGGCGTAGAGCTGGAAAACTTGGTCTATAAGGCATACCTCCATTTTGGAAAATCCGACGTGATTCGTGATATGTTGGTTTCAAACGATGGTACAACCTCGGTTGTGGCACAGGCGGAACTGAAAGAATTGGCTAATGGGGGGATTACGGATGAAGTGTTGGCTCTCGTTACTGAAGATATGCGCTCTACGGCAGAAAGTCTTCGTGTTTCAGGAGAAAGCCTTTCTGATGTCTTGAAGGTGAGTTTGGCCAAAGACGTAGCCTCTTTATATTCATGGTTGCAAGGAACGGAAGGCATTGCTGAAATTGGCTCGAAAGGTCGTGTACTAATGGCCAATTATGAGAAGATGGTGCAAGGCTATCAATCGGCAGAGTTGGGGGTTAAACATGATATTCATGATTTCGTTGAGTTGAGAAGTTGTGTCAATTCTGTTTTTATGCGTAATGCTTGTCTTTTGGTCGATATATTCGGTGATTCGGTAAAGGTTGTCGCACCGGAATTGTTTGATTTTGATTCTGTGAAGTGGTTGGATGTAAGTGGCATGCAAAAATCAGCCAATTTGGAATATAATAAATTGAACGAGAAGTGTAATTTGTTGTTGGGCGAGGTCTCCGAACGTTTCAATAATATGCTAAATAGTGCTACAGGTACAGCTTTGACCGTGAAAAGGTTGAACGGAAAGGGCGGAGTAGGAGGAAGCGTCGGAATCTATAGTCTTTTGGCTGTTCAAGCGGTAAGGTGTTTGAATCACTTGTTGGATGCAAATGCAAAGAAAACACAGTTGACAGAGCAGTATGTTCGATTTGAAGATAGTGTTAAACGAGATAAGTTGAAGGTTAGTACGGATTTGAAGCGTTTGGCGGTTATACATAAGACGTTGAACGACATTTACATTCCTAAGACTGATGCTTTTGCTCGTTTGTGCAATCGTGTATTGTCTGATGATTTTGACCAATTGGTTAATGAAATCTATTCTGGTGATGATGTGAAATCCTTGAAGGCTGAGCGAGACGAGTTGCTGAAACGTTGCAAGGTCTTGGAAGAGAGCATCAACGACCATCAGGAGAATATTGCTTTGTTTGATTATCAGATTGAGGATTGGAAGGGCATGCTTGATTCTCAAAAATCAAATTATGACAAGGCAAAAAAAGAGAAACCTTCAAGGCCGAACGCATTGACAAAATTGTTGACTTTCGGTTATACTCAACGTAAGTATGAAGAGAAAATCACGGACTGGTCGGATCTTTATGGCGCTTTTGTGAAAGAATATGAATGTACTGTTTCTGATTTGACGGAAGCCAAGGAGAATCGCAAGTCGCATGACGATTTGTTGGAGAAGAATAAGCGAGAGTATGATCGGAGCATTCGCCGTTTGAAGGAACTTAATCAGCAGATGGTGGCTCGTTTGCAGTGTTCTCCAGATTTGAAATTACGTGTTGCAAAGCATTTGAAAGATTTGGTGACTTTGCTTCATGCGGCTAAGAGTGTTGCTGAATTAGGGTTGGATGAGAAATTGACGGACGTGGCTTCGTTGAATTTGCCAGATGTCAATGTTTTGCCTGCAGAGGTAGAGCAAAGAGTGCTTCAATTTACGGAAGGATTGTCTCAGAAATTGCGTCAAAACAGTGGGGCGGTGGCTGATGCTATTTTGAATGATATAACAGGTAAAAAACAACATGATGTTGATTTACAGGTTAATATTACAGAAGCGGTGGAGGCAACTTCGAGATTGTTTGATAGTTGGACTCATTTGCAGGCTATGCAGTTAAAGGCACAGTTGAATAATGAAACTTATTTGGCTGAGATGGAACGCTTGAAGAGTGAATTCCAAAAGGAAATGGCTGGTTTGGATGAAAGGAGCGAGGTTGTTAAGGAGGCTTTGCGTCGTGCAAATTTGGCTGATGACAAAGAGGAACTTCGAAAGGCATTGATAGATCTGGCTGGCGTTCCTGCTAACGATTGGAATGATTCGGATTTTGACGCTTTCTTGTCTGGAACTAAGGTTTTGAATATATAAATTTATAGTCGGTTACTATGTCAAACGAGAGAAGACGAAGTACAAATGAGCGCTTGGGTTTTGATTCCGATGAAGAAAGGAAAATCCAAGAAGATTCGATAAAAAAAGAGTTGAAGAGAAGGGAGGAGGCTGAACGCATTAGCCAACGAATTCGGGATTCTTTCAGTTATCGGGTCTTAATCAACGGTGCTATTGGCTTTGATATTCTCGACGCTGCGTTAGGCTTTGTAGAATGGATTGGTGATATCGTATCCTTTGTCCTGGGATTGGGGTATGTTTATATAAGTGCCTCGGTTGTGCGCCATTTCCGACTGACAATAGCTGTGTTGTTCGTCCTTATGGTGGATTTTCTTTTGGGTGCCATTCCGTTCGTGGGAACTGTGATTGATGTGGTCTTCCCTGCTAGTTGTGTTTGTCGAAGTTTGATACAAGGCGTAGTGGAGCATGACAAGAAGAAGATAAGGCTGATGAATATAATCTTCTTTTCTGGCTCCTTTGCAGTAGTTGGTTTGGCTGCCTTGGTTTATTATCTGGTAGGCTATTTTTCTGACAAGGTTTAAATGTCAACTATAAGTTGTTTGATTTCCAATTGTTTTGTTGGAATAGAAGATGGATTTGGTGCTTTCGGCTAAGCTGGGAGCACCTTTCTATTTCCCCATAATCTCGTATAGTTTTTCAATGTCCACATGTTGTCGCACGTGGTCTGCTAATAAATCATATTGTTTGTTTTTGAATTCCAAGATGTCAATCGATTCGGTCGCTTTTTTCTGTTTCCCCTTTAATATGTATTCGATGACAGCCTCGTTGTCAAGGATTCCGTGAACATAGGTGCCTAAGCAATGCCCTTCTTGTAGGATGGTCTGGTCGGTGGTGCTGACTCCTTGGTGGATTTCATATCCCTTGCAAGTTTTCCCTTCAAATTCAAATTCTACTTGTTTGGTGATTTTCTCTGCTCCCATGGTTGTTTCGATGGAAAGTAAGCCGATACCTGGTAGGCTCTTTATTTCGCTTTCGATTCCTAATGGATCATGAATGGCTTGTCCAAGCATTTGAAAACCTCCACAAATTCCGATTATCATTTTCCCCGCTTTGTGAGCTTGGATGATGCTGTTGACTATGCCGATTCGCCTAAGTTCGTATAGGTCGTCGATGGTCGATTTTGAACCGGGAAGGATGATGATGTCGGCCTCTTCTATCTCTTTTGTGTTGTTTGTGTAAAAAAGATTTACGCGAGAATCTCTTTCTAAGACATTGAAATCCGTGAAGTTGCTGAGGTGTCGTAATAAGACGACGGCTATGTTTATTTTCTCCTTAGCAAGAGTACGTCGCTTATAGTTTAATTGTACGCTGTCCTCTTCTTCGATTGCGATGTTTTTGAACATTGGAACAACACCAAGTACGGGTGTTTCGCAAATCTCTTCTAACATTTTCCTTCCTTTTTCAAAAAGGCGAATGTCTCCTCTGAATTTGTTGATAATGATTCCTTTTATCCTTTTTTTGTCTTCTGGTGTTTGAAGCATAACACTTCCGTAGCAAGAGGCGAATACACCTCCTTTGTCGATGTCTGCTACCAAAATTACATCTGCATTGGCGTGTCTGGCCATTGGCATATTCACGATATCTGTTTCTCTGAGGTTGATTTCAGAGATGCTCCCTGCACCCTCCATGACAATTGGATTGAATTGTTGATTTAGTCTGTCGAATGCTTTGCAGACTTCGTCTCGAAGTTCTTCTCTTCCTTTTTTCTTGAAATAGTCATAGGCGGATTTGTTGCCTATGGAAACTCCATTTAGCACGACTTGAGTCGTATGTTCGCTGTTGGGTTTTAGTAAGACAGGGTTCATGTCGCTTGATGGAGTGAGTTGGCACGCTTCTGCTTGCACAGCTTGGGCTCGGCCAATCTCTTTGCCATCGGGGGTGACAAATGAATTGAGCGCCATGTTTTGAGCTTTGAATGGGGCGGGTGTGTAGCCGTCTTGTAGAAATATTCGGCATAAAGCAGTTGCAATGATACTTTTCCCCACGTCGCTTCCTGTTCCAGCCAATAGGATAGGGTGTAATTTTTTTTTATTGTCCATGTATGAAAAAAGATAAGGCGAGAAGATCAACTGTTCTTCTCGCCTATGTTTCTTAATCAACTATCAGAATTCTATTTTATCCTTGAATTTATCGTTGTCTTCTTCCGCGTAGATTGTTTTTGTTCCGACAAAAGCATTTTTACCGATAGAAGAGAGGGTGCTTGGCATCTCTATTTCGCTGAGGTTCGTACATTTATAGAAAGCTAAGTTTCCGATGGATGTCACTCCCTCGGGAATGACAACGTTATTGAGGCTGATGCATCCACTGAATGTTCCCATTGTGATTTCTGAGAGCCCAGTAGGCAGATTTATCTCCTTTAGATTTCTACACATACTAAAAGCTCCATTTTCTATATACCTAATGGAATTTGGCAAAACCATTTTCGTGATGCCATTGCAGTAGTAGAATGCAAATTTTCCGATGGTTGTCAAACTGCCAGGAAATGAAACATCGGAGACGTTTTTGCATTTATGAAAAGCGTCGTCTTGAATTGTTTTTACTCCATCTGGAATTATGAATAGTTTTGCGTATTTGTTTTGAGGGAATTGGATGAGGGTTGTCTTCTCTTTGTTGTATAACACGCCCTCGATGCTGCAATATTTTTTGTTGTCTTTGGCGACAATAAATGAGCTTAAGTTGTCGCAAGCGTTGAATGCGTGATCTCCAATGGACTCTATTTTATCGTTTATTCCTATTTCGGTTAAGCTAGAGCATTGACAAAAGGCATAGCTTTCGATTGTTTGAATGTTGTTAGGAATAGAGAACTTTTTGAGCGAATAACAACCGAAAAAAGCTCCGTTAGGAATGACTGTTAGACTATTGGACAATTTAATCTCCTCCAATCCTCCACATTCATGAAAGATTCTTTCCCCCATCTCTTTGATGCTGTTTGGAAGGGAGATGCTTTTGATGGATGAGCATTTTGAGAAAACCCCTTCACCGAGTTTGCTGACTCCGTTGCGAATTTTGATTTCACTCAAGTTGTCGCATTCAAAGAAAGCGTATTCACCGATTTCTGTTACTTTGCCAGGTATGGAGATGGATTCAAGTTCATGACATCTGTAAAATGTGTTAGGTCCAATTTCAGTGATGCTGCTTGGCAATTCTATTTTTCTCAGTTTGTGACAATCATAAAAAGCTCCCGAACCGATTACTTTGATTTCGTTGGATAGAGAAATCTCTTTAAGCTTTCCGCAAAATGCGAAAGCGTCCTTGCCTATGGATAATAATGATTTGGGAAGAGATACAGTTTCTAGTAAGTGACAATCATAGAAAGCTTTTTCTCCGATAGAAGTTACTCCTTCTGGAATGGTTATTTGATTGATTTTTAGTGCGTCTTCAAATGCACTTTCTCCGATAGTCTTAATTCCTTTTGGAAGGTGTACGGATGGTAATTGATCGCACCAGATGAATGCACTGTCGCAAATGCCGGATACGGTGTATGTGTTGTTTTGATCTATTACTGTTGCCGGAATCCTTAACTCTTTGGATGTTTCCTTGTCAATGCCGTTGCTTGCTACGCTAACATTCCCTTCTGATGTTGTGGTGTAAAGAATTTCTATTCCGTCTTCGTTTGCCACGGAAAATGTTTTTGCAGATAATGCATTAGGAATGATGACAGCTGCGATGATTCCTGCGAGAAATTTGTTTTTTGCCTTTGAGTACATAAAGAAAGACTTGCTTTTCATGATGAAATCTTTTGTCTGAGAACTCTGTTAAATAGAGGACTCTTTTAAATTCAAAAATAACGATTTAAAGTTGAAATTCCTTGGTTTGATGGATAAAAAATGAGAGTATTACGGGGACAAAAAATCTAACAGAGAAAATAAAATAAGCTCTGTTTTGAATCAATGGAATATTAATACGAATATTTTGAAATAAATTTTTATAGTTTATTTGCAAATTCAAGTAAAAAGACTATATTCGCTATAGAATTGAATTTAATTAACTTTAATACATAAAAAGATGGGAAAATTTGTTATTTCTAAAGACAAGAAAGGTGAGTTCCGTTTCGTTTTGAAAGCAGGTAACGGTGAAGTTATTGCAAATGGTACAGAGGGTTATTCATCTATGGCATCTTGTAAGAATGGTATTGCAAGTATTCAAAAGAATTGTACAATAGCTAACATGGAGGATCAAACTGTTGAAGGTTTTGAAACCGCTAAGAATCCAAAGTGGGAAATTTACAAGGACAAGGCAGGTGAGTTTCGTTTTCGTTTGAAGGCTTCTAATGGTGAAATCATCGCTACAGGCGAAGGTTACAAGGCAAAAGCTGGATGCATGAACGGTATTGACTCAATCAAGAGAAATGCACCTGAGGCAGAGATTGTTGAGAAATTGGAAGACTAATTCATATCTGCATTGAAAAACAAAAGCGGCTCATTGAGTCGCTTTTGTTTTTTTATGACTCCCTTGGTTTAATTGCAAAGATTTAAGGGGTTACATACAATAAGGCCCAAAATATATTTGTCAGTTTAAAACTTAATCGTTCATTAGTTTATTTGTTGATTTTGAAACAATATTTTGGTCGGGTATTATGAAACATTCTGTCAATCATTAAATTAACGATTGGTTAATGTTTGACAAATCAGTTATATGATCACCAAGACTTATTTTAAGTTGACCTCTATAGATTGATTTCGAGGGATTTTTGAATTTTTTTGCGGAAGGAAGGAACATTGCGAGCTTTTTGTCACTCAATCACAGTGCAAGATGCCCCCAAGCACCGAAAAGTTTATATAGAATCACTTATTACAAAAAAATTAAAAACGGTGACACCTTAAGGCTTCCTCAATTATCGAAAGCATAATCTCCTCTTCTTTTTCCCAGTTGAAGTGTTCGCACGCTTTTTCATACTTCTCGTGGTCGATTGGCGATTCGAAAATTTGCTGGATTGTTTCGGCTAAGTATTTTGGTTCGTAATGAGAAACAAGTACACCTGTTCCGTGATTGCGAAGCACATTTGCGATTTCAGGGAAGTCAGTCGCCAAGAGCGGTACATGCTGTTGCATATAGTCGAATACGCGGTTGGGTAGAGAATAGTAATAGCTGAGGCCCTGGTTTTTTAGTAGGCATACGCCTAAGTCTGCTGATCGAGTGTATTCCGAAAGTTCATCAAACGGCACATGGCCCAAGAAGAAGACCTTGTCTGTCAGCCCCATCTCTTTGCATTTGGCTTCCATATCACTTTTAACGTCGCCATTGCCAATGATGACGAATACAGCATTTTCGATGAAAGGCATTGCGTCTATAATCCATTCAATGCCTCTGCCTACATTGACTGCACCTTGGTAAAGAATGATTTTTTTATCGCCAAAATCCAATTTCTTGTTTCTCCCTTCGTAAGGTTTCTTATTCGGGATGTTTCTAACAACGCCAAGATTTATGCCGTAACGATTTTTGTAGTGCTCTGCAATAGATTGGCATACGGTATAGCCATAATGAATATGTGGAAATATGATGTCTTCTATTTTGGTCCAAAAAGATTTGACGAAAGGTCTATTTACGACTTCTGGGACTTCTGGGAACAATTCGTGTAAATCAACCGCAAATCGTTTTCTTCTGATTTTGCTTGCTATGAAATTGGCAATGACAGTGTCTGTGTCGTTGGCGAGCATTAAATCACACTTGGCAAAAAGCAGATGAAAAAACAATCGGATGTTGAATTCCCCGTAAAAGAGAAATCCCTTTTTGAAAAATACCGGTAATCGTTTTGTCTTATATGATCGAGAGTAGGGGTGGCATTGCCTGCTTTTAGAGCCGATTACCGTCACCTCATATCCATGATTATGCAAGGAGGAGGCCACTTTGTTTATACGTTGGTCTCCTTCAAGATTGTTGGTTACCGTAATGGTTATCCTTCCCTTTTGTGCCATGCCCGTATTATTTTTTCTCTTTCTTGATGAAGGAAAATGTTATGAAACAGACGAATCCAATGGAAAGAATCATAAGAGTTTGTGCGAGATGGACTACAAAGGCGAATGATAGGGCTTGCCCTTCTTCCACTCCGTAAAATTTCAAGCATTCAGACGTTAAGAAATGCCATGCACCAATGCCACCTTGGACAGGGGCGACGATACCCATGCTTCCGATAGCAAAGGTGGATAGACCGACACTCATAGAGAGGTCTTTTGTGAAGTCAAATGCGTTGAAACAGAGGAATGTCATGTTGAAATAGAATATCCAGATGATGAGGGTGTAGAAGATGAAAAGAGGCTTGTTTTTCACCTTGAAAAATGTCTTGACGCCATTGATGATGTCTTTTATCAAATTGGCGACTTTCTTGCAGAGAGAAGATTCTAATATTTTCTTCCTGAAAATGTATAATGTTACGCCAATAATCACGATTGCCGTCCATAAAACAGGGTTGCAGATGATTTGTATGAGGCCGTTTCCTACAAAAGTGCTGGTAGCGAATATTTGTGAGAATAGGTCTAATTGCGAAAGAACGGCAGCACCTACGAAAAGAAGCAATACGATGAGGTCGAAAAATCGTTCGGCGATGACTGTGCCTAAAAGCTCAGCAAAAGAGAGGCCGTCCGTTTTTTTCAATACACCGCAACGAGCCATTTCCCCGGCTCTTGGTATGAGGTAGTTGGCAAAGTAGCCGATCATGACGGCGATATAAGAAGAACTCGTTTTCGGGGTTTTCCCAAGAGGTTCGATGAGTTGTTTCCAACGCAGAGCACGGACAAAGTGACTGGCCGCTCCCAATAAGATGGAGAAAAGAATCCAAAGGATGTTTCCTTTGCTTAACTCTTGTTGGATGACTGTTGGATCTTGGTCTTTGTAAACCCAATAGAATATGAAGAAGCTGAGGCAGAATGAGCCGATGACTTGCAGCGTCTTCTTTATCTTTTCTTTATTCATTGTCAATTCTTATGGTCGAAACACTAAATTTTGGTATTTCTATTTGTTTTTGCAAAAGTAGTCAAATTATGCCATTCTTTGCATTTTATATCATTTATATGTTTCCTTTGTAGATAAAAATATTTAACTTTGTGGAGTTGATCTGTTTTCTGCGGATGGCAGTTCTCTGAAAATTTCCTAACGGAAGGTTGCCTTCCGCTTAATTACTAATTAAGGGGTTTTCTCTAATCCCGCTTAAAGTATAGGAGTAAAATGGATTATGATAGTTACGCCCAAGAAATTCTTAGGGCAACACTTTTTGAAGGACCTCAATATTGCCCGCAGCATTGCTGAAAGTTTGGAGATATCCAGACCGACTAAGGTTTTGGAGATAGGTCCGGGAATGGGAGTCTTGACTCAATTCCTATTACAAAATAAGGATATAGATTTGCAGGTTGTGGAGTTGGACCGAGAGTCCGTAGCTTATCTGCATGAGAATTTTCCAGCATTGGAAGGCCGTGTGATAGAGGGGGATTTCCTCAAGATGGATCTTTCTAAATTGTATGGGGAGGGGGATTTGTTTGTGATAGGCAATTATCCCTATAACATTTCAAGCCAAATATTTTTTAAGGTTTTAGAAAATAGAGATCATATACCAGTCTGTTCTGGCATGATTCAAAAGGAGGTTGCTGAACGTATAGCGGCAGCTCCAGGCTCGAAGGCCTACGGAATACTTAGTGTATTGTTGCAAGCCTTTTACGATATTGAATATCTATTTACCGTCCATGAATATGTTTTCGATCCGCCTCCGAAAGTGAAATCGGCAGTGATAAGGATGAAACGTAATGCTGTTTCCAAGTTAGATTGTAATGAGGCTCTTTTCACTCAAGTAGTAAAGACTGGTTTCAATCAGAGAAGGAAGATGATGAGAAATTCACTTCAACCTCTGTTGGGTAAGGATAATCCTGTTTTCCAGATGCCTTTGTTTACTAAACGTCCGGAACAGTTGAGCGTTGCGGAATTTGTGGAGTTGACGAATATTGTTGAGAAGAACAAAGTTCCTTAATATTGTCGGCAGTTGGGAGTTCTTCCCAATAGCGCATTAAGGGTTTGATGCGTTTGAGAAAGAAAACCGAGTTATTTATTTTATTCAAATTAAAAAAATGAGACCTTCGGAAGTAAAACTATTCTACATTGAGAATGGCCGACTAAAGATTGCTAAAGATATCAATATATTAAAGACTGTCCCTTTGTCTAACTTTGTTTGGGTGGATCTAAACAATGTAACTCCAGAAACGGAGTCGGAATTGGAGCAGTTTCTTAAAATTTATATTCAAGAGGAAGAGGAAATCGAGGAAATCGAGATATCTTCTCGTTTCATTGAGACAGAGGATACATTGGTGGCTAACTCGAATTTCCTTTTGGATTCTTACGAAAAGGAGCCTGTCTCTTTTATCTTGAAAAACGGAATTCTGGTTTCTGTTCGTGACACGAATTTGAAGTCGTTCGACGAAACGATTAAAAAGATGTTCGCCAACCCCAAAAACTATCCAACGGGTTATCACATTTTTGTCGCTTTGTTAGAAACTCGAGTTGAATATGATGCCGACATGATTGAGGATGCAACTTCTGAAATTAGTCGTCTGAGTAAAAAGTTGACAATCGCAGATTCTGTAAATGAGGATGATTTGTTGGAAATCAAGAACCTTCAGGAAAAGACGATGCATCTAAGAGAGAACATCATAGACAAGCATCGTGTGGTTTCCAGTGTGATGCGTAGCGATCAAATACCTGATGATTTGAAACCTAAGTTGGGATTGGTAATTAAGGATATCAATTCCTTGATAGAACACACAAAGTTTGGTTTTGAACGTTTGGACTATTTGCAGGATACCTTCTTAGGTTTGGTTAATATCGAACAAAATAAGATTATCAAGATATTCACTGTGGTGTCGGTGATTTTCTTGCCTCCTACACTCATAGCTAGTATGTATGGTATGAACTTTAAGTATATGCCTGAGTTGGAATGGAAATATGGTTATTTGTTCTCCATTTTGTTGATGATCTTATGTTCGGGCTTGACCTTGTTTATATTTAAAAAGAAGAATTGGTTGTAACTGATTCTAACAAGTTTACGATTTTATTTGTTGGATATGCGTAACACTGTATTATACATTTTTAGCTTGTTGCTTCTCTTGGCGACTGCGAATGCCAAGGCAGGAGTAAGGTCTGTTAGCGATGTTGATGACACTGTTTCAGTCTCATCGCCTACCTATAATTATAGTTTGACGAATAGGGCAGTGACGCTCTCTTTAGGGGCTTGGCGTTCTTACGATTCATATTTGTCTCCATTGCTTTATAAAGGTGCCGGTTTCAAACTGATGGACGAGCGTTTGAAGATGATGACGAAGAATTTTGATAAGGTAAGTCGCTATTCAGAAACGAATCTTTCAATTGCATCCCTATTGAATCCCGCTGAGACATCAAATATGATGTATTTCGATTTCCAAGGTGTTACAGGTGCCCATTATCATCTTCGTCCTGTCAAGAATATGAATTTGTTGTTGGGAAGTTTGTTGGATGTGGAACTGGGTGCTCGTTATAACACCGTTAATCAAAACAATCCAGTTTCAATGATTTTTGATGCCAATTTGTGGGTGTCGGCAATGTGTTACTATCATATTAGATTGAAGAGTAGGACATTCACTTTGCGTGATCATTTTTCAATGCCTTTCGTGGGAGTGATGTTTTCTCCAAATTATATGCAAACCTATTATGAGATTTTTAGTTTAGGAAATTATGACGGGGTGTTCCCCGTCACATCATTCGGCTCTCGTTGGCAGTGGAGAAACAAGTTGTCGATTGATATGCCAATCAAACCTTGTACGTTTAGAGTGGGTCTCTTGGCTGAACGTTCGGTGACCGAAGTGAACAAATTGGAAACTCGTACGATGAATGTCTCTGCAATGTTCGGATTGGTTTATAATTTCAATACGTTCAAGGGAACTCAAAAGATTCCTGCTGATTATAGAAATCCTGTAGAATGATTTAATGATTGAGGGTATGAGGACTACTAATAATAGAATAAATGCTAAATTCGGCATATGCCGATATTTAATTGGTCTTTGCATTGCAATGTTTTCATTCTCGTCTTGTGATAAAGATTTGGAGGTGACGACTAATAGTGCAATGGAAAATTATGATATGTTGTGGAAAGTTGTAGATGAGAACTACTGCTTTTTCGAATATAAGAAAGATAGCATTAAGGATTGGGACGAGGTTTACCGTGAATATTTGCCAATGGTAAAGGCTTGTAAAACGAAGACGGATCTTTTCTATATTTTTTCTGATGTGTTGAATGAATTGAAGGACGGTCATGTCAACTTGATTTCTTCATTTGATGTGTCTCGTTATGATATTCAAGGAGATTATCCGGATAATTATGATAGTAAGATAATTCGTAAAGATCACTATTTGGGTAAGGATTATAAGACAGCAGGTGGATTGAGGTATAAGTTGTTGGAAGATAAGGTGGGCTATATTTCTTATACGAGTTTTTCAAACTCATTTACGGATGATAATTTGGATTATGTCTTGAAGTTGTTTAGAAATACAGATGGTATTATTATTGACCTTCGTAATAATGGAGGTGGTTATGCCTCTTTGGTTGATGTCTTCGCCTCTCGTTTTGCTAGGTCTAAAACATTGGTGGGCTACTGGCAACATAAGACAGGAAAAGGACATGCAGATTTGTCAGAGCCGGAACCTCAGTATTTGGAGCCGTCTGAGAAAATATCGTATTTTGGTAAGGTGGCTTTGCTTACAAACCGTAATTGTTTTAGTGCAACGAACGATTTTGTCCAAACAATGAAAGCATTGCCAAAGGTTAAGCAGTTTGGCGATAGAACTGGCGGTGGTGCAGGTATGCCGATGTCAAGTGAATTGCCGATAGGATGGAGTTTCCGTCTCTCGGTTTCTCCATATTTGGATATTAATAAAAAATATACAGAATTTGGTATCGATCCAGATGTCCATGTGGATATGTTGGATGCAGATGCAGTTAATGGATACGATACGATTATAGAGTCGGCAAGAAAGTGGATTAAATACGGAACTCTTATTACCACTTTATAATTTGTTGATCTTGAATTAGGGGAATATGATACAAATAGGAGAGACGATAGTAAGTTTTGACATGTTGGAGAAGGCGTTTATTTGCGATCTCTCTGCATGTAAAGGGCAATGTTGTGTGGAGGGTGATTCTGGTGCTCCTTTGGAAGAGGAGGAGGTTGAAATCATCAAAGAACTACTCCCTATTATTTGGGATGATTTGTCCGAAAAGTCTAAAGCTGTCATCGAGGCACAAGGTGTTGCTTATCGTGACATTGAGGGCGATTTGGTTACTTCTATCGTTGGAAATGGAGAGTGTGTATTCTCTTATGTCGATGAAGATGGTAATTGCAAGTGTGCTATTGAAAAAGCTTGTAGGGCAGGAAAGACAGATTTCTACAAACCAATATCTTGCCATCTTTATCCCGTTCGTTTAGGGAAGTATGCCTCTTATACAGCGGTGAATTTCCATAAATGGAAAGTGTGCAAGGCTGCTTTTGAATTAGGAAAGACGAATGGCACGCCTGTCTATCAATTTTTAAAAACTCCTCTTATCCGAAAATTTGGGGAAGATTGGTATACGGAGTTGGAGATAGCCGCTGAAGAATTATATAAAAGTGGAATGGTGAAGCGACCTTGAAAATAGTGAGAGGTATGGAAAGTACGATAGAAAAATTGACGCTTGCTAATGGCATCCGTGTGGTGCATAAGCCTGATTTGAGCCCGGTCTCTTATTGTGGTATCGCTATTAATGTTGGTACGCGAGATGAGGAAGAGCAAGAGTCGGGCATGGCTCATTTTATCGAACACATGCTTTTCAAAGGAACTGAGAAACGTCGGTCCTGGCATATTTTGAATCGCCTTGAGAATGTAGGGGGTGAATTGAATGCTTATACGACGAAAGAGGAGACGTTTGTCTATGCAACTGTCCTTTCTGCTGATTTTGAGAGGGCTATGGAACTATGTGCTGATATAGTTTTTCATTCCGTATTTCCTCAAAATGAAATAGAAAAAGAGGTGGATGTAATCATTGATGAAATCAACTCTTATAACGACACTCCATCCGAACTTATTTTTGACGATTTCGAGAATATGGTTTTCTCAGACCATCCATTGGGTAGAAATATTTTAGGAGATGCTGAGATCTTGAAACAATATAAAACGGAGGATGCTTTGCGTTTTATAAAACGTAACTACGCAACGGACCAGATTGTTTTTTTCTCATTGGGAAATGTCCCATTCAAAAAGATAGTGCATTGGGCTGAAAAGTATTTTGGCGATGTTCCGGAATCGCATTCTCATAATCCGCGTGTCGCACCGTCTATATATGTTCCCAATAACAAAATTGTGGACAAAGGAACACATCAGGCCCATGTCGTATATGGAGGGCGGGCTTATAAATTGTCGGATGAACGTAGGCTCACTTTGTATTTGTTGAATAATATATTGGGAGGTCCTGGTATGAATAGTCGTTTGAATGTGGCTCTTCGCGAACGTAATGGAATAGCATATAACGTGGAATCCAATTTTACGTCATATTCTGATTCTGGCATACTCTCCATCTATTTTGGCACGGATGCTAAGAATTTGGATAAGAGTTGTCATTTGGTTCTTTCCGAACTGAAAAAGCTTCGCACAGAGCGTTTCTCCGACCTTCAATTGATGAAGGCTAAAAAGCAGTTGATATGCCAACTCTCTATTTCGCAAGAAAGTAAAGAATCATTGTCTTTGAATATTGGTAAAAGTTTTCTTTATTTTGATAAGTTTGAGTGCATGGAGGATATCTGCCGTTGTTTGAACCGTGTCACTCCTTCTGACCTGTTGGAAGTGGCTAATGAGATTTTTGACGAAGGTCAATTGTCTACGTTGCGATATCTATAAAAATGTCTATTTTGTCGTTTGTGCGGAAAAAAAGTGTGTTCGTTGAAAAAATATAAAAAATCAATACGTTTTTGTGGCATTTGTTGAATAAATGTCCATCTTTGTAAAAGAGAACATTTCGAGAGTGAACCATTATATTTGTGCGAATGTTTATTTGTAAATCATTGGAAAAGGACTGAATAGTCCGTTCTGTGTCTTTTCCTTGTTGCACATATAGTGTTATCCTCTGAGTTAAAAGTAAAGTTATGACCTTGAATCGTAGTGCCCAAAGAATATATAGGCACGCTATTTTATTGTTATTATCCTTATGGTGTTTAAACAATGCTTTCGCCCAAAACGAAAACATTGATACTCCTAATTTAAGTTTCGAAAATGGTAATCTTCAAAATTGGCAACAATATGTAGGAGGTTTTTATTTTAATCCTACAGATAGTACTTATTATTATGATGAGTGGAAAGAGGTTACCAATAACAAGCAAATTAGTATTGTAAATGGATTCCCAACTAGTCAAGATCCCGTAATCAGTTGTTGGGATTTTCCAACTAATCCTGATGGAATAACCCCTGTCAGAATTGGCTCATTTGAGACGGCAGAATGTCAGTCAGGCTCAACGGGAAACAAGAATGCGGCTATGGCAGAAAAGTTGGTTTATAAATTCAAGGTCACAGAGAATACCACACTTTTAACTTATCGGTTCGCTGCTGTTTTGCATTGTCCAGACTTGGTAAATAGGGGAAATGTACGTTCGGAACATATTGGAGAGCAATTGCCATCCTTCAATCTTTCTGTGGAATTTTATGATCCAGTCAGCCAGTTGGAGACAAGTTTGCCTTGTGGAGCATTTACTGTAAGTGCAGATAGTAAAAATTCGTACTCTTTGGATTTGGTGAATGAACAACCTAATAAAACATGTAGGGGGTCAGCTGCCGCAAATTTGATAACTCAATTCGCCTATAGACCATGGACTTATGGAACGCTAAATCTTTCTCAACATGTAGGAAAAGAGGCAACGATTACTATTACGGTACACGATTGTTTGCGTGAGAGCAATGGTAAGATAGGACCAGGTTCGCATCGTGCCTATGGATATTTCTGGGCGGAGACTAAGAAGTTGGAATTGAAGGTGAAGAATTGTGGTTTGGATACAGCCCAGATTATAGCTCCAGAAGGTTTTGATTCATATGAATGGACTCGTTCTGATAATATAGGTGTGGAAACGATGAAAAACAAGCCCAATGTGGCACTTATTCCTCCTGAATTAATCAAGGCGGGTGTGACATATTCTTGTAAGTTGAATGATGTTAGTGGTTGTACTTCAGTAAATTTGGATACGGAACTTGATGAGGTGGGTGTGAATATTGATTTTGCAACGCGTGACACTTGTGATGGTCGTGTCTTCTTTACCAATAAGACAGTCATCGATGGCGATGAAATAGTTGGCTATTCGTGGGATTTCGGCGATGGAACATACTCTTCTCTTGAAAATCCGGATTCAAAATATATGGATCCTGGTGTTCATAATGTGGCATTGACCGTGAAGACAAAAATGGGTTGTACAAAGACCGATACGAAAAAAATCAATGTGCGTTATTTCCCTCATTTGAAAATTAGTGCTGCCGATTCTGTGTGCTATGGTGCGGATGTGGAGTTGACAGCTTTGGAGGCTTCTGTTGGTAGTAAATTCCATTGGAGCACGGGAGATACAACACAGACAATTCGCCACAAAATGACCAATTCACAGAATTTTGAGTTGACTGTCGAAGATGAGTTTTTCTGTACGTATAAAGAAGATTATTGGATTATAGTAAAGCCAAGTGCGGAGTTTACTATTATGGGTGACCAACGTGTTTGTTTAAATGATACAGTGGAATTGACTGCTCGCTCATATACTACAGGGGATAACATCTCTTATGTATGGAATACGGGAGCCACGACTCCTGTCATGAGGGCTCGTCCATTGAAAGATGATACAGAATATACTGTTACGGGTACGTATAAGAATGGTTGTTCAACTACAAAGAGTGTTTTTGTTCGTTTGGACCCATTGCCTGTCGTTTCGGTGACGAACGAAGGCCCTATATGCAAGGGTGACATGACAACGCTGACAGCGAATGTTGTTTCTTCCAACGGACCTGTTACATACGTTTGGTCAGATTTGTTTAGTGGAAAGGAACGTGCGGTTATGCCTGATAGCACTACTACATATACGGTCTCTTGTGTGGACTCGTTGTCATGTAAATCTTTGCCTCAATCTATAACTGTAAAGGTAAAACCTCTTCCTGAATTGAAAATAATGGGAGACTCTGTCGTGTGTGAAGGTCGTCCGGCTAAAATGACGGTGTCAGGAGTCAGTTCAAATGTAATGTGGTATGATGGAACTGAAGGGACAACGACTATTACTCGTGTACCAACGCAAGATACGACCTATTGGGTAGAGGGTTATTCTAATAATTGTAAGGGTAGGGCAGAATTTTCTGTGAAAATTTTGAATGTTCCTTATGTATGGATTGATGCTTCATCTGCGGTGCTATGTAAAGGGGATTCTGCGATTTTAAGGGCAAGAGGAGCGGATGCTTACAAATGGAATAATTCAAGCGAGGCTGATTCGATCGTCGTATTCCCTTTCTCAACGTCAGAATATTCTGTGGTGGGTACAACCGCAGAGGGTGGATGTGTCGGGACTAGTGATATTAAGGTGGTTGTAAACGAATCTCCTACCTTGAAATTGTCGGGAGATGCAGCTGCTTGTGACGGTGATATTGCAAAAGTCACAGCTTCTGGTGCCAAAGAATTCTTTTGGAGCAACAATGCGTATGGTCCATCTGTTTCGTTAGTCATAACGAAAGATGAACAATTGGTGGTGAGGGGAGTTGATGAAAATGGATGCGAAACAACAGCTTCTTGGCATATCACCCAAAAAGAGAAACCGGTATTGTCTTATACTGGCGAAACAGCTGTTTGTTCGGGTTCTATATTGACGGTGACTGTTTCCGGTGCAAATACCTATTTATGGCACAATGGAAATGGAACTTCAGTTTTCAGTGAGGTTTTGACTTCGGATGCAGAGTTGAAAGTTACGGGAAGCATTAATGGTTGTTCCTCTGACTTGTTGATACCTGTTAGGGTTTTGCCTGTTCCTTCGTTGTGGGCTTCTGGTACTGCCATAACGGGTGTCTGTCCTGATAGCTTGGCAACTTTGGTAGCGCATGGAGCTCATCATTATCAATGGGGAAATGGAGAGAAGAAGGATACTATAAATTTTATACCTGCGGCCTCTTCTAATTATACTTTGTATGGATATTCAGATGAGGGTTGCGAAGCGATGATTACGGTGCCAATAAAAGTGAATCCTCGTCCGATGATCTATACTAAAGGAGATGCCAAAGCGTGTGTTGAATCAATGGTGAAAATCGAGGCGTATGATGCGAATAATGAGACTTCAAACTTCGTATGGTCGAATGGTAGTTTCGGCTCTATCATTACGCCTACTATTTTGGAAAGCACAGTTTTTGATGTCGTGGGTGAAAATAAGTATGGCTGTAAATCGTCTGCCACTCATACGGTTTCTTTGATAGATCCTCCAACTTTGTCATTCGAGGGGAAGACTACTGTTTGTCAAGGGGAGTTGACGACTATCCAAGGCAGAGGTGCTTTGATGTATTCGTGGGATGATGGAGTTAATCAAGGTACGGGTGCTTCGTTTAATGTTAAGCCTGAAAATAATATGGTGGTTCGTATGACAGGTAGTGATGTGGGTAATTGTCCTTCTACAATAGATATTCAAATTGTGGTGTTGACCCCACCTTCATTGTTCATATCTGGAGATACGGCTGTTTGTTTAGGCGATTCTTTCTCCATATATGCTTCAGGTGCGGAAAAGTATAAATGGAATACAGGAGATGAGACTTCGTCCATATCTCATATCACCAGTTCAACTGCTGAATATACAGTTTATGGGACAAACGAATATGGATGTACGTCAAGTACGAGCCATATTGTAAAGGTTCGCCCAGCACCTTTGATTACAATAGAAAAGGGAACTCAGTCGGGTTGTTTGGATATGCCAGATACGATTCGTCTTTCTGCTCATGGTGCATCTTTGTATAAATGGTCAAGTGAACCATATAATGAGAGTGTAGCAATGAATGGATTCACGTCGAATTTAGTGGCGACAATTGAAGAACCAACATTGATAAAAGTAGAGGGTATTGATGTCTTCGGTTGTATAGGAAGGACGGAGCGAGAGATGGAGATGATGCCACGCGAAGAGATTGATTTCACGGTTGCTCCTAGTTTTATAGAAGTCGGAAGTTCTAATGTCCGATTTGTAGGAGTTTCTCCTAAGGATGGCGTTTGGACTTGGGAGCCAGGTGATGGTTCGGAAGATGTTCATGGTGTTAGCACTTCTCACTATTATGATCCGACAAAAGCAGATTCTTTTGAAGTGAAAGTTCATGCAGTTGACAAGTTTGGATGTGTATATAATGGCAGAGCGTCAGTTTATACATGGATGGATTTTTGGGGGCCAGAAGGTTTCACTCCGAATGGAGATGAACTAAATGACACATTCAAATTCTATGGGGGAGAGTATATGGATGATTTCCATTTTATTATCTATAATCGTATGGGCGAAATTGTCTTTACCGGAAATAGCATCAATGACGAATGGGATGGTACGATCAATGGAGAGCCATGTCCTTGGGGTGTTTATGGATGGGTCGTAAACTATAAGAGCCATTACATGGGAATCAATAAAGATGGCGAGCGAAAAGGTTTTGTTTCATTAATCCGTTAAAGTTTATAAGGCGAGATGAAAAAGTGGTTGTTTTTGTTCTTAGTGAACATATGCACATGGAACGTATTGGCGCAAGACTATACGATGGTCAATCATAATTTGACTCCGTTTAGCCTCAATCCAGCTTTGGCAGGAAATGCAAATGCGGTTCGTGTAGGATTGAATTATCGTCAACAATGGATGGCTTTAGGTAATAATTATCATACATTTCGAGCATCCTACGATCAGAACTTCTATAAGCAAATGTGTTCGGTCGGATTTTCGTATTCTTATGATAATATGGCTAGCAGTGTCTATAGTGTTAATGAACTGTCGTTAGTCTATGCTCATACTATGAAAGTGCAAGATGAAATGTTCCTTCGCTTAGGTTTGCAGGCTACAATGTTTATCAATCAATTCGGTTGGGATCGAATAAAATATGGCGACCAATATGATAGAAATTCAAGGAAGCCAACTTTGGAAACTTTGGAGTCGTTTGATAATGATTCACGTACTTTTTTTGATTTTTCAGCAGGTGCTGCTTTTGTCATACAAAATAGACTTACGGTTGGAGCCTCTTGTTATCATATAGCCGAGCCAAGCAATGGATTTGTCGAGTTGGAGGATAACGTACTAAAACGAAAGTTTGTCGGTCATCTTAGTTTCTTCCAAGATTTACAATATGGAAATGGTTTGTGGGGCAGGGCGGACTTGTCTGATAACTATTTCTTTTCTAACGTGAGTTATCAGAATCAAGATGTATACCAGCAGTTGAATGCCGGAGTCGGTGTTGCGTGGGATCCTTTGGTGCTGGGAGTCTCAGACAAGAATAATTTGGATGGGGTCAATATATTAGCTTTTATGTTGGGTGGACATTTTAAAGGATTACAAGTATATTATGTATATGATTTGTTTACGTCATCAAAAAAGAATGGGTCATGGTCGCATGAAATAAATTTCATCTATGTATATAAGAAAACAGAAAAATATCCTTGTCCTGTTACTTATTGGTAATTGGATAAATCTGTTGATTTTGATTTTGTAATGAAGAAAAGTGATGAAAACTTTCATACTATCTAAGAAAGTTGTATTTTTGTAGACGTAAAGATAGTACTGAAAAAAAGAGATTGTTGAAGTTGAATGCTTCAAAGTGTTGTTGATTTTGTGTTGTTGGGCGATTGCTTAGGTTTCTCATATTGTTCATATGCAATAACTATACCAAAGCCAGCCTAAATATCGGAAATGTTTTTGTCCTATTGGTTGTTTTTTTGTCGAATGAGAGTTGTGTTTGATAAAATGTTTCCTCTATTTAGATCTGGATTTTGAATCCTAAGCCTATGTGTACCATTGAAAAGTAGATTAGATATGCTAAATTGTATGTTTAAACTCCTATTATAATCTTTTTTTTGTTGAAATTACATCATCTATTGCATTAGTAAGAAAACGTAAAAACAAAAATACAAATTATGAAACTATTGGATTATAGGGGCCTTATGGTGAAGATATTCTATATTTTCACTTTATTGTTATCTTTCCAAGTTGAGGTGTTAGCTCAGGATTATACTGTGACCATTAATTCGGATCAGATGGATGCGTGTCCTGGCGATCCATTGTCTTTTACGGCGGTGGCATCGAAGCATTTTGAAAAGCCAGTTACCTATACTTGGTATCTGATGGAAGGCGAAGATTGGGTGAAAAAAGGTGTGTTCAACAGTAATAGCTTTGCTGTTGAAGAGATGCCCAATAATGATTTGTATGTTAAGGTAGAGTGTCAAGAAGAGGCAAAACCTATAGTTACCAGTGATGTATACGAGGTTAAGTTGTCTTCTTCTTGTGAATTGAAAGTTTGCCACCAGACAACGACTGGTGAATACTTTGGTGGTACGGACTTTAACCTTCTTAATGGTGCTGACCATATTGATTGGACTCAAAAACCGCCAGCAGGTTTGGAAGAGTATTTCTCGGAGCAAGACATCAAATTTGAATCTAAAGATGGTGTTATTAAGAACCAAAAAGATTTGGATGTAAATCTTCGAATTGATGACTCTTTGGGTGTTAATCCGAATAATAATTTCTATGTTAAAGAGCATGTAAACGATGACTTCTTTACGATAAGGTTCTCTAAGGAGAAGTTTAATAAGAAGAATTACAATTTTACGATGCGATTTTACTTGATTATGCCAGAGGAGGATTGCCAAATTCAGTCCTCTGCCAAGTTGATTGCGCGTACTTTGCATGGTAATGCAACACAAGACTTGATGAATATTCGAATGATAGATGATTATTCGAATGCTATTATTGATTCCGTTGTCGTTCAAAACGGAGGTGATGCTGCAAAATATGAATTTGGAACTATTTTAAGAGAGTATCATCAAAATCATAAAAAAGTGGGAGAAAAGAATGTGTATCGTTTCGAAATGGTCTATTATGGTTATTTGGAAACGGTTAATGCTTTGGAATATTTTACATTTACCCCACGTTTTGAGCAATTCCCAGATTGTGCAACGCTTGCTGTGGACTACATTAGTGCAGAGTCAGAGTCTGTTTGTGTAACTCCACGTTCGGCTTGTATTGATGACTCTATTACAGTAAATGCGGCAGGTTTCTCTTATGACGCAGAGTATGTTTGGAAAAGATATACAGATAATACATATACTCAGGTTGTCCCTTGGAATATGGAGAAAAATGAGATTGTATATCATACCAATGCAATGGGTGGCAAAAGCAAGGTGGATATTAAGATGTTGTCTTCTGGAACGTTCTATTATACGGTAGAAAATGCAAAATCTTCAAATGAACCGATTCGGTTCACTTTGGTTGGTCGTAATTGTATTGTCCCTGGCCCTGGAATTGATGGCAGTGAAAATGTTTGTGTGACTGAGTTTCCTTTTACTCAGACATTTAAAGCTCGAAATCCTGAAACCTTGTCGTGGATGGGCGATTTGGATGTGGATTATACATTCAAATGGAGAATCGAGTCGCCAGATAAATCCAATAGTGACGTTACTAAAGTTTCTATAACAACAGCTCCTGATAAGTTATCGGCTACTGTTCGTGTGGACGAGGGTGCGAAGATGAGTGATGCCTTTGGTAAGGATACAAGCTACACGGTAATCGTTGATGTTCATAAGATTAGTTCGGGTGTTGTTTCTGATAAATCAATAGGTTCGGATTCTATGAGCATTTGGATTTATGACAAGCCGAACGTCTCTACGTTGAACTTCGTCACTTTGCGAGGTGAGGACTCTATTTGTGCTGCCTATGCCAATGATACGGTGATTTTGCAAAACAAAGAACTCATCGAAGGTTACCAATGGAATTTTACAGGCGCAACAATGGATGCCAATGGAACTATTCATATTGATGGATTTGAAAAGACTGCGTTGTGTAATTCTGTAGGCGCAAGTTTCCCAATTCAATTGGACGTTGTCAATAAGAGATGTAGTACTACATTGAAAGATACATTCTATGTTCATTCGACAGATGCACCGACAATAGATTGTAGTAACTTGTCGGCTCCTACTACTTATGAGTTGTCGTCTTCCCAATTGGATACGGTTGTTTATCTTCCAATTCCGGAGTATGCCACAAGTTGCGACGATGATCCCGCATTGAATGTAGTGATTAGCTATAAGGGAGCTGAGGCAATTCATAATGTAGATTCGACATTTGTTTTGCATAAAGCTCAATTGGCTAATAAGGAAAACTTGAAGTTCGATCTTTATGCTGGAAAGGGAACGGTTAGTTATAATTTGGTGGATGGTTGTGGAAAATCGGCTTCATGTCAAATCGAATGGGCTGTAATTGATACGACTGCACCAAAGATTAATTGTGACGAGATTACTGATTATCATTTGACTGTTACAAAGGAAAATGATTGTAAGGCAGTTCCTGGTTCTCATGATGGTTTCCCTGAATTGAAGCCTAAACCATTGAGAGATTTGAATTTCGTAGATACACTTATATATATAGAAGGTAAATACGCTGGACGTTCCCAAATTAATCCAACAGAAGATCCAGGCTTGAAACCTTCTAATTATTCAATGTCTGTAGATTTGAATGCTCCGTACGAAAAGGGTGTGACATATATATTGTGGGAATATTCAGATCCGTCAGGCCTTACCACATATTGTCATAGTAGCGTAACGGTTAAGAATGAGGAGGATCCGTTTAATTGTTCTTCTTTGTCTGATATCAGAGCTTCGGTAAACGAGAACAAAGCGGGACTCCAATATCATTATGCTTCTGCTAAGTCTCAAAAAGCACCGAACCCAGATACAAAATACGCATTGGCTGATTTGTTGGTTGTGCCTGTTCCTAATCCTAAATATTGTGGAACGGTAAAATTGGACATCTTGTTTACAGGTGATTGTGTGGATGATAATGGTGATGTTATTGCTGTTGCAAAAGATTCACTAATCTCTGCTGATAATTTCTTGAAGCATAAATTCCCTGTTGGATTGACAGAAGTTACTTATCGATTCATTACTGACAATGATACGATAAGAAATAAGAAGGATACATTGGAATGTGGTCAAAAGGTGATTATTGCTTCAAAAGATGCACCTCAACCCAATGACTGTCCTAAGGACACAACGCTTTATGTGGATGAGAATTGCTTGGTTACGTGGAATATTACTTTGAAAGATGTTCCGACAGCAACGATTCCTTATTTTAAAGAGGTGAAATATACATACGATGCTTGTTCTGGTGCTTCCTATAATTACCAATCTTTGGGCATGAGCGCTGAACAGTCAAAGACATATGATACGTTGGGTTATCCATATATGGTGCGCCGTATTAGTTATTTGGATGAAAATTGGAAAAGTGTTGCTGGGAAGACAGAAACATTTGAATGCGAGAATTTGTTGACGTCTGCAGATGTTGTTCCTGTAAAAGAGGTTCATCATAGAAATCCGGATAAATCGGTTTGTGCAAAAGATCCAATAGAGACAATGCCTCTTAAGGTGACTAATTTCACAGAATTGCCTTCTTGTATAACTGACGCGTTCGGAAAGGGAAGACATATTATAGTTTGGTATTATGATAATGGTAAGGGTGTCCTTGATAGTTGTGTGACTAAGTTCACTGTTTTGGATACAATCCCACCTAAGAAAGATTGTGGTAAGTGGGGCGAAGAATCGTTGTTCTATTGTGATACAACTTGTTTGGTTCCTTATCAAAAAGTGGGTGTTCGTATTCCTAATGTGGATTCTTTGCAAGCTACTGATAATTGTACGGCTCCAGAGGATATCGTAATTTCTTGGACTCGTAAATTTGGCGAAGAGACAATTAATACTTTTGAACAAGACTATCCATTGGGTAAGACTACTATTACATGGAAACTTACGGATGAGTCGGGTATTTCTAGCTATTGTGTTCAGACAATAACCGTGTTGGATACATTGGCTCCGATTTTGGATTGTAGTAAGTTGGGTCCAATCACCGCTTATGCTGACGAGAATTGTGAAGCTACAGTTGACGCGGTGGTAAAGGCTGGCCTTTCACTTCCTGTTATCGCAGATGATCCATGTTCTCCTACTGGAGATTCAATTAAGGGTGTTGGTACTCGTTATATTGAAGTGGGTGGCGTTATGGTGAAAGATGGAAAAGAGGTCTTCTCGGATGCTTATCCTAAGGGAGTGACGTATATTCATTGGGTGTTTGCGGATGCTCAAGACAACAAGGATTCTTGTATTCAAGTTGTGACCGTACTTGACACGATGGCTCCTGTATTCCCTGATTGTGGTAATATGTTGCCTATTGTTATTGAGTTGGATCCTGATTCTTGTTTCGCTTCTCTTGAATATGTAAAGAAGAAGTTGGGAACTCGCGAAGCTAAGGATAATTGTGATGGAAAGATCATGGGTGTTCCTTATTTGACATTGGTCGATTCTTCTTATGTCGGCTTGCCAGAGTCATTTAAGAAGGATACTGTTTATTTGATTTCTTGGGTATTCACGGATTCAGAGAACAATATTAAGATATGTTATCAAGATTTGGAAATTAAGGATGTTACGCCTCCTAATCCTCATGGAGTATGTCCTGATCCAGAAAAGACAGTTCCAGCAACAACAGAGTGTTCGGTTGATTATAATGCTTTGAAATTGCCTAATCCAATTGTGGATGATCCGTGCGATGGACTATTGTATCCTAAAGTTATAGCGAGAGTGTCACAAAAGGATGGTTCTGTCATCGTTTATCAAGATGAAGAGTTGAAGTCGGCTCGTTATCCAGTTGGAACGCATAGATTTGTTTGGGTTTATACGGATAATGCAGGACTCCAAGATTCTTGTGTGATGAATTTGACGGTGTCTGATTCAGTAGCGTTGGAGTTGTCTGATTGTGATGTTGACAAGCAGAAGGTTGTTACGTTGCCAGCAGGTCAATGTAGTTTGAAAGCATCTGAATTGTCTAAGTATATCAAATTCCCATCTGCTTGGGATTTGTGTGATGAAGAGTTCGTGAATTATCGTATAGAAAGACGATTCAATGGCGAGTTGGTTGTTGATGAGGATGGCAAACCTATTGTTTGGGATTCTCAAGATTTCCCTCTTGGTCAAACGGATATCCGTTGGATATTTACAGACAAGTTGGGGGTAATGAAAGACTCTTGCGACAAATCGTTGATTCTTAAGACTGAATTGTTTGATTGTAATACTCTTCAACCAGTGGTTACTGTTGATCTTTTGGAGAATTATTATGCTACACCAGATGAGGTTAGAGCAGCAGGTTTGGTTACTCCTCAAATAGAGATTGACACTTGTAATGCAGCAACGATTTCATTCTCTCGTTCTGATAATTTGACAGAAAACGACAATTATCAAATAGGTAAGACAGACGTATATTGGACTTTTGATTATGTATTCGGAGACCAAAAGATATGTACTCAAGTAGTTCAAATTAATGATATGGTTCCTCCTACATTGATCTGTCCTCCATTGTCAGATGTCACATTTGAGTGTTATGGCGAGATTCCAACTCCTTATCAATCGTTTGAAGAGTTCCAAGCTGCGGGTGGTTCAATTTCTGATATGAAGAAATACAAAGAGGGTACGTTTGGTTATGAGGAAAGTGATAGGGGTGCAGCTCCTTGCGATTATCATTTGATTCGTACATATTTCGTTCAGGATGTTCGTGACTCAATAATCTCTTGTTCTCAAGAGTTCATTATTCATGATATTACGGCTCCTGTTATTAGTACGATGTTGGATACGATTGTTATCTCTTGTGACCAAGAAATACCAACTGCGGATACTATCGTCGTTAAGGCTACTGATAACTGTACTCCTGATGACAAGATTAAGATTGAGTTGTCTATTACAAATGATCGTTCGTTAAATCCTAGGTCTTGTGATTACAACAACTATAAAATTTATAGGTCATGGACTGCTACCGATAGTTGCGGTAATGTGAGCCGTCCATTGGTTCAAGTTGTGATGGTGGTTGATACAACAGCTCCTAAATTTAATCTTCCAGAGGATTGGAGGGATACGGTATTGGCTAACAATATTAAGAATTGTGAGAAGGATGTTCCGGTCTTGTCTGATATGGTTAAAAAGTTCATCTCTGATGAGTGTACTGATATTGAAGACATAAAGGTATGGCAAAATCCTTCTGCAGGAACTAAGATTTCAGAAATCACAACGGTGTTTATTTATGCTGAGGATTTGTGTGGCAATAGAGATTCTTTGAGTGTCGTCGTTTATCTTGATGCTATTAAGAAAAACGTTGATTTGAAGGCGAACTCATTGGTATTGTGTGGCTCGGATACTGCGTCTATTAATTTGTGGTCTCAACAAGTACGTTTGGCTGTCGGTGAGGTTACAATTGAAGATATGAATCAGATTACGACAGTGCCAAGTATCTTTACATATGATTGTTACCGAGGTCATATTTCTGAGTCAACTTTGGTTTATAGTAACAATAAGCATACATATGCCGATAGGTTCTCAAATCCCAATCCTGTGGTTGCAGATTCTATATTTAAGTCGAGGGTGAATCTTCGTAAAAAGGATCAATCTGACTACTACTATTTCGTGGCAATGGATACGTTGACGCAATGTATGGATACGGCCGTTGCTTATTTGACGATTTATGAGCGTCCTCGTTTGGCAATGCTTTCTGATACATTCTATCATTGTGAAAATGACACATTGGATGTTGATGGACTTTTCTTCGACCATAAAGTTTGTCTGGATGATATGGGAATGGAGATTACCAAATCGGGTTGGACTATTGGCGGGGTTGATTACGAAGCTGGCACGCCTGTTCCTTTCGTTGGTAAGCCTCAGCAGATGTATTACTTTGCAGAGAATGAGTGTGGTCGTTCTACAACTTACGATAGTTACTTTACATATTGTGGAGAGATACCTCTTACGAAGGAGGACTCTCTTGCCTTGGTAGGTTCTGAAAATGATTTGAAGTTGTGGCGTAGAGATGAACTACATTCAAAGGATAGCATTGTCTTTATTGTTAATCAACGATACAAGTCGGATAGCATCTTCTTCACTCCGGTTTCAGCTTTGCCTTATAATTCAGTTTGGGTAGGCGATGAGGTGACGTTTAAGGTTAGTTCTCCTTATAAACCAGCCTTCTATATGTGGATGGAAGTTGATGGAAAATATGATGGCGTTCATGCTGACGCATTCGACAAGTATGGACAAAGATTGGATAGCTTGACTACGGATGCAGAAGATGTGCTTCTTTATCTGGATGAGGTTAATCCTAAAAACGAGTTTAAATATGTTTCTCAAGATTCCTCTTTGTTCTACGTATTGATTGGTGATGGTGTTTGTCCTGCAATGCCTTCTAATGTCTTCGGATTGAATGTGATGGATAAGTTGCCAACGGCATTTACGCCGTTCAATGTCGATGGTATGAATGACTACTTCATGAAGGGACGCAAGGTTACAATCTTTGATCGTTACGGACAACGGGTGTTTGAGGGCAACGATGGTTGGAATGGAACAACGCCTGGTGGTCGTGTCGATCCTGGAGTTTATTTCTATGATGTTCAATTGAACACTCGATCATTCCAAGGTACGATAGAGGTTGTTTATATGAAATAGTTTTGAGCGGGGTGCGATAGCATCCCGCTTTTGTTTATAGATCTGACGACAGCATGAAACCAACCAAAAGCCTTGTTTTTTGTAGAGCAAGTGGAAAGTCCAAGACTCTCTTTCAAACGAAAGAGAAGGCAGATGCCTTTATTCGATTCAATGCGGCAGAAATCTTGGAAAAGACTGGAAAGGCTCCGGTTAGGAGTTACTATTGTCCTTTCTGCTGCGCTTGGCATGTGACAAGTAAGCCGTCGCAAAAAGAGGGTGAGCGATTGGATGAGCGAGACAACCGATTTTTGAATAACCTTTTGAATGCAGACCAATTCAAAAAGGAGATAAAGACCATTGCCGTGAAGTTACGGACGAGGATGGAGGCTATTGATAAGGCAATCGAAACATGTGATTTTTCGCTTGCCGACGAACTTATAAAACTTTCTCGGGCTGATCTAAAGGTTATGGCGGCGTTGAGTTTAAATCCTTATGTTGTTCTTCGCCCAAAACGGCAACTGGCGAGAAGGGTCGTTTTGATTTCTTCCTTGCGAAAATCATAGGCATATAGAAGGTTAGACCATGCGAGTAGGTGAGAATTTATATTGCGTAACATAAAAAATGGATTATGTGGATTTAATTTATTACTTTTGCGTTTTAAAAATTGCTTTTTACATATGACAACGTGACCTCTATTTCCTAATCAATTCGGTTGGATGAGTTTATGGTAGGTCCCTTAATCATAGACCCATGGCCCAACAACAAAAAGATTCAATGGAGTGGCAGGTGTTGGAAAGCGAATATCTATTCCAACGGCCTTGGCTTACAGCAAGGCGCGAGCATGTAAAATTGCCGACGGGAGCGGAAATCAGAGATTTTTACATACTCGAATATCCAGATTTCTGTAATGTCATTGCCCTTACCAAGGAAGGTAAATTCCTCATGGAACGCCAATATCGTCATGCCCAACGCTTAACAGCTTACGAAATTCCCGCAGGGTGCGTCGAAAAGGGAGAGGATCCTTTGGCGGCTGCCCAACGTGAGTTATACGAGGAGACCGGTTATGCTGGTGGCGAATGGAGTCACTTTATGACAATCAGCCCTAATGCGGGCGCATGTACCAACTATAGTCACACCTATGTGGCATTTGGTGTAGAGCAAGTTTCCGAACAACATTTAGAAGTTTCTGAGGATATACAAATAGTTTTACTGGAAAAGGAGGACGTTATTCGCATGTTGAAAAATGGGGAATTCCATCAAGCCATGATGGTGGCTCCTTTATGGAAATTTGCAGCTATGCAACATTGGGTATAAGCGGATTGCAAAAAAAAAGATTCGCAAACATTCGTCCATTAGTGAATTTTTTCATGTGCCCCCAACACCATAGATAATTTTAAGAAAAGGGCTTAAAAATAGAAATACAAAAAAAAATTTCTTATACATATAAAACTTATGAATTGTAGAAAACTTTTGTGGAGTTTATTATTGGTATTTAATGTTTTCTCTGCATTTGCTGATGATTCCGAATGTTCAAACGGAACCATACTGTTTCGTGAAGATTTTGGCGGAAATAGCGTGTCAGATCCGGCTTTGGGTCCCGCATTGCCAGATGGCTTAGTATCCCTTCCTTTTTGCGACCATGAATGGGCAAAATTGAAAAACGGATATGATATACGAAAAGAGGCCATTAGACGTCGTGATTTCAACCCTCACAATCACATTTATGCAGGGTGGTATGCTGATTTCGGCGACCACACGTATGAAGATGACCTTACGAGAGGTTATTTTATGGTTGTGGATTTGGATTATGAAGAGGCTACTTTTTATAAAACAAGGGTCGATAATTTGTGTGAAAACACAAATTTAACTTTCTCTTTCTGGGGAAGGTCCCTCAATGCAAGTTCAAGTGCGCCGGTCACCATCACTATCGAAGATCTCTCTGAAAAAGTATTGGCTCAAAAGCAGTTTACGCTCAGCAGTTCTGTTTATGCCTGGAGCCGTTTCGAACTTCCTTTTTCCGTGCCAGAGGGTGAAACTTCCATCGTCTATAAAGTATTCTCAGGAGCAGGTGGAAATGGAGGAGACCTCGCTTTGGACGATATAGAAGTCCGTTTGTGTAAGGCTCCGGTTGAGGTAAACGAACCAGACGACAGCCTTTGCGTGGGTTCCGACTTTAAGATGAATGCTTTCTTTGCAAACACAGATAATACATACGTTGAACCGTTGACATATACGTGGTTCAAGAATACGCAAAAGAACTACAACGAGCAAGGATGGACAAAGATTGAAACGGGTTCGTCTTTGTCATTCCCTCACTTGTCATCCATCGATGAAGGTTATTACAAAGTCTTTGTTTCTTCTGCAGGTGTGGAGGGTTCCTTCAACATGTGCAACTCGTCATCTGATATCATTGAGATAAAACTCAAAACCTGTGACTGTATGCCGACAGACACGTTAATCAAGGATACGATCTGTGCCGGAGGAAGTTATTCTTTCGGAGGTAAATTGTTGACGGAAGCCGGTGTGTACGAGTGCAAATTATTGAACGCCGCAGGCTGTGACAGTTTGGTGACACTTATGTTGTCGGTGCTCCCGCAAAGTTCGCAGCATATTGTGGCATCCGTCTCTGTAGGGGAGGAGTTCAATGAGAAAGGTTTTAATTTACCTATACAGACGGAGGTTGGTACGTTTACTCATCAGATTAAGTTGACCAACCAATATGGATGTGACAGCATCGTTGATTTGACATTGACAGTTAACCCTTGCAGTGTTCCTACGGAGGATGTGATTGCTTCCATTTGTAGAGGAAAATCGTATAGTTGGGGAACTCGAGATTTAACGGAAGCAGGCGTCTATATGTTGAACGGCAAGACGCAAAATGGTTGTGACAGTTTGGTGAAACTTACGTTGTCGGTACTTCCACTAAGTTTGGAGTATGTCACGGCCTCCGTTTCTCTTGGAGAGGATTATAAAGAGAATGGATTTGATTTGCCTAAGCAGACCGAGATAGGAACATTTACGCATCAGATCACGTTGACCAACCAATATGGTTGTGATAGTACGGTTAATTTGATGTTGGAGGTTACTTCTTGTAGTTTGCCGACAGAGAATGTCTCAGTTTCCATTTGTCAAGGCGAATCGTACTTATGGAACCAGAAAGAGTTGACGGAAACGGGTATATACAATTTTAATGGTAAGACACAATATGGTTGTGATAGCGTTGTCTCTCTATCGTTGGTTGTTCTTCCTACCAGCGAAGGACATATAACCGACAAAGCTTTCTTAGGTGAAGAGTACAGCGAAAATGGCTTTGAATTGCCTGCGCAAACCGAATTGGGCATTTTTGCTCATCAAATCAAATTGACCAACCAATATGGTTGTGATAGTATTGTGAATTTGGCTCTTACGGTGGCTGAACCTCCTGTTGAGCCAGACGATATAGCCATTCCGGATGTGTTCACTCCTCATCACCGTGAAGGAAAGAACGATTTCTTTATGCTCGGTTATGAAGTTTACATCTATGACCGTTACGGCAATTTGGTATGCCATTCGACGGAAGGATGGGACGGTTATTACCGAGGTAAGGTGGCCGATCCGGGAGTATATATTTACACCGTCTTTTTAAAAGATGGCAGAAAAGTGAAGGGCTCTATTGAAGTGTATAAATAATAAGGAGGTCGAAATGATGAAAAAGATATTTTTTATAACAATAATGGCAATGTTAGTCGTTGGCGTGCAGGCTGTTGAACGTAAGTTTATCGATGGCTACACGATAAAACCATCGCGCATCAACAACCGTAGTGCAGAAGGAGGCTTGTCGTTGTTGGACAATAAGTTGGCTTTCTCAAGAAATGATACTGTTTATGTTGCCGAACAGAACGACAGTTTGGATATCCAGTCGTTGACAGCAATGCCAGATCTCAGTAATTTGGGCATGGAGGGACAATTTGCACAATACGGAAAGACCATCATCTTCTCCAAAGGCGGCGTGCTTTACATGGCCGAGTTGGTCAACAAGAAATGGGGAAATGCCCAAAAATTGAACATCGAAGGCTTGGGCGGAGGACGAACGGCTGTCCGAGGAACCTCCTTTGCTGCAAGAAGATGGACATACAAAATTCCTACAGTAACTGGGCTCTATAATCCTGCCATTACAAAGAATGGTAGAAGACTCTATTATGTGGCTGATTTGAAAGATGGAGTGGGAGGTATGGACATTTGGTATTCTGATAGGAAACCGGACGGAAAAAGTTGGTCGGCTCCCCAGAATCTGAAAGGAGTCAATTCCGAGGGGGATGAGGATTTCCCATATTTGGCTGGCGATACCGCCTTCTACTTTTCATCGACAAGACCTGATACGTTAGGCGGCTCAAACATCTTTAAGACTACGTTAAAGGCAAATAGTGCTCCCGTCATGCTGGCTGCAGAGTTCAACTCGAACGGTTCGGATGCCAATTTCGTAGTGGCCAATGGTTGCCCATTCCTTATTTCAGACAGGAATGGAGATGCTGACATTTACCGTCCTGCCCGATTGGTAGTTTCTTCGGCAGAATCAGTTCCCGTTGATTCGGCGGCTACCGATACAACCCCAACGAACGTGGTTATGAAGGATTACAATACGTGTGTCTTCTATTTTGATTTCGATAAAACCACGCTCATTGATTCATACGATAAGGAATTTGAATATATCTATGATTTCATTAATGCATTCCCAGATAGCAAGTTCTCCATCAATGGACACACCGATGCGAGGGGTAGTGATGAATACAATCAGCCTCTATCTGAAAACCGTGCAAGAATGGTTTACAATCGTCTTGTAAAGATGGGAGTCAACAAGAATCGAATGACCGTTAAAGGATTCGGTAAAAAACAACTTGATATTAAGAACGCAACTACCGACGACGAGCATCAGAAGAACCGTCGCGTAGAAATCATCAAACTTGACAATTCACAACAATGAAAACGATAAAATTATTAGCATACTGCCTCTGTGTGATGTTTGGGCTTCAAACCGTTTATGCCCAACAAGACTTGATGTTGTCGCAGGAAATATTCTCTCGTGTCAACAAGAATCCTGCAGCCACAGGTAATACAGAGGACATAGACATATTCCTTCATGGACGTATTCAATGGACTGGCATAGACAACGGACCTCGCACGGGTGTGCTTAATGTCACCAATTATGTTGACAAGATAAAGTCGGGAATGGGACTGACTTGTTCTTACGATAAGATGGGAGTGGCTCACCATACCACCAATATGAAGGTGGTCTATGCCTACCATATTGATTTGTCTGAGAAGTATGTCCTCTCCATGGGATTGGGCGCAGGTGTCAATTGGGGCTATTACAACTCCTATTGCAATGAGTTGGAAGATATGACTGAATTTGGAGATGAGACTTATCCTGAACAAAAAGAGACGAAGATTTCGCCCGATTTTGATTTTGGTTTAGAGTTGTCAAATCCGCTTTGGACGGTTGGAGCCTCAGTCACGCACTTGACGAAAGGAGAGATGACGACCTTTGAACCCGAGCGTCACTTTTATCTTTACGGAACCTCTCTTATCCCACTTAACCAAACGTGGGAATTGGCACCTACCATTTCATATATGCACAGGAACAACACGAACGTGATGGAAGTAGGTTCATTGGCGTTCTATGATCGCTTTGTTTGGGGAGGCCTTACGCTCCGTCCCGATTTGAACAATGGATTCAACCCTTCCATGTTGGTGATGACATTAGGATTGGAGTGGTACAAAGTTAGATTCGGTTATTCGTATGATTTGGGCTTAGGCTCAATGGATCGATTGTCAGCAAGTACGCACGAGATCATCCTTTCATACGGATTTGCAAAACGGTAAGCAGAACGACGCTAAACGTCGAATTTAATCATAGCAAAAAAAGATGGTGTTTGGGTAAATATCATCTTTTTTTGTTTTATAATGTTTCAAAGGAACGAAGAAACCACTATAGATGAGAAATCGGCCTAATACGGAGGATTTAGCTCCGTTTTAGACCGATTTTTTACTTCTATGTTTTTTTACATTGGTGTCCGCTAAACTCAATTATAGCTGGAAACTCACAAATCAGAACCTAAAATAAGTGACTTTTTTCAGCAAAATGTTCGTTGTTAACCTCTATAAATTCACTATGCCGAATAGTTTAGACAATTCTTACATACCAGAGGTATAAAATATAGCTTGAAAAAGCCATTTCAATGTACGGAGAACCAAAAGGAAATAAATGAAAGGCGGAATGTTATGCCGCTTTATCGTTTTCATTATGAGAAATTTTCACTAAATTAGAATTGAATTATACGCAAGGAGGAGATTTATGAAACCGACTAAGAATAAAAATTTCTGTTATGGGGCTAAAAGAACCAAGATGCTTTTCGAGACGCAGGCGAAGGCTGACAACTTCATCAAGTACAACAGTGCTGAAATGTTGGAGACAGTGAAGAAGGCTCCCGTCCGCAGTTACTATTGTCAGTTCTGCATGGGTTGGCATGTGACGAGCAATCCGAACTTGGAGGTGGGTGCTGAATTGGATCAGAGGGAGCAGGCGGCCATTGATTTTATCCGAAAATATTCAGAATCCGAAAAGATGGTGAGAAAGCAGAAGAAGGCTGAAAAGCCGGCTATGAAGAGTGAAAGAGAGGAGAAGAAAGAGCGAATTTGTTGGTTGGTGAAGATGGAGATCTGCTTATTGAAATATGATTACTGCACTCTTGAAAACCTATTCAAAGAGTACGAAGAGTTATACGGGGAGGCTAAAGGCATAGATGGTGTGAAAGAGCGGTACGAAGAGGTTTGTCATGCATATTCGGAATTGCAAAAGGTGAATGAGGACAGCGAATATGAGCCGACATTGCCTCCAAAGTATATGGTGCTTGCGGAGAGGATAAAACTAAAAAAATGGTTAAACCTGAAACTACTCGATTTGATGCAGTTTGCGGAATCGGGAGACGAGCAATACGAAGAGCAGTTGCGAGTTTTCAAAAAAGATGTGGAACAATCGGAGTTGATACACACTAAAGCAAGGAAGGCTATTAATAAAGAGATAAGTAAGTATAATGCGGCGTATAAGCAAAAGCATCCCGAATATGTTGAACAAATGATTTTGACTAAAAAGAGGGGCAAGGGAATCAAACGTAAGGAGACTTATAAAAAGAATCTCTTGGAAGTCATTTATACGATTGAGTCTATGGAAGTCAATTTCAATGAAGGGAATGTGCAGAAGTGTAAGGATGATATAAAACTATGTTTGGGTAAATTGGACGAGCTCAGACTCGAGAATTCCTCTACAGTCCTGTTAAGAAGGCATTTGTCTCAATGGACGGAAAAAATAGGGGAAACGATGGCATGATCTGTTTCCCCCACTTACAATTAGTGTAACCATCCATTTTGAATTATTTTCAAGTTGGATGGTGTGATCTAATTAAAAAGAAAGTCGCTCTTGGAAAGAACGACTTTCTTTTTTGTCTTATTTTTGACGAATAAATATATTCACTTGTGTACCACTAAGATTCCAATTGCTTCTTAGTTTGTTTTCCAAAAAGCGTTTGTATGGGTCTTTAACGTATTGTGGCAAATTGGCGTAGAATATGAATGTCGGAATTCCTGTTTCTGGGGCTTGCATAACATACTTGATCTTGATGTATTTGCCTTTGGTTGCAGGAGGTGGATAATTCTCGATAAGAGGCAAGAAGAATTCGTTTAGTTTGCTTGTTGGAATCTTTTTGTTCTTATTTTCGTACACTTCCATTGCAGTCTCTATCACCTTGAAAATTCTTTGTTTAGTCAAAGCTGAAGTGAAAATGATTGGAAAATCATCAAAAGGAGCCATTCTTTCACGGATGGCCTTTTCCATTGTGATTGTTGATTTTGAATCCTTCTCTGTGATAAGGTCCCATTTGTTGACACAAACAACGATACCTTTCTTATTCTTTTGAATAAGTTGGAAGATGTTCAAATCTTGGCTTTCAATACCTCTCGTAGCATCTATCATTAGAATGCAGACGTCAGAGTCTTCAATGGAGCGAATGGAGCGAATGACTGAAAAGTATTCCAAATCTTCAGTGACTTTCCCTTTCTTACGAATGCCTGCGGTATCGACAAGATAGAAGTCATAGCCATACTTTGTATAGCGAGTGTGGATACTATCACGAGTTGTTCCCGCAATGTCTGTTACGATATAACGATCTTCTCCTATAAAAGCGTTTACGATAGAAGACTTACCTGCGTTTGGTCGGCCTACGACAGCAAAACGAGGCAATCCCTCGTCCATCTCTTCTTCTTTCTTCTTCGGAAGTTTCTCCAATACCATATCCAAGAGGTCGCCTGTACCAGAGCCGTTCATTGCCGAAATGCAGAATGGATCGCCTAAGCCAAGTTTGTAAAATTCAGGCGATGAGTATTGCATTTCGTAATTGTCCACTTTGTTGCAGATGACGATTACTGGCTTCTTGTTTTGACGAAGAAGTTTTGCCACTTGCATATCCAAATCGGTTACGCCGTTATGAACATCAACGACAAAAAGTATGACATCGCATTCGTCGATGGCAATCTGTACTTGTTTGCGGATTTCCTCTTCGAAGATATCCTCCGAATTGACAACCCAACCTCCTGTATCGACGATAGAGAATTCAGTTCCGTTCCATAAAACTTTGCCGTATTGTCGGTCTCTCGTCGTGCCCGCCTCTTCATTCACGATTGCCCTGCGGGTTTGCGTGAGTCGGTTGAACAACGTTGATTTTCCGACATTAGGTCTTCCTACTATTGCTACTAAATTGCTCATTTCTTCTTTCTTTTTCTGCGTTTTTAATCAAGTTGATAGCCGAAAGCCTTCAACTTGCTGTCTTTGTTTCTCCAGTCTTTCTCGACTTTGACAAATAATTCCAAGAAGACCTTTTTGTCGAAGAAAGCCTCGATGTCTTTGCGGGCTTCGGTTCCCACTTTTTTCAACATCCTGCCTTTCTGTCCGATGATGATGCCTTTTTGAGAATCTCTCTCGACGTAGATGACTGCGTTGATCCTGATGAGGTTGTCGTCTTCTTTGAATTGTTCAACCGCAACTTCAACTGAATAAGGAATCTCTTTGTCGTAGTTTGTCAATATTTTCTCGCGGATGATTTCAGTCACAAAGAAGCGTGCTGGCTTGTCTGTGAGTGCGTCCTTCTCGAAAAATGGGGGAGAGTCTGGCAACAACTCCTTGATTCTTTTGAGGACATAATCCAAATTGAAATTGTTGAGGGCTGAGATAGGGATGATTTCTGCGTTTGGCAGTAACTTTCCCCATTTTTCAACCAACTCTTCCAATTTGTTTTGTTCACAAAGGTCAATCTTATTGATGATGACCAAAATCTTGGCGTTGTTCTTTTGTACTTTTTCGATGAAATTGAAGTTCTTCTCTCCACTTTCAACTACGTCTGTCACATAAAGAATTATGTCGGCGTCAGACAATGCACTGGTGGAGAAGTTTAGCATGGATTCTTGTAATTTGTAATTGGGTTTCAGAACCCCAGGCGTGTCTGAATATACGATTTGAAAATCCTCTCCGTTAACGATTCCCATTATACGGTGTCGGGTTGTTTGTGCCTTAGATGTGATGATTGAGATTTTCTCACCAACGAGGGCGTTCATCAATGTGGATTTACCCACATTCGGATTTCCTACGATATTTACAAATCCAGATTTGTGCATGTCTATGCCTATTTTTAATTGTGACTTGGCGTAAAAGGGTAGCGAAGAAACAAAATCCGTGCTTTCTACCGAATTTACAATTTTAATGCAAAGTTACTCTTTTTTATTGATTCTAAGAAATCTAATTTGAAAATAGTCGGTTCAATTTTTTAGACTTGGGACCTTCTGTTTTGCAGTTATATGATTCGTAGAGTCAGAATGTTTTTATACCTTTGTAAAGGTGAATGTATGTATTGATTAATAAAGATAATTTGTCAAATGAACTTAAACTTATCGGATGTGACCAAAACTAAAAGTCATAAGTTGTTCGGGTTTTTATCTATGCTTATGTGCTTGTTTGTGTTCTCTGTTTCGACACTGACTATTCAAGCAGCATCCTACAATCCTGATAATATTCCAATGCCTAAAATCGGGCATTATCCGATGTACACGAGCAATCCCGACAATATACTCTCCCCAGAGAGCGTAGGTCATATAGAGGGAATGCTTCATATGCTGGAAGATTCTGCCGGTGTCAAGGCAGTCGTGGTAGTTGTAGAAAGATTAGATGGTGATGATCCGCAACAATTCTCCTTGCAGACGTATAACAAGTATGGAGTGGGTGATGCAAAAAATAATAGAGGCTTTCTCCTCACATTGGCATCGCTTGACAGGAGCTATTATATAACAACGGGTTATGGTTTGGAAAGTGAGTTGACTGATGCAATCTGTAGAAGGGTTGGCTATCGTGTTATTGAACCGAGAGCTAAGGAGGGTGATTGGAATGGGGCTGTTGTCTCCGCTATAGACACGATTTGTGCTATTTTGACTCATAATTCATTGACCGTTGAAAGTTTTAGTGGTGATGGATATTCTTCGTATGATGACGGTTATGAGTATGAAGATGAGGAACTAGGGCCTGTTGGTCAGTTTATGGTCAATATAATGCTCTATGGCATAGTTTTATTCTTTATGGGTATGGGAATTAGATTTGTATTGTTTTTCCCTAATCTGCTTTATTTGCATTTCCATAAAGAAAAGAATGTCCAAATTAAGAATCCGAATAGTATGACGAACTTCTTGTTGGACTGTGTCGATTCGTTTTGGAATACAGGTAATAAGTACTATTATGTAAATGAAAATGGTGCTCGCTTCTATTATAATGTAAGTGGAATACCATGGCTTAGGATATTTTTGTTCATCCTCTCTTGTCTGTTCTCTGGCTCAAGTTCGGGTGGTCGTGGTGGCCGTGGAGGATCTTCTCATGGCGGCTGTGGCGGCGGTCGTTCAGGTGGCGGTGGAGCAGGTGGCAGATTCTAAAGCCTGAAAGTAGATGTGAGTGTAGGTTGTGTAAAATGAACTGTGTCAAGTTGTGAACCAACTTCATTCTTGGTTGCACTTCCTGACAGAAAAATGCGGAATCGATTGTTAAAATCGCTTGGAGGCTTTTGCTTCCTTACAAAGGTCTTTGTCTTAAAACCATTACTGCAGATAACGGCTCGGAATTTGCGGGACACTTGTCCATTTCTAAGAGACTTAATGGCCTTGTCTTTCGGGGTTCCAGTTCAGTTTTGATACCCCCCTCTTTTTTTGCACTTCTAAATTGAATGTATACTATTTTTTTGTATCAGAATATAGAAAGTATGTAAATCCAAAAGTGAAATTTAGATTTGCATACTTTGCGCGTACTTTTTTGTTTTCGTTGAAATTTTTAATGTGTTTTTATCAGCCTTAAGGCAGATAAAATTCAAAAAAAACTAATTTTATCAGTCTATAGACGGATAAAAATTAAATTTTTATGATTTTATCAGTCCTCAGACTGAAAGAATTTGTAATTTTGTCTCAAATTAATGGCTATGGTACGTAGAGATAGTTATATAAAGCAGGTGTCGCCTTTTATAGACAAGGATTTGATAAAGGTGTTTATGGGGGTCCGACGTTGTGGTAAGAGTACTTTATTGACACAGTTAAAGGATCTGTTGCTTGAACGTGGCGTGTCTCAAAGTAACATTCTTAATGTAAATTATGAGTCAAAACGTTTTGATCACATTAAGGATGCTGACAGCCTATATAATTATGTTTGTCAGTGGCAGTCGACATGTGAGGGAAAAGTGTATCTTTTGTTTGATGAGATACAAGAGGTTAAGAATTGGGAGGAAGCGATAAATTCATTCCGAGTGGATTTTGATTGCGATATTTATATTACCGGTTCAAATTCAAGATTGCTGTCCGGTGAGTTAGCGACAAATTTGCGTGGTAGATATGTGTCTTTCAATATTTTTCCTTTTTCTTTCGTTGAGGCAAAACAGTATTATAAAGATGAAGGGGTTGCGATATCTGATGAAAAACTCTTTGCTGAATTTTTGAAGTATGGTGGTTTTCCTCAAAGGTTTGTTTTTAATGATGATGACGCGAGAAAAGTTTATCTTTCAGATTTGTATGATACAGTTGTCCTAAAAGATATAGTAGAAAGAAATGGTATAAAGAATGTTATACTATTGAGAAAACTGCTTGATTTCTTTGTTGATAATATAGGCAACACTTTTTCTGCTAATTCTATAGTTAAAAAACTGAAAAGTGAGGGTGTTAGTACGAGTGTTGACACTATTTTGTCTTATATTGAAGCAATAACGAAATCATTTGCTTTATATTCGGTACCACGTTATAACATAACGGGTAAGAAACTCCTTGAAACTTCTGAGAAATACTATTGTGTGGATTTGGGATTCCGCACAATTTTAAGCAGAACGGATAAGCAAGATATAGGTCATGTATGTGAGAATCTGATATATATGGAATTGGTTGCCAGAGGATGGAATGTCTATGTCGGTAAACTTAATGATGTTGAAATTGATTTTGTTTGTACAAAAGCCGACAAAACAATGTATATACAGGTGGCATATTTAATCACGGAACATGATATAGATAGGGAATTTGGCAATATAGAATCAATTAGAAATAGTTATCCCAAGTATGTGATTAGTGCCGACTCAATAGATATGTCAAGAAATGGAATCAAACATATAAATATTATTGATTTCCTAAATCACATTCCCGAATGCTGACAAAAATCTCCGATATTCCGCCAGGAAAATCGGGGATTTTTGTCCGATGAAGAAATATAAGTACGGACGGTCTTTAAAAGCTTTGGTTTTTCCCTGTACGTTGACGTCCAAGCAACACCGTAAACTGAGATGATTGCTCAGCAAGGTCGTTGATGCGACGAAGTTCCGCTAATTCAGTTTCTCGATCGTACACCATTGAATTTGATGAGTAGTTGCACTAAATTTGGTGCAATTTTGTGTTTCTCGTTGTTGTAGAATATGGAAAGACTTCAAAATAGGTTTAATACAATGTTGTCAGAAACTCCGATTGGGTTTCATAGATATATGTATGATCGTATGGATTGGAACGATAGACTTATTGGTTTAAAGGGTCCAAGAGGAGTAGGCAAGACCACATTGTTGCTGCAAAGGGTATTAACATACAACTTCTAAATTCCAAAATCAAAAAAGATTTTCAAGCATCACAATTACGTTTCATTATCAAACTGGTGAATCTATAGAGAAATGTAAATTATAACTCGTCGAGATGTAAACGATTTTTGTTTTTCATCTCGCGAAATTCTTTTGGCGACATTCCTGTCTGCTGCTTGAACTGACTTGTAAGGTGCGACGGCGAACTATAGCCTAGTTGATAGGCAATCTCGCTGACGGATTGTTGACTATAACTCAAAAGTTCTTTGGCATATTCCACACGATGCAGTATGGCATAATGTTCGATTGTCATTCCCTTAACCTGCGTGAAAAGTTTGCTTAGGCTGCTGTAGTCGCGATGAACGATTTCGCTGATATAATCGGAAAGTTTTGGTCTTTGGTTATGCATTCGCACCCATTGAAGCACGCCAATTTTTATCTGCTCAACAATACAAGAACGGGGATTGTCAAGAAATTCAAATCCTTCATCCAACAATTTGTTTGCCAGTGATTTAAGTTGTTCATCGGTAAGGTCGTCATTTATCACAGCTTTTCCGAGAGTGACATCTTTGATGGTGAATCCCATAGATACAAGTATTGCCCTCACAGCTGTGATGCATCGAGGGCAAACCATGTTTTTGATGTTGATGTTCGTCATTCGTCAGGCTTTTGTGCATGAGAAACCAACTTCTTCCACTGCTTTGCAGATGACTTCTGGTGTGGCCGTTCCTTCCACAATGGCAACTTTTGTCGCGAGATCAACTGATGCAGAAGTGACACCTGCTACTGAAAGGATGGCTTTTTCTGCCGACGTACGACAATGATTACAATTCATGCCGTTGATGATAAAAATCTGTTTCATATTATCGGAGTTTAAAATCGTAGACTGAGAGTTGCGGGTGGCAATAAAATATCGTATTAGAGCATTGACAAGTAAAGTTACAAATACTATGGTGCAACAGATTGAAAACCAATTGTTTTTGTCGTGACAGCAAGCGTCTTGCACTACAAGGTTCGACAAAAAACATTGACGAGGCAGCACATGGTCTATCATCAGACCAAATCCCACAGCACCTGTGATGATAGAGGAGAGATAAGTAATCAATATCTTTCTGCCTAGCACCTTATTGATGACCAGGATGCTTGCCATATTGCACGCCGGCCCTGCCATCAGTAATACAAGACCCGCACCTGGAGTCAGTCCTTTCAACATCAGTGCCACGGCAATAGGGATGCTGCCCGTAGCACACAAATACATAGGCACAGCGAGGCAAAGTACCAAAAGTATTGAAGCAACTGAGTTGTCTCTGAAGACCTCAAATGCTGAATCTGGTACGAAAACAGTAATCAATCCTGCCACAATGAGACCTACGACGAGCCATTTGCCAATGTCTTGCATCATATCGACAAATGCGTAATGCAATGCCTCCTTCAGTTTGCCGAAAAAAGTATTTGGCTTCACATCAGCCGTGCTGCAGTTACCATTTGTGCACTCCGATACAATTTTTATCGTTTCCTTCTCATCCGTACGTGTGCGTTCTATCATACTTGCCAATTGTCCACCCAACAATGCTGTCACCAAAGCTGCTATCGGGCGAATAATGGCAAAAGGGAGACCCATGAGCGAGTATGTAGCTACAATGGAATCCACGCCCGTCTGTGGTGTAGCAATCAAGAAAGCCGTCGTTGCACCTTTACTGGCACCTTCTCGCCTTAGAGACATGGCTGTGGGAATCACACCACATGAGCAAAGAGGCAGGGGAATGCCGAAAAGTGTGGCGAGTGCCACGCTCTTGAATTTCGGTTGAGCGAGATATCGGCTGTAGATGGTTGATGGAATGAAGGCATGCATACATCCCGCAATGAGGAATCCGAACAGCAGATAAGGAGCCATCTCGTTTATGAGCATGATGATTTGTTGCATTGTTTCACCTGTTTGTTATTTGTCTGCAAAGTTATGGGGAATAGCACTATTATGTTATCATAATTATGGAATAAACTTATGTACTCTTCTCGGTTTTTCGTTTGGAATATTATAGCAAATCCATTTGAATTTTCAGAAACGGGAAAGACTGCGCCTTGATTTTATTATAGAGTTCACCTTAGATGTTTACAAACGTATGACTTATCTTTTGGAAATTCTCTTCGATGGATTTTTCTAAGATGGAAATATCGCACTGTTTGATTTTGGCTGCTGTTTGATAAATGGATTGAATATCGATTTTTGCGTCGTCTGTTTCTAAAAAGAGTCGATCCATTGGCACTTCTTTTAGACTATCTTCATTGAATTTTTCTCCAAAAGAGATGAAGAATCCGGCTTTGCACAGATCTTTCATTAATTGCGGTTTCCCTCTAAAACCATGAATGATGGCGTTCGTTTTTATCTCTCTCTTTAACAGTAGGAGTTCATTGAAGGCTTTGACACAATGAATGATGATAGGCTTTTTTAATCGGTTGGCTATTTCTATTTGAGTTTTGAAAAGTTCTATTTGAAGGGCCATGTCGCACTCTGCAAGTTTATCCAACCCGATTTCCCCTATGGCAAAAGCTTGTTCGTCGGAAAGTTTTGATAAGAGTTTGTGCGAGTCGTATGATGACAGACTGCGTATCTCCCAAGGATGTATTCCTATGGAATAAAGTCCTCTATAATCGGGTAAGGATTCCTCTATCTTGAAATTGACCACCGAACAAACGTTCTCTCGTAGCTCTATGTTGTGAGTGTGAATGTTGATATACATGATCCTATTTTATAGAAAAGGCACCGGGATTTGTTGCCGATGCCTTTTGTCAAGAGTATTATTTGCTTTCTGGTACTTTATACCTTGTGCCAGTGGCGTCAATAATATTTTTGTAGTATTGGGTGGAGTATCCAGGTTGGATAATCTTGTCGGGAACACCCCATCCATTGTCGATGAACTTTTGATTGCGTTCTCTCTTGATGTTACCATCGCAATATTTTATCATCAAGAACTCACCTAAGTTTTTCCATTGATCCATCATGATGAGGGCTTGGTTTTCCGAGTATTCAGTGAGGAATCTTGCTGCAAATTCTGGCGATTTGCTAAATAGAGATTTGGCGGCGACTTCTATAACTTCAAGATTGTCTTCCAGTTTCGTCTCTATGTCTAATTGAACTTTTTTGATGTCTTTTTCCATGTATTCATACTTGGCGTATGCCATATTGGACACCCAGTTGAAAACCCAGTAGGCTGAAGTCCAAGAGAATTTTAACAAACTTCCATTTCCAGCTCGGAAACATTCAGGAACGGCCGTTGTGCCGCAATAGATTGGAATATAAACCGTAAATGTTGCGTCATCTACACCAAACCAAAGAACACCTCCAACCATGTCGGGAAGCCAATTCCTCATTTGGGCTACGAAAGAAAAAGCGTTTTGCGGACCTGCGATTGGGGTCTCGTGGAAATATTCCACGTCGTCCACTTGCCAGTAGCGAGGTGCATAACGATATTGTGCGCCAAATGGTTCCGAACCGGGGTCTTTGTCGAGGGAAAGAGGTGTGTTCTCGAATTTGTCTCTCATCAAGTTTTTCAACTCGTGAAGGGTGATTTTGCGACTTGGCTTTACCCAAAGAGGCAACCTTTCGTTTGATTTTCCGAGGATGAAGTCCACATATTTCTCCATGTCGGGATTGATTCTTCTGAAAACACTCCAAACCCTGGAGTCGCAAAAACGGCGTGCGGTAAATCCCATAGGGTCGTAAGCGTCCGAGAAACTGAAATCTTTATTCTTTCCGTTGAAATATCCTTTCTCTTTGGCAAAAGATATGACGTCTTTGGAGTATCGACAATTTTCCCTGTCTTTTAAAGGGAAGCTGGTTATTCTGGAGTGGTTGGCGTGCGCACATATACAATCGTCGGGAACTTTCATGGCTACCCATACAGCACCTTTTACATCGGGGCCTTTGCCGATCATCTCCATAATCCATATCTCGTTAGGGTCGGCAATGGAGAATGTCTCACCAGAACTGCAATAACCGTATGTGGCCACGAGGTCTGTCATCACTTCGATAGCCTCCTTTGCGGTTTTTGAGCGTTGAAGCGTAATGTAGATTAAGTTTCCATAATCTAATACGCCAGTCGTGTCTATTAGTTCGCTACGACCTCCGAAGGTTGATTCGGTGATACAGACTTGGTGTTCGTTGATGTTTCCTAATACGGCATAGGTGTTGGACACTTGTTTGATTTTTCCTTGGTATTTGTGCGTGTCCCAACCGTATATATCTGTTGTCGTATATTTCGAGTATTCATTGGCTGGGTAGTGGATGAGCTCTCCATAGAGAGAGTAAGAGTCTGCCGAATATGTGCAAAAAGATGAACCATCTTCTGAAGCATTCTTTCCGACTAAGATGTTCGTTCCTGCTTGTATGCAACCTAAGCTCATTATTGAAGCAAGGAGCACAGTTTGGATTTTTTTTATAGAAGTCATGGAAATGTCAATCTATATGTATGTTTTTATAAAAAGATAATTTTAGAATAAGAGGTTGCGTTTCCGCAATAGTCTTTCACTACCAACTTGAACGTATGACTTTTGTTCTTTTGGAATTTTTTGGTGTCTATATGGTAGCGTATAGTATGTGTCTTTGCATCGTGTTCAAAGAGCACCCATTCATCGTCGATATATCCGTCGTAGCTGGCAATGCCCGAAAGACCATCGCTAATCTTGAAAACCAATACAGGGTAGCCTCTTAACCCTTTAGTGTGGATGGCTGATATGACAGGCGGCGTTTTGTCCTCGGCAACAGCAAATTTGCCCAAGGTGTTGGTCATGCCTACCATAAAGCCATTGGTGTATTTCCCGCCAGCAGAACCGATTATCAAATCGTTTTCATTAAGCTTGGCTATGAACAACTTAGAAATATCCAACGATGCACTATCTTTTTCGACTTTGATGGATAAGTCGCAATAGGTGTGTAATGGATTCTCCCAATTGCCGATGGTGTGTATGGAAGAATGGTATCTGTTGTTAGCTTTCTTTTTGTATTCTGTATAAAGGTCTGAATAGAGCGCGTTGGCAGGAAAGTGGAAAAGGAAATCGCCTTTGTCGTAAAAGGTTCCTTGTCCGGCTTGAATCATGTCGCCTTCTTTGGGGGCTTCGATGATGGGGTCGTGTTGCTCTCCTTTTATCGTAAAGAGAATGGAGTCTGAGTTGCCGAAATCGTCTATTACCTCGTATTTTATGTTGTAATCACGTTCTTCGTTTATGTTTAGAGTGCCAGATGTCCCATGGTTGAAATCCAACGGATTGTTCTTGTCTTTGAACGAACGCATGAAAAATTCACCTGTTTTTGCCTGGTGGCGAAAATCAATGAAGTTGTTTAATGCGCGAGTGTCGGAGAATTTATAATTGTCAATCGTGATGTCAGAGATGATGTTGCCGTCTGCATACACTTTTAGGTGGCGAGGCGTGTGGGTGAAACTTGTGCCTGTCATATAATCATTGGCTTTGACTCCGAATCCGATTTCGCCCCAAGCCTTGATGTTGTTGGCTGCTTGCAGTTTTCTCCCTTTCCCTTTTACGAGGACAGACGTGTAGCGTCTCTCTTTGCTGCCATTGACAGATCCTCCGTTCAATCCATATAGTTTGACTGCGAAAATTCGAGGGTTTTTGTTGTCTTCAAATTGGAAATCTTTGTTCAGTTTTAGAGGGTTTTGCATGTAGTGGCCTTCCGTCGTGCGGATTTCAAAATGAAGGTGCGGGCCAGCGGATGCTCCTGTGTTGCCCGAAAGAGCGAATAGATCACCTTTGTTTACCGGATATTCGTTGGGCTCTAACGTGAAGTCTATCTCGTAACTCTGTTTGGCATATTGCTTGGATTTTACAATGGAATCCAACTTGGGGACGAAGCCGTTCAAATGAGCATAAAGTGTCGTGTATCCGTTAGGATGGGTGATGTATGCCAATTTTCCGTAACTGCGTGCGGATATGGTTATGCGAGAAACGTATCCCTTGTCGATGGCATAAATTGGGGTGTTTTCTCCCATGGGCGTTCTGAAGTCCAATCCTCCGTGAAAATGGTTTCTTCTAAGTTCAGCGAAACTTCCGCTCAATGTAGTCTTTGTTTTGAGGGGGGAGACTACATTCCAATTCTCTAATTGAGCGGAAACTGTTGTGGATGCCCAAACTAGCATCGTTAAGAATGAGCCAATGAATCTTCTCATTTATTTTGATATAATAATTTTGGTTCAAAATTATAAAAAAAAGCCCTATTTGAGGCTGTTTTGCCCCTTCTGTAAGGTAAAAAGCATTGAGTTTTAAATTTTTTAAGTTTTATTTTAAGATATAAACTTATTTTTGGCAGTTTATTTATAATTTTGCATTCCGAAAAGGGTGGCAGACTTATGTTTTAGTCAACTTTGATTTTAGAGAGAATTAAAAACAAGTAAAATTAATAAGAAAAAGAATCATGAAAAAGTTGCTTTTATTCTTTTTGGCTGCAGTTTCCTATGTTTTCACTACATCGGCTGCAGATAATGTCGCTTCGAATGGAAAGGCTCCTGAGATTTCGTTCGATACGCTAGTTCACAATTTTGGAACATTCCCAGAGGAGACGGGAAAGGTTTCTTGTACATTTACATTCAAGAATACGGGTGCTGCTGATTTGGTCCTCCAAAAGGTTAAGGCATCTTGTGGTTGTACTACTCCAGAGTGGACAAAGACTCCTGTTGCTCCAGGTGAGACAGGTACTGTTATCGCTACATATAACGCAAGTGGTCGTCCAGGTGCATTTACTAAGACTATCACAGTTACTTCTAACGCTGGCGATAAGAGATTGACTATCAAGGGTGAGGTTATCCCTAAGGCTGCTAAGGTCGAGGATCAATATCAAATCGACTTCAATGGCTTGCGTTTGAAGAAGAAACACGTTTATATGAATGCTGTTGAGTATGAGAATGGTAAGACAGAGCGTGTTCAAATTGTGAACAACACTAAGTCTGATATGACTGTTTCGTTCAAGAATGTTCCTGATTATATGGAAGTTAAGGCTTCTCCTGAAAAGTTGAAGGCTGATGAGAAGGGTACTATCGACGTTACTATTAAGAAGAACGCTGGTGAGTGGGGTTCTATTTCTGAAGACATCGAGGTGCTTGTTAACGGCAAGCCTGTCGTAAAGGATGGCAAGAACGCGGTTCTTTCTATTCACGGTAACATCCAAGAGAATTTCGCTTCTATGACAGCAGAAGAGAAGGCTAACGCTCCTGTAGTTAAGGTTGGTAACGTAATCAAGTTGGGTGAGTTGAAGCCAGATGCTAAGAAGACATTCAAGTTCACTGTGTCTAACGAGGGTAAGAGTGATTTGTATATCCGTAAGGCAACGGCTGATAGCAAGGCTATCAGTTTGACAGCTCCTTCTAAGCCAATCAAGCCAGGAAAGAAGGCTGATATCAAGTTGGAAATCAACACTAAGGGATTCGCTGCTGGCGATTTCTCTAACCGTGTTACTTTGATCACCAACGATCCTAACAACAAGGGTATCTCTGTATTGCAAATCAATGGTTCGATTAAGAAGTAATTTACTTTGATATCGTAAAATACTAAGGCAAGAAGGGTGGTCGACATGTGCGATTGCCCTTCTTTGCTTTCTGTTATGTTTCTCGTGTTTTGAAAATTTGTCATCTATGCAATCTGTTATGATTCGTTTTCTTCCCTTCTTTTTATTTCTATTGTTTATGTCTTGTTCAAAGAATGAATCATTCTTGATACAGGGCGATTTGCGATTTGTCAATGCCTCAAAAGCTTATTTGTTGGAACAGAATGAATTGGGAGACATCGTTGTCAGAGATAGCACTTCCATTCGGGGTGGCGTGTTTCGCTTTCATGGCCATGTGGATTCTCCTACAATGATGTATGTACAGGTCGGGAGGAGGCATCCTATTGATGTGTTGGTGGAAAACACGAAGATTAACATGACGGGTTCCATTCTTTTGCCAGATGAAGTGAAAGTGGAGGGCTCGCGTTCGCATTCTGAGTTTTCTACTCTCCAAAAAGAGATGTTGAAAATGAAGGGTGAACATAATAATTTGCTTATAGAGTTGACTAATGCGAAGAAGCAAAACGATTATGCCGAGGTGAAGTCCTTGACAAAAAAATATAATGATGCTTCGGAGAAATTGCTAACGAATACACAAAAGTTTGTGGCTGGAAATCCCACCTCGGTAGGTGCGGCCTATTTCGTGTGTATGCTCTTGCAATATTTTGACGTGATGAAATTGAAAGAGATAATAGTCTCTTTTGATGCTTCTGTCTCCGATAATCAATATGTTAAATTTCTGAATGAAGAGTTGGCTTTGAATCAAAAATTGAGCGTGGAGTCTGTTGCTCCAGATTTTCACTTGCCAACGCTTGCAGGAGATTCGGTCTCCTTGGCTGATTACGAAGGCCAGTATCTCTTTATAGACTTCTGGGCTTCTTGGTGCCCTCAGAGTGCTGAACGTCGTCAACGCATTGCTAAATCTTTTGAAAAGTATAAGAAATCAGGTTTTAGTGTCTTGGCCGTTTCGTTGGATAGGGAAGAGAAGGATTGGCGAGCTGCTGTGGATGAGAAGCCATACGGTTGGACGGAGGCTTCAGACTTGCTTTATTGGGAGAGTCCGATATCAAAAGTTTATCGAGTTCACAAGATTCCGTACGGAGTTTTAATTGATCCAACAGGAAAGGTTGTCTCGATAAATCCTCGTCGCTATATGTTGGAGGCTAAACTCTCCAATATATTCGGTTATTGATTTCTTTGAGATTTGGTGATTAAAGGTTACTTTTGTTTGATTTTATAGAATCAGTTAATGGATGAACTCATAAACATATTGATGGGAAGGGATTTCCCTCTGTTGGCATCTTTGTTGATGGGCTTGGTCGTGTCGATTAGTCCGTGCACGTTGGCGGCGAATGTTTCAGCTGTTTCCTATTTGACAAAAGATGGTGCTTCGGGGGAGGTTACTGCAAGTAAATTGTTCCTTCGTGGACTTGTATATACATTAGGCAGAACGGTGGCATACGCTTCGTTGGGTTTGTTGCTCTTCTATTTCACGAGTGGTACTGAGTTCGGCTCTAAAGTTCAATATTGGGTTGGATTTTTGGCGGGGCCTCTATTCATCCTTATAGGGTTGGTAATGTTGGATGTTATTCATATTCATGGATTTGCAGACAAATGCGTCTCTCGATTTAATATGAAAGAACGGAAGGCCTCTATGACTCGATCTTTTTGGGTGGGCTTTTTGTTGGCTTTTGCTTTTTGTCCCTACTGTGCCTCTGTCTATTTTGGACTGATGGTGCCATTGTCGCTTTCGTCCTCAATGTCTTGTGGCGCTATTTTGCCGTTTTTATTTGCGGTGGGTGCGGCGCTACCTGTGATATTTATCTCGTGGATTTTGGCATATAGCGTTAAGAGTTTGTCCCTTTGGTATGATAAGTTCTCTAAATTCGAGTTGTGGTTTAGACGAGGATTGGGATTGCTTTTCGTAATTTCGGGATTGTTGTTTATTTTTGAGTATTATTTTGAATAAATAAGATTATGAGATTGACTTTTTTAATGCTTTTCTCGTTTGTTTCCATAGCGATGTATGCTAAGGAGACTATGAACTGGGAGGCTAAAGAATATGATTTCGGTAAAGTGGAATTGGGCTCGGGTCCGATCAATCACCGTTTTGTGTTTAAAAACGAGGGCAAAGAACCTCTTTTGATTAAGGATGTGGTGGCTTCTTGTGGCTGCGTATCGGCAGGGTGGACGAAAACTCCTGTTGCTGTGGGCGACACGGGTTCAGTTTGTGTTAGATATAAGAATAACGTGAGCGGTGTTTTCCACAAGACGGTCAAGGTTATCTCAACTGCGAAAGGTTCTAAAAAAGTCCCTTTGATGATTAAGGGTGAAACTGTCAAAAAATAAGCGAGTATAAAGTTATGGAGACTATAAAAGAGTATGTGAAATTGATGCGATTGCCCAATTTGTTGTTGGTCGTTTCTATTCAATTGTTGATGTATCATTGTGTTTTGGTTCCGGTTTTGGCACAATACTCTTTGGAGCCGTGTATGCCAGTCTCTGATTTTTACTTGTTGCTTTTGTCGCTCTTTTTTATCGCGGCCGGAGGTTATGTGGTCAACGACTATTTTGACATGAAGATAGATGAGATCAATTTGCCTTTGTCGCATGTTGTAGGTAAGACTTTGACAAAAAAGCAGACAATGCTCTTCTATCAAATCTTGTCGGGAATAGGTATGGCTTTAGGAATATTGCTATGTGTTAAAACAATGTCGTTCACCAATTTCTTTGTCTATGTTATGTTCCTTGGCTTGTTGTGGTTTTACTCCTCTTCGTATAAACGTCAGTTCGTTTTAGGAAATCTCATTGTGGCTTTTTTGATGGGCATGGTTCCTTTCTTCCTCGCATTGTTCGAATTGCGATATATGACACTTATGTATGAACCTTCTGAGGATGTGAATTTCATCGCACATCTTATTTTAAATTGGTTAGGAGCGTTCTCTGTTTTGGCTTTTATGTGGACGTTCATTTACGAGGTTGTAAAAGATTTCGATACAGAAAAGGGCGATCGAGAGTTGGAGTGTCACACATTTGCCGTTGTGCTTGGCTTTGAGAAGGCGAAGATATTGGTCTATTGCTGCTTGGCTGTTGCGTTGGCGGTATGCTCATATTTTGTTTTTTGCCTCTATCCGTTGGATGATTCTTTATCTTGGCGTTATTTCTTATGTGCTATTGTGGTCACATCGGGTTATTTTGTCTATTCTTTGAAGAAAGCAACGACAAGAATGGATTTCCGCTTTTCTGCCAATCTGGCGAAAATGATCTTAATCTTGTCTATGGCATTTTCTGTCATCGTCTATTATGAGAGTTGAGGGGCGTTAAGAAGTGAGAAATGTGAGTGTTTCACTCGTTTGGTGACTGATTTTTGTTGCTAATAGTCCCGAGTGGTCGTCATTATATAGGATAGGAGGTGCCTATCCAAATTATAGAGACGGGGCATAAAACCTATCAGATTTAATTTTTTTTTCCAAAAGCCTATGCCTGTTTGAAAAATCCGTGAAAACATTTGTTGTTTATCGATATAATCTTTAAATTGCAATGAATTTGGAATTATTGTTGCCAAATTCGATTCTTTATGTGAAATTTTAGTGACTGATATGAATATGAAAATAGTTTATTATTTACTAATCTCGCTTTTCTATTTGCTCTCCTTGACAAGTGTGGAAGCAAAGGAGAAGGATAAACCAACTCTTTTTTCGAGAGAATATAGGTCGAAGGGAGATACGCTTCGTTATCGTGTTCTTTATCCAGAAGGCTATAATAAAGATGATAAAAAAACAAAGTATCCACTTATAGTTTTCTTGCATGCTGAGGGCGAGAATGGATCTGATAATCAGTCGCAATTGAAGTATGGTTCATCTTTGTTCTTGAATCCGGAGATGCGTCATTTCTATCCGGCGATTGTTTTGTTCCCTCAATGTCCGATTGGTGATCAATGGGCTAACTTTTCAGTAGATGAGGCAACTGGCAAATATTCGGTTACGGCCGATCCAGAACAAACGAAGACATCGATTGTGCTTTCTCGTATGATAGAGCATTATGCAAAGAAGTCGATAGTAGATAATAGTAAAATTTATTTGGTGGGTATATCTTCAGGAGCGATGGGCGTGTTGGATTTGGCGGCTCGTGACCCGAAAGCCTATTCGGCTGTTGTCTCTATCGGCGGTGCTGTTCATTCGGAGAGAATGAAGCCTTTGAAGAAATTGCCGATTCGTCTTTACCATGGAGCTTCCGATTCCACGGTTTCGGTATCCTATTCTCGTGATGCCTATTACGAGTTGAAGGCAAATGGTTCCAAGGTGGCTGAGATTATCGAATATTCAGACAAGGGCCATGCTTGTTGGCGTGAGGCAATGAGTTCCAACGACTTTTTGAAATGGATGTTCGCTCAAAAGAAATAATCGATTGAAGACCAATTGAGTTGTTAATTTTGAATGATATAAAAGATGTCGCAGAGGTGCATGTGTGCCTCTGCGATTTTTTTTGTTCGATGGTTGGTGGCCTATGTGAGGGGCAACCACAAAGAAGGGAACAACCACAATCTAAGGGCAACCACAAGGGATTGCCCCTACAGAGGTTCGGCATGCCGTTCGTCTCCGAAGGTCATCAAATCCGTCCCGTGGCGTTGCGTCCACCTTTTTTCGTATGTGCCCCGTCCGTCAAATTACCCGCCACGCCCCAGCGCTGAAAGCGCGACACGTAATAGCCTTGTCCATGAGGGCAAGGTCATCCATGAGGTTTGGCGTGCCGTTCGTTTCCGAAGGTCATCAAATCCGTCCCGTGGCGTTGCGTCCACCTTTTTTCGTATGTGCCCCGTCCGTCAAATTACCCGCCACGCCCCAGCGCTGAAAGCGCGACATGCAATAACCTTGTCCGTGAGGGCAAGGTTATCCACAGGGTTCGGCGTGCCGTTCGTTTCTGAAGGTCATCAATTCATCATGATTTTTTTGCATACGATCGTTTCCCAAAAATACAATGAACAAACGCACTGCCAATGGTGGACACTGTAGGGGCATGGCCCTGTGTCTGCCCCTATGTGCGGGGCAACCAGGGTTCGGCGTGACGTTCGTTTCCGAAAGGTATCAATTCATCCCAAAAGTCTCGCCAATGTTTTTTAATTGTTGTTAATTCCTCCCTTGTTAACCTTAAATCTTAAATCGAAAGAGAACTTTTACCTTACAATTTGCCTTTTCTCTGCTGATTTTTATTTAACTTTGTAGTCAAATTGTATACTAATGGGAGAAGCAAACGAAGGAAATGTGTTTTCATACGCAATGAAAGGCGGCCTCTATTTGGGCGGTTGGTTCGTTGCTCGTGATCTCATAGAGATGTTCGTCTATTCACATGTCGTTTCTTTTGGAGGCTTATGTCTGCTGTCTGTGCTTTCTATAGTCTCTTTTGCTTTTACGTTGTATATAGTTGTGAAAGGTACCGGCATTTATAAACGAGAAGTCTTGAAAGAGAGTGTTTCGTATTTTAAGGTGTTGAATTATGGATTTTATCTTTTTTTCTTCGCCTCTATGATTTATGCTGTTTATCTTTTCCTTTGTTTGACGCTTTTCAACCCCGAGGTTTTGGTGGATCAAAAGAACTTTTACGATTCTGTCTTTGTCCAGATGGAGTCGATGGAGGGGGCTTCCAAAGAGATGTTGGCGTCGTTCAAGGAGATATTGAACAAAGAGTTTGTCACCTTGATGGCACAAAGTCCGAAAGACATCGCAATGAACAGTTTGTTTGGAGAGACCTCCTACGGCTTCTTCTTCTGTTTGGTGACGTCGTTTTTTTTAAACAAGAAAATAAGTGAATAGGCTTTTGCCAATAGGCTTAAGCGTATGAAAAAGAAATAAATATGGATATTTCAGTTGTTGTTCCATTGTATAACGAAGAGGAGTCGTTGCCAGAACTTTTCGCTTGGATTAGTAGGGTGATGGCTGCAAACGGCTTCTCCTATGAAGTCATCTTCGTGGATGACGGAAGTGTGGATGGCTCATGGTCTATCATCTCTGGTTTGTCAGAAAAACATCCTGAAGCGAAAGGAATCAAGTTCCGTCGCAACTATGGTAAGTCGGCAGCATTGTATTGTGGATTTGACAGAGCAGAAGGAGACGTGGTGATTACGATGGATGCTGATTTGCAAGATAGTCCGGACGAAATTCCTGAATTGTATAAGATGATCATGACGGATGGTTATGATTTGGTTTCAGGTTGGAAGAAGGTTCGTTACGATTCTAAAATTGCCAAAAACTTGCCGTCTAAGTTGTTCAATGCGACCACAAGAGCCATTTCAGGCATCAAGTTGCATGATTTCAACTGCGGTTTGAAGGCATATCGCAAGAATGTGGTGAAGAGCATCGAGGTCTATGGTGAGATGCACCGTTATATCCCATATTTGGCTAAGAATGCAGGTTTCAAGAAGATAGGCGAAAAGGTAGTTATCCATCAAGCAAGAAAGTATGGAACATCGAAGTTTGGTTTCAATCGTTTCTTCAATGGCTATTTGGACCTAATCACACTTTGGTTCCTCTCAACGTTTGGCAAAAAGCCAATGCACTTCTTCGGATTTGTTGGTAGCTTGATCTTTTTGTTGGGCTTTATTGCAGTAAGTCTTGTCGGAGGCGCTAAATTGTATCATATCATGAACGGAACCCCCGCACCATTAGTGACCAGCAGTCCTTATTTTTATATGGCGTTGACGTCGATGGTAATCGGAACACAATTGTTCCTGACTGGTTTCGTTGCAGAATTGGTTTCTCGCAATGCTTCAGAAAGAAACGATTATAAATTGGAAGAGACAAAAAATTTGTAAAATAACTAAGTATGCAAACTTTTTTAGAGATATTAAAGATAACACTTCCAGGACTATTAGTGCTATTGGCTGCTTATTATGTCTTGGACGGAATGTTGAAAAACGAAGAGAGACGTCGTTTTTATGATATGAAGAGAAATGCGTCTAAAGTATTGGATCCTATACGATTGACAGCTTATGAGCGTTTCGCTTTGTTTTTGGAACGTATCAATCCCGAATCATTGATTTTGAGAGTTCATCAGCCCGGAATGACGGCTGTTGATTTACATGTGGCTCTATTGGCAACTATCCGCGAGGAGTTTGAACACAATGTTTCTCAACAGATCTATATTAGTTCTGAATTGTGGTCTGTAATTAAGAATTCCAAAGAGAGTTTGATTCAATTTATCAATACATATTCAGCAAAAGTGCCTGATAATGTGCCAGCTATTGAGTTGTCGAAGATTTTGATTGAGACGTACAATTCAATGGAGAGTTCGCCGATTGAGGTGGCTTTGAATATCTTGAAAACGGAAGTGAAAAATTTCTAATAGGCAGTGATATGGACTTGATGAAGTTGATAGACAGGCGTTGTTCGGTAAGAAGTTATTCAGACAAGGCTGTGGAAAAGGATAAGATTGATGCAATGTTGGAAGCGTTGCGTTTGGCACCTTCTGCTGTCAACCGTCAGCCTTGGAAGATCTTTGTTGTCCAAAGTCCTTCTGCTTGCGAGGCAATTCAAGCTTCGTATGATAGAGATTGGTTCAAATCAGCACCTCTTTATTTCGTCTTGTGTGGCAATCATGCCGAATCGTGGAAGCGTGCAGACGGAAAGGATCATTGCGATGTGGATGTGGCAATTGCAGCAGAACATCTCATCTTGGAAGCAACAGAATTGGGGTTGGGCTCATGTTGGGTCTGCAATTTTGATCCGCTTTTATGTCGCAAGGCGTTGAATCTGACGGATGAAGATTTGGAACCTTGCGTTATTGTCCCTGTCGGTTATCCTTCGGATGCAGAAGTTTGGGATAAAAACGAGAAGAAGCGTAAGGCATTGTCAGATATTGTAAGTTATTTGTAATTAATAGAATTTTAGAAAAAAGAGATGCAGAACGCGAATATGAAACATAGGGTGCAGAAAGGCTGGCGGGCTTTGCTCTTGTTGACCTTTTCTCTATGTGTGGGGTGTGGTTTCCTTTCATGTGACAATCAGCATTGTGATGAGCCAATGTATTCACCAATAGGTATTTCTTGCCTTTCGGAACTGAATCCTTCTGAGAAGTATTCTCTTTTGCGTTTGTCCCTTTTGCCAGTAGGAGCAGACACCCTATTGACAAATGTTGAAAGCGGTCAGTTTTACTTGCCACTAAATCCAACTTCTGCAGAAACTAAGTATGTATGGTGTATGTTGCCAAAGGAGTATGAGACCGTAGAGGTGTCTATGGATACTGTTTGGCAAGACAGTTTGATTTCAGAGGTTAAATTCAATATAGAGGGTGAGAGTTTGTCGTTGAAAAAGGTTCAGAACGATTTGCTACTTTTTGCAGACAACTCTATGCTTTATTACTATAATGGAGTCTTTGCAAAACCGATGACAGATACTTTGAACATTTCGTATGAGGCTATTCATGAGTTTGTTTCGGGAGAGTGCGGTTATCGCACTGCGTACGAACTGAAGAGCGTAGATTTTACGCATGGTGTAGGCGAAGTGTTTATAGAAAGCAATATGGTAACTAATAAGTATAAGGAGAATCATGTCAACATATATATGTCGCTTTATTAGTCTGATGATGCTTTTGCTTCTCTCGAATTCTGTATTCGCCGAGAAAAAAAACAAAAGCAAGTCCGCAGAAGAACAAAAGCAGTTCTTTTACGGAGTTTATGTGGATTATGATTTGGGCGATCTTCTTATGACGGCCATAGAGACACGACGTTTCGGCATGAATGGTTCTGTTGTTTTGGATTTTCAGCACTTCATTTATCCTGCTTTTGAGATAGGTTATGCAACATACGATGCGGCTCCAGATTATTCATACGACAATACGGGTACGGGAGCACAAACGGAGGGTGTTACCTATGATTTGAAGGGTGCTTACGGCAAAGTGGGTGTGAATATAAATTTGTTGGAGAAAGATTATTCAAAAAAATTGACGCCATACGGCTATGTCGGTGTTCGTTACGCTATCGCCCCTAATTATGAGTATGAGATTGCTGGATTTAGGACTGATGCCTCAATGTGGGCTGACGATGCAGACTTTATCCCAGCTCAAAAAGGAAATACGACAGCACAATGGGCTGAATTTCTTGCAGGTGTGAACACGCCGATCTATAAGGGATTTTGCTTGGGTGCTGAGTTGCGATACAAGGGATTCCTTCATATAAATAGAGTAAGAGAAGGTAATTGCTCCATCAATCAATCCTATGCTCCGGGTTACGGAGATTCGGAAGATGGTTCGTGGGGTTTCAGATATACGATTAGTTATTTTTTCCATTAATATAAATTGCATATAACAATGGTTGATATGAAAACGCTAGATCGCGCAGCAGATAATGTCAGAATATTGACTGCCGCAATGGTCGAGAAAGCAAAATCGGGACACCCAGGAGGAGCTATGGGTGGCGCAGATTTCATCAACGTACTTTATTCTCAGTTCTTAACTTATGATCCAAACGATCCAAATTGGATTAACAGAGATCGTTTCTTCTTGGATCCAGGACACATGTCTCCAATGCTCTATTCTGTGCTTGCCTTGGCTGGTAAGTTCTCTATGGAGGATATCAAGAATTTCCGTCAATGGGGTAGCAACACTCCTGGTCACCCAGAGGTTGATTTTGCTAGAGGTATCGAGAACACTTCTGGTCCGTTGGGTCAAGGACATACAATGGCTGTAGGTGCAGCTATTGCAGAGCGTTTCCTTTGTGCTCGTTTCGGCGAATGGATGAGTCACAAGATTTATACGTTCATCTCGGATGGTGGTATTCAAGAGGAGATTTCTCAAGGTTCTGGTCGTATTGCTGGCACATTGGGATTGAGCAACCTCATTATGTTCTACGATTCTAACAATATCCAACTCTCTACCAAAGTAGATGAGGTTTCAAATGAGGATATTGAGATGAAATATAAGGCTTGGAACTGGAATGTAATTACAATTAATGGTAATGATGCCGCTCAAATCATTGATGCTTTGAAGAAGGCAAATGAGGAGACTAAACGCCCTACAATCATCATTGGTAAGACAACAATGGGTAAGGGCTGTTTGAAGGCTGACGGTTCAAGTGCGGAGAACTTGGTCTCTACTCACGGACAACCATTGTCAAAGGCTGGTGTTGATATTCCTGCCACTATTAAGAACTTGGGTGGTAATCCTGACGAACCATTCCAAATCTTCACGGAGGTTAAGGCACTTTACGAGCAACGTAAGGCTGAATTGATTAAGATCGCCGCAGAAAAGAAGGCTGCTCAAGCTGAATGGGCTAAAAAGAACCCAGAATTGGCTAAAAAGTTGGAACAATTCTTTAGCGGCAAAGCTCCAAATATTGACTATGCTAAGATTGAACAAAAGGCAGACCAAGCCACTCGCGTTGGTTCGGCAACTGTATTGAAAGTTCTTTCTAAAGAGGTTGAGAATATGATCGTTGCCTCTGCTGACTTGTCAAACTCAGATAAGACAGATGGTTTCTTGACCAATACACATCCTTTGGTAAGTGGTGACTTCACAGGTGCATTCCTCAATGCAGGTGTGTCTGAGTTGACTATGGCTTGTATTATGAATGGTATTGCTCTTCACGGAGGTGTTTATGCTGCTTGCGGAACATTCTTCGTGTTCTCTGACTATATGAAGCCAGCTTATCGTATGTCGGCTTTGATGCGTCTTCCTGTTAAGTATATCTGGACGCACGATGCATTCCGAGTAGGAGAGGATGGCCCAACTCACCAACCAATTGAGCAAGAGGCTCAAGTTCGTTTGTTGGAGCACGTGAAGAATCATAAGGGTAAGAACAGTATGTTGGTTCTTCGTCCTGCTGATGTTGATGAGACTACCGTTGCTTGGAAGATGGCAATGGAGAATGTTGACACTCCAACTGCATTGATTCTTTCTCGTCAAAATGTTAAGAACTTACCAGCTGCAGGCAATCGTTACGAAGAGGCATTGCAAGCACAGAAGGGTGCATACATTGTCAAGAAGGCAAAGGGTACTCCTGATGTGATTTTGGTAGCAAGTGGTTCCGAGGTTTCGACTTTGTTTGAGGGTGCAGCTTTGTTGGAAGAGCGTAAGAATTTGAATATTCAAATCGTGTCTGCACCTTCGGAAGGTTTGTTCCGTTCTCAATCACAAGCATACCAACAAGAGGTTTTGCCTGACGCTACTCCAAAATTTGGTTTGACAGCAGGTATGCCGTTGACATTGATTGGTTTGGTAGGTTTGAACGGCCGTACCCATGGACTTAACCATTTCGGTAATTCAGCTCCTTATACAGTTTTGGATGAGAAGTTCGGCTTCAATGCAGAATCTGTGTATAACGAGGTTTGTGAAATGTTGAAACTCTAATCACGGGTTTTTATTGATATAGAAGGCCCATGGCTGATTCTTCAGTCGTGGGCTTTCGCATTTTTCTCTTTTATTTTATCAGCGTTATGATTGACCAGACGATTTTCAAAGATAAGAAGGTGGCATATCACACCTTAGGTTGCAAGTTGAATTTTGCAGAGACATCAACTATCGGACGTACATTAAAAGAAAATGGATTTAGAACGGTAAAGCCAGGCGAAGTGGCCGATGTATGCTTGATTAATACATGTTCTGTAACGGAAGTGGCAGATCGAAAAGATCGTCAGGCAATAAAACAGATGATAGCCAAGCATCCAGGTGCTTATGTCATTGTGATTGGTTGTTATGCACAATTGAAACCGGAAGAGATAGCCTCCATTGAAGGCGTGGATTTGGTTTTGGGCATGCAGCAGAAATTCGATGTCATAGAGCATCTGTCCACGTTGGAGAAAGAGATGGAGACCAAAGTTTTTCATACCCAACGCAAGGACATCAGTGTCTTTTTCCCTTCTTGTACGCAAGGAGACCGTACGCGTTTCTTCCTAAAGGTGCAAGATGGTTGTGATAATTTCTGTTCCTATTGTACGGTGCCGATTGCTCGTGGTCGTAGCCGTAATGGTTCTATTGCAGACACTGTTAAGCAGGCAGTAAGTGCGGCAGAGTCGGGAGCCAAGGAGATTGTCATTTCGGGTGTCAATATAGGTGATTTTGGAAAATCGACAGGCGAAACATTCTTCGATTTGATTCGTGAGTTGGACAAGGTCGATGGCATAGAGCGTTACCGCATCTCTTCTATCGAGCCTGATTTGCTTACGGATGAAATCATAGAGTTCACGGCAAAGTCGAAGAAATTTGTGCCTCATTTCCACATTCCGTTGCAATCGGGTTGCGATGAGGTGTTAGCTTTGATGAAACGTCATTATAAACGACAACTTTTTGCAGATAAGGTGGCTGCCATTAAACGATTGATGCCCGATGCTTTCATCGGAGTTGATGTCATTGTGGGAACTAACGGCGAGTCCGAGGCCTATTTCCAAGATGCACTTTCCTTTATGGAATCGTTGGATGTGACACAATTCCATGTCTTTTCATATTCCGAGCGACCTAATACACAAGCTTTGAAGATTGAGGGTAGAGTGCCATCCCAAAAGAAGAAGGAGAGGAGCGAAATATTACATGCCCTTTCCGAAAAGAAGCGTTTGGCATTCTATGAATCTCAAATTGGCAAGGTGGCTACGGTGCTTTGGGAGGACAAGAAAACGGTGGGTAAGATGCATGGCTTTACGGAAAACTACATTCGTGTGGAGTGCGAGTTTGACAGATCGAAAGTCAATACGATAACAGAGGTTAGGCTTGGTGCATTTACGGAAGATAAATCAGCTTTGATTGCGGAATGAAACAGGCATTCTTGAAAAATATAAAATTGGTTTTCAAGGTTCCTTCTTTTGAAACTTCCAAGAAGTTCGGAAAAAGGATAACAAAAAAGGAGGGCGTCAATGGCGTCCTCCCTAAAAAATGAAAGTAGTTTATTTTTTGTTTGTAGTTGTAGCCTTGTGGTTGTGGCCTTTGTTTTGAACTCGTTTTAGAAGTTCGTGTTTGAAATCTTTTTCGGCCATTTGCATCTTATAAATTTTGCTGTCGGGAATTATTTCCCTGAATTTTTCGTAGTAAAACTTCGTTGCAAGGGCACGATTGATTCTACCATTGACAAAAGTATCATTTATTTTTTTGTACTCTTGCTCTGTCAATTTGTTGTTTGCCTTGTAGTCGAAATCTTCCAAGGGACACTCTTCGAATGTGTTGATTCGTTCGGTGATATATTTTTTATAGATAGGAATGAACTTTGCGGCCTCTTCTTGGGTTAAATCCATCCTTTCCAAAATATATGCACTCTTGAATTCCACCATCGCTTTCGTCTTCTCCTCGTCGTCTTTCTCTGCATACGAGGCAGTGCTGGCGAAAACAAGCAATAGTGATAATATTATTTTTTTCATTCTTCTTCAGATAAAAGATAATTCATTATGGACTCATCCTCCAAGTGAGTGTAGAGGATTTTTGTTTGAATGCCGTTGATCTCTTCTGGGGTGTTGTTGATTCTCGCTTGCTCAACATTTTCTTTGCTGACGCTAGAGATTAGCTGGATAGCAGAAACTAGAAGTGCAACAGATGCAGCAACGCCCAACCACGGCTTTAGTTTTGAGTAAAAAGGCTCAAGTTTGACTTCTTTAACTTCTTTCTCCTTTGATTCGATTACTTTTTGGAGCATTGGGTCAAGACCTTCAAAATAGCCTTTTGGAACACTGAACGGATTTTTTTCTCCTTTCAATGAATCTAATATGTTACTTTTTGTTTCCATTGTCTTGTCTTTTTAGTAATTCGATTTGTATATATGACTGACTTTTGGACAAAAGGTTTAATCCTCCATCAAAATAAAATTCTCGATTTTTTTCACGGCGTGATGGTAGGAGGCCTTGAGAGCACCAACGGAGGTGCCGAGAATCTCTTCCATCTCTTCGTATTTTTTGTCTTCGAAATACTTCATGTTGAAGACCATACGTTGTTTCGGAGGAAGGGAAAGGATGGCTTTTTGAAGCTTTATTTGAGCCTCGTCTCCTTCGAAATATTCGTCGCTTGCAAGGTTTTGCACCATGACATCTTCCAAGTCCGTCATCGTATTTGCATTTTTCAATTCTGCGTTTGCGAGAAACGTGAAAGTTTCGTTGACGGCAATGCGATAGAGCCATGTGGAGAATTTGGCGTCGCCTCGGAAAGATTTGATGCCATTCCAAGCATGTAGGAGTGTGTTCTGCAGAACATCATTGGCATCATCGTGCGATAACACCATTTTACGAATCAACCAATACACTTGCTCTTGATATTGTTTTACCAATATGGTAAAAGCTTGAGCTTGTGTTGACTCGTCTTTTAATTGTTGTGTCAATTCTGATTCTTGCAACCCCATTTCAATAAGTTTTTGTAAATTTAGGGAAAAAAATAAGAAGTCAAAGAGTTTCCGACGAAAAGAATTGTTCTTTCTGCGAATACTTGTTTTATCTCGATAATGTTGATTCGCATGCTTGAGTGACTACATTCACCATAATTTGGCTTGTGAAATGACAAAATGAGAGGTTATTTGTGAAAATTCTTGATGATGTGAATTAATTAATTTTCATTTGCTTTTATTATGTTGTTTGTCTTTATTATCTTTGTGTGATATTTTATATATTACTTGATATAATTAAATAGCATGCTTACAGTAGAGAAGATTGGTGGGACTTCCATGTCTCAGTTTAAAGATGTACTAAACAACATTATCATAGGCAAGAGAAAATTGGGTTCGTTCTCTGCCGAAGAGATGTACAATCGTATTTTTGTCGTTTCGGCTTATAACAACGTTACGAACTGGTTGTTGGAGCATAAGAAAACTGGCGAGCCTGGCATCTATGTGAAATTCTTGAATGACGAGGATTACGCAGGAGCCTTGGACGATTTGGCTCAAAAACTTATTGAAATCAATCGTACGTTCGAGGATATTAAGTTGGACCAACGTTTGGCCGATGAGTTTGTATACGACAGAATTGCTAAGGCTAAGAATTACCTTTTCTCTATGCACAGTGTAGTCGCTTCGGGCTACGTCAATAAAAAGGATTTGTATTTGGCTGCTCGTGAGATCCTTTCTTCTATCGGAGAGGCTCACTCTGCGTTCAATTCAGTGAATATCATCAAAAATCACGGCATCAATGCAACTTTCGTGGATCTTTGTGGCTTTGACGATTCTGAGTCTTTGACAATCGACCAACGTATTCAAAAGGCTTTCAAGGGAATTGATTTTTCTGAGACTCTATGCGTTGCAACTGGTTATACAAAAGGAACAGAAGGTATCATGCGCGCATTTGACCGTGGCTATTCAGAGGTTACATTCTCAAAGATTGCCGTTGAGGTGAAGGCCGACGAGGCTGTTATCCATAAGGAGTTCCACTTGTCGTCTGCAGACCCTAAGTTGGTAGGTGCGGATAAGTCTATTCCTGTTGGTCGCACAAACTTCATGGTGGCTGACCAATTGGCAGACGTCGGTATGGAGGCCATCCACCCTAAGGCTTCTAAGCCTCTTGAAATGGCTGGCATCAACATCCGTATTAAGAACACCTTCGAGCCAGAGCATCCTGGAACATTGATTTCAAAGGATTATGTGGCGGAAAAGTCTCGTATCGAAATCGTTTCTGGTACAGAGAAGGTTTTGGCCGTTGAGGTTCACGATCCGATGATGGTTGGAGAGGTTGGTTATGACTTGCGCGTTATGCAAGTGTTTGAAAAACATGGCGTAAGTTATATTCTTAAATCAACCAATGCTAATAGCATTACGATGGTTATTTGGGACAAGGCAAACGCAGAGGCTTTGTTGCAAGAGTTGAAGGACACTTTCTATCAGGTTACGGTGAAGAAGGTTGCCATCGTATGTTGCATGGGTACTAACATTGCCCATCCAGGTTTCTTGTGCAAGGCTGCAAAGGCGTTGTGCGACAACCATATTAATATAGAGTGTTTTGCACAATCACTTCGTCAAGTGAATATGCAATTCGTTATTGAGCGTAAGGACTATTCTGCAGCAATCGTTAGTTTGAATGACGCATTGTGTGTAAATGCCAACGAATAACTTTTTTCCGGTATAAAAATAGGCAGTCTTCCTCTGCGAAATTGGAAGACTGCTTTTTTCGCTTGTTGAAAGTTTTTAAAGAAACACACTTCTTGTTGAAGTGCTTGACTTGTACAAAAATTAATTAAAATAATTATAATTCATTATGGCTGAGTTGATTAGAATTAAGCGAGGCTTGGATATAAAGTTGAAGGGCAAGGCTGGCCAGATCTTTGGTAAGGCGGAACCTGCTACTTTGTTTTCCATTAGACCCGACGATTTTCAAGGAATTAAGCCAAAAGTTGTGGTGAAGGATGGTGATGTCGTGAAGGCAGGTACTGTCATTTTCCAAGACAAGGCAAATCCTGAAATGAAGTTCGTCTCTCCAGTGAGTGGAACCGTTTTGGAGGTTAAAAGGGGAGATAGACGAAAAGTGTTGAATATCAGCATCCAGTCAGATGGTGCGTATGCTTCAGAACCATTTAAAAAGGTGGATCCAAGCACGTTGTCTGCTGCTGATGTGAAGAGTTTGATGTTGGCTTCAGGTTTCTGGCCATTTATCAAGCAACGTCCTTATGACATTGTTGCTGACCCTAATGTGGCACCTAAGGCAATATTTATTTCAGGTTTTGATACAGCACCTTTGGCTCCTGAGTATGATTACATCTTGGAGGGCAAATTGGAGGAGTTCCAATTGGGTGTGAATGCTTTGGCAAAGCTTACGACAGGTAAGGTTCACATTGGCATCAACATCGAAAACGCTTCCAAGGTTTACAAAGGAACAAAAGGCGTGGAGCTTCATGAATTTGAGGGTCCTCATCCAACAGGAAACGTGGGTGTTCAAATTCATCATGTGGATCCAATCAACAAGGGTGAGGTCGTATGGTGCATTAATCCTCAAGATGTTGTTACTATTGGAACGGCATTCAAGAAGGGTGCTTACGATTTCAGCAAGATTATCATATTGTCTGGCAGCTGTGTTAAAAAGCCAGCATATTATAGAACAACCTATTTCGCACAATTGTCTAATATTCTTGCAGACAATGTCGAGAATCCTGCAAATGCAAGATTCATCAGCGGTAATGTTTTGACTGGTATGCAAATTGCGCCAGACGGATTCTTAGGTGCATATGATTCTCAGGTGACAGTTATCCCAGAGGGTAAGCAGTCAGAATTCTTGGGTTGGATTATGCCTCGTTTGAATAAATTTAGTGTTAACCGTTCATATTTCTCTTGGTTGCTTGGCGGCAGTAAGGAGTATGTCTTGGATACAAACATTAATGGAGGTGAACGTGCGTTCATCATGTCTGGTGAGTATGACAGAGTATTCCCAATGGACATTTTGCCAGAGTTCCTGGTTAAGGCGATCATCGCTAAGGATATTGACAAGATGGAGCAATTGGGTATTTACGAGGTTGCTCCAGAAGATTTCGCTCTTTGTGAATTCGTATGTTCATCTAAGATTGAAACACAACGCATCGTTCGTGAAGGTTTGGATTTCTTGCGTAAAGAAATGGCCTAATTATCAAGTAATAATTTAAAAATTGAAATAAGTTGAAAGCGTTAAGGAATTTTCTCGACAAAGTGAAGCCGAACTTCGAGGAGGGCGGCAAGCTGGCGATGTTCCGTTCTGTCTTCGATGGCTTTGAAACATTCTTGTTTGTTCCTGGCACGACGGCAAAGCACGGGACTCACATCCACGACTGTATCGATTCGAAGCGTGTGATGTCGATGGTCGTTATAGCTTTGATACCAGCATTGTTGTTTGGTATTTATAACGTAGGTTACCAACACTATTTGGTGACAGGTCAAGATACGACAGACTTCTGTGGCATGGCTGTTTTTGGCTTGGCCGCAGTTCTGCCTAAAATAGTCGTTTCTTATTTGGTAGGTTTGGGCATTGAGTTCATTGTGGCTCAATGGAAGAGAGAGGAGATTCAAGAGGGATTCTTGGTTTCTGGTCTTCTCATTCCGATGATTGTTCCAGTTAATTGTCCATTGTGGATGTTGGCAGTTGCCACTGCTTTTGCTGTGATTTTCGCAAAAGAGGTGTTTGGTGGTACAGGTATGAACATTTTCAACGTGGCTTTGATCACACGTGCATTTTTGTTCTTCTCTTATCCAACTGCAATGTCGGGTGATGCTGTTTGGATTGCTACTGATCCTATCTTGGGTATCGGTGGTGATGCTGCAGTGGTTGATGGCATGACGGGAGCTACGGCTCTTGGTCAGGTTGCTGTTGCTGAGTCGGGTTTGGCTACGGTTACAGATGCGATGGGTAACACATTGTCAACCATGGATATGTTCATTGGTCTAATTCCAGGTTCAATTGGTGAAACAAGTAAATTGGCTATCCTTATAGGTGCTGTTATCCTCTTGTTATCTGGTATTGCAAGTTGGAAGACGATGTTCTCAGTATTTGTTGGAGGCGCAGTTGTAGGTTATATTTTCAACTCAGTTGGAGCTACTCCGATTACTTGGTATGAGCATATTTTGTTGGGTGGTTTCTGTTTCGGTGCTGTCTTTATGGCTACAGACCCTGTGACATCGGCTCGTACGGAGTGTGGTAAATATGTTTTTGGTTTCTTGGTCGGAGCTGTTGCGATAGTCATTCGTGTCTTGAACCCAGGATTCCCAGAAGGTATGATGTTGGCCATCTTGTTGATGAATCTATTTGCTCCGCTCATCGATAATTTAGTAGTTCAAGCAAACATCAATCGTAGATTGAAGCGTGCAAACAAGGTGAAATAACTATTAATGTTGAAGGAATATGAATACTAATAGTAATAGCTATACTGTAACTTTCGCAGCGGTGATGGTTGTTGTCGTTGCGTTCCTCCTTGCGTGTGTTGCCTCTTCTTTGAAGGAGCAGCAAGATAAAAACGTTGAGTTGGATAAGATGAAGCAGATTTTGAGTGCGTTGAATATACACGAAGTGGAGGATGCTGAGGCTGCTTTCAACCAGTATGTCAAGGCAGACCAAATCTTGGATTTGAACTGCAATGTAAAGTCTCAAAATGGAGGTTTCAAGGTTTCTGCTAAATCAGAAGATGAGTTGCCTCTTTATGTATGTAATGTAAATGGCGAGACTAAATATGTCATTCCAGTGAAGGGTGCTGGTCTATGGGGCCCAATTTGGGGTTATGTAGGCTTGAATGCAGACAAGAATACTGTTTACGGCGTATATTTCTCGCATGAGGGTGAGACACCAGGATTGGGTGCAGAGATTGCAACAGAAAAGTTCCAATCTCGTTTCGCTGGCAAGCGCGTTCTTGAGAATGGAAATGTGGCTCTTGGTGTAGAGAAGAACGGAAAGGTTTCAAAGCCAGATTATCAAGTAGATGGTATCTCTGGTGGTACAATCACTTCAAAGGGTGTTGATGCCATGCTGAAGGGTTGCCTTTCTCGTTATAAAGGATTTTTAAATAATTAATGGGAGGAGAGAATATGTTTTCTAAAAAGAATCAAGAGGTATTCGTAAATCCGCTAAGTGTGAACAACCCAGTTACGGTTCAGATTCTTGGTATCTGTTCTGCATTGGCGGTAACTGCCCAATTGAAGCCAGCCATTGTGATGGGTTTGTCAGTAACGGCTATCTTGGCTGTGGCAAATGTTGTGATGTCGTTGATGCGTAAGTTGGTTCCCAACCGTATCCGTATCATTGTGCAATTGGTAGTAGTTGCTGCTTTGGTAACTATTGTGAGCAATGTCTTGAAGGCATTCGTATATGATGTGAGCGTACAACTTTCGGTATATGTGGGACTTATCATCACTAACTGTATCTTGATGGGACGTTTGGAAGCTTTTGCTTTGCAAAACAAACCATGGGATTCATTCCTTGATGGAGTTGGAAATGGTTTGGGTTATGCAATCATTTTGGTTGTCATTGCCTTTTTCCGTGAACTTTTGGGCTCCGGTTGCCTTTTCGGGTTCCAAGTTATTCCTGATTGTGTTTATGAGTTAGGATATGTAAACAATGGTTTGATGTTGTTGGCTCCAATGGCATTGATTCTCGTTGCTTGTGTTATCTGGGCTCAACGCGCATTTAATAAGGATTTGCAAGAGAAATAATTACATACCAATAATTTAGAATAGAATATGGAACATTTTTTTAGTTTATTGATCCGCTCTATCTTTGTGGATAATATGATTTTCGCATTCTTCCTTGGTATGTGTTCATATTTGGCAGTATCAAAGAATGTGAAGACAGCGTTCGGTTTGGGCGTTGCAGTTACATTTGTGCTTCTCATAACGTTGCCTGTCAACTATTTGTTGCAGACTAAGGTTTTGGGACCAGATTGCTTGGTTGATGGTGTTGACTTGAGTTTCTTGAGTTTCATCCTTTTCATTGCTGTGATTGCAGGTATTGTGCAATTGGTTGAGATGATTGTGGAAAGATTCTCACCAAGTCTTTATGCGTCATTGGGTATATTCTTGCCTTTGATTGCAGTAAACTGTGCTATCATGGGAGCTTCTTTGTTCATGCAGCAACGTATTACAATGGATCCAGAAAGTACACAATACATTGGCGGAGTGTCTGATGCTATTGCTTATGCTTTGGGTTCTGGTATTGGCTGGTTGTTGGCTATCGTTGGTTTGGCAGCTATCCGTGAGAAGTTGGCCTACTCTAACGTGCCTGCACCATTGAGAGGTCTTGGTATTACATTTATTACCGTGGGTCTTATGGCAATGGCGTTTATGTGTTTCTCTGGTTTGAAGATTTAAAGAAAGGATAAACAATGGATATGAATTTAATAATGGCGAGTATTGGGGTATTCCTTGCGGTTATCCTTCTTCTCGTAATCATTTTGTTGGTTGCCAAGAATTATTTGGTGCCATCAGGCAAGGTGAAGATTACCATGAACGGCGAGGCTCCTATTGAGGTTGAGTCGGGTTCATCTTTGCTAAATGCTCTATCTGCCAAAGGTGTCTATTTGCCATCTGCTTGTGGTGGTAAGGGTGCTTGCGGTCAGTGCAAATGTCAAGTTGTAGAGGGTGGAGGTGAAATTCTTCCTTCTGAAAAGGGATTCTTCTCTCGCAAGGAGCAAAAGGATCATTGGCGTTTGGGTTGCCAAGTTAAGGTGAAAGGTGATATGGCTCTTAAGGTGTCAGAGTCTGTATTGGGTGTTAAAGAGTGGGAGTGTACAGTTATTGGAAACAAGAATGTGGCTACATTCATCAAGGAGTACAAGGTGGCGTTGCCTAAGGGTGAGCACATGGATTTCGAACCAGGTTCTTACGCTCAAATCCGTATCCCTAAGTTTGATATCAAATATTCTGATTTCGACAAGGAACTTATTGGAAACGTTTATCTTCCTTATTGGGAGAAAAACAAAATGTTTGACCTTCATTGTGTTAACCCAACGGATACCATTCGAGCTTACTCAATGGCCAACTATCCGGATGAGGGTGATATCATTACGTTGAACGTTCGTATTGCCACTCCTCCTATGAAGCCTCGCTTTAAGATGGATCCTAAGACAGGTAAGCCGCTTTTGGATGCAGAAGGAAATAAGATTCCTAACGTATTGGCTCCTGGAGAGAGTATATTTGAAGATATAAATCCAGGTATTGCATCTTCTTACATCTTCAACTTGAAACCCGGAGACAAGGTATTCATGTCGGGCCCTTACGGTGAGTTCCGTCCTGTATATGGTTCTGGCAGAGAGATGATTTGGGTCGGTGGTGGTGCCGGTATGGCTCCTCTTCGTGCGCAAATCATGCATATGTTGAAGGGTAATGGTGTTAAGGATGAAGATCGCAACCGTCCAATGCACTACTTCTATGGAGCACGAGCTTTGGAGGAGATTCCGTTCTTGGATGACTTCTTGCAATTGGAAAAGGATTTCCCTAACTTCCATTTCCACTTGGCTTTGGATAATCCAGATCCAAAGGCCGATGCGGCAGGTGTTAAATATACGCCAGGCTTCGTTGCTCCTGTGATGGGTGATACCTACTTGAAGCAACACGAGAATCCGGAAGATTGTGAGTATTACTTGTGTGGACCTCCGATGATGGCGAAGACCGTTCTTGACTTGCTCCATAGTTTGGGCGTTGAAGACGATATGATTCGCTTCGATAACTTCGGTGGATAGTCTATGATTCTAAAAATCCTCCTTGATGATTGTCAAGGAGGATTTTTTTTTTTTGCCTTGGATTTTGTATTGTGCTTGAAAAAATTTACTTTTGTAACATATTTTGATAAGGTTTCTACATGTTTGAGAATTTGCGCAGATGAAATAGAATGAATATGAGAAGAATAATTTTAATTGTGTACGCTTTCCTTTCCTCTTTGTTCATCCTTGATGCACAAACAACAAAGGAAGAGATTCTAGCGGATGTAAATAAAGCGGGCAGCAACTATTACGTGTATACGGTAGATTCTGACAATGTTAGAACACAGGCACCTAAAGGGTATAAGCCATTCTACATAAGTCACTATGGACGTCATGGGTCAAGGTATTATATCAGTGATTTAGATTTTAAGAAAATATATGATCTCTTGGATGAGGCATCCAAGGCGAAATCGCTTACACTTTTGGGTGAGGACGTGAAGTCTCGTTTTTTCGCTTTGTGGCAGGATGTTGAAAATAAGGCAAGCGATTTGACGTCATTGGGCATGCGACAGCATGCGGGAATTGCGGAACGCATGTATCGAGAATATCCTACGGTTTTTACAAAGAACGCTTACGTGGATGCTTGTTCAACAACAAAGCCTAGATGTGTATTGAGTATGTCTTCTTTTTTAATGCGTTTGAAGGAGTTGAATCCGAAGATGAATGTCACTATGAATGCTAGTCATTCCTATGAATCTTTCCTGACTCCGGAAAATGAAGAGGCTCGGGATGCACGTATGAAGGATTCTCTTTGGAATAAGAAATTTGGGCAATTCCACTATGAACATATTCATCCGGAGAGATTGGTCGCTTCGCTCTTTTCTAATCCTCAATTTGTTGATAAACATATTGATAAGGTCTCTTTTATGCGTAAACTCTATGACATTTCTTGTAGTCTTCAAGGTTTAGAACATTTGGATATTACGTTAACGGATTTGTTTACGAAAGAGGAGCTGTTTGACAATTGGCAGGTTCAAAATGCATGGTGGTATGCGTTTGCTGGTCCAAACCCCATCTGCGGAAAAGATACGCCGTATGAGTTGGCTCCACTTTTGTCTAAGATAATTGAAGATGCTCAGTCTGCTATCAAGGGTGAAACACCGCAAGTCTCTCTACGTTTTGGTCATGACATTCCATTGATGGGATTGCTGGCTTTGATGCGTATAGATAATTGTTATGTAGAAGAAACAAATTTGGAGGTACTATACAAAAAATGGTGTGATTTTAAGATTATACCTATGGCGTCAAATATCCAGATGGTTTTTTATAAGTCCAAAGGCGAAAACCCAGTGTTGGTGAAGTTCCTTTTGAATGAAAAAGAGGTGGGCATACCGTTGGAAACAGCGACTTTCCCATATTACAAATGGGATGATGTTGTCGCTTATTATGCTTCTATAATGGGTCGAAATTAGTCGATCTCGTTATTCTTGACGATTTGAGTTCTTCAAGAAATCACTTTTTATAAAAAGTAGTAAATAAAAAGAAAAAATCTTATTACCTTTACAAGTCGGAAATTGTGGACTTTGATGTCCTTCCGCTTTGTATTGAGTATTAATGCAATTTAAATACAGTAATGAAAGTAGATGTTTTATTAGGATTGCAGTGGGGTGACGAAGGTAAGGGTAAGGTCGTAGATGTGCTTACTCCTAATTATGATGTCGTAACTCGATTCCAAGGTGGACCAAATGCAGGTCACACACTTGAGTTTGAGGGGCAGAAGTATGTGCTTCGTTCTATTCCTTCTGGCATCTTTCAAGGTGGAAAGGTTAATGTTATCGGTAATGGAGTTGTCCTAGACCCAGCATTGTTCAAGCAAGAGGTTGAGCAGCTTGAGGCTTCTGGTCACGACCTTACCAAGAGGCTTTATATATCAAAGAAGGCTCACCTTATCCTCCCTACACACCGTATTCTTGACGCAGCATACGAGAGCGCCAAGGGTGCTGGTAAAATTGGTACAACTGGAAAGGGTATTGGTCCTACATATACAGATAAGACTTCAAGAAATGGACTTCGTGTGGGTGACTTGCTTTGCAATTTCGAAGAGAAGTACGCTAAGGCAATTGCTCGTCACAAAGAGATTTTGTCTCACTACGACTATAAATACGATTTGGAGCCAATAGAAAAGGCGTGGTTCGAGGGTATCGAGAAATTGAAGCAATATACATTCGTTGATAGTGAGTATGAGTTGAACGGCCTTTTGAAAGAGGGTAAGTCAATTCTTGCAGAGGGTGCTCAAGGTACAATGCTTGATGTTGACTTTGGATCGTATCCTTTTGTGACTTCATCTAATACGATTTGTGCTGGTGCTTGTACAGGTCTTGGCGTCGCTCCGGGTAAGATTGGTGATGTATTCGGTATCTTTAAAGCTTATTGTACTCGTGTTGGAAGTGGACCTTTCCCTACTGAACTTTTCGATGAGGTAGGAAAGAAAATCCGTGATCTTGGTCATGAGTATGGTGCTGTTACGGGCCGTGAGAGAAGATGTGGATGGATTGACCTTGTAGCATTGAAATATGCCGTAATGATTAATGGCGTTACTCAGCTTATTATGATGAAGAGTGATGTCCTTGATGGATTTGATACAATAAAGGCTTGCGTAGCATATAATTTGAATGGTGTTGAGACTGATGAATTTCCATTTGATGTTACCGAAGGCGAGCTTACTCCAATTTATAAGGAGTTCAAGGGTTGGAAGAAGGATATGACAAAGACAAAGAGCGAAGACGAGTTCCCAGCTGAGTTCAATGATTATATCGACTTCTTGGAGGACTATTTGGAAGTGCCTATTAAGATAGTTTCTGTAGGTCCAGATCGTCAACAAACAATCGTTAGATATGTGAATCAATAATTGCTTATGGCAATATAGTAAAAAGGTCATCCAAACGGATGACCTTTTTTTTTCATAAATCTTTAGAATTCAATACTAATGGTGGTCCTTTGTTGTGATTTTGGTTTGTAAAGGAAATGAATTGAGTCATAAGAGAATCTCCATTTTTTCTGTTTTTGAGGCGACGGATAGCACACAGTTAGAAGAGGTGAATCAGTAAATGCTTTTTACCATCTATTTCTTTAAAAATTTTTCTGTGTATTTTAATTGTTTTTTTTTTGTGTATAGGTCAAAATTTAGATGTAAGAAATATGTTTACTGGTCTGGAGGTGAAGCAGAAACTTAAGGATGAATTTTGATATTCAAAATATTGGTGTAAAAAATACACAATCTATTGTCATAATGAAAAATTTGCGTATATTTGTAGTGTAAAAAATACACAATATAAGTCTGACTAAAATGAAATGATATGGAAAGAAGAAATGTGAATTATACATGTGAGGAACTCTTCGATATGGGTATCAAGTTTCATCACTATACCAATACGGCTTATCCTTTGCGAGTTAACTCTTTGGCTGAATATGAATTACATGATGTCGATGCTATTCGCAAAGTGGTGGAGGTTAATATAAGAAAGCAGAAGGAGATAAATCTGTATGTTCATGTGCCATACTGCAAGACTCGTTGTAAGTTTTGTGAGTATGTGGTTCTAAATGATCCCAATGAGGAGAGTCAAGACAAATATACTGACTATTTGTTGCGTGAGATGGAAATGTATAGACATATTGTGGGCGATATTCCAGTAGTCGGTTTTGATTTAGGCGGAGGAACTCCTCTCTATTTGAACAACGATAATTTGAAGCGTATTACGGAAAAGATTAAAACGTTTAAGTTTAAGGGAGGAGTAAGCTGGAGTATAGAGACTACGCCTGTCATTGCCGCTAATGATCTTGAAAAGATTCGTTTCGTGAAAGAGTTGGGCTACGATCGCATCTCTATGGGCTTCCAGACGGTCTCTGCCACATTGTTGGAGAGCTTGGGCCGCGAGGGTAGTGCCTTCATCTATGAACGAGCAGTGAAGAATATCCGTGAGGCCGGTTTTAAACGTTTGAACATTGATTTGATGTATGGTTTCTTGAATCAAACGGATGAGGATTTTGCTAATACGGTAAAATACACCATCGCAATGAATCCTGAATACGTAACCTTGTATCGTAATCGCTACAAAGGTACGAAGTTGGAAAAAGAGTCTCAAGGTGTGAGCCTTTTTAAGGCTAATCGTCAGTATGACATTGCATACACTTTGTTGAAAGAGGCTGGTTATGTGGCGAATGTGGGTAAGAATACCTTTAGTAAGATAGAGGGCGATATGGGTACATCAGACTATTTGACGACTCGTGTGGTGAATGCAACATCTTATATAGGCATGGGATTGGGTGCTCAATCTTTTGTGGGGGATTATTTAGCCTACAATTTGGGTTGCGATAATCATAAAATGGATTGCTATTTTGCAGCATTGGATAGAAATGAGTTGCCAATCAATGATATTGCCGATATGCCAAGGGATGAAGTTCGAGCAAAGGCGTTGTCTGTTATGTTCTATTTTGGTTTCATCTCTATGAAGTCTTATCGTAATCGTTTCAACGAGGATTTTCGAATGGTTTTTGCTGATGAGATTGCCTACTTGGAACGTAACGAGTTGATGCACTTTGTTGACGATGATACTTTCATCCTGACGGAGTACGGTGCTCACCATATCTATGGCATCATTCCTTTGTTTTATAGCCAACGCTCTAAGGTGGAGATGTTTGACATGGCACAACGAATATTGAATCCAGCCAAGGGGGAGGCCATTTATTTGGAAAAATACAATCGTAAGCAGTATGATGCTCCTTCTGTTGCTGCTGATTTGGTTATCTTGTCAAAAGATAAAAAGCAGATTTTGCTTGTTACGAGGGGAAGTCACCCATACGCTAATTGTTTGGCTTTGCCTGGCGGTTTTTATGCACCAGAGGATGATACGATAGAGCAATGTGCTATCCGCGAGTTGCAAGAGGAGACGGGCGTGACGGTAGATATGGCAGATTTGGAATTAACGAAGGTTTCAAGCGGAAAAGGCCGTGATCCTCGAGGTTGGATTGTTTCTGTTGCGTATAAGGTGGTTTTGAAGGAAGATGTGAAACCATTGGCCAATAGCGATGTTATCCTTTGTAAATGGTATGATATTGATCAGTTGCCTACCTTGAATTTGGCTTTTGACCACGAGCAAATAATAGCTGAAGCTTTGAAGTAATCAAAATATCTATGTTGAATGTAAGGACTTGCACAATTCCTGTGTGAGTCCTTTTTTTAGAACAATGTATAGACGAAGTAGGCAGATACGAAAGGGGAAGGCTCTCCTTGGTATTCCTTTTCTGGCGAATGAAAAATCGACATTAAATTTCTTTCTCTGAAAGCCATCTTCGACCATAGGAAATAGCCCAAAGATGCCCCGATGCTTGTTTTTTTGTTAAAGCAATATTCTGGGCTTAGCCCTGAAAAAATATAGTTGTATGAAAATAGTTGGTCTTTTCCGTTTTCGATAACTACGGGCGAACCAATTCTGTCGTATGTGGTTCTAAGTGCCAATTTGAAATGCTCTCCGAATTTTCTATAGCATCTAAACTTTAGGTCGTAAGCCATCGATGCTACTTCGATTCCGTAGTTTCCGCTTTCTGTTTTGTAGGATATTGCAAAGGAAGGTGCTACAAGTGGCAGGTCGAAATTGTTCGTGAATGCCAATCCGAAGCCAATAGGAAACTTTGGACGTATGCGATAGTCTAATCTGCATAGGGCGAATGCCGATAGGTTTTCTGATCCGATGGGTAAATGTTGACATTTGTTTATGCCTACGCCCGCACATGATATGAACCCCCAACGTTTGTTGCTCAAAGTTCGAAAATGGGTGAGGGCAAAATTGCAAGCAGTCACATCATTAACGGGAGCCTCTTCTCCAGAAATTTGTAGATGTTTTGCACTTAGACTGATTCCGTATAGACGAATTCCTCTCTCTTCTGTTGCGGGTTTGTAGATAAGGGGTAAGTTTACTCCAATTTTAGAAATCCATACATCACATTCCCCTTTATTTCCCTCTTTATCTTTAATAGTCGTATTAGGAAGATATTCGCTATTGGCAATGATTTGTGCAAATGAAGTTGTGATTTGGAATAAAATACAAAAAAGGAATGCTATGTTGAATTTGGATAATATGTACCCCATTGTTTTTCGGTTAATTGTTTGAATTTATACAAAAATAGTTTTTTTTCGTGATAATGATATAAGGTTTAATGGCATATTTTCAAAGAGTTATAAAAAACAGGAACCCAAATTGCTTGGATTCCTGTTTCGGTGTCGTTATGAGTTACACTTATTTTGTCACAACAATACGGTGGCTTTCTCCGCCGGCATTAGGGCGAACAATGAAAACTCCCCCGTTTGATACGGCTTGCTCAGTCATTATTTGCAAGTTGCTGGTGTATCTTGTGGCGAATTGAGCTACAGGTCTGCCTAACATATCATAGGCGGTGTATTCCACAGGTTCTGCAGAATCACTCTTTGATTCATTGAGGCCTGTAATATCAAATTCTGAATCTCCAGAATAGATATCGCTTGGGTAGGCAACTGGCGTATCATCAATATTCAAATTGCTGAATCCGAGGTTAGCCAAACGGGTTGGGTCATTCAAACGCTCATGGATAGGAGCTAATCTGAATTTGTGCTTATAGGTGTTCTTGGAGAAGAGTGTGTACTCATCCAAAGGTTTTGAACCCCAAGAGTCGATGCCTCCCAATCCCATTTGGTGAAGATCAACGCGAAGTGTGATGTCTTCGTCGCGTTTCAAATCCCAAGGCAATTTAACGTCGGTCAATTGCTCTGGCGTATAGTGTTGAGCACTGAACTCCATGTATGGAGAACCAACTACCAACAGACCACGTCCGTCTTCGTTGGTTAGCGTTGCCCACTTTACGTCTGTACGTTGCCCTGTCTCTCCAATCTCCATATAAGGAACGGTCATGGAATCTGCTGTAGTGGCGAATACACCCATAAAGCTGCTTCGGTTACGACCGAGGTAGTTTTCGTGAGGGCCACGGCCGAACCAGCGAACCTTCTCAAATTCACCAGGGATGGTGATGAGTGTTCCAACATTTGGAATTTCAGACTTTGTAGCGTCAGGATAGAATGTGTAATCAACCAATACATCTCCACTTCCGTAGATAGTATAGGTTAGAGCCATTTTGCTTGATCCTGCTGCAGGGAAATCAATTTGGAAATAGACTTGAGTCTCTTTTTCTGAAATCTCCTTTACTTCGCAAAGCTTAATGGAACGTTTAGCACCTGCATTTCTCCAAGTTCCGCAACGTTCTTCCATGCGGTTACCTTTGTCATTGTCGTTAGGTGCACGCCAGAAGTTAGGAACAGGACCATCTTTGATGAGGGTTTGTCCATCGAATTGATATTGCTTGATGACTCCCGATGTTTGATCTATTGTTACAGAGAAATCCTTGCCTTCAATGGTTACTTCATTAAATCCTTTCTTGACAGATAGGTTGCCTAATGACCCAATGCTTATGCGAGGAGTCTTACCTTCTCCTAAATTCAACCGGAACTGGTCGTGGGCAATGCTATATCCTTTGTCTGCCCAAGCTGTTTTCTCTTTCAATTGGAAGTCTAAATCCAAATAGTATTCAGAACCGGCCTTTGTCTCGATTTTAGGCAAATCCAACGTGATATTTTTCTTGCTTGATGGACCGATGTTGAGTGAGGAAGCGTCAATCTTACCATACTTAACAGTTCTACCGTCTTCTTTCAAGAACCAATATCCGTCAACGACGTCGGCAATGTTTACGAAATTAAAACGGCTTTCGATAGAGACTACACCTTTGGATGCATCAACATCTTTTGCGAGAATGTTGCGATATTGATATTTTACCTCATAGATCTCAGGTTGTAGAGAACGATCTGGGAATACAAGTCCGTTGGCACAGAAGTTATCGTCGTTTCGTTTATCCCCCCACAAACCACCAAAATTGAAGTAGTTGGAGTTTCCTCGACGAAGACCTTGGTCGATGAAGTCCCAAATGAAACCACCGAACGAACGAGGGTTTGCATAGAAGGCATCCATATACTCTTGGAGGTCGCCCACGCTGTTGCCCATGGCGTGCTCATATTCGCAAAGCATAATCGGCTTGTTGTTGTTGTTGTAGCCATATATTGCACCTGGACCGAAGTACATCCAACTGTTGACATCCGCATTGTTCCAATCTCCCTCGTAGTGAACTGGGCGGGTAGGGTCGGCATAGTGAGCTTGGTTCAACTCAGATCGGAACACGTCTCCGTTTCCAGCCTCGTTACCCAAAGACCACAAACATACACATGCATGGTTCTTGTCGCGTTGCACCATTGAGTTCATGCGCTCAACGGCTGCACTACGCCAATCGTCGCTGCTCTTTGGCAGTTTGTCGTTTGCTCCGTGTGACTCTACGTTTGCCTCGTCGATGACATAGATGCCGTATTTGTCGCAGATGTCATACATACGAGGATCGTTAGGGTAGTGAGACATACGCAAGGCGTTGATGTTGAATCGTTTCATTAACTTAACGTCTTCTTCCATGCGTTCGTATGTCATCACACGTCCGCGGTCAGGATCTATTTCATGACGGTCAACACCTCTGAATTTGATAGGTTGTCCATTGATTAGGTAACGAGTGATGCCATCACCTCCTTTTTTCAACTCGACTTTACGGAATCCGACTTTGTTACTCTCAATCTGGATAGTTTCACCATTTTTATCTTTGAGGGTCATTACAACAGAGTATAGGTCTGGTGTCTCTGCCGACCATCTCTTTGGTGTGCTGACAGGTACTTTGAAACTTGTGCTTACCTCACCGTCGGGCTTGATTTCATTCAATGGGTTGGTGATAGGTGCAAAAACCTCTTTGCCTTCCGCATCATACAACCCAAGTTCAAGGCTATATCCGCTTACTGCATTAGCATCGAAATTGTCCACCCATACGTTGGCGTTCAAGATGCCATCGGTATAGTTGTCGTCCAATGTCGCGTTGATTTGGAAATCTTGGATGTGCGCCTTGGGTGTCGCGTATAGATAAACATCACGGAATATACCAGAAAGACGAATGAAGTCTTGGTCTTCCATCCAACTTCCGTCACACCAACGGAACACTTGAACGGCAATGTTGTTCTCTCCGCTGACGAGTTTATTGGTTACATCAAACTCATGGTCGGTGAATGAGTTTTCACTATATCCTACATATTTGCCATTTATCCATACATAGTAGGCCGACTCAACGCCTTCAAAGTGAAGACGGATTCGTTTGCCGTCCCAATTAGAGGGTAGTTTGAATGTTCGTTTGTAGTGTCCGACAGGGTTGTAGGTGGTTGGAGCCTCGGGTGGCGAAATCCACCAGTCATCCGCCCATGGATATATTACGTTTGTATATATTGGGTAGTCGTAACCTTGCAATTGCCATGAACCGGGAACTTCAATGTCTTTCCAATTGGAAACGTTGAAGTCGTTGTTTTGGAAATTATTAAGTCTTTCGGAAGGTTTGCTCACCCAATAAAACTTCCATGTGCCTGAAAGTGTTTGGTACCATTCAGATCCTCGTCTGTCTCCTGCAATAGCCTCTTTGAGGGAACTATAAGGCATGGATGTGACATGAGGCTTTAGCGTGTTGACTCCAAATACGGTTGGTTTCCCGTTCCATTCGTTGTTTTGCGCTACTCCATTCGTTCCGCATAGCAATGCTGCCAACGCAATGGAATAGAAAAAGTGTTTCTTCTGGTTTCTCATGGTGATATTCTGTTTGATTATCTAGTTTTGATATGTTTTATAATGATTATCTGGTTTTGATATGTTTTATAATCTTTCCATCAGCTTTTCTAATGAAGTAAATGCCTTGTGGAAGGTTAACCTCTTCAAACTTCTTAGCAATAGCAGCGGAAGTGTAGTCTCCAGTAAATTCAATGTTGCCAACAACAACGCCACTTACATTGAAGATTGGTGTGTTGTGAGTTGCATTGTCAGAAAGAAGAGTTGCGACTGATGTGAAGTTGTTGTCTGGCGATACAAATTCAATCCAATCCACATTTCCATAATATCCTGTGAAGTAAAGTCTTAGGACATGTTCTCCTTCCGTGATTTCGCTTGTCTCACCGTCGATTGTACAGTAAGTGTCCCAATCTTCACCTTGTGGGATTTTTACGGTGTCGGTTATAGCCTTGCCGTCAAGTAAAAGTTTGAAGCCTGCACCATCTAGACCAGAAGAGACTTTTGAACGGAATTTATATTTGCTTGTTTTCTCTACTTTAAGTGTATATTCCAACCATTCTCCAGTTGCGGTGTAGCCTATGGCATACCCGTCAGGTGCGCCTTCGCCACCTAATCCTACGATGTCAACACCATCTTCACGATAGGCATTGCCTTCATTTACAAAGTCTTTGTCGTAGAAAGAGACGCTTTGACCGCCATAATCGTAGTCTTCTAATTGGATGATGCCTGGAATTGTATGTTCTGCGTAAGCTTCTTGAGGGACAATCTCGGAGAAGTCTGGCAATGGAATGTCCTTGATGTCCAAGAGGTATTTGTAGGCACTTTCAATACCTGCGTAGGTTGTTACAAGCGATGAATGTCCGTCGTTGTCTGATTGAGTGTAGTGTCCACATTGGTTGCAAGCCACGCCACTAGGTGCCCGGTCGTATACGTTGTGACTTACATCAAATCCGCTTGAACCTTCGTCCAAATAGATTGGCAATACCCAATAGTCTGCATATTTTGATGCGGATACGTCTGAGATGTAATTGTACTGAATCTCTCCATTATAGCCTTGGTTGGAAAGTGTATAAATAGGGCCACAGTCTGCCAACAATTGAGAAACATGGTGAATGCGGTTCCAATTAATACGGTTGTGATCCATGGCCGTTTGTTGCTTTGTCCAACCGAAACCAACGGATATACCTGAGTAGTTCATGTATGCCAACTCGTTGTGCTCGATGAGAATGTCGCGAGGGTAGCCTCCTCCGATACCTACGGCACCTTGAATCTCTGTTGTCACATGATGGATGTAGTTGTTCTTGATTGTGTCTTCTGTACAAATCTCTTCCTTGTCCACTGGGTTGTAGGCAATGTGGATTTCGGTAAGTGAGTCTTGAGAGAACTTGCCAATCATAACACCCGCACCTCCGAGGTCCGTGAATAGGTTTCCTTCGATTTTGTCGTTTTTCGTTCCTGAGACGAAGTCAACACCTGTGGCTGCCATTTGAGTGAATACGTTGCCTTCCACCTTTATGTGATGTGCGTTTTCCACGCGGAAACCTGCCTCCGGACGCCAGAGAAGAAATTTATTACTTCCCAATATTCCGTTTTCTTCCATGACATCGATATTATACATTCCAGCTTGCAAGTCGAGGAATCCTTCGTTGCTTGGACGCATGAAAGTGGTGTGGGCAAAAGTCAAGCCTTCGAAACTCATATAGCCGACTTTACTTTTGGTGTTGCTTCCGAGGACGCTGACAAGGTTGTTAAGGCGAGGAGCAACAACGACAGCCTTGTTCATGTCTTCGCCTTCTGCAGCTTTATAGTAGAGGGTGTTGGATGTTTCGTCCAGATACCATTCGCTTTCTTTGTCGATGAATTCATAAGCATTCTCAAGATAGAACACTTGTTGTCTTGGCGGGTTGCTCATGAAGGCAACACCAAGCATCGGGTATTTACGCTTGAACAATCTTGTTCTTTCTGGATCTCGAGGAATCAATTTTGTTACGTTTCCGTAATTTTGTTTCTTTTCAAGGCGAAGCACATTGTCTGCCCAAGCAATCATAAGGTGCATCTCCACTTTCTCGAAGTTTTTCCAGTCCGCTACATATTCGCTTGCTACATCAAAAGCTCTTCCAAAAGTATCCACCTTTGTTAGTCTTACGAAATCGTGGTTGCCGTTTGCATCTACATTAGGGAAGCAAGCACGGACCGCTTTCTTTCCGTTGACGTAGAGTTGGCGAAAACGAACTTCTACATCTTTGGCGGCCCAAATGTTATTTTTTTCATCGTAAAGAGTCCATCCGGAAATTGGAATACCTCCCGTGATGAGAGGGTGTTCGCCTGGGTAGTTGACGTAGCGAACATAGTGACCGTCCTTACCTCCGTCTTCCTCCACAAAGTTGAGCGTGTTGGATAGTTGGTAAGTTCCTCCTCGGAGGCAGACGGCAATGTCGCCCGTCATCGAACTGTTGACGGTTCTAACCGCTTTCTGAGCTTTTTGAATCGTTTTGAACGGAGCTTCAAAACTACCATCGTTATTGTCACTACCCGAAGGAGCCACGTAAAATGTCTTTTGATTTTGAGACTCGTTGTATTGGTTAACCTCGCCTTGTGCAAATCCCAATGTTGGAACGGCGAGCGAAGAGCCTAACAGAGCCCGTTTAGAAAACTTCTTTAGTGAGGATATAAATATCCCCCATTTTGTTTTAGATCTGGTTTCCATGGTTACAATATTTTATTCATTCAAATTTGGTTCTTTGTCAACAACAAAGGATATTGCGAGGCAACGCTTGTAGTTACATTTGGACAAATCCTTTGCGTACCACGAAAATATTCGTGTGGCTTTGCTTTTCGTCGAGTTGTTTTATTGGCAAAGTTTACTTTGCCTTGTTTTAGCATGGTTTTATTCCATTTATTTTGTCGGTTTATCTCTCTTACCAACTTTTAATGGTTGAAAAACTCCTACTGGTACTTTTTTTCTTCACTATTCGACACAAAAATAATGAATAAATTTAGAAAGTAATCGCTTTCGTTGAAAAGATTACGCCTGTCTGATAATTAAGTAAGTGAAAAAAACGGCAAATCATTGTATATTAAGTTATTGCTATGAAAAGAGAGATAGAACGTGCACGGAAAGAGGAACGTTCGCACTATAATGCTTTACAAACTTGATTTTCGACAATGAAAAAAAAGATAGTTGTCTATAAAAAAAACAAGTGATATTTTTTTTTGTTATGTAAAAATTGACGAAATTTGCAGTCGAAAATGTTTGGAGGTCATTTTATTGCCAGATGTTGAATTTATTTTAATATGAAGATTATTTATTTTTAATTATATAGCTATATGAATAAAGAAGTTTATGAAGTACCTTCTGTAGAGGTAGTTGATTTTGAAGTAGAAGGCATGATTGCTCAAAGTACTGAATTTTTTCTTCCTCAAGATTAATTTTTTATTTTATGTCAAGAGAAGTTTATGTATCCCCTTCTGTCGAAATCATTTCGTTTGAGATGGAAGGCATGATAGCCCAAAGCATTATAGCTCCACCTGAGATTTTGCCAATAAAGCCAGGTGGTCCCATTGATGATTTGATTCCAGATTGACAGATGTTGAGCAAAGAAAATTAAAGGATGCGATTTATCGTATCCTTTTTTTGTTCTCCAAGCCTTCTCCCATATATTAGTTGTCGTGTGCCGGCCTTACGGACAAGTCTATTTGCTGCTAATGTAGAGCGGATATTTATTTCTGAAAGATATAGTATAATTCCATTTGAGTTTTTGATTTGTAACCGATTGGTAGAAATGCAATTCTATCCAATCCCTATGTCGCAGATGTTGTCGATAGGAAGGAGTGGGGTGTTCTGCTTGAATAGATCTCCTTCCGATTATAAGTAATAGGCCGATTTTTATAAGATGGCTACCTGCTAAAGACGTATCTATGAAAATCCAAGAAAAGAAAGATTGTTAAGAATTGGACTAAAGATAGAATTTTTTGTATCCGTCTTTTGATGTAATAAAAAGGGGATTGCACGGAAATGCAATCCCCTTTCATTATTTAGGGTTGGGAAAATCAATCGTTTGTTGTTTTAACGAATTTTTCGCCATTAACAACATATATACCCTTCTTCAAACCTTGGAGGCAAGAAGCAGATTCTACGTTTTTGCGAACCAAACGACCTGTCATGTCATATACGTCAACATTGCCGATTGTGAGGTTTCCATCTGCGTCGATTTCTGCCACTCCTGTAAGATTCTCGTCAAAGATAAGTCCCAAAGTCGCGCGAGGGGTTGTTGTGTTTTTGCGCAATTCGATGATACATCTGAAAGGAATTTCTGTAATAGTGCTCTTTGCCAAATTGAATGTATTTGCACTGAATGCATAATATTTGGCATCGGACTTAGTTACATTGATTTTGTTTGTAGTGAAAGATCCATAGAATAAACAACCGTTATACATAATAGTGTCTGTTTTTACATTACTTGGAACTTCTACATCGTGAACTGTTTTGAATGGTGTTCCACTGATGTTTTCGTTGCGATAAAGAATGTATGGTACACCTGCATATACTTTATCCTCCTTGATAGAAGCAAATTTTGCTGCATATCTTGATGGATCGTATCCAGTAAAGGCATATATATAACCATTGAAGCTGTTAGTTGGTGCATCGTATGGCAATACGAATGTTTGGTACTCCAAATCTGTAGAACTTCTTTTGTAATTGATTGTATTTGCTGTGAAGTCCTGAGGATTTTTGAATTCCTTTTTGTCAGTGATTACCAAATTCTCACAAACATCGTTTGCGATAACATTAGCACCTGTGATAGTAGTGTTTCCGTTTTTGATGAACAACAAGTCGTTCTTTGTGTCAACAGCAACGAATGCAGAATCAACACGAATCAACGTGTCTCTTGATCCAGTTAATTGAGAGTAGTAGATTGCGTCTTCCACTTCAAATTCTTTGATGCTGTCTTGGTCAGCGTGATTGCCGTATTGAGTTTCGCAAATTCTTCCCCAAACTTCCTTGGCTGGACTCCATTCCTTCAAAGTCCATTTACCCCAAGCGTGAGTATGAGTTATGTAGTCAGTGTGGTTAGGGTTGTTTGTACAATGTCTTACGAAGATGTCGTTTCCTTCGTTGTCAGTTCCGTTGAACGTCCAAGTTTTTTCCCATTTGTGACCTGTGGCAGCGTTGATACCATCTTCAGGGTTGTTCATTGGATTGAAATCCTTATCAAAGAATTCGCTATCATCGTTTTTACATGTGTAGTAGGTCAAACCATTGTTATTGTCGCTTGAACAAATTTCAGCACTTACTTTGTGCTCTATGTAATCATGTCCAGTTGCTTTGATGATAGTCGCTTCCTCATTTGCGTATTTGGTTTTTCCAGCTGCGTCTTTGTAGAATACGCCTGGTTCATTTGCACATTGGTAATATGCTTTGTGACCGTCTTTAGTACAAGTGGCAGCAACCTCTTGGTAGTAAACCAAAATATGGTTGATTGTTGTTACAACGTCATTTTCGCTTGCGAATTTCTCTGTTGCTGCTTCGTTCTTGTAGAATACGCCTGGCTCATTTGCACAAGTCCAATATGCTATGTTACCTGCTTTTTGGCAAGTTGCTGTAACTGCTGCGTGATGTGTAAGATCGTGACTTTGCTCGCTGTTCTTCATGTTGACATCGTTGGTGTATTTGAAGAGACGAATGTTGCTCTCGTCAAATGCACAACTCAAGTATTGATAAACTGTTTCGCCAGCGAAAGATGGGAATTCTTGAGTTCCGATAGTTTGCTTGAAAGGACCTTCAGCACCACCGTTCAAAAGGTAGGTGACTTTACCGTCTTTGAAATTGGTTGTTGCTTCCGCATCGTTTATAGTGCTTGTTGAGTAGAAACAATCCTTTATGTTGGCACTTACGTCACTTTTTTGGGCGATTCCGTATTTATTAAGGGATGAAGGAGATAGGGCTGCATTAGAGTAACAGTTCTTGATGTTACCCATACCCAATTGTCCTGCGATACCAGAGGAGACATTGCTTCCATTAACACTACCATTTGCATAGCAATATTCAATGAATGTGCTATTTATGCTAGAGTATGCAGTTCCGCAGATTGCACCAGCGGTGCCATTGTTTTTTGCTATTACTGTACCAGAGAAACTACATTGGTTGATAGTGGCATCCATTAGGTATGCAACAATACCTCCGGCAAGATTCGCATCGTCTCTTCCAATTGTAGATTCGATGATTGATAGGCTATCAACGCGAGCTCCTCCTCTTAGATAACAGAAGAAACCTGCATTACCTACACTTGTTCCTTGGCAATTCAAGCCAGTGATGGAATACCCGGCTCCATTGAATTTACCTCTATAACCAACTCCAGCGGAGGTTCCCATAGGGTACCAATCTTCGTCAGATGGAGCGGTGATGTTTTCTGTTAATCGTGCATTTGCATTGCCAGGTGCGGAGTTTAGATTCGTTGCTGAATTAACATATTTACCAAACCATTTCAATTCGGCGTAATTACTGATAAGGTAAGTGTCACCATCCATCATTGGTTCTGTCGGAGTGACTTCCGCATTCATAAAACTTGTGCTTGAATAAAGTCCAAGTAGTGCTGCGAAAATAAAATTACTTTTTTTCATTTTTTTTTTTATTATTGATTGTTTTGAAATTTTATGTATTCTTTGTTAATAGGTCTTTTATATAGGTATTGTAGTTGGGTTTGTTAGTGTAAGATTAGTGACTAAGTCTCTAATCGTTATTGCTAGTCCAATCTCAATTTTATACGTCAATTTCATGTTGAATTGAATATATAATCAATTTGGTTGCAAAATTATTGCTTTTTTTGCGAAAATCAACATTTAAGTGTTTTTTTTTTGTGTGATTTTTAAAAATAGTTCTATTGATATTTTAACTATCACCACCTTCACCATCTTCATTGCCTTAATGGATAAGCTATACGTTGTCCTTAATGTATGCGGAGGTGATTAGTCGCGAATAGTTCAATTTGTAGGGTAGGTTGTTGCTCCTATCCTACAGAATCATGTACAAATGTAGCATGACTATGAATGGTGAATTTTAATAGTGCCTATTTTACGATTATTTCCCAAGGTTCCCTCTTTCTCGGTTGTTGTCGTCTTGTTCGGAGCCGAATTCGCCGTTGTTTGGTTTTTCTGAACGGTTGCCGTATTCTCCTTGGTTTCCCAAATTGGAATATTGGCTCATAGATGCATTGCCTTCCATAGTCTCAATTTGTCTTTTGATAATGTTCGATTAAAGGGAATAATCTATGTATGGGAGTGAATTTGATTGCCGTTATGGTAGGCTGAAGATTTTATTACAAAAAAAAGCCACCTCCCGATTGGAAGGTGGCCGTTGTGCTTATAATGGTATGTTTTATTACCAAGCGAACAAAGGATAATCCTTCATGATTGAGTTTACTTTCTCACGAACTGAAGCGATGACTTTGTCATCCTCTGGAGCTGTAAGTACAGTGTCAATCATTTCTACGATTTCGCCCATCAATTCTTCTTTTGCACCACGAGTTGTGATGGCTGGAGTACCGAAGCGAAGACCTGATGTCAAGAATGGAGAACGGCTGTCGAATGGAACCATGTTCTTGTTTGTTGTGATGTCAGCAGCAACAAGAGCCTTCTCTGCCAACTTACCAGTCAACTCAGGGAACTTAGTACGAAGGTCAACCAACATAGAGTGGTTATCTGTACCATTAGAGATGATCTTGTAACCCTTGTCGATGAATGCTTGTGCCATAACAGCAGCATTCTTCTTAACTTGAGTTTGATATACCTTGTATTCTGGTTGAAGAGCCTCTTCGAAAGAAACAGCCTTAGCGGCGATGACGTGTTCCAACGGACCACCTTGGATTCCAGGGAATACAGCTGAATCGAGTAGGGCAGACATCTTCTTGATTTCGCCCTTTGGAGTCTTCTTGCCCCATGGATTATCGAAGTCCTTGCCCATCATGATAACGCCACCACGAGGACCACGAAGAGTCTTGTGAGTTGTTGTAGTTACGATGTGAGCGTATTTAACAGGGTTGTCCAACAGGCCAGCAGCGATCAAACCAGCAGGGTGAGCCATATCTACCATAAAGATAGCGCCGATTTCGTCAGCAACCTTGCGGATGCGTGCGTAATCCCACTCTCTAGAGTATGCAGATGCACCTGCGATGATCAATTTTGGCTTCTCTGTGCGTGCTACGCTTTCCAATTGCTCATAGTCAACACGACCAGTCTCCTCGTTTACGTTGTATGCCAATGCTTGGAATACGATACCAGAGAAGTTAACCAAAGAACCGTGAGAAAGGTGACCTCCGTGAGAAAGGTTCAAACCGAGGAACTTGTCACCAGGGTTCATGCATGCCAAAAATACAGCGGCATTTGCTTGTGCACCAGAGTGAGGCTGAACGTTAGCCCATTCTGCGTTGAATATTTTTTTTAGACGGTCGATGGCAAGCTGTTCGCTAAGGTCAACGACTTCGCATCCTCCATAGTAACGCTTACCTGGGTAACCCTCTGCGTACTTGTTTGTCAAGCAAGAACCCATGGCTTGCATAACTTGTTCGCTTACAAAGTTCTCTGATGCGATCAACTCGATGCCTTTGAGCTGACGTTGACGCTCTTTCTCGATGATGTCGAAAATTGCCGAATCTCTCTTCATATTTTTCTATGTTTTTGAATTTTACTGCAAATTTAATTCTTTTTCTTGATACTATCTTTTTTTTAGGCTTAAAAGATTTTATCAGAAATCTATATTTTGGCATAAAATTAAAAAAGGTGGACTCTGAAGAATCCACCCTTTTATATGGGAAACGAAACGTTGTCCTTTACTTGGCAAGAGCAACTTGTCCACCAACGATATCCAACAACTCGCTTGTGATGGCTTGCTGTCTGGTCTTGTTGTATAGGATAGTAAGCTCATTGATCAAGGTGTCTGCGTTGTCGCTGGCCGTTTGCATGGCAACGACGCGAGCTCCGTGCTCGGAAGCATTTGAGTCAAGTAGGCAAGCGTATAGCTTTGTTCTCAAAGCCTTAGGCAAGAGTGCTTGCAATACTTCAGCTTTACTTGGCTCGACGATATAATCGCAAGACAAAGAATCCTCCTTTTTGTCTGCCTGCTTGTCGAATGTAATCGGCAAGAATGTTTCGGTTAATAGCTTCTGAACAGAAGTGTTCTTCAAGTGATGGTAAATAATAACCACCTTGTCGAATTCTTTGGCGACAAATTTCTCCATGATGCTGTTGGTTAGTTCAGACATCTCGCTGAAATTTGGCTTGTCTGCCAAACGGTGGAATTCACCTTCGACTTTGACTGGAAGTTTAGCTACCGCGTCAGCCACTTTTTTACCGATTGGATAGACGGAGATATTCTCCATTCCAAGCTCTTTATGCTCGGCAATCACCTCGTTCAACCTTTTGATTACATTTGAATTAAATGCACCACAAAGGCTGGAATTAGAAGAAAAGACCACGATCGCCAATTTTTTCAATGATCTGACATCAGCATACGTCGATTGGAAGTCTGTCTCCGTTTCCAAAAAGTTGTTCAAAATGGCGTTGAGCCTATCTTGATAAGGAGACATGCTTTCAATGGCATATTGAGCTTTTTTAAGCTTGGCCGATGAGACCATCTTCATTGCTCCGGTAATCTTCTTAGTGGAGTTTACCGACCCGATTCTTGCTTTAACTTCTTTTAATGATGCCATTTGTTATAACGTTTTTTTAATCTGATTGATAACAACTTCAGCCTCGCTCTTCAAGATAGCCTTAATGTTGTCGTCGATCTTTCCAACTTTCAAGTTATCCAAAACATCTTCTTGGTGAAGGTGATTCAATCTTTCGATATACAATTTCTCGAATTCGTGAACCTTCTCAACTGGCAATACATTCAAGATACCGTTTGTTCCGCAATAGATAACCGCAATCTGGTGCTCAACCTTGTAAGGTGTGTATTGAGGTTGCTTCAACAACTCTGTGTTACGAACACCCTTGTCGATTGTCATCTTAGTTACGGCATCCATGTCACCACCGAACTTAGTAAATGACTCCAACTCACGATATTGTGCTTGGTCTGTCTTCAAAGTACCGGCGATTTGCTTCATGGCCTTAACCTGTGCACTACCACCCACACGAGATACTGAGATACCTACGTTGATGGCAGGACGGATACCTGCGTTGAACATATTTGTCTCCAAGAAGATCTGACCATCGGTGATTGAGATTACATTCGTAGGAATGTATGCAGACACGTCACCAGCTTGAGTCTCGATGATAGGGAGGGCAGTCAATGAACCACCACCCTTGACCTTACCTTTTAATGAAGCAGGAAGGTCATTCATTTGGGCAGCCACGTTATCGTTTCCGATAATCTTAGCAGCACGCTCCAAAAGACGAGAGTGCAAGTAGAACACATCACCTGGGTAGGCCTCACGACCAGAAGGACGCTTCAAGATCAAAGATACCTCACGGTAGGCAACGGCTTGTTTTGACAAGTCATCATAAACTACCAATGCGTGCATACCTTGGTCACGGAAATACTCACCGATTGCAGCACCTGCGAAAGGAGCGAAGTATTGCATAGCGGCAGGATCAGATGCTGTGGCCGATACGATAATCGTATAGTCCATTGCTCCATGAGCCTTGAGTGTATTTACGATATTTGCAACAGTTGAACCCTTTTGACCTACGGCTACGTAGATACAGTATACAGGTTCGCCTGCGAGATAAGCATCTTTTTGATTGATGATAGTATCGATTGCGATAGCGGTCTTACCAGTCTGACGGTCACCGATAATCAACTCACGTTGTCCACGTCCAATAGGAATCATGGCGTCGATAGCCTTCAATCCTGTTTGAAGCGGGCGTTTTACAGGCTCACGATAGATAACGCCTGGGGCTTTACGCTCCAACGGCATCTCCAACAATTCACCTTTAATAGGACCCATACCATCGATTGGTTCACCGATGGTGTTTACAACTCTACCTACCATGCCTTTACCAGTCATGATGGAGGCAATTCTCTTGGTACGCTTAACTGTGTCGCCTTCCTTGATCTGGTCTGTTGGACCGAGCAACACAGCACCTACGTTATCCTCTTCCAAGTTCATCACAACGGCTTTCATTCCGTTATCGAACACCAAAAGTTCTCCTGCTTCAGCATTCTGCAATCCGTAGATACGAACCACACCATCGCTTACTTGCAGCACGGTACCAACTTCCTCGAACTTGACTTTGCTGTCCAAGTCTTGAAGTTGCATTTTTAGCACGTCGGATACTTCACTTGCTTTTATAGCCATAATTAATTTCTTTGTTAGTTTTAGAATACTGATTACTGCTTGGCAATTTCGGAGTTGCGAGAAGCAAACGAGTTACGTATTGTTCTCAACTGGCTCTTTACGCTGGCATCCAATTGATATGTCTCTACATTTAAGATGAATCCACCAATCAATTCAGGGTCAACCGATTTGTTGAATTCGACGGTGCCTGAAACTTGCGTCTTGATTGCCTCTTTCATTCGTTCCTCTTCGGCTTCTGAAACCGGAGTGGCTGTAATCAAGGTGCTCGTGATGATGTTCTTCTTTTTGCGATACATGTCCTGGAAAACCAGACTAATGCCTTGGAAGTATTCCTCTCGTTTGTGCTCGATGACAAGATCTACGAATTTCTTGAATTCGTCGGATACTTGGGTACCTGCAGCAGTGATAAGCAATTGCTTCCTCTTCTCCTTGGAAACAGTAGGGTTCTTGAGTGCATCACGAAGGGCGGGAACATCCATAAAGCTCTTTGCCACGATTTTCATCTCTTCGTAAACCTCACTTTCCTTGCCGTTCTCTTCCGCGAAAAGATAGAGAGCTTTAGCATATCTAGCTGAAATTTTACCTGTATTCATCGGCTATTACGATTTAGCGACATTAACTTCATCCAAAAGTTTGTTGATCATGTCGATTTGGCTGTCTTGAGTCTTCAACTCGCCTCTGATGATTCTCTCTGCGATGTTAACAGACAATTCAGCAACTTGAGAACGAATCTCTTTTACGACATTATCTTTCTCCAATTGGATGCTTTCCTTAGCGTTTTCGATGATTTTGTTTGCCTCGGCTGTTGCTTGAGTCTTGGCGTCTGCAATCATCTTCTCTTTTAATTTTGAGGCTTCCTTCAACAATTCAAGGCGCTCGTTCTTGGCTTCAGCGAGAAGTTTCTCGTTTTCGGCTTTGAGGTTGGCCAAGGCAGCGTTTGCTTCATCGGCTTTCTTGAGCGACTCTTCTATGTAATTTCCTCTGTCTTCTATCATTCCGACGATAGCGGGCCAACCCCACTTACCAAGAATGGTGGCAACAAGGAGGAAGCAAAGAAGCATCCAAAATAAAAGACCAAAATCTGGTGTCAGTAATGACATAATGATATTTTTTTACTTGTTATTACATAACGTATGCCAAGAAGGCAACGATGATTGCGAAGAAAGCGGCACCCTCAACCAAAGCGGCAGCAACGATCATGTTGCTTCGGATGTCACCTGCAGCTGCTGGTTGACGACCGATTGCCTCCATTGCAGATCCACCGATCTTACCAATACCAATACCTGCACCGATTGCTGCGATACCTGCACCTACTGCTGCACCTAATTTTGCTGTTGCTGCGTCTGCTGCAGCTTGTAATAAAATACTCAACATAGTCTTTAATTTTTTTAATTGTTATTTTTAATAAATTGTTACTTTTCTTTTTTTTATTTATGTTTCTCTTCGTGTCCCTCTACTTGTCCCATTCCAATGAATATGGCTGAAAGCATGGTAAATACGTAAGCTTGGATGAAACATACCAAACACTCCAATAGCGACATGAACGTAATCAAAAGTACGGAAAGAACTGAGATGGCTCCACCTGCTACGGCACTCATTTGTCCGAAGATGAATATCAATCCGATTAAGATCAATACCATTGTGTGTCCTGCGAACATATTAGCGAATAGACGGACGCAGAGGGCGATAGGTTTGATGAATACACCCATGATTTCGATAAACTGCATCAATGGAATCGGTGCTTTCAACCAAACTGGCACGTCTGGCCAAATTAACTCTAACCAATACTCTTTTGTGCCTCTGAAGTTGGTCAAGATGAATGTAAGCGTTGCTAATACAAGCGTAACAGCAATGTTACCTGTCAAGTTGGCTCCTCCAGGGAAAATCGGAATGATACCAAGAATATTGTTCAAGAAGATGAAGAAGAATGCCGTCAACAAGTAGGTTGAGAACTTCTTGTAATTCTTTCCGATGCTTGGCTTGATGATGTCATCGTGCAAAGCAACGATTAGAGGTTCCAAGAGAGCTTGCAATCCTGTGGGTTTGCTGCGTGGATTCTCTTTGTACTTCTTGGCAATGGAGAGGAATATAACCAAAAGAAGTGTACAGCTGATAAACAAGGACAATACATTCTTTGTGATTGAAAAATCCCAAGGTCTTTCTCCTGTAGCTACTTCGATGATCTTTCCAGCATTATTCCCTTCTTCTGCAATCTTGTAACCGTTGTATTCAACGCGGTGACCTTCATGTCCGAAATTGCATGAACAGAAAACGTCTAAACCGTTTTGACCATAAAGGATACAAGGCAAAGGAATGGAAATGGGTGTTTCTCCAATTGTCGTGATATGCCATTCGTAAGCATCTCCTGTGTGGCCGAAGATCATCTCTTTCAAGTCCACGCCTTCCTCTTCGGAATCATGCTCAGCTGCAACTGCGTTGGCAGAGAAGCCTACCAAAAGGAAAAGCATTGCGAAGAAAGCTTTTGCAAAATGGCTTATCGTTTTATTTCTGGACTGACTCATTTTGTTAATCCTTTATTAAGTTTTTGCGAGGCGATAACCTCAAATACTAGATAAATCACATAATAGACCAAAAATATGATTAAGAAAGGTGCCGCAAGTTCTCTATTGAATACAACATAAACCGCTCCTGCGATGAGTGCCAAAAATAGCTTTAGTGCTTTGAGAACCATAAAAGCTCTCATGTATTTCTGACCGTCTCCTTTCAAACTGTCTAAAGCTCTGATTGTTAATGTTCCGAAGAGGATAAAGAAGGCCGACATGAATGGTATGACATTTAGTAGGGGAGTCGAATCGCCGTATAATTTGCTGATGCAAATATGAGTGGCGAACGACACTATTGTCATTAAAATAGTCAATGCCCAAATTACCTTCGTCGTAGGTTTCATATCAAAACTTTATTCAATCACATTTTCGACGCATACGGATATCACATCGTTCTTGACTTCGGCAAAACCACCATCTACATTGATGGTGATAGCGCCTTCCTCATTCTGATAAATGATTTCCCCAGCTTTCAAAGACGAAATTAGAGCCGTGTGGTGAGGTAGGATGGTGAATCGTCCGGCTGTGCCTGGCAAATCCACAGAAGAAACCTCTCCTGAGAAAACTAATTTGTCTGGTGATATGATTTCTAATTTCATATTGTCTATTATTTAGTTGCTTGAGAAAGCAATTTCTTTCCTTTCTCGATGGCGTCGTCGATTGTACCAACGTTCAAGAATGCTTGTTCTGGAAGGTCGTCGACTTCTCCATTGATGATCATATTGAATCCCTTGATAGTCTCTTCGATAGGAACCATCACACCCTGTAGTCCGGTGAATTGAGATGCAACGTGGAAAGGTTGTGACAAGAATCTTTGGATACGACGTGCACGAGCCACGACCAACTTGTCCTCCTCAGACAACTCCTCCATACCGAGGATAGCAATGATATCTTGCAACTCTCTATACTTTTGAAGGATTTGCTTAACGTTTTGAGCACAATTGTAGTGAGCCTCACCGATAACGTTAGGATCCAAGATGCGGGATGTAGAGTCCAACGGATCCACAGCAGGGTAGATACCGAGCTCGGCAATCTTACGGCTCAACACCGTAGTTGCATCCAAGTGAGTAAATGTAGTTGCAGGAGCAGGGTCTGTCAAGTCATCGGCAGGCACATATACGGCCTCAACGGCTGTAATTGATCCGTGCTTTGTTGATGTGATACGCTCTTGCATTTGTCCCATCTCTGTTGCCAAAGTTGGTTGGTAACCTACGGCTGATGGCATACGGCCCAACAAAGCAGATACCTCTGAACCAGCTTGAGTGAAACGGAAGATGTTATCCACGAAGAAGAGGATATCCTTACCGCCTTGGCCTGAATCACGGAAGGTTTCGGCAACTGTCAAACCAGACAATGCTACAGAAGAACGTGCGCCTGGTGGCTCATTCATCTGACCGTAAACCAATGTTGCTTGTGATTTTTCCAACTCTTTGTAGTCGATTTTGCTCAAGTCCCAATCACCCTTCTCCATGGCTTCCTTAAATTCGTCACCATAACGAACGATGTTGGATTCAATCATCTCACGGAGCAAGTCGTTACCCTCACGAGTACGCTCTCCAACTCCGGCGAATACTGAGTAACCGTTGTATCCTTTTGCGATGTTGTTAATCAACTCCATGATCAACACGGTCTTACCTACACCGGCACCACCGAACAAACCGATTTTACCTCCTTTAAGATATGGTACCAAAAGGTCGATGACCTTGATACCAGTGAAGAGGATTTCGTTTGATGTCGCCAACTCGTCGAACTTAGGGGCTGGACGGTGGATTGGAGCTACATCTGCTTTGTCGAATGTCTTCATGCCATCAATAGGCTCACCAACGACATTCAACATTCTACCTTTAATTTGCTCTCCCTTAGGAACGGCAATCGCGCGACCTAAAGAGACTACTTTCATTCCTCTTCTCAAACCATCTGTTGAGTCCATGGCAATCGTACGGATTGAATTCTCTCCGATGTGTTGCTGACACTCGATGATCAGTTTGCTTTGCCCTTCGCGTTCAATCTCAAGCGCATCGTGAATCTGCGGAAGAGAATCTTGAATGTCAGGGAAACTTACGTCAACGACAGGTCCGATAACCTGAATGACTTCACCAATTAATTCAGACATAATTTGCGTTTTAATAATGGTATATTATATTTGTTTTTCTTTGTTTCTATGTTTGTCGCGGTATTGTTCTTGTTTCAGATTTTCGTTTTTGAAGCCTTTTTAATTACTATTTAATCATTCTTTAAGGTTTCTCATGAAAACTATATCCACAAGTCGCATTGCAAATATATATTTTTTTGTCAATAAATAATCGTTTTTCACACTCTTTTTTGACTAAAAATCAATATTTGTCATATTTTACTGATTAATACATTGTTCGGTTTTTCTGATTTATTTAAGATTTGCCTAATAATATGTTGAACAACATATTTTGAGAATTGTCAATGGTTTTTGAGAGGCTTCTTAGCTTCCCTGTGAGTGTCGAAAATGTGAATTTTTGTGTTGAAATAAGGGGGAACGGTCTCTTCCCTTCGTTTTTTTATTGATTGCTATTGGTGATTTAAGGACTATTTAGACTCTTTTTCTTCCTTCTGTTTGCATTTGTCGCAAATGCCATAGACGTATAAGGTGTAACTCTCCACGGTGAAATCTTTGATGTGTTTGTTGTGGACAGCTCTTTTGATGTTGGTGTCAGTGAACTCTTTTACGATTCCGCACTTTGTGCAGATGAAGTGATTGTGCACGCCTGCTTTGTATGATTTTTCGTATTGTGTAGTGCTGCCTCCAAATTGATGTCGGATGACAAGCTTGCAATCGAGTAGTATGCCGATGTTGTTGTAGATGGTTGCTTTGCTGACATGGTAATTGTCTTCGATGAGCATGCTGTAGATGGTCTCGACGTCAAAGTGTCCTTTTATGGAGTAGATCTTGTCAAGGATGGCAAATCTTTCGGGCGTTTTACGCATGGAATGTTTAGTCAAATACTCTGAAAGTATTTGCTTCACTGTGTTTTTTGTGCTTTCCGAAGATTCCATTTCTTTGCTGTTTAGGAGCTTGTCGGGACGTGCCCAGTTCAATCAAAGCCTTGTTTTTGCAAAATTACGATTTTTGTGCCTATTGCTTTCGTCTGGGCAAAAAAAAGCATCCCTACGGATGCTTTTTTTATTCGCTTATTTGGAACTTGTTATATGTCCAAAAGAATCTCTATGATTGTAAAATCTTCGTCTTCTGCGTAGTTTTTACTTTTGTAAGTTACCTTGTTTCCTTCGTATTGGAAGTCCGTAAGGGCGTATCCCAACGATTTGCCGTTGTAATATTCTTCTTTTGTTTTTTGTCCAAATGAGTTGTATTCGTATAGGGTACGCTCATACAAATCGGCCTCGTCGTTAGAGGTGCCTTTGAATACCGATAGGCACGTCACCAAAGTATAATATACGTTAGCGTATTCAACTTCGCAAGTTCTTGTGTACCAACTGTTCAGTGATTGATATTTCTCGATGTAAGTGCATCGCTTGTTGTTGTAGGCGTAGTTGCCAGTTTGTCTCTTCAATTCACCGTTCTCGTAAGTGCTGATGCTTTCGCACAAGCCAGCGTCGTTGTAACGGTAGGAAATTCTTGAAGAATCCTTCTTTCCGATGTGGACCTCTTCTTTAAGTTTGTTCATTGCAGAATCCACATAGGTCTTGGTTACGTTCTCCGTCAAATAGGCTGTTTGGTAACCGATGAGATACAACTTCCTTGTGTAGTTTTGTGTGTAAACACCATTCTCGGCGGTATACTTGTAGTTCAAGTTTCGTTCAATGATGGAACCGTCTTCGAATAGTTCGTATAGAGTGTCGCGTCTGCTTTTGTCGTAGCTCCAGCGCTCCTTGAATTTTTCTGAGTGGTCGTCGCCTCTATAGGTCACTTTCTCCCTGATTTTTGATTTGACGGAGAGAATGGAGTCGAGCGCCGAGGTCGAGTCCTTTTTGTTGGAGTTGTTAGGCTCGTCGTCTTTGTCGCATGAAATCGTCGATATCGACAGTGTTGCCAATAGACCGATTAATAGAGTTCTTATTAAGTGTTTCATGTATGTTTTTACTTTGTTTTGTGCGATACTAGAACGCAAATATATTACAATTTTGATTTTTTTAAACTTTTTTTTCGTGTCCTAATATCAACCGGTTATCAACCGTTTATTAACAAAAATGTTGATAAATGGCTGCCCTTTTAGAAAGAAAGGACGACTTTGTTCTTTTTCACCACATCATACATGTCTTGAATGCATCCCAATTTACAAATTTTATTGGTTTGTTTTCTTGATTGGAAGCAGACTTGGCAGCCGTATATAGTGCCGTCCAAATCTAGATATTTCTCCACTTGATCGCCGATGTCTTTGTTGGTTTTAGCCAAACCTTCGATTTCAACGCCTTTGCCTAGCAAAAAGATGGAGACTTTGTTGCCCCATTCGATGGAGTAGTTGGCAAATCGCATGACGTTCCAAATCGTCTCTTCGTCGTTGGTAGAGATGATGATGCCGATTGTGGTGGGCTTGTCAGGATCGTTGTATTCAGGCTTTTCTAAGGCTTGTCCAAACGAGTTGGCGAAAGTTGAGATGATGAGTGTGATGATGAATATGACCTTCTTCATGATTTGTTATAAATCTATTCTGCTTGATTTTTTGATTGTTGAACGAGTGATTATTTTACAGCATTTAAACTATCTGTATAGTGTTGAACTGTTTCTATAGCATGTAGAACCATTTGCTTCGCTAATGTGTCTCCAAATTCATCCGCTTGTTTGAGGACCTCTGTATAGTAATTTGACCATTCTTGAGAGGCAAAGTATTTTCTTTGCCCATCGATATATTTTTTCATCAATTCCTTGGTGCCATTGAAATCATCAATCACCCATTTGCCATTTTCGTAAACCAAATTCAAGGCTTTGGGTTTTTGATTATCAAGTGTTTGATTTGCAGCAAGCTTTTTGTCGAATGTTATTACAAATCCTTCTTCACTTGAATCTATATACAACGGCAACAAATTGAGGGTTATAGAACATCGGTTGCCGTCTGTTAAAATCTCTTTTACAGATGCAAGCATAGTTTTAGATTCGTCTCCAGCCCCTAATAAGAACTCACTTAAAAAAGCATCAGAACCAATGCCATCCAAACCATCGCTTGGGACATTCCATGCCTCAATTAGGGTCTCCCAATAGTCTTTCGTCATGAATTCTTTAGATTCTTCTTTATAACCTCCGTTGGGTACGTTATACAATAGTCGCAAAATTTCATCTTCAGTAGGCAATGCTATTTGTGAAGATTCAGATTGAGACTGAGCCTCTTTTATAGACGAATCTGTCTCTCTTTCTGCCTGATTTGCTGACTTTTCGTTCGCACACGACATTAAGACAAGAGCCATAGCCAACGATCTATATATTGCCTTCATAATCAATCTGTTTTTTTTTATAAATATTTATTAGGATATTACGATTAAAGACACTTGGATTCAATTTGATTGTTGTCTCTTATAATATTCCGTCAGGAAATTGCATGGTTACACAGTGGAGCGAACCGTGTTGACGAATTAGTGTTCTGCAATCGATTCCTACGATCTCCCTGTCGGGGAATGCGAGTTGGAGTTGCTCCATGGCTTTTTTGTCGGTTACTGGAGCGTTATAGGTTGGCATCAAGACCGCCGTGTTCATGATGAGGAAGTTGGCGTATGTGGCAGGAAGCCTAAAGTCCTCTTCGTAAGAAGCGGGTGCCATGGGAAGGGCTATTAATTTGTATGGCTTGCCGTCTGCTTGCTTGAATTCCATCAACTCGTTTTCCATGTCTTTCAACGCTTCGTAGTGCTCGTCCTCATTGTCGTCACAGCTGACGTAGGCGATGGTGTCTTTGCTGCATAAACGAGCGAGTGTGTCCACATGGCTGTCGGTGTCGTCGCCCGACAAATATCCGTTTTTCAACCAGAGGATTCTGTCAGCTCCGAATACGCCCTTCAAAAATTCTTCAATCTCTTCTTTCTCAAAGTGGTCGTTTCTGTTGGCAGAGAGTAGGCACTCTTCCGTGGTTAGGATAGTTCCTTCGCCGTCCGATTCGATGCTTCCGCCTTCCAAAACGAAGTGGAGCATGTTGTAATAGCCCACGTTGGGTTGGAACGTCTCTTCTACGTAGAGCTCGCGGGTGATTTGATTGTCGAGGTTAGCCGCGAATTTCATGCCCCATCCATTGAATGAGAAATCGTAGAGGTAAGGCTCTCCGTCAACGAAAACGGTGATGGCTCCGTGATCTCTGGCCCAAGTGTCGTTGCTTGGAATCTCTTTGAATGTGATGTTTTTATAGTCGATGTCGCCTAATTGCTTTCTGACCATCTCTTCGGAAGGGCATACAATGAGAAGTCTCTCCCTTTTTGCGATTTCTTTTGCTATGTTGCAAAAGCAAGCGACAGCATCGTCTAATATATAGTTCCAGTCTGTGGCTTCGTGTGGCCATGTGAGTTGAATGCCACATTGTTTTTCCCATTCTGCTGGAAGTTTGATTGAATTCATACCTACTTATGTTTTTTTTGTGTTTTATGCAAATGTATGTAATAAGCATGTAAAACGCAAGAGCACTTTTGATTTTACGAGAAGCCAAGTGTATATTAGGTAAAAACTTCGATAGCAACTTCTAAAAACAACAAAAGGGAACAGAAATCTGCTCCCTTTCGTATTTCGATGTTGGATGTTATTTAAGAGAAATCAAAGTCTTCTTGTCTTTGTCGATAGATTCCAATTTGTCTTCGCGGAACAACCATCCCAAAGCCAAACAAATCTCTTCGCCAGAAGCGTTTTCCTTTAATTCTTTTTTAATCTGTGCCAATGAAAGGGCTCCTTTTTCATTCAAAAGATTCCAGATTAATCCAGCATTTTCTCCAATTTTAGCGTTCATATTTGATGTAGAATTAATTAATGTTTTATGTTTTATTTTTTTTATACTGCAAAATAACTAATAAATATTTGAATATGAATGTAGTTGTGCTTCAAATTATTGATTATTTTTAAAAAAAAGGTGCGTTTTAACAAAATGTAAGAATTAGGTTGCGGTTTTTTGGATAATTATTTACATTTCATACATGTATATTGATGTGTTAAAAGATATTCGTATCTCGCAGAATTGTATTTTGAAGGCATTTTATTATCTTCGCAGAAAAATTATAAAGGTAAATGAAGAATATACGCAATTTCTGTATTATTGCACATATTGATCACGGAAAGAGTACGTTGGCAGACCGTTTGTTGGAGTTCACCAAGACGGTGACTGGCAAGGATTTGCAAGCGCAAGTGCTCGACGATATGGAGTTGGAACGCGAGAGAGGTATTACAATCAAGAGTCATGCTATTCAAATGGACTACTATTATAAAGGAGAGAAGTATGCCCTCAATTTGATAGACACTCCAGGACACGTTGACTTTTCTTATGAAGTTTCTCGTTCGATTGCGGCTTGCGAGGGTGCTTTGTTGGTGGTGGACGCATCGCAAGGTATTCAAGCTCAGACCATTTCGAATTTGTATATGGCTTTGGAACACGACTTGGAGATTATCCCAGTCTTGAACAAAATAGATTTGCCTGGTGCTATGCCCGAAGAGGTGGAGGATCAAATCGTTGATCTTTTAGGTTGCCAGCGAGAGGACATTCTTCGTGCCAGCGGAAAGACAGGCGAAGGTGTTGAAGCAGTGTTGAATGCTATCGTTGAGCGTGTTAAGCCGCCTGTTGGCGATCCTGATGCTCCATTGCAATGCTTGATTTTCGACTCTGTATTCAATCCTTTTAGAGGTATCATCGCTTATTTCAAGGTCTTGAATGGAACAATGCACACCAATGACAATGTGAAGTTCGTGGCTACGGAGAAGGAGTATTTAGCAGATGAAATTGGAGTGTTGCGTTTGGAGATGGAACCTCGCAAAATGATTTCCGCAGGTAATGTAGGTTACATCATATCGGGTATCAAAACCTCTCGAGAGGTGAAGGTGGGTGACACCATTACGCATGTGGAGAGACCTTGTGACAAGGCTATCGAAGGGTTTGAGGATGTCAAGCCGATGGTCTTTGCCGGAGTCTATCCGATTGAGACGGAGGATTTCGAGAACTTGCGTGCTTCTATCGAGAAATTGCAGTTGAATGATGCTTCGTTGACATTCCAGCCTGAATCTTCTTTGGCTTTGGGCTTTGGCTTCCGTTGCGGATTCTTGGGAATGTTGCACATGGAGATTATCCAGGAGCGTTTGGATCGTGAGTTCGACATGGATGTCATCACTACGGTGCCTAACGTTCAATATAAAGTATATACGAAGAAGGGCGATGTGTTGGATGTCCACAATCCGTCAGGGTTGCCTGAGCAGACCTTGATTGACAAGATTGAGGAGCCGTTCATCAAGGCTTCAATCATTACGAGCACCGACTATATCGGCAACATCATGACCTTATGCTTGGGCAAGCGTGGAGAGCTGGTTCGTCAAGACTATATTTCAGGAAATAGAGTAGAGCTAATCTATAATATGCCGTTGGCCGAAATCGTATTCGACTTCTACGATAAGTTGAAGAGTATTTCGAAGGGTTACGCATCGTTTGATTATCATCCAAACGGAATGCGTGAGTCTAAATTGGTGAAGTTGGATGTGCTTTTGAACGGAGAGTCGGTGGATGCCCTCTCTACCTTGACGCATGTTGACAATGCATATACCTTGGGTAAGAGAATGTGCGAAAAATTGAAGGAGTTGATTCCTCGTCAGCAATTCGATATTGCCATCCAAGCCGCCATTGGTGCGAAGATTATTTCGAGAGAGACTATCAAGGCTGTACGTAAGGATGTGACGGCTAAGTGTTATGGTGGTGATATCTCTCGTAAGCGTAAATTGTTGGAAAAACAAAAACGTGGAAAGAAGAGAATGAAGCAGATTGGAACCGTAGAGGTGCCGCAAAAAGCATTCTTGGAAGTTTTGAAGCTTGATTGATTCAAGTATAAAATCAGTTTAAGTGCCGTCTTGCAAAGGACGGCATTTTTTTTTGTCTGTTTTTTGTTCTAAAATTGGGTAGTTCTCTTAATTATTTCTAATTTAGGGGAAATTATTTTTTTAGTATAAGTATAAATGTTTAAATTTTTTAGAGTTTATGGATTTTAGAATCTTAAAAAGAATCTTGGGCTTAATAGTCTCCTACATTTTCATGTGGGGATGCTTTTCATTGTCTGCCCAGGTGAATTTTGTTCGTGTGAACCAGATAGGTTACTATGCACATTCCACGAAGCAGGCTATTCTTGCCAACATGGATGCCACTGAGTTTGAAGTGCGAGAGTCAGTGACGGGTGATGTTGTTTTTCGTGGCGAACTTTCGGAAGGAAAGCATTGGAAACAATCAAATGAGACATTGCAGGTGGCTGATTTCACGAAATTGACAAAGCCAGGCAAATATTATGTCTATTGTTTGAACGAGAAGTCTCATCCTTTTGAAATCAAGGAAAAGGCTGTTTATGAGTCTCTTGCCGTGTGGACGTTGAAGGCATTCTATTTGTGGCGTGCATCCATAGACATTAAGCCTGAATATGCAACATTCAACGGAGATGATTATTCTCGCAAAATGGGACATGCTGACGATACGGTTTATATTCATCAAACGGCAGCGACGGAAAGACGTCCTGCTGAGTCGTTTGTTTCTGCCCCTCGTGGTTGGTATGATGCGGGGGATTATAATTTGTATTCTGTGAATGCAAGCGTCTCTTTACATTCGTTGGCTTTGGCTTACGAAATGTTCCCTGCATACTATAAGTCGTTGAATTTGAATATTCCAGAGAGCGGGAATGGAGTCCCAGACATCTTGAACGAGATGAAGTGGGAGTATGACTGGCTCTTCAATATGCAAGACGAGGACGGTGGTGTTTATCATAAATTGTCTTCACTTCGTTTTTGTACGATGATCATGCCCGACAAGGATGATTTGGATCGTTATATGATTGGCAAGTCCACAGCGGCGACGTTGGATTTTGCGGCTGCAATGGCTATGGCTGCTCGTATCTACAAGGAGTATGACTCTATATTTCCGGGTATGTCCGATCGAGCTTTGAAGGCTGCACTTCGTGCGTGGAAGTGGGCAGAGGCTAATCCTGATGTTCATTTCAAGAATCCAGAAGGCGTTCGAACCGGCGAGTATGGTGATATGGGAAGATCTCTTACGGATGAGGTCTTTTGGGCAGCTTCGGAGTTGTTCATCACAACTGGCGATAAGAAATATTTCGACAAGTTGGATTTTATGGAGATGTTCGAAACGCCCAACTGGTCGGTGGTCAACACATTTGGTTTGATGTCATTGGCTTTTCATAAGGAGAAAATTTCGAAGATTGTGAACATTGACCCCATCGACCGTAAATTCAAGGGTTTGAGCGAAAGTATATACAATATGTGTCATTATTGTCCTAACTTGGTACCAATCAAGAAGTTTGAGTGGGGAAGTAATGGCGTGATTGCTGTTAATGGTATGATTTTGGGCTTGGCTCATCAAGTCTATAAGTCAGACAAATATAAGGAGGCTATGCTCTCCACGTTTAATTATTTGATGGGTACGAATCCAACGGATTATTGCTTTGTTTCAAGATTCGGAACTCGCTACCCAAGAAATTTCCACGATCGTAGAACTACGGCTTTCGGAAAGTATGAGCCAATGCCTGGTTATTTGTGCGGTGGTGCAAACCCTGGACAAGTGGCAGACTGTGGTAAGATGAACTATCCGTCGTCTCAGCCGGCACGTTGCTACTTGGATAAAGTGTGCAGCTATTCTACGAATGAGATTGCCAACAACTGGAACGCTCCTATGGCGGGACTTGCGGGCATCGTGGAGAACATAATCGGTCGTTGGACTGATTCGTCCAAGTAGAATAGAAAATAGAAAAATATGCGAAAATTAGGAATTGAGGATTTGGGTAGAATTTCAGCCGAAGAGTTTAAGAGGGTTGAAAAAATGCCGTTGGTGGTAGTTTTGGATAATGTGCGAAGCTTGCATAACGTGGGCGCTGTTTTCCGTACGTCGGATGCTTTCTTGGTGGAGTCCATTTATTTGTGTGGCATAACGTCAACGCCTCCCAACGCTGAAATTCACAAGACTGCCCTTGGTGCCGAATTTTCTGTAGATTGGAAGTATTTTGAGCATTCCCAAGAAGCTGTCAAGGCGTTGCAGGATGATGGCTATTTCGTCTATTCCATTGAGCAGGTGGAGGGTAGTGTCATGCTGCCCGATTTGCAACTGGAGAAAGGCCGAAAGTATGCCGTTGTTATGGGCAACGAGGTGAAGGGTGTTTTGCAAGAGGTGGTCGATATGAGCGATGCTTGTATTGAATTGCCTCAGTACGGCACGAAGCATTCCTTGAATGTCTCCGTGACTGCCGGCATCGTGATTTGGGATTTCTTTAAACAAATTGGCCGATAATAGGCGGGCAATCCTTGGCGGGATTGCCTTTTTTTTGTTTGAATATTATTGTTGATTCAATTTTGTAAGATGTTTAAATATAATCGTTTCGTGTTGGAGAATGGATTGAGAGTGATCCATTTGGAGGATAAGAGTACACCTATGGTGGTGGTGAATACGCTTTTTGATGTTGGAGCTCGCGACGAGTCGCCAGAGCATACGGGTATGGCCCATTTGTTCGAGCATTTGATGTTTGGCGGTTCTGCCAACATCCCTTCGTTTGATGACCCTATTCAGCAGGCTGGAGGCGAGAATAACGCTTGGACCGTGAGCGACTATACCAACTATTATGATGTGCTCCCTTCTCAAAATGCGGAGATTGCCTTCTGGTTGGAGTCCGATCGTATGTTGGCATTGGAGTTTAGCCAACATTCGTTAGATGTGCAGAAGCAGGTGGTGTGCGAAGAGTTTAAACAACGCAATTTGAACCAACCATATGGTGATGTGAGTCACTTGATGCGATCGTTGGTCTTTAAGCAGCATCCTTATCGTTGGCCGACCATCGGTATGGAGTTGTCGCACATTGAGAATGTGGATTTGAATTTTGAAAAGGAGTTTTTCTACTCTCATTATGCTCCCAACAATGCTATTCTGACGGTGGTTGGTAACATATCGTTGGAGGAGACAGAACGTTTGGTGGAGAAATGGTATGCCGACATTCCTCGTCGAGAGATTGTAGTTCGCAATATTCCGAGAGAGCCTGAGCAGACCGAGCCTCGTTTTATGGAGGTGGAACGTGATGTGCCCGTGGATGCTATATATAAGGCTTATCGTTCTCCGAGACGTTTGGACGAGGGCTATTATGTCTCCGACTTGATTTCTGATATTTTGGCCAACGGACGTTCTTCTCGTTTGTATCAGCGAATGGTTTGCGAACGCAAGTTGTTCCTCTCCGTGGATGCCAGCATCTTGGGCGATATCGAGGAAGGACTTTTCTTCGTGAATGGAAAATTGGCCAACGGAGTCTCTTTCGAAGAGGCTGACAAGGCTTTGAACGATGAGTTGCAAGTGCTATGCACGGAAATGCTCTCCGACCATGAATTGGAGAAGGTGAAGAACAAATACGAATCCAACCGACTTTTCAGTGATATGAGTTTGCTCAACAAAGCCAACAACTTGGCCTACTACGAACTGCTCGGTGATGTGGATCTTATCAATACTGAACTCTCTTACTATCAGAAAGTTTCGGCCGAAGATGTGCAGAAAATGGCCAAGCAGATCTTCCGTCCTGAAAATTGCTCGACGATCTATTATAGGGCGAAGAAGTAAACTTAGCATAGATTAAAACGAAATGGGCACATACATTTGTTGGCCCTCATTAAAAAACATAGCAACCGAGTGCATCGCAGACCGAAGGTCGTTGGTGCACTCGGTTGTTTTTATGGAATCTCGATAGATAAAGATTGATAAGATGTTTGAGGTCGAAAACAATTAAGGGAATGGTGGTCTATGTCCTTTTCACACCCAGCTTGCCTTGAGTTTTGCGTTTCCCACCTCTTGCTTCTCTTGATTACGGAATTGAATGGTCTGCGTCTTCCAATCCATGCTTTCGATGATGGCGATAGACTCCAAATGGTAGCCCTCGGCACGGAGCTTGCTGCCGCCTTGCTGTTGGCCTTTCTCTATGGCAATGCCGATGCCCACCACCTGCGCTCCTGCTTGATGCACGAGGTCGATAAGGGCGTGTGCGGCCTCTCCGTCGGCAAGGAAATCATCTACGATAAGGATTTTGTCCTCGGCGTTTAGGTAAGGCTTCGAGACGAGTACCTTGTTCATTCGCTTGTGGGTGAACGAGTAGGCTTGCGACACATACTTGGTGTCGGTGCTGTTCATGGTTTCACTTTTTTTCGCAAAAACCACAGGCACATTGTAAATCAAGCCCAATAGGGTGGCCATGGCGATTCCACTCGCTTCGATGGTCAAGATCTTGGTGATGGTCTCGCCCTTGAAACGTCGCTGAAATTCATACGCCATCTGACGCATGATCTCTATGTCGATTTGGTGGTTCAAAAAATTGTCCACCTTAAGGATGTTCCCCTCTCGGATAACACCGTTTTGTATGATTTTCTCTTCTAAGAAATTCATGGAAAATTAAGAATTAAGAGTTAAGAATTAAGAAGTTGGCTGCAGTGAGGTAAAACATTGATTTGATATTAATGGACGATTAATGACAATTAATGTTTGAAATTGACAATTGTATTTGGGGCAAATTGTATGTAATTCCCATCAATTATAGATTGTAATCCCTGTTTATTCAGAGATGAAACCTTTTTCTTCCAACTCTTTCAGTGCCTCTTTCGCCTCTTTGTTTCCTTGGGCGGCGGCTTTCTTATACCATTCAATCGCCTTCTCCAAATTTTTCTCCACGCCTTTGCCGTGGTAGTAGCATTCTCCTAAATGCCTTTGCGCGATATCATAACCTTGCTTCGCCGATTGATAGTATAATTCGAATGCCTTTTGATTATTTTTTTTCACGCCATTGCCCTCTTCGTAGGCGAAGCCTAAATTGTTTTGTGCTCTGTCAAAACCCTGCTTTGCGGCTTTGGTAAACCATTTGACGGCAGTTTCATAATTCCGGGTTACCCCTTCGCCCAAATAGTAACAATAACCTAATGCGTTTTGGGCACAAGCGATGCCTTGCTTTGCGGCTTTGGTGTACCATTCAAGGGCTATCTCATCATTTTTCTCTACGCCGGTGCCATTGTAATAGCAATTCGCTAAATTATTCTGAGCAGAAGCCAATCCTTGGTTGGCAGCCTTGGTGTACCATTCAACGGCCTTCTCATCACTTTTCTCTACGCCGATGCCCTCTTCGAAACATATTGCCAGATTATATTGAGCATCGGCCATCCCTTGGTTGGCGGCCTTTGTGTACCATTCAACCGCTTTCTCATAATCTTGGACTACACCCATACCGTTGTCATAGCAGACTCCTAAATTATATTGGGCGTCCGCATCGCCTCTTTTAGCCTCTTTGGCGTACTTTTCAGCCTCTTTCTTTTGCTTGTCCAATATTTGTTGGGCTCCCTCATGCCCCTGTTCAGCTGCTTTGGTGAACCAATTTACCGCTTTTGCCTCGTCTTGCTCAACACCATCTCCATAGTAATAGCCGAGGCCTACATTATATTGGGCAATAGCAATACCTTGTATGGCAGCTTTTAGCCACCATTCAAATGCTTCCTCCTCATCTTTTTTTACGCCTTTCCCCTTGGCGTAATAGATGCCTAAATTGAATTGGGCTTCTGCATTTCCATGATTCGCTGCTTTGGTGTACCATTCAACGGCTTTCTCGTAACTTTTAGTCACGCCTTGCCCCAAATTGTAGCAGTTCCCCATATAGAATTGTGCTCTCGCATTTCCTTCTTCCGCCGCCTTTCGCCATAACTCAGCGGCTTCCTTATATTTCTTATCCATATAGAGTTCGATGCCCTTTTCTATAAGCTCTTCAGATCCATCGTCCTTGATTGGTGTGGCCGATGTTTGCATCTGACAACCTATTATTGCTGCGATTAAGATTGAAAAAAGTCTCTTCATGTTCTTGTCTTTGGGATGATTATTTTTCCACCTTTATCCTTACACTGCCCGTGTTGGATGTGAACTCAGGAGCATAGAGACACTGAACGGTTGTGATACCGTTGGAGTAGTCTCCGCTGTTGGTGACGTAGAGCGAATATTCGAACACGTAGGAGCCTTTCTGTAGATGGTCGAAGAAGTAGTACATTGCTGCATCCTTGGCCGACTGATAGTAGCAGGTGTGTTCGCTGCAGCGATAGCCCGAGAGTTGAAGCGTAGGCTCAAGGCAGGCTGCACGTTGATCTTTCAACGAAACATAATCGAGGTCACGATCGGTGCGAAGGGTGAGTCTAACCACCAATTTATCGCCCACTTTCACTTTGTTCTTGTCGTTCAGCCTCTTTAAGACGGTCTTGTCTCCCTCCACAGTCTCGAGCATCACAATCTTTTCGATATGCAAGCCAGTCTTGTTCGTTTGCACCTTCTCCATATCTTCCTCAAACTGCCAGTAGAGGGCACCCCACGAAATGTTGCCGCCAGCTTCGCTCTTCAATTCGATGCCGCCCATGCTTGGTGTCACCTCCTTGCCTGGCACGGTGATGGCGTAGTAGCCCGTTCCGACCTCTGTCGATTCGGGTTTCACTTCGTTGCCTCCCATCTTAACGGTGACGACGTTCTCTTTCGAAATCCAGTCAGAACCGTTCAAAAGAAGGACATTGAGCGCATCTATCGTAGCGATGGTGCTTCCCCAGTTTTGCGTACGTTTTTGGTTGAGCAACCAGATTCGGAGTTCGTCTTGTTCAGCTTGCTTGTTATCGACCATGGCCAACGCTTCGGTGAGGCGGGTGTGGGTGCTGATGGCAGCATCTTCCCAGAAGTAGCCGCTGACGTTTTTAGGCCAGTACATACCCATCTCTTCGTTGGTCTCGGAGAACTCTCGGATTGACTTGACCACCTTGCGGGCCTCTGACTCCTTTCCGTTGAGTTGGAGAGCCATGGCAACCAAGGCCTTGCATTGCAAACTGAAGGTGTCCCATTGTTTCTCAAGAAGACTCAAATAGAAGTCGTAGGCTTCCTTGCAACTCTTGTCGAGGTTGATCTCTGTGATTTGTCCACGCAACTGATAGTAGTAAATTTGAGAGCTCCAGATCTGGGCTTTCTTCTTGTAGTTCTTGTCGTTACGCAAGCCATCTTCCAAATCTTCCTTCAAGCATTTATCGAGGTATTCGACCGCTCTTTTTATGCTCTCCTTTTGATTGGCGACATCGATGCCCGCCTTCTTCATGCGACAATAATTGTCGAGTACGAATAGGGTAGTGTAACGATTGCTCAACATGCCCTTAAACCAACAGAAACCACCGTCTGGATTTTGCAATTCGTTCAGCTTCTTCTGCCAGTTGTCACATTTAGAGCGAATATCGTTCACGTCGAAGAGCATCGAAAGGCGTTGTTTGCGCTCGGTCTCGTTTTGAGCGTCCATCACCCAAGGAGTTTCGTTGAGGATGACGTTTTTCACCTCGGCATTCTTTTCGAGGTTGGAGAGCAATGTTTCTTTGTCCTTGCTTTGAGCTTTCCAAAGTTCGATGACTTTGAAGATTTTAGGGTTGCTCTGGGCAATATGTTCAGCCATTTTGGAGGCAAACAACGCTGCCGAGAGGTCTATGGCGTTATCGTGTTGAGGGTTGGCTGTAGAAGGCAAAGCTTGCACAGCATACCAAACAGGGTTGGTGGCCATCTCCAATTTCAAGAACTTGTTCTCAAGCGTAGTCGATTGGTTGTTCTTCAAGTTTTGGAGTGTGAACTCTTTGGTCTGTCCGCCACGAACGGCCATTGGCAAGGACTGCGTGAGCACCACACGGTCGGCCAATACAGGCAAGAGTTTCTGCTCTGCATCGCTGAAATTATTGGAGCGACCAATCACACGAACAAGAAGTGCGTCGGCGTCGCGAGGCACGTCGATATCCCACAATACAGCTGCGTTGTCTTTTGGTTGAAGCGAAAATTCGCAACTCTTTTCCATGATCACCTTTTCAGAAACAGGGTCAAGAATTTGAAGCGTAGCAGAGCCGCTTTGCGTATCGTCCGAAAGGTTGATGACTTTAGCAGAAAGCGTACACTTGTCTCCATGACGCAAGAAACGAGGATAGTTGGGCGAAATCATGAAATCCTTCTGGGTCACCACATTCTTTATCAATTGGCTGGTGTAGAGGTCTGGCGTGTGAGCCAAAGCCATGAATTTCCAGCGCGTGAGACTCTCTGGCATAGTGAATGAAAGGTTGACATTGCCCTCACTATCGGTTGTCAATTCAGGGTAAAAGAAGGCTGTCTCTGCAAAGTTGGATCGAATCTTAACTGGCTCGCCAGAAGCTTCGTCGTTGGCTGTAGGCATAGCTTCCATTTTGTCCGCAACCTCTGCTTCCTCTGCTAAACTAATCTCTGCCATTTCCGGAGCCGGAGCTGCCTTGCTTTGGAGGCTCATTTGCCTCTTGTAAGAACTTTTTCCTCCCATAGCGGATACTGAGTATGTCATATCAAACATCCGTCGGCTGTTGAATACTTCGATAGGAATGAAGCCATACGGATTTTCTATTGGTCGAGGCGTACTCATATTGTTTTCCAACGCGAGGAAAAATTTTGCAGGGAGACATTGTTGCCAATAAGGGAAATCATAATATTTAGAGTAGGATGGACTGAAATACCAATGATTGCTCTTTATTTGGTCGAGCGATGCGTCATACATGGTAGCCAAGACTTCGGCTGCCTTTCCTGCAGGAAGGGAGATGGTCCAATTCTCCTTAGAACCAGGCTCCATTTTGTCGCGGAAGACAGATAACTTCATTGGCAACTCTTTCAACTCACTCTTTGGCGAGAGTGTGATGTTTTTTGTGTTTAGCAAACCATCGTGCAAAAGGAAGAATTGGATGTTTTTTGTCTCGCAATCCTTCAAATCATATTTGAACGTGAGGATTTGATTCTTCAAATCAATCCATTTGTAGCTTTGCAATCCATTCTCGGTGTAGATCACTTCCAATAGATGACCGTTAGGAAGAGACGATCCGATTCTGATGGAAGCCGATTCCCCTTTTGCCAATTCTGTAGAAGTGCACTCTTCTGTCCAGAAATCAGTTTGGATAGGAGGAACTTTGTCGGTTGAACGATAGAGAACGGTTTCGAAGGTGCTCTTCACCTCTCGATTTCTCTCGTCAAAAGTAGAAAATTCTATTTTGTATTTTCCCGAAACCCATTTGCTGACGTCGCAATCAAGGGAGAATCCCTTCTCTTTGTCAGATAGAGTTTGTCCCTCTTTTATTTTTTTGTCGTTGTGGAATACGGTGTATTTGACCTCTTTCTGCTGACCTTCGCAGTTTAGATTGACCACCGAGAAAGTCTGCTTTTTCAACTTGTCCATTGGCATTTTTCCGACGGAAGGGCAGACGAAGGAGATGCTTTCGTCGCCGACAGCCACGCTGATTTCCTCTTCGTGTGTCTCTCCGTTGGCGTCTGTCACCTTGGTTTTCACCATATAGCGGTAGCAGGCTGTGACATCCTTTTTCCCCTCTTTTTCAGGCGTAAAGGCGATGGTGTAAGTTCCGTCTGTCTCGGTAGTCAATACACCTGTAGCCACCACTTTTTCAGGCGCTGGCGTGTGCCACCACCAGAAGTAAGGATGGTTGCTTCGGATGATTTTGTATTCCGCCTTGGCGTTGGAGAGCGGCGTGCCGATGAGGTAGTTGGCCGAACCCTTCACTTTGACGGTATCGCCGAAAGTTATGGCCTCTGTTGGACGTTTCAATTTCAATTCAAAAGAAGGACGTTTATACTCTTCCACCGTGATGAAAAGATTGGCATCTCCCGTAATACGGTATCTGCCCGCCAAGGCATTCGTAGGAATGATGAAAGAGCCTGAGGCTGAACCGAATGCGTTGGTCTTTAATTGAGCCTTGCCTACCTTTTGTGCGTTGGCATCCATTAGGAAGAGGTTGATTGTGGCGTTTTCCAAGACATTGGTTGCCTCTTTCGATATTTTGTAGGCAATACATTTGAAATGAACGGTTTGTCCAGGACGATAAATGGCTCTGTCTGTGAAAACTTTAACCTCTTTAGAAGTTTGGTTATCAGAGAAGTTTTGGTCGTTTTGATTGTGCCACATCGACCTGTATAGGTAACGGTCGTTGCCATTCTTGAAGATGCAATGCAGATTATTATTGCCCCAATAGTTTTGGGATTTAGGCATCACGAATGAAGCGAGACCGTTCTCGTTTGTCTTGTTACTCTCTTTTAGCGTTTCGTAACGATTCGTATAGCTGGCCACCTCCACGTCTTTCAATGGATTTCCATTTTTGTTGTCGAGCATGAAGATGAGTTGCTTGTCGCCGTTTACACTATAGATGGCGGACATATCGGTTACGATGAAGTCGTCCGATAATTTTTCATATCCCTTATACTCTTTCTCGAAAATGTTTATACGGTAGGCACCATATTTGAGTGCTGGAATTTTTAGTACCGTATCACGTCTGACGCAATAGTTGGTAAGCTCCAATTTGAATTCGTATTCGCCAATCAACTTGCATTTTAGCTTTTTGTGGTCCTCTTTGATCCATTGTTCCGGTGTAGCATCATATTGGGAGAGATAAACCTTGATGCTCTCTATGTTGGCGTATTTTAGTGCCAATTCAATCTCTTCCCCTTGGCGTACTGTTGGATTCTTTACGTCGATAGTGGCGTAACGATTCTTCAAGGATTTAGCAATGGAAGATAGATAATAAGCCTTCTTGTGATTGCCATACTTATCCAACCCATTTTGGCAGACCTTAAGAATTTGTTGAGGCGTGACGTCCGATTTGTCGCTCCAAATATCATGATTCTCTTTTAGCGAAGAGGCATACTCTATGCGGGCGATGATGGAGGCTGGATAGTTATCTGTTTCGTCAATAAGTTTGGCGAGCTCTTTTTCGTAGAGAGCGTTGTCTATACTGAGTCTGCCGTTGATATCGTTTCGGCAGGAGATTTTCAACTCATTGATTCGAGCCTCCACATAAGCAGTTTTGTCATCGTCGTTTTTATGTGCAGCCACCAAATCTGCGGCAATGGATTTTACCTCGTTGTCGTCCAAACAAATGTGGCTAGTGATTTCTGCATTCTCGATACATTCGTAAGCAAGCATATCGAAAAGGGTAGGGCGAGCCTTCGATTCTTCCCAATCTTTAGAAAAGATTGGTTGGTAGAGCGAACTTTTTGTGGAGCGAAGTTTCTCCTCTTTCAATGCCAATAGTCGCAAATCATGAATTTTTTGCATATAGATATTGGCCGTCCACTCGTCCATATTCGTTGGGATTTCGCCATACAGATTGGTAAGGCGGGAAATCGTCCAAATGTCATTTTTGAATTTTGCTTCGTAATATTTCGATTCCAAATAGAGGCACAAAGCTTTAGCCACCTTGTCTTCGGTTTGCTTGCCGAAGTCTTGCAACTCTTTTAATAGAGTATCACCTTGGGTATCCGTATATGTTACGCTGATGTTGTTTTTCATCAGCAAGCATTTTAAATATTGAGGCAAATTCTCTTCGGCTTTTGCCTCTTTTTTTATTGAATTGATTTTGCTAAGAGCCGTATTGGGGTTTCTTTGTGCTTCAGATTCAACATTTTTCCACTCTTTAGAATAGTCTATTGATTGGAATGAAGATAAAAATCCACCTAATATCATAGTCGCAATTGTTATGGTTGTTTTTCTTAAATAGCTACGCATGGTAATGAATTTGTTTTTGACAAATATATTTAAAAACATAATAGAAAAAATACAAAGAAATATAAAAAGTCTGCATTATTTATTTACTTTTGTATATATGATTAATTATACGTTGTACCTAACTAATTTTTTTACATCATAACACCCAACAAAATGTTTAAGAATATGAGTTTTATATCTCCTCTTTGGGTAATACCAGCAATGATCATAATTGCCATATTGGTACTTTTATATTTGGGTTCTTGTTATCGTACTTATTATAGCACTTATTATTACATACAGTTGCCCATTATGTTAGTCTTGGCTGCTATTCCAATTTTGGGAATTACGGGTTATTTTGTAAGTAACATTTTCTTTGCAATAGTTTCGTTAATCTGTGGCTTGATTACTATTGGCCTCGTGATGGCGATTGCCAGTCCCTTGGCGCCTTTGATGGCTATAACCGATATTGTTGCAGGTGTTTTGGCTCTGGGGGTCACTCTTTTATTTACTGGATTCACCTTTAAAGGTTGGCACTCCCTAGCTCTTTTCTGCAACTTCTTCACCTATTTTCAGGTGTTCTGTACGGGGGCTTTATTGTTAGAGCTACTAAAAAATGGGTTGCATTTTAGTCATAACTGATGAATGACTTATTTCGTTCTTTAGCTATGTTATGTGATATCCTCTTTGTATATGAAATAAAAACAATGGTTTCTTAATATCAACGGCTGGCACATTGAGTGTCAGCCGTTTTTGCGTTGGGTAAACATCTACTTTTTAAATGATTCTTTTGGCCTTCAACTCGATATACTTGTTGATTGTGTTCACGTTTAAGTCTTCTGGGCGAGTGAGCAGAGCATAGATACCATTTTGCTGAAGCCTTTTGATGATAAGTATCTGCTCAAACATGAATTTTTCTGCAATGGTTTGTTTGAAATAGTCGTTGACCTTTACGGTCTTCTTTTCGCACATCTTTTCCAACTCACTGTCTTTGAAGAATACAATGAGCAGCGTATGTCTTTGGGAAATCAATTTTAGGAAAGGCATCTGTCGTTCCAAACTAGCCATGTTGTCGAACGTGGTGTAGATGATGAAGAGGCTACGTTTGGTGATCTTCTTCTTGCTGTATTCGTGCAGCGTGGTGAAGTCGCTGTACTTGAAGTCGGTTTTCTCGTTGTAGAGAGCCTCTAAAATCAAGTTGATTTGTCGGCTTTTCTTGTCGGCAGGAAGGTGGGTGGAGACATTCTTCTCGAAAGTGATGAGCCCGGCCTTGTCGTTGTGAGAGATAGCCACATAGGAGAGGGCAACCGCAGCGTTGATGGAGTAGTCGAGTAGCGTCATGCCATTGAATGCCTGTTGCATACCTTTCCCTTTGTCGATGATGTTGTAGATTTGTTGTGATTGTTCATCACCATAGACGTTGCACATGAGTTGGTGTTTGCGGGCGCTGGCTTTCCAGTTGATGGTGCGGTAATCGTCGCCTTTGACATACTCCTTGATGTTCTCAAATTCCGAACTTTGGCCGACTCTTCGGACATTTTTCACGCCTAATTCCCTGCTTTTGTTTTCTGCGGAGAGCAGTTGCGTGTTGCGAATGATGGCGAACGAAGGATAGACCTTGCTCGATCCTTTGAGGTCGAATTTGAATCTTCTTTGCAACAACTTGAAACGAGAGAAGACATAGATGTGAACGTCGTGAAATTCGTATTCCCCTCGTCTTTTGGGAGTTAGGGTATAGGTGAAATCTTTTGTCTCCCCTTTTTTTAAGTCAGCCTTTATCAGAAAGTCCCTCTTTTGAAATTCAGGAGGAATTTCGTCGATTATTTCGATGGAGACGGCCTTGTCGTAAAGGTTTTGGATTGTGAGTTTGATTGTGTTCTCATCACCGTTGGAAAGCCAATTCGGACATTCTCTGGAACATTCGAAGCCTGCCGTTTTTTGAAACACGCTTGTCATATCCCAAAGGAATGCCAATACGAAAATGACGAGCATGAGAATTCCTATTATGACGAACAAGCTGGAGACTTTGTAGAGACAAAACACAGCGATGATAGTCATCAGCGATATAATCGTGTTTTTGGTGAGGAACATTCTACTATCGGTTATTTGTTTACTATTACAGTTTTATTTAGGAACTTCTACGTTCTCCACAATCTCGTTGATGATGCTTTCAACAGGGATGCCTTCCATCTCGGCTTGCGAAGATAGGATGAGTCTGTGGCAAAGCACAGGGACGGCCAACATCTTGATGTCGTCAGGAATAACAAAACTTCTTCCTTGTAGGAGAGCGAAGGCCTTTGACGCATTCAGCAAGGCGATAGAGGCACGAGGAGAAGCACCCATGTAGATGGATTGGTTGGTGCGGCTCTCTTGGATGATGGATGCTATGTAGTGAATGATCTTTTCATCAATGAAGATGCTGTGAACACGATTCCTCAACTCAATCAATTCCTCTTTAGTGATGATGGTTGGAAGGTCTTCCAACTTAGTGAAGTTCTTCTTTTGGTTGTGAGAAGAAATGATTCTAATCTCCTCGTCAAGAGTAGGATAGCCCATGTTGATTTTGAAGAGGAAACGGTCTAACTGAGCTTCTGGCAATCGGTAGGTGCCCTCTTGCTCAATAGGGTTTTGGGTGGCGATGATGGTGTAGATGTTGCCCATTTCGTGTTTGGTCCCATCGATGGTGGCTTGTCGTTCCTCCATCACTTCGAAAAGTGCCGATTGTGTTTTGGCTGGAGCACGGTTGATCTCGTCCACCAAGATGATGTCGCCGAAGGCTGGACCCTTGTGGAAATCAAACGTGTTGGTGCTCATGTTGAAAACATTCGTACCCAAAACATCCGAAGGCATGAGGTCTGAGGTGAACTGGATGCGCGAGAAATCTGCATTGATGAGTTTGGAGATGACTCTGGCCGTTAGTGTCTTGGCAATGCCAGGGACACCCTCGATTAAGACGTGTCCGTCAGCGAGGATGGCTGTCAGAATCAAATCAATCATTTTCTCTTGCCCAGCGATGATTTGAGAGATGGTCTTTCTCATCTCTTCAATCTTGGGGCTATATGAGTTGTCCGTAAAGAATTCGTTGTTCTCCATGTTGATATTGTTAACTGTTTTTACTTGTGTTCTTTTTTGTTTTGAGGTTACGATAGACGGTGTTGATGATGTCGATGCACTCTATCATTTGCTCTCTCGTCAAATCGTTTGATTTAGATCGGTGATAGGCGTTCAATTTTTTTAGAAAGATTGACGTCTTAAATTCCGAAATTTCGGTGAATTGGGCCATCTTAGAAGCGTTGATTTCCACCTGCGATAGGTCTTGCAAGTCTATGTGAAGACGTTCTTTGATGAAATGATAGAAGTAGGTAATCTTCTTTTTGGTGATGAGAGAATATTCTCCTCTATTGTGATATACACTACTGATTTGTTCTATGAAACCTATGGCTCTATTGGTTGCCGGTGTGATTTCGGGAATGATGCGTTGCCTTCTTTTCCCATAGAAGAATACGAAAAGAGTGAAGGCTGTGATGACTAACAGCCACAACAATCTTTCGCCTAATTCTTCTAAAAGCAATTCGCCTATTGTTTTAGCTGTTTCATATTGGTGTTTTCTTTTCGTATAGACATGCGTAATGTTTTTTTTGTTCTTTTTAGAATCATTTATGACCTTGTCGATTAGGCTGAGAACAATTTTATCATTCTTTTCGTATAGCATGTTATAGTTGGTCAAAAGGAGCGGAGTCCCTACAAGAATGATGCTGCCAGAGCTCGTAGAATCTTTGAATTGGACGATCAATGGGTCAAAATCGCCACTTTCGTCGTTATGGTTCACTCTGTACAATACTTCATAATTGTATAGATGCCTCTCCTTTAATATCAACTCTGGGTATAATCTGTTTTTGCAGAAAATGGACGGAAAATTATATGTTTGTCCTTTGGCACTCTTTATTTTGGTTATCTCGAGTTTTTTATTTTCCTTGATCTCTTCCAATAGAGAATTGGTGGAGTAGTGATAGTAATAATAATCATCAAGGAGATTAATGTCGATGTATTCGTAGGCGATGATGGAGTGGTAGCCCATCTTCATTCTCTTCTCGAATATTTCCCAATTTTTAGAATAGAGGGTATGGCTTGAAACGAAAATAATATTCCCAATATTGGTGTCTATGCTATCCCAATCCACGGTGGCAACGTCATATTTTTTGCCATATTTCTCCTTGCAGAGTTTGTCTAAAACTCCACAACTGAAGGGATTGTCGTCTTCTGCATCGAAGATTTCAGCCCAACTCACCTTGTCTCCACATGCAACGAGAAGTAGCAACGAGAATACGATTGCTATGCGGAGCGTTATTCTTTTGAAAGTCGTCGTCATAACAATTCTTTTTTTAGATTTTCGTAAATATTGGAGGATTTGTCGAAATCTTCTTTCGTAGCCACAGTGTTTCCATATCTCACAGCCAATGTGATGGTTGTGAGATTCATGAGATCCTTTTTTATATCATTGTTTTTCACTTCGTAGTAGAAGTCGATCGGTGTTTTGTAGGGAGCCCATTGGATGACCTTTTTTTTGTTCAATAATTGAATAGTTTGAATATAGACAATCTTGATAGCATCTTTGAAGTTCCCTGCGGTGAGCAAATTATTTATTTCCTCGTTGGTGAAAGTTTGGTTGATGTCTATATCCTCATTGTCCATATACAAAGCCTTTTTCGTGTTTCGCTTCCATTGAGTGTAGTAGGTGAGGGCATAGCCTAAAATAGCTACTACGAGAATGAAAAAGATAAAATAGACAAATGTGTTTTGAATGGTGTTCAGTAAATTTAATATTGCTTTTGAGGTGTCTGAATTTGTTTTGTCCTTTTCATTCCCTGATTCAACGGGAAGTGAATAAGGATGTGCTCGTTTCAACTCTTCTTTCTTCTCAATGTAAGAGTTATCGTTACTCTTTCCGTAGGCTTGTGGAAGGACGAACGACAACGTTAGAAGGAAAAGCAATCGGATAATATATTTTTGCAGTAATCTCATTTGTCCTGTTTTTTGCCCAATTTGAAGAATGGAATATAGACGTAATAGAAGATGATGAATCCGAATAGCGAAAGGATGATGGCTAAACGGAGAAAGTCATTCCACTCTGTGTGACGGGTGATATATGATTCGAAAAATGCAGCAACAATGAAAATGGGTGTGGTGGAAAGAAGTATCTTGATGCTACGTATTCCGCTTTTTTTGAAGGCGTTTATTCTGCTGTAAGTGCCAGGAAGCACCCACCCTTTGCCTAAAGCAATGCCAGCTGCACCTGCTATGATGATGGCCGGTATCTCAAATGCTCCGTGCATCCAAATGGAGAGCATGGATTCAAGACCAACTTCATGCAAGAAGAAGAGAGACTGAAACTCACCTAACATCACACCATTCGTGGCCATGATATAACCGGTGCCCAAGAAGGGTATAATACCGTAGGCATAGGCTATGAATGAGACTCTTATGTTATTGACAATGATTTGCCAAAACATTGGATTGCTGGAATCCTGGTTGTAAACGTCAGTTGGAAGGCCTTTTTCAATGTTTTCCAAAGTCATGTCAACGTAATCTTTTCCTAAGAAATCAATGATGTTCTGCTCGCTCTGAAAGGCCAAGATGACACCAATCAACGTGGCGACCATAAATATTCCGAAGGAGAATAGCATCTCAAATTTGGCATTGGCTACCGTTTCAGGAATCTCTTTAGTGAAAGTGTTTATGATAGCCCTGAGGTTGAACTTTTTTTTCCTATAAATGTAATTGTGAGTCTTTGTCACCAAATTGCTTAAAAACTTAGTGATGCGTGCGTCTCCATATTGATTTTGGGAATAGGCGTAGTCGGCGGAAAGGTTAACATACAAGTCGGACAATTCGTCAGTGGACAAATTATCCAAATGGTCAGTTTTCTTCTCTTGTTCCAACCATCTTTTTTTATTTTGTCGAATAAATGTAACCTCTTTCATGCTTTTTTTGGGAATACAGTGCTAAAATACACAAAAAGGTGGTTTGATGAAAATTTATCTTGCCACGTTCATTTCTGCTCTATAAATGCGCGATTCAAGTTTGTCCAGCGGCATCTCCTCATACTCTTTGCGGGTTTTGCAAAGAAGAATCTGGCTGCAAAGCGTCTCTCCCCATATTTCACCTTCTGGAGTCTCGTAGATATGGTAAACTAATCCGTTGCTGAGGCTTGTTAGTTTACCTTTCTTTATTAGTTTACATTTCTTTGTGTCAATTAAACTTTTGGGGTCAATGAGCATAGTGATGTTTATTATCGGGTTATATATTTTTATTTGTCTCTTCCTCGTCAACCGTGACGAATCGGAAAATGTTTTAAAGATAAATGTCGTACTTCGTAATCAAAAACCATATCGAGAGTTCCAATAGAATCGTTGCCAGTGAGAAAATGATGGGTGCAGCGATTATCTTCCTCTTGTTCTTTACGGCATCTTCTTGATACATTCTTTCCATCCATTGGAGCACCCCATATATACAAAAACTCGTAAGTGCATGAAGAAGTAATGTAATGGGCAAGAAAGCCATATATAAGAATAGGATACAAGCTATTGGATTTATTGCGGTTTCCCAAGAAGCAAATATAATGTCATATAAATATAGGGTGATTATAACAAGAAGCGGAGGAGCAAATAGAAGTATTAATGCTTTTCCTCCTTTTGAAATTAGTTTTTCCCCTTCCATATTTTCACTCATGTGACATGTTTTTTAGCATTTCTTCCAATTTGACTAATTCGTCACGGTATTGGGCTGCCTCGATAAATTCCAACTTCTTAGCCGCTTCGAGCATGAGTTGCTTTGTCTTATCGATTGTTTTTTGCAAATCTTCTTTGCTAGTGAATGAGGCGGTTGGCTCTGCTGCAATAGCAACATTTTTATCGGTGACAATCTTGCCAAATGGTTTGGGACTCTTTTTCTCTTCGGGAACTTCGTTCTTGCCGAGGGCAGACTTGACCGCTTTGTTAAGAGCCTTAGGCGTTATGTTATTGGCTGTATTGTAGGCAATTTGTTTCTCTCTGCGGCGGTTGGTTTCGTCGATAGTCAACTGCATGCTTTCCGTAATCTTGTCGGCATACATAATAACCAATCCGTTGAGATTTCTTGCCGCACGACCAGCAGTCTGTGTCAAGGCACGATGCGAACGGAGGAATCCCTCTTTGTCGGCATCCAAAATGGCAACTAACGAAACTTCGGGCAAGTCCAAACCTTCTCTTAGTAGGTTTACTCCCACTAAAACATCGAATAGTCCGTTGCGCAAATCCTCCATGATTTTGACGCGTTCCAAAGTCTCCACGTCGGAGTGGATGTAGTTGCTTCTAACGCCCATTTTTTGAAGATAGATTTGCAATTCCTCTGCCATCCTTTTGGTTAGGGTGGTGACCAGAACACGTTCGTCTTTTTCGGCTCGGACTTGAATCTCTTCCAATAGGTCGTCAATCTGGTTGAGGCTTGGACGGACTTCTATGACGGGATCTAACAATCCAGTAGGACGGATGACCTGCTCCACGATGATGCCTTCGCTCTTGTCTAATTCATATTCGGCAGGCGTGGCACTCACATAGATGGTTTGCCCCGTCATCTCCTCGAACTCCTCAAATTTCAACGGACGGTTGTCTATGGCAGCGGGAAGTCTGAATCCGAAATCGACCAATGTCCTCTTGCGGGAGAAATCACCACCATACATGGCTCTGATTTGAGGAATGGTGACGTGGCTCTCGTCTATCACCATCAAGAAGTCTTTAGGGAAAAAGTCAAGCAAGCAGAAAGGACGAGTCCCTTCCGCTCTTCCGTCGAAATAGCGGGAGTAGTTCTCGATGCCCGAGCAGTGGCCTAACTCACGAATCATCTCCATGTCGTAGTTCACTCTCTCGTACAAGCGTTTGGCCTCCAAGTTTTTGCCGATGGATTGCAGATATTCCACTTGCGTTGTGAGGTCGTCGCCTATATGGATCAAGGCTTCGTTGATTCGTTCTTTGGTCGTTACGAAGAGATTGGCAGGATAGATGTTTATCTCATCCAGTGAACTTATCCTATTGCCGTCAATGGGGTCGATGGTCTCGATTTCGTCAATCTCGTCGCCCCAAAAGCTAACGCGTACGATGTAGTCTGTATAGGCGAGGAAAACGTCAACCGTGTCTCCTTTTACTCGAAAGTTACCATGAGTGAGATCTATTTCGTTGCGTACATACAAACTCTCCACCAATGATCTAAGAAATGCGTTCAAGGCCAACTGTTGTCCCTTTTTTATCGGAATCATGGTCTTGTGGAAATCTTCAGGATTACCCATGCCATATAAGCAAGAGACGGAAGATACCACCACCACGTCTTTCCTTCCCGAAAGAAGGGCAGAGGTGGCCGAAAGCCTCAATTTCTCAATCTCGTCATTGATGGCCAAATCCTTTTCAATGTAGGTGTCTGTATTGGGCAGATAGGCCTCTGGTTGATAATAGTCGTAGTAGGATACGAAATACTCTACGGCATTGTCAGGGAAGAAACCTTTGAATTCGCTATATAGTTGGGCTGCCAAGGTCTTGTTGTGGCTCAATACGATAGTCGGCTTGTTGATTTCTTTAATAACGTTCGCTATCGTGAAAGTTTTACCAGAACCCGTTACACCCAAAAGCGTTTGGGCTGGATAACCAGCGCATACACCTTCAACCAGTTCCTTGATGGCTTCCGGTTGATCTCCCGTCGGTTGGTAGTCCGATACTAATTTGAATTCCATTTCTTCCTATTTGATTGATTTATTATCTGTTAGGCATGATTAACCAGCATACAAGATAAATAAGGACTCCTGAACCACCCAAGAGTGTTACAAGCACAAAAAGGAGGCGGACGATTGTTGGATCCAAATCGAAATAGTTTGCGATGCCGGCAGCAACGCCAGATATCATTTTATTGGATGATTTTTTTAATTCTTTTGCCATAACGTGTGATTTTTATGTTTTACGCAAAAATAACGATTTTATGCTATTAATGGGGTATTGTATCCCTTATTTTGAATGATTCATAGTTCATATATCGCTATTCTCTCTTTTTTTGTCCTAATTTTTTCGAGATGAGGGAGATTAAAAGTATCTTTACTTTTGTAATAAATGAAGGAGGATATAGGGTATGGAAGAGTATAAGAGAGAATTGGTTGACAAATACCGTAAGGTGTTGCGTGCCGCTGGCGGTTTGTTTGAACCTACGGATATTAAATTGTTTAGGTCATTGTTTGCTGCACAAAATGACAATCCGTCGATAGATCCAACAGTGGCGTATCCCGCAATGATTAAAGCCATCAACACCTCGTTGATTCTTCTAAATGAGGTTAATTTAGGTCGTGTCGCCGTCCAAAGTAAAGTGGCCTATGAGGCTATCAATTCAGGATTTCTCTCATTGGAAAAGGTGGAGCCATTGTTTGGTTCGCAGGTGGCTTCCATTGTTCAAGGTTTGGTGAAGGCTAACGATATTTATGCCCGCAATGCGTCAGTGGAGTCAGACAACTTTAGAAAGTTGCTCTTGACGATGGCACAGGACATTCGCGTCATCATCATCTTGATTTGTGACCGCCTCTATTTAATGCGTTCGTTGCAGAACTTCCCCGTAGAGGACCAACAAACCATAGCAAGAGAGGTGTCTTATCTCTATGCTCCGTTGGCCCATCGTTTAGGTTTGTACCGAATCAAGTCTGAATTGGAAGACTTGTCGTTGAAATATATGAACAGCGAGATTTATCATGAGATAGCGAAGAAGTTGAATGAAACGAAACGTTCTCGTGATAAATACATTTCTGATTTTATTGGGCCGTTGAAAGAGAAATTGGAGGCTGCAGGTTTTGATTTCTCCATCAAGGGCAGGACAAAATCCATCTATTCTATTTGGAATAAGATGAAGAAGCAGAACACTCCATTTGAGAATATTTACGACCTTTTTGCCATCCGTGTGATTTTGCACACGCCTATAGAAAGGGAGAAGTCGGAGTGTTGGCAGGTCTATTCTATCGTGACGGATATGTATCAGCCCAACCCTAAACGTTTGAGGGATTGGCTATCTATCCCTAAATCAAATGGATATGAGTCTTTGCACATCACAGTGATGGGACCACAAGGTAAATGGGTGGAGGTGCAGATTCGTACCGAAAGAATGGACGAGATTGCCGAGAAAGGTTTGGCCGCACACTTTAAGTACAAAGGCGTGAAGGGTGAGTCTGATTTTGACAAGTGGTTGGCCAACATTCGTGAAATTTTGGAGAATCCAGAGGCAAATGCCATCGATTATATGGACGATTTCAAGTTGAATCTTTATGACAAAGAGGTGTTTGTATTTACTCCGAATGGAGATCTGCAGAAACTTCCCAAAGGTTCTACCATCTTGGATTTCGCCTTCCAAATTCATTCCGGCTTAGGCTCTAAATGCGTAGGTGGACGCATCAATGGAAAGAATGTCTCGTTGAGGCAGGTACTCTCTAATGGCGATCAGGTCGAAGTGCTAACTTCTCCATCTCAAAAGCCAAAACAGGAGTGGCTCAACATTGTCCAAACGTCTAAGGCAAAAACCCGTATTAAGCAGATTCTTCGAGAGGAGGAGTTGTCTGATGCGGAAATGGGTAAGGAAATATTGCTTCGTCGCCTGAAAAACTGGAAGTTGGAGTATGATGAGGGTATTGTTTCCAAACTTATTAAGAAGTTGGGTATCAAGACGCTTACGGAATTTTTCCAAACATTGGCGGGTGAGAAATTGGATCTTTTGAATATTCGTAACCTCTATATGGAGATTATGGAGAAAGAGACCAAGAGCGTTTTGGAAGATCGAGGATTGGAAACTTATGAGCATGTCTCAAACTTGGAGGAGATATCTTCCAAAGAGGATGTGTTGGTGATTGATAAAAATCTAAAAGGAATACAATATCAGCTTTCTAAATGTTGTAACCCTATTTATGGAGATGATATCTTTGGCTTTATCACGGTGAATGGTGGCATTAAGATTCACAAGATGGATTGTCCGAATGCACCACAGATGATGAGACGTTTCGGTTATCGTTTTGTCAAGGCTCGTTGGTCTGGTAAGTCAGGTAGTCAATACCCAGCTACGCTTCATGTTGTAGGAAATGATGATATTGGTATTGTGACGAATATCACCTCTTTGATATCAAAAGATCCTCATATAGCGCTTCGTTCCATTTCCGTTGATCCAACAGATGGATTATTCCAAGGTACGATAATGGTCTTGGTCAACGATTCTAAAGATTTGGAGGCATTGATAAAGAAGGTGAAGGCCATTAAAGGCGTGAAGAATGTGACGAGGTCGTAAGATTGGCTTTTATAGTTGCTAAAAGAACAAAAGACGGAAATTTTATATCTTGAAAAGAAGTATGAAAAAGATCATATATGCACTGATGATGATGGTTGGTGTCGTTGGATGTGTTCTTGTTCCAAACGATGTTACCACAAGTGGGCAAGTGGATGGTTACGACTACGTTGACCTTGGCTTGAGTGTGAAATGGGCAACCTACAATGTGGGTGCCACCAAGCCAACCGAATACGGCGACTACTTCGCTTGGGGCGAAAGCCAGCCGAAGGAAATATACAATTTTGGAACCTATAAATGGTGTAAAGGAGAAAATAATTCGTTTTCAACACTCTACAAATATGTGAGAACTAACACGGTTGGTTCCATAGATAACAAAACTGAACTGGAAAGTCAGGACGATGCCGCAACTGTGAACTGGGGCGAGGGGTGGAGGACGCCTACCAAAGAAGAACAGCAAGAACTGCTTGACGGTTGTATATGGAAGTGGGTCAAAGATTTTGGAGGCAGTGGCATAAATGGAAACATAGGAATTTCAAAGGTTAACGGGAACTCCATATTCTTGCCCGCCAATGGAATACGGCTGAGAGAAAAGAACAACACCCATGGCATTGGAAGATACGGTAACTATTGGTCATCTTCGCTTAGTCAAGAGGAATCAATGGCATATATCATTCATTATTTAGATGAACAAATCGTTTGGGATTCTCAAAACTCACGTGATATTGGAATTGGCGTGCGTGCCGTTGTGAAGTGAGATAGGCAGGTCTGACTTCGCTCTGTCGGAATAGTTTAGACTGTAACTCATAAACTTTCAAGAAAGGCTTTCTGTTTTTTTTAGGAAAACTCTCCCTAACCAAATCGATTAGGGGAGTCTCCATTTGAATGCTATAAGTCATTTAATGCTTAACATGAATAGAAGATCCGTCCTTCATGAATGCAGTGTATGAATAGCCTTTCTTTTCCAAAATCATATCCAAAACATCGTCAGCAGAATTGGAAACCCCATGAAATGTAGGTTCAACAGTAACTACTGTATTATTCTCTGACCAAACAGGTTTGAAATTGGTGTCCGTCAAAATACGATTTGTGTCATCAAATTTAGCTGGATCAGTGACAACGACACGCTTATAGGATTTAATCTCCGCAGCTTCAGAAAATTTTAGAAGACTAACTATTGATTACGAATTTTACTCTGATTCTTCTGTCGCAATGATTCAATTAGCCTTCTGCTTTTTGATCCTTAACAAAATTTTCCACTAAATTTAAACAGCTTCTTAGTACATTTTCTCTTCATAGCGATAAAAATCTATAAAAAACTTCAAGATAATTCCTAAAATTTTGGAATACCCAGATAGATTGTATAATTTTGCACAAAATTTTAAGATATAATTATGAAGTTAAACCGTATAAAAGAAGTCCTTGACGAGAAAGGCATCTCGCAGACATGGCTTGCCAAGAAGCTTGATAAGAGTTTCAATTCGGTTAATTCGTATGTTTGTAATCGTACGCAGCCTAATCTGGAAACTCTGCTACAAATATCCCAGATATTAAATGTTGATCTAAAGGATTTAATTGCAGACCAAGAACAAATTAACAAATATTAAAATTATTATAATGAGTAGAAATACTGATTTCCAAAATATTCAAAACGCTCTATCCCCACTTACTCTTTACAAAGATGAAAATGCCATTGTGGTAAATGAGGATTCAATAAATGCGTTAAAATTGATTCCAGATCATTCTGTATCTCTTATTCTTACAGATCCTCCATATCATAGTACAAAAAAAGAGAATATTGTGAATGACAAATCTTTCGCAACGGATGAAGACTTTATAAACTGGATGGAGTTGTTCTCTATCGAATGGAAGAGAATAATAAAGCCTAATGGTTCAATATTCATGTTTTGTTCTTCTGCAATGGAGTCTCAATTGCATATAATGCTTGCCAAAAGATTCAACATCCTTTCGCATCTTGTATGGACGAAGCCAAACGAGCCAGGATATGATGGTTGGAAAGGAAAAATGAAGAAAGAGGCACTTAGACAATGGTATCCTCAATCTGAAAGAATAATTTTCTTTGAACCAGCTGTTGAAGGAAATCTAAATCGCTCTTATTTTGGTGATTTGCTTAAGAAAACACGTACTGCCTGTCATTTGTCAGGACATGAACTGACAGAAAGAACGGGTGCATATGGTAGCGTAAATCATGGTGGCGCTGTTTCAAATTGGGAGACTGGAAGAAACATTCCAAGTAGAGAACAATATGCAAAAATGCAATCCGTTTTCGCCGAATGTCAATGTGGCGTAAATCTTCCAGATTATGAAGATGCAATAAGACCATTCGAGGTAAATGCCAATGTTGAGTTTACTGACATATGGACATTTCCTTCTGTAAAACAATACAAAGGAAAACATCCCGCAGAAAAACCTATTGAAATGCTAGAGCACTGCATAAAGGCTACCACTTTTGAAGGCGATATTGTGCTCGACTGTTTTGCAGGTTCTGGCAGCACAGGAATTGCTGCTTTAAGGACGAATAGAAGAAGTATAGGTATAGAAATAGATAAATCTTGGTGTGAGTCAATTGCTAATAGGATAGCCATGGTTAAGGAACTACCACTTGACACAAATGTATCTGGACAAGCACTCATGAAAGGTAGTGCAAAAAAGAAAGAAGCACAGACATTATTTGATTTTGCCAGTGCTTCTTGTTAAAATTTTTTAGAGCATATTGTTTCGTTTGAGTACTTCTTTCATCCAATCTAAAGTTGGTTGTATTCCTGCATCTTTTACAACCACATTACAATGATGATGTCCCCATCCAAGATTATAAGGTCTATGATTGTATTCACCAGTCCTTAATTCTTGGATGTGGAATAAACTCACTTCTGTTACTGTAAGATCTGGTACCTCACGACCTTCAGCCTGTTGAATTCTATCACAGAAACCTATTGCAGATATATGCTTCAAACATAATGGACATATTGTATATCCGTCTTTATCAACAATACGTGCTTTAACTAATTTCTCATGATCATCCAACTTCAATTTTGTGGCTTCTGTTTTAATGAATGATATGCGCTTATTAACTTGTTCTCTATCTAAACCTTTTTGTTTGATAAGAATGTCAATATCCTTGCATGACCAGAAAAGATATTCCAGTTGAATTTTGCATGCTTTAATTGTGGCGTCATCAGCATATTCGTAAACACGAATGCCGGCACCTTTCATTTGAGAAGTAGTGAATCCTTCAATAATTTTTGACTCTCCTTCTGATGTTGTTGCAGGAATGCGAGCAACGTATTGCCCCCTCAAAGGGTTTTGTCTTGAAGAAGCAGGCTTCCAATCTTTTAGAATTGGATAATCTTTCCATTGAGCTCTTGTTTCATAAAATACCAAGAGGTTCTCGCCTAGCACTAATTTCTCTTTTGCAAGATCAAATTTTGTGTTTTTGTCAAAGTATTCTTTAGGCTTTATCAAAACAATAAATCCATTTTCGTACTTTCCAAGATTTGATGGTGCCTTCTTGCATAAAGTGTAATCTTTATACGGAATCAGAACCGTACTATTACGCGAAACACGATTTTGAAAAATTACATCGTCATCAGCGCCACGTGTCTGACCAGTTTTGTAGATCTTGGTATCTACAGCTTTCGGTATTTGGTCATGTTTTGCCATAAATCTTAAATATTGAGGATTAAAATAATTGTTTTACATCTACGCCTAAACCGTTTGCAATCTTGTGAATGCAAACGAGTGATGGATTACGTTCGAGTCTTTCCACCATACCAATGTAGGTACGATGTAGCTCTGCTCTTTCCGCAAGCTTTTCTTGCGAGATTCCTTGCTCCTCTCTGAGCATTCGTACTCTCTGCGCAAAGAGCCTAAGATAGTCTTTATCTTCTAATTTCTGCATACAAATGTATTTTAGTTCTTTGTATATAATATAAGTGGCTGTCAACATACAACTGTATGCAAGCACTAGAGATGAAATAAAAAACTGAAGAGTTGCAATCGAAATTTTGTTTTTTTAACGGTTAATTGTTGCCAATAATTTACATATCCTATGAAATTAAACGCATGGATAGCTTATAACAATTAAAATTTTACAAAAATCATTCAAGACAAATCCCCAATTTTAGCATGAATGATAAGTAGAGTTGTCATATATATAAATATAATGTATAATATTAAAAATATAAGGTTTACTTAACAAATTGTTAAATATAACAATATGTAGATAAGGATTATTTGTAAATTTGTTGAAAAATAATTTTATTCTATTAATATCCATACATTACTAATGAAAAAGTATTTTCTTTTCATCCTTATTTCTTGTATATCCTTGTCAATTTCTGCTCAACATTTAAAATTTATGGGACTACCAATTGATGGAACTATTACAAGTTTTAATTCCAAACTACTCACTAAAGGTTTTAGAATTAGCCCCAAAAACAAAACAGAAGGACCTGGCGCACGCGTTTATAGAGGTAAATTTGCAAATATGCCATGTGATATAACCATGCAATATTCAACAAAAACAAATATCGTATTTGCCTGTAATGCAGTTTCTGATGATAGTGACGACTTTATTTCTATAATAGAAACATACACGAAACTTGTAGATGATTATGAGTTCAAATATGGTAGTAAAGTTGTAAAAAAAGAAGTATCGAAAAAGCAACTCACAGAAGAAGGACTTTTTTACAATACGAGGTAAAATCTCCAGAAGGTTTAATTGTAATAGAATTAAGAAATAGAACAGATAATCCTTATATTCAATATATTAGGATTGGATATTTGGACTATATAAACATGAAATCATATTTAGAAATTGTTTAAATTAAGTCTAAAATCTTTTATATAAGACTCAAAAAACGAGTCGAATATTTAATAAAATATTGATTATCAGTTTGATAAGTGGATAATTTTTCATATCTTTATAGTGACAAAAAACAAAGAAAATGAACAATTACCCAACAAATCTCACCGATAATCAGTGGGAAATTATAGAAAAATTTGTAGATGTGCAAGCAGGGAAACGAAAATATCCATTAAGAAGTGTTTTT